>CAXYCO010000011.1:0-128942 GCA_964275545.1 uncultured Polaribacter sp.
GCTCTAAAAAAGAAAAATATTCCGTTTTACTTTTCAGTTTCACAACAAACTGAATGTGCTCTAGTTGATCGAGTCTTTTTAAAACAGAGGCTTCTTTAGCTTCATCTAAAATTAGAATTTGTTTTGAGCCTTGATAATGATTTCCATTAATAAATACATAATCAAATTGTGCAAATTCTAACCGTTGTTGAAATTTATTTACATTTCCAGAAGTTGTTATTTGTAAATTTCCTTGATGATGAAATACGTATTCAGACACATTGTTTTCCTCAACTTCCTTTGCATGAGAAGCGTCAAAATAGGCTAATTTATACCCCGATAATTTAGTTGAAACTTTTGAGACTAAATCTGAAATAATAGTACAATTTGATCCCAAAATCGAAATTTCATTGGGTGCAAAAAGCTCATTATTTCGTCGTTCTAAATTGGTATGTTTGGTGTGTTTCATGCTGAACTTGTTTCAGTATTTTAATTATTCTTCTTCGTAATAAATCCAATTATCTCATTGTTTGATATCAGATTTCCCTCCTGTTTTTTCCATCAATCTTACTTCTTTAATAAGCATTTTCTGACTGATACTTTTACACATATCATAGATTGTTAAACAAGCAATATTTACCCCTGTTAAAGCTTCCATTTCTACACCTGTCTTTCCTTCTATTACAACCTTACAAAGCACTTCTACATGTTCAGAATCTAGGATAGTAATATCAATATCAACACCGTTAATTAATAATGGATGACACATAGGAATTAATTCTGACGTCTTTTTTACTGCTTGAATTCCAGCGATAATTGCCGTTTGAAAAACAGGGCCTTTTTTGGTAATTAACTCGTCATTTGTAAAATGAGAAATCACCTCTTTTCCTAAAAACATGCTTGCTTTCGCAGTAGCGGTTCTCTTGGTAATTTTCTTATCAGAAACATTTACCATTTTAGGATTATTGTTTTCGTTTAAATGACTGAATTCGCTCATTTTATTGTTTTGTTCTCGTAATGTCACTTCGAGTGAAATTCTTTTTTTCAAGAATTTTGTATCAAGAAGTTTCTTGTTTCTGAAATAAAATTATCGTTCTTAAAAATAGTTCTCGATACTATTTTTCTTCCTTCGTCAAAAAATCACTCGAACTGACAGTGTGTTATAACTGTTGCCTTTAACTACTCTCGTAATGTCACTTCGAGTGAAATTCTTTTTTCAAGAATTTTGTATCGAGAAGTTATTTAAATTTCTTCTTTGCTAAATTAGGGAGTTTTTCATATTCATCGTTAATTAATGCTTCCTTTTTAGCTTTAGACCATTTTTTTATTTGTTTTTCTGTTTCTATTGCAAGTCCTGCTTCACTAAATTCAGTACTAAAAACCAATTCCAAAGGTCTTCTTTTATATGTGTAGCTTTTTAGGTGTTTTCCTTGTTGATGTTCGAAAAATCGATTTTCAAGATTTGAAGTAAACCCTGTGTAGTAGGTGTTATCTGAACATTTTAAAATATACACATAATAGGTTTTCATCTTTAAAGTTTTTAAATATTCTCGATACCAATTTTTCTCGAACTGACAGTGTGTTCTAACTGTTGCCTTTAACTACTCTCGTAATGTCACTTCGAGTGAAATTCTTTTTTCAAGAATTTTGTATCGAGAAGTCTCTTGTTGCTGCCATAAAATTAAACGTCTTAAAAACAGTTCTCGATACTATTTTTCTTCCTTCGTCAAAAAATCACTCGAACTGACAGTGGGTTCTAACTGTTGCTTTTAACTACTCTCGGAAGGTCACTTCGAGTGAAATTCTTTTTTCAAGAATTTTGTATCGAGAAGTCTCTTGTTGCTGCAATAAAATTAAACCGCTTAAAAATAGTTCTCGATACTATTTTTCTTCCTTCGTCAAAAAATCACTCGAACTGACAGTGTGTTATAACTGTTGCGTTTAACGGCTAACGGAAGGTCACTTCGAGTGAAATTCTTTTTTTCAAGAATTTTGTATCGAGAAGTCTCTTGTTGCTGCCATAAAATTATACCGTCGTTAAAAACTAGTTCTCGATACCATTTTCTTCCTTCGTCAAAAAATCACTCGAACTGACAGTGGGTTCTTACTGTTGCTTTTAACTACTCTCAGTAATGTCACTTCGAGTGAAATTCTTTTTTCAAGAATTTTGTATCGAGAAGTCTCTTGTTGCTGCCATAAAATTAAACCGCTTAAAAATAGTTCTCGATACTATTTTTCTTCCTTCGTCAAAAAATCACTCGAACTGACAGTGCGTTCTAACTGTTGCGTTTAACGGCTAACGGAAGGTCACTTCGAGTGAAATTCTTTTTTCAAGAATTTTGTATCGAGAAGTCTCTTATTGCTGCCATAAAATTATCCGTTCTTAAAAAGAGTTCTCGATACTATTTTTCTTCCTTCGTCAAAAAATCACTCGAACTGACAGTGTGTTCTAACTGCTGCTTTTAACGGCTAACGGAAGGTCACTTCGAGTGAAATTCTCTTTTCCAAGAATTTTGTATCGAGAAGTCTCTTGTTGCTGCCATAAAATTAAACCGCTTAAAAATAGTTCTCGATACTATTTTTCTTCCTTCGTCAAAAAATCACTCGAACTGACAGTGTGTTTGCGATAAAATTATCTATACCTAATTACAGGAAAAACGTCTCCTTTTGTAAACTCAGTTTTATCATTTGGCAATTGAATAAAAGCATCTGCGTTTACCAAGCTCGCCAAATCTCCAGAACCATTTCCTGTTATTGGGAAAGCCACTAAATGTCCAAATTTATTTTCTAACTTCACTTGTAAAAAATATACCAAATTCGGTTTAAAAGAGAACTCTTTTCCTAAAATAGCTGTTTCTTCTTTAATTTTTAGGTCTGTAGATTTGTAATACCAGGGATAAAAATACGCTAAACAATTTACAAAAGTTGAAATCGGATTTCCTGGGAATGCAAATACATTACAGGTATTTGTGCGTCCAAACCAAAATGGTTTTCCTGGTCTTTGAGCAACTTTATGAAATAATTTTTCTACTCCTAATTCTTCAAAAACCTCCGGAAGAAAATCATATTTCCCTTTGCTTACGGCTCCACTAAAAAGCAATACATCGTACTGTTGTATATACCGTTCTATTTTAGATTTTAATATGGGTTTATCATCAGTAATATGGTCTGTTTCTGAAGAAATATTTAACTTCTCTAATAAGGAAACTAATGTAAAAACATTACTCCTTCTAATTTGATGTTCTAAAGGAGTATCTTGAACACGAACCAACTCATCACCTGTAGAAATAATCATCACTTTAGGCTGTTTAGCAACTTTTACAGTTGATTTACCAACAGTAGCTAAAACACCTATTTCTGCGGCAGAAATTTTTACATTTTCTTTGATAAGAACATCTCCAGCGTTCCCATCTTTTCCTTTTACATGAATATTTTGGGCTTTATTAATGCTTTCAACAGTTATAGATGCTATGCCATTTTCTATAGTTACATCTTCATAACGAATAACGGTGTCGCAGTTCAATGGCAACACTGCTCCAGTCATTACCTCAAGGCAGCTACTAGAATTTTGCATAGACAGTTGTTCACTACCGGCAGCTTGAATTCCTTCTATTTTAAAACTTCTTTGTCCGTATTTTGAACTGCGGTATGGTCTATGGCAATTCCATCCATAGAAACTCTATTAAAAGGCGGGAAATCTCTATCAGCAACAATCTCTTCTTTTAAAATTCTGCCTAAAGATTTTATAAACGGAACTTCTTCAACTCCAAAACCTTGTGAAGTATCTAAAATAATCTGTCTTGCTTCTTTTACTGAAATCATCTTTTAATAGGGCTTAATTCTTCTTTCTTAAATCTTACAATGGTTATTTTTATCCTCCAATGGTACTCATACTCTCAGAAACATTTCCATTTCGTTCGGTTTGCCTCTGCTATAAAACCATTTTCTGGTTTCTTTTTTACTAAGGATAAAAAAAGCGCTTTTAAATCATCATTAGAAGCACCGTTTCTAATTAAATCTCGGAGATTAAAAACACCATCATCAAACAAACAATTTTTGAAAGTACCGGTGGATGTAATTCTAATTCGATTGCAATCGCCACAAATGGTTCTTGTAAATGCAGGAATAATTCCTACGGTTCCTAGATGACCTTTAATTGAAAAATTATGAGATGTAGATGATTTTTCTGACAGAATCTTCTCAACTGAAAAGCCTGATTTTATTTCATTAAGAATTTTGGTATAACTCCAATTTTCTTTCATTTCTCGCTGCCCTTTTCCGTTAAAAGGCATCTCTTCAATAAACCGAACCGCTATATTTTTACCTTTTGTTAGAGCAACAAAATCTATAATTTCGTTGGTATTAATTCCAGACTGCACAACAACATTCAGTTTTAAATTCATAGTGCTTTTTTCTAAGGCCTCCATGGTTTTAAAAACTTCATTAAAAACATTTCTACGAGTAATTTCGTTGAATTTATTGGCTTGTAAACTATCAATACTTAAATTAATATTTTTTACTTTCTGTAACTTTTCTAACCTGTCTATATGATTGGAAATTAAGTGCGCCGTTTGTAGTAATATTAATATCTTCTAACAAATCGTTAAAAGAGAGCATTTCTAAAAATCCAACAAAATCTTTACGAACAAAGGGTTCGCCACCGGTTAATCTAATTTTATTAACACCTAACTCTGTGAGCACTCGAATAATACGATACATCTCTTTGTAGGTTAACAACTCTTTTCTTGGAACAATATCAATTCCATGTGCAGGCATACAATATTGGCAACGCAAGTTACAACGATCTGTAACTGCCAATCGAACATAATTAATTTGACGTCCAAAACTGTCTGTTAATTTATTCATATTAATTCGGTAATTTCTTGCTCAAGAGTCCGTATATAAAAGTACCTAAAAGTGCACCTAATAATAAAATTAGAGCAGGAACAAATTTAAAGCCAAGTAGCACAAAAATTGGTGCTGCACAGGCTCCAGATATGCCCCAACCTAATCCAAAAAAAGTTCCTCCTAAAAGAGTTCGTATATATCCTTTTTTCTTTGGTTTTGGTTCAATTTTATTTCCATTACTATCTTTTATTTTTCCGCTTTTAAAAAGTTGCATAAAAATCATTGAAACAACAACAGCTCCACCAATAACCCCAAACATATGAAAAGATTGAAATTTGAACATTTCATAAAAACGGTACCAAGAAATGGCTTGAGTTTTACTTAATATGATTGCGAAAAAAATTCCTAATATTAAAAATCTACTATTTTTCATCGTCTAAAAAATTAAAGGGATTAGAAACCATGTTGCAATTATTCCACCAATAAAAAATCCAATTACTGCCAATAAAGACGGTATTTGCAAACTACTTAAACCTGTAATTGCATGTCCAGAAGTACAACCGCCAGCATAACGTGTACCAAAACCAATAAGAATTCCAGAAATTAAAAGAATTAAAAAACCTTTGAAAGAAAAGAGAGCATCATCCCCAAAAATTTCATCAGGAAAATACTGATTTCCAACATTTGAAAACCCTAAATCTGTAAGTTCTTGAAGAGTTGTTGGGCTCAAATCTATCGCTTGATTCGGAATTAAATATGTTGATGAAATAAATCCACCAATAATTAATCCAAGGACAAACATCAATGCAAAATCACGTTCTTTCCAGTCTTTTTTAAAATAATCTGAAACTTTTCCCGCACCTGCCATTGTACATAATGTTTCAAAATTGGTTGAAGCTCCAAAATTTTTACCGAAGTAAAAATATAAAAAGAGGGTTAACGCAATAAGAGGACCTCCCACATACCAAGGCCAAGGCTCAAAAATAAAATCCATTATAATTTTAATTTTAAATAGTTCATAATTTTTTTTGTGGCTCCAAGATGCTCTTGGATATATGTTGCATTAATTTCTCCTGTTAATTTTCTATAATTTTCATCTGATTTGAGTCTGGTAAAGATACTGGAAAATTGGTCTTGATTCTGAATAGGAATACACCCTTTTAACTCCACCAAATCAACAGCTTCTTTAAATTTCTCAAACTGATGACCAATAACCACAGGAATTCCAAAAGTAGCGGGTTCTAGAATATTATGCAGTCCTGTTTTTAAACCTCCACCAACATAAGCAACATCTGCAACGGAGTATATCTTTGTTAAAACCCCAATAGTATCGACAATAAATACTTGACAATCTTTTAGAGTAACTTGCTTTCTATTTGAATATAAAACCGTCTTTTTTAAGATTGATTTTCTTAGATCATCAATTCCTTTTTGATTGATGTTATGAGGCGCAATAATAAATTTCTCTGATGCTGGAGCTTCATTATTGATATAATGAACTAATAATTCTTCATCTTCTTTCCAGGTGCTCCCTGCAACAACGGTATATTGATTGTTTTTAAATTCATTTATAAAATCGAGTGAATTGTCTTGTTGCAAAATTTCATACACTCGGTCAAAACGTGTATCACCTGCAACGGTAACGTTATTATAATGAATACTTTTTAATAATTTTTCAGAAACTGTATTCTGAACAAAAAAATGATCAAATGCTTTTAAAGCATTTCTCATAAAATGACCATACCACTTAAAAAACGCTTGTTTTTCTCTTAAAATTCCGGAAATTAAAATCGTTTTAATTTCTTTACGTTTTAGTTCATTTAACAAATTTGGCCAAAATTCATACTTCACAAAAATGACCAATTCAGGATTTACAATCGAGATAAATTTTCTAGTATTAGATTTGCTATCTAAAGGTAAGTAGCAAATAATATCTGCTAAATGATAATCCTTTCTAACTTCATATCCTGAAGGAGAGAAAAAGGTAACAACAATTTTATAGGTAGCATATTGAGCTTTGATGTTCTCTATAATAGGTCTTGCTTGCTCAAATTCACCTAGAGATGCAGCATGAATCCAAACAACTTTATCGTCTTTGCTAAGAGTAGAAATTTTAGTAAAGGTCTCTTTTCTTCCATCAATAAATAACTTTATTTTTTTGTTAAATATCGCTACGCACTGTAAAATAATGGACGTTAGAAAAACTAATATGTTGTACAAAAAATTCATTCTAGGTAAAAGTACAAATTCAACCCAAATAAGAAGCATAAAAAAACGCTCAAACAATGTTTGAGCGTTTTAATTAAGATACTATTTTATTTCTTAAGCTTCAAAAGGTGTAACAGATACATAAGATCTATTATTTCTTTTCTTACGAAATTCTACAACACCATCAACTTTTGCATGTAAAGTATGATCTTTACCCATGTAAACGTTTTCTCCTGGATTGTGAGTGGTTCCTCTTTGACGAACAATAATATTTCCTGCAATTGCAGCTTGTCCTCCAAATATTTTTACACCTAGACGTTTCGATTCTGATTCTCTACCATTCTTCGAACTACCTACTCCTTTTTTATGTGCCATGATATTATGGTTTTAAAATTGAATTTTTTATTTAGTTAAAGCTTCTATTAATTCAGCTTTCTTTAAAGAAGTGTAACCTTTAACACCTTGCTCTTTAGCAGCTGCTTTTAATTCTGCAACAGTCATACTATTATAATCTGTTGTAGCTTCTTTTGTTACTTCAGCTTTAGGAGCAGCTTCCTTTTTAGGAGCAGCTTCTTTTGTAGCTGTTTTTTTAGCACCAGTAGCAGCGATAGATTCAATTTGAATCTCACTTAAATACTGTCTGTGTCCATTTTTCTTTTTGTAACCTTTTCTACGTTTTTTCTTAAAAACGATTACTTTATCACCTTTTAGGTGACTTAAGATTTGAGCTGTTACTGAAGCTCCTTTTATAGCTGGGGCGCCAATAGTTACATTTCCTTTGTTGTCTAGTAAAAGAACGTTGTCAAAAGTAACTTTTGATCCTTCTTCTCCTTGTAAACGGTGGACGTAAACTTTTTGGTCTTTTGCAACTTTAAACTGCTGCCCTGCTATCTCTACGATTGCGTACATACTATTTGTTTTGCTTTATTATATCATCTTCTTACTGAAAATGCGGGTGCAAATATACATCTTTTTTGCAATCATACAAGGTTGTTTAAGCAAATAATTGAATCTAAATCAGTTGGATAAAAAAAAATTAACCTTTTATTATGATGGATTCTTTTTATTTTTGATGCACTGTAATAATTAGACTGTTTTTTTGTAACATCTTAAAGAAAGCAGCGTCAAACGTATTATCAATTATTAACTAAATAAGAATCAATGAAGAAAAGTATTTTATCTCTTGCCTCTGCTATGCTATTTGTTTTTGCTACAAATGCACAAAAAGTAGAATTTGAAGAGTACGATTTAAGTAACGGAATGCACGTAATTTTACACAAGGACACCTCTGCACCTGTTGTAGTAACCTCTGTAATGTATCATGTTGGTGCAAAAGATGAACAGCCAGGAAGAACAGGAATGGCTCATTTCTTTGAGCATTTATTGTTTGAAGGAACAGAAAATATTGGAAAAGGAGAATGGTTTAAAATTGTATCCTCTAACGGTGGAAGAAATAATGCCAACACGACCGATGATAGGACATATTATTATGAAATTTTCCCATCAAACAAACTAGAATTAGGCCTTTGGATGGAGTCTGAACGCTTATTGCACCCTGTTATTAAACAAGGGGGTGTTGATACACAAAATGAAGTGGTAAAAGAGGAAAAAAGATTGCGTGTAGACAATCAGCCGTATTCTCGTTTTTTAGAATATGTAAAATTAAACATGTTTAAAAAACATCCTTATAAAGGAACCACCATTGGTAAAATGGCAGATTTAGATGCAGCTACTTTAGAAGAGTTTTTGGCATTTAACAAAAAATTCTATGTACCAAATAATGCAACCTTAGTTGTTGCCGGTGATATTGATTTTGCGACAGCAAAAAAAATGATTGAAGATTATTTTGGCCCTATTCCAAGAGGAGCAGACGTTGTTAAAAATTTCCCTCAAGAAGAGCCAATTACTCAAGCAATGACAGCCAAAGGATATGATCCAAACATTCAAATTCCTGCAATTATGGCGGCGTATAGAACACCTTCTATGAAAACGAAGGATTCTAGAATTTTAGACATGATCTCTACGTACTTAAGCACAGGAAGAAGCTCTGTATTGTACAAGAAATTAGTGGATAATAAAAAAATGGCCTTACAAGCAGGGGCAATCAATTTAAGCCAAGAAGATTATGGAACTTATATTTTGTTTGGTTTACCACAAGGGGACACTAAATTAGAAGATATTATTAAAGAAATTGATGAAGAAATTGTAAAAATGCAAACAGAATTAATTTCAGAAAGAAATTTTCAAAAATTACAAAATCAGTTTGAAAACAATTTTGTAAACTCAAATTCTAGTGTAGAAGGTATTGCAAATTCTTTAGCCCGTTACAATGTTTTGTATGGAGACACCAATTTAATCAATTCAGAAATTGAAATTTTCAGATCGATTACAAGAGAAGATATTAAAACTGTTGCAAAGAAATATTTGAATCCTAATCAGCGATTAATTTTAGAATATTTACCTAAAGAAAAATAATATACATTCAATCTTTGATTGATTTCTTAAAACAATACACAAATTATGAAAACAAAAATTTTATCATTACTAGTAATTTTTCTTGTATCTATTGCTACGAATGCACAAATAGACAGAAGTAAAATGCCTAAACCAGGACCAGATCCTGTTGTGAAGTTAGGTACACCAAAAACTTTTACACTAAAAAATGGGTTGAAAGTAATTATGGTTGTCAATAATAAATTACCAAGAGCATCTGCCAATTTAACGATTGATAATAAGCCTTATTTTGAAGGCGAAATTTCTGGAGTTTCTGGAATGATGGGAAGCCTACTTGGACGAGGAACGAGCAATATTAGCAAAGATGATTTTAACGAAAAAGTAGATTTTTTAGGTGCCAATGTTTCTTTTTTTAGCACAGGTGCTTTTGCTTCTTCTCTAAAAAAATACTTCCCAGAAATTTTAGGATTAATGGCAGATGGTGTTATGAATTCTACATTTACGCAAGAAGAATTTGACAAAGAAGTACAAATTACTTTAGATGGTTTAAAATCTGATGAAAAGAATGTTACTTCAGCAGCTAGACGTGTAGAAAACGTTTTAACCTATGGTAAGAATCATCCTTTTGGAGAATTTACATCAAAGAAAAGTGTTGAAAAAATTACTTTACAAGATGTAAAAAATAATTATGCTACGTATTACAAACCCAACAATGCCTATTTAGTAATTGAAGGAGATATTAATCCTAAAAAAATTAAAAAGCTTGTAAAGTCTTTATTTTCTGATTGGAAAAAAGGAGAGATTCCAGGGTATACAATGCCAGAAACAAAAAGTGTAGCAGCAACAGAAATTAACTTTGTGAATATGGACAATGCTGTACAATCTGAAATTGCAGTAATCAACAATATCGATTTAACCTTAGGCGATAAAGATTATTATGCGGCATTAATAGCAAATAATATTCTTGGTGGCGGTGGAACAGCACGTTTGTTTATGAATTTACGTGAAGACAAAGGGTATACATATGGTTCTTACTCTAGATTAAGCCAAAGTAGATATGCGGGTACTTTTAGAGCTTCTGCAAGTGTTAGAAATGTAGTTACCGATAGCTCTGTTGTAGAAATACAAAAAGAAATAAATAAAATTAGGTATCAAAAAGTAACTGCAGAGGAATTAGCAAACTCTAAAGAAGAGTATATAGGTGGTTTTGTAATGGATGTACAAAAACCAAGAACGGTTGCCAATTTCGCATTGAATATTGCTCGCTACAATTTGCCAAAAGACTTTTATGAAAATTACATAAAAAATATAAAGGCAGTTACCTTAGACGATGTTCAAAATGCTGCTATTAAATATTTTACAGGCGACAAAGCTAAAATTGTTATTACAGGAAAAGGTATAGATGTTCTTAAAAATCTTGAAAAAGGAGACTATGTCATTAAGTATTTTGACAAATATGGAAACCCTACAGAAAAACCAGCAATGACAATGCCTATCCCAGATGGTATGACGGCTGCAACTGTAGTTGACAAATACATGGAAGCCATAGGAGGGAAAGATAAAGTAATGGCTGTAAAAACAATCATGACGGTTTCTAACGCAACAATTCAAGGAACTCCATTGCTTATGACCAATAAAGCTGCAGCTCCAAACAAATCTTTAATGACCATTGCTGTGATGGGGAACGTAATGCAAAAAATAATTTTTGATGGAGAAAAAGGCTATCAAGAAGCTAGAGGTCAAAAGAAAGATATGACAGGGGAAGAACTTGCGAAAGCAAAAAGTGAAAACGCGCTTTTTAGTGATATAAATTATGCTTCTGGAAAACTTCTTAGAATAGAGCCTATAGAGGGCAAAAACACTGTTGTTCTAAAGTCTGGTGATAAAGAGATTTTTTATGACATGACTTCAGGATTAAAAGTGAAAGAAGTACAAACGGTAAAAACTCCAGACGGTAAAGAAGTAAAAGTACCTACCACTTTTGCAGATTATAAAGCGGTAAAGGGAATTATGATACCTCATTGGGTTGGTTTAAAATCGGGTCCAATGACCTTAGATTTTAAAGTAAAGGAAATTAAAATTAACGAAGGAGTTTCTGACGAAGATTTTAAATAATCTGAACAAAATTAGCACACGTGTAAAGAGAGTCAAGAGTAATATCTTGACTCTTTTTTTTATGTTTACTACTACTTTGTTTTGTTTACCAAATACACTCCAAAAAGAATAATAATTCCAGCTAAAACCTGAATTTCACTCAATTTTTCTCCATCTAGCACACCCCAAACAATGGCAACTATTGGAATTAAATAGGTAACAGATGAAGAAAAAATTGGGGTAGATATGTGTACCAATCTGTTAAACATTGTTTTTGCAATTCCAGTACCAACAATAGAAAGTATTGAAATGTATCCTAAAGATTCTAAACCAACATCATCTGTTTTAAAGGTGCTAAAAAAGTCCGTACAACTTAAAACAATGGTGGCAGGCACCAATAATAACAAGAAATTCCCTGTTGTAATTGCAAGAGCATCTAGGTCTTGCAGATACTTCTTTACAATATTTACATTAAACGCATAACCAACAGAGGCGATAATAATTAATAAAGCATACCAATAATTTTGATCTGGATTTAAATTTGCTCCTTTTAAAATTAAAATCAAAGTTCCAATCAGACCCACTAAAATTCCAACTAATTGCTTTCTTTTAAAGCTAAAGCCAAAAACCAATGCACCAAAAATTAAGGTATTAAAAGGGGTAAACGAATTTAAAATAGAAACAATAGAACTGTCTATACCATAAATGGCGTAGGCGAATAAAAAACCTGGTATAAAGGTTCCTAAAAGAGCTGTATAGGCGATATAGATCCAATGTTTTTTCTGAATTCTTTGTATACTTTTAAACCCTACAAGCAATAAAAAAACTGCAGTAATAATCATCCTTAAAGCACCTAACTGTATGGGTGTAACCCCTATAAGTGCTTTCTTCATTAAGATAAAAGAACTTCCCCAAACTATTGATAAAAAAACTAAGGATAGCCATTTTTGTTGTTGATTATTCATCCTACTCGATTAAATTTTCTACAAAAATCGCACAATTCTTTAATTATGAATGGTTTTATTAATAAATTTGTATAATAATTTTATAACTAAATATGATGAAAGTTCAAAAACTACTATTTTCTATTGTTATCGCTTGTTTCATTTTAAATGGCTGTAAAAACGAAGCTAAAAAAGAAGGTGTAAAAACAGAACTAATTGCAGCAAATTCACAAAAAATGTCTCTTGCTATTTCTGGAATGACCTGCGAGATTGGTTGTGCAAAAACCATTCAATCTAAACTAGCAAAAAAAGAAGGTGTTTTAAATGCGAAAGTTGTTTTTAATGACAGCATTGCTAGCGTTGAATTTGATGCAAACAAAACCTCTAAAAAAGAGTTAATTTCTTTTGTAAACGGAATTGCTGGAGGAGATTTATACAAGGCTTCAGAAATTACTAAATAGAAGTACACTGTTTTTACTTGCAAGTAAAAAATAGACCTTAAACCGTTTAAAAAGTGCGCAAATAAAAGGGCACAACAAAATGCTGTAAAAATAAATTAAGCACAATTTATACCAGTTCTAAAGAAAAGGCTTCTATATTTTAGAGGTCTTTTTTTAGGTCTTTTTTGTATCTTTGTAGAAACCTTTTTAGCAATATCCTTTTAAGGGTTTTGTTACAAAATAAATACGGAGACCCATTGAAAGCAAGATTTCCTTTATTTGTTAAAATTACATTAATCGCTGTGTATTTAATTTTCTTGGCGGGTTCAATTGTTAGAATGACTGGTTCTGGAATGGGCTGCCCAGATTGGCCAAAATGTTTTGGTTATATGATACCTCCTACATCTGAAGAACAAATTATTTGGCAACCCAATACAGATTATAAAGAAGGAATAATCATTATTAAAGATGAAACTTTGTTTGTTTCTGAAGGAAACATTACTTCTACCAAAGAATTCAACAAAAACAATTGGGCGAATTACACAAAACACGATTACGCAAAATTTAATAAGTTTCATACTTGGACCGAGTACATTAATAGATTAGTAACTGTTTTAGCAGGGCTCCCATTGTTATTAATGGTTATTTTTTCTATTCCCTTTTGGAGAGAGAATAAAACAATAACACTCCTCTCTTTTGGGGTACTGTTCTTATTTCTATTTGAGGCATGGTTAGGAAAAACAGTTGTAGACAACAATTTAAAACCAACACGAATAACCATACACATGCTGGCTGGTTTGGTCATTATTGCTTTTTTATTGAAATTATTGTTCATCATCTCAAAGAAAAAAATTTCAAAGAAATCGAATTCTTTGTTTCATAAATTATTGATTATCTCTGTTATTTTTTCTCTAATTCAAATTGCAATGGGAACACAAGTAAGGCAATTTATAGATGAGCAAGTAAAGTTATTTGGTTTCGAAAACAAGAATTACAGTTTATTAAACCCCAGTTTTAAATTTTACTTTCATCGGTCTTTTACCATCGCTATTGTTTTGGTAAATTTTGGCTTGTTTTATTTGAATCAACTCAAAAAATTAGGATATGGCCTGGTTAACTGGGTTCTGTTTTTAATCTTTCTAGAAACCATTACCGGTATTTTAATGTACTATGTAGAATTTCCAATGGGAACCCAATCGATACATTTGTTAGCCGGTTCTATCTTGTTTGGATTACAATTTTATTTATGGCTGCAGAATAGAAAAGCTTCTTCTATGACAACTCTTCAATAATAGAATTTCCCTTAGAATAGTTCCCTGAAGTCCATTCCCATTTTTCATATAGCCTTATTTTTCCATTTGAAAGCTTCTTTGGAGTGGAAAAACAAATTCCAGTCATTAGCTCTCCGTTAGAATTAATTTGATGATACCTTATGTTAATACACCCGTTTTTATCAACAATTCCGATTAATTGACCTTTTACAATTTTATCTCCTGAATATTCACAACTTATAATATTATTCTCTTGCTTATAATGAAAAATTGTTGATGCAGAAATCTCGCTATTTTCAGAGACTTTAATTGGTTTAAATTTTTTATTATGATAATTCATTTTTTTTCTACTTACTCTTTCCATTCTAGAGTCTCTAGAATCTTAACAATGTCTTTTTTAATATACGCTATGGCAGGCAAAAGAGAATCGTAATTTGGTTTTACGTAGAAATATAAAGAACCTTTTATAAAGTGTTTAATACTGTCTGTTGCATGAAACTGAATCTGTGAAGCTGCATTACCAGTAATATCATAAACACTTCCAAAAACATTGTATTCTTTATTAATAAAATCTTTTGGTATAATTTGTTCTGCTTTTACGGTGTGTTTAAAAACCAATTTTTCTGCTTCTGTTAGTAGTTCTATTAAGTTGTTAGTTACAGGTCTGTATGTAATATCTAAAGAAGCTTTTAAATTTGGGTATTGAATCTTCAACCAATTATTAGCCTCGTCTTTTAAAGTAGTATTCTCTAGAACCTGAAAAGAATAAGGCCTTTTTAAGGCTAATTTTTTATATATTTTTTTTGGATATTTTAAGCTCAAATACGCTTTGGGTTTTGGCTGAGCTTCATCTGAACAAGATGCAAAAAGTAAGATAAAAAGAACAAAATAAATCTTATACATTTCGGGTTATTTTTACTTGTTTAATTCGCTTTCTGTCTAAAGACTCTATGGTAAACGTGTACTTATTAAAGTTTATTTTCTCTCCTCTTTTTGGAAACTTTCCTGAAATTTCTAAGAGAAAGCCTGCAAGGGTTTCACTTTCTCCTTTTTCTTCTTCAAAAATATCTTCATCTTCATTGTCTAAAACTCTACAAAAATCTTTGATTGTTGTTTTCCCCTCAAAAATATAATTGTTGTCATCAATTTTTGAATAGGAAAAATCATCATCATCAAACTCATCATTAATATCACCAACAATTTCTTCTATAACATCCTCTAATGTAACAATACCACTGGTACCACCATATTCGTCTACAACAATTGCTAGGTGGTTTTTCTTTTCTCTAAACTCATTTAATAAATCGTCTAACTTCTTGTTTTCTGGAACAAAAAATGGTTCTCGAAGCAAGTTTTGCCATTTAAAAGTAGTTTTGTCTAAGTGTGCTAGTAAATCTTTTGCATACAAAACACCAATAATAGTATCTATATTTTCTTTATAAACTGGATTTCTAGAATATCCTTTTTTAAGTATTTTCTCTAAAACCTCTTCGTAAGATGCTGTGTCTGAAAGTGCAAAAATGTCTATTCTCGGTTTCATAATTTGAACCGTTTCTGTATTCCCAAAATTTACAATTCCTTCTAAAATTTTCTGCTCGTCTTTTGTAGTTGCATCATTAGAGGTAAGCTCTAGGGCTTCCGATAGTTTTTCTACAGAGAAATTGTTCTTCTTACTTCCGAGCCTATTTTCTAAACCATTTGTTAAGTTAATTAAAGGCTGGCTTAGAGGCGTTAGAAGTGTGTTTAATATTGATATTGGTTTTGCCATAAAACCGGCAAATTTTAACGAATTTCTAGAAGCGTACACTTTGGGTAAAACTTCACCAAAAAGTAATATTAAAAAAGTAACCAATACAACTTCTATTAAAAACCGAACCTGTATGCCAAAAACTGTAAGCTTAAAATTAAAAAATAATTCTTCCCCTAAAGAGGCAAATAGTAAGACAATTAAAATATTAATAAAATTATTTGTAATTAATATGGTTGCTAATAACTTTTTTGGCTTGCTTAAAAGTTGCACAACTTTATTTTCTTCTTTAGATTTATTACTTAGGTTGTCTAGGGCTGTTTGAGATAGTGAGAAAAAAGCTGTTTCTGACCCGGAGATTAATGCTGAAAAAATCAACAAAAAAATTAACACAAGTCCGTTGGCGTAATTTAATATGTGTAGTGTAGAAAAAAATAAAAGTACTGATTCGGGGTCTGGGTCCAAATTTTTAAAATTTAATTAAACTAAAAGGGTAAATCGTCATTTTCTTCTGGAGCAGTAGCGCTTGTTTTTGTAGCAATCTTTGGTTCATTTCCTTTGGGTACATTAGAGTTTGCCGCATCTTTTTTGGTTGATAGCATGGTCATTTCATTTACATGAATTTCAGTTGCATATCGCTTCACACCATCTTGCTCCCACTGACGGTTTTTTAGTTTTCCTTCAACGTACACCTTATCACCCTTATTTAAATACTTTTCACACACTTTTGCCAATCCATTTCTAACCACAAGATTATGCCAATCTGTATTGGTTACTTTTTCTCCTGTTTGTTTGCTTGTATAGCTTTCACTTGTAGCAATAGAGAAACGTCCAATACAATTTTGATCATCAAAATAGTGCATTTTTACATCATCGCCTAAATTGCCAATTAAAATTACTTTATTTATTGATCCTGCCATAACTATATATTTAGTGTATCAAATATACCAAAAAATTTGTTTTGTTTTACGTTAGATACGCTTCTAAAAAATTAGCAATTAGCACTGGAACCGGAAACTTTTCTACTTCTGACCACGGTATATTTTCTTGAGAGACACTTGTTGTTTTTACAATCCAAAATTGGGTGTGTAAATGTTGATGTGATAATTTATGTACGATTTCTTTTGTATTAAAAAGTGAAAGAGTTGTATTATTTGGAAATAAATTAGTGAATTCTTGGCATGCAATTAATTCATTTTTATCAATGCTTTTATCTTTCTCTATTAATGGAAACTGATACAAACCCTGCCAAATTCCTTTTCCTTTTCTTTCTGATATAATTGTTTTATTATCTGCGGTAACAACTACTAGGTAATTAAAAAACCGGTGTCTAACTTTTGTTTTTTTAATTTTTACTGGCAATTCTTTTATTAGTTGTTTTTCTAGAGCCAAACAACTTACAGAGAGTGGGCAGGTTCCGCAAAACGGATTTTGTGGTTTGCAATGCAGGGCACCAAAATCCATAATTGCTTGGTTAAAGGTACCTGGCTGACTCTTATCTATCAATGTTTGGGCCAATGCTTTAAACTCTTTTATACCTGCAGATGAATTTATTGGAGTTGTAACTCCAAAATATCTAGAAAGCACTCTGTACACATTACCATCTACAACAGCGGCGTCTTCATTAAAGCAAATAGATGAAATTGCAGATGCTGTATAATCTCCAATTCCTTTGAGTTTTAACAATTCGCTATAGGTAGCTGGAAAATTACCCTGAAGTTCGTTTGCAATGTATTTGGCTGTAAAATGTAAATTTCTTGCTCTTGAGTAATATCCTAGACCTTGCCACATTTTTAAAACGGTGCTTTCATCTGCATTGGCAAGATCAAATACGGTAGGAAAAGAGTCTGTAAATTTTGAATAATAAGACAAACCTTGAGCAACTCTTGTTTGCTGAAGCATAATTTCTGACAACCAAATAAAATATGGATTCTTGGTTCTACGCCAGGGCAATTCCCTGTTTTTTTGTAAGTACCAGTAAATTAATGTGTTAGAAAAATTCATCCTTAAAAATTAGAATTGCAATATTACATTATAAAATTCATATAAATTTAGGTGTTAATCTTTTTGGAATTGATTAATTGTCATATATTTGCCTCCGCATTTTAGGAAATAAAATTAATAAAAATATAGTAAAAATAGAGACATGACGAAAGCAGATATCGTATCGAAAATTTCAGACAAATCTGGTATTGAAAAAACAGATGTTTTAGCAACTGTTGAAGCATTTATGACTGAAGTTAAAGGTGCATTAGAAAATGGTGATAATGTTTATTTAAGAGGTTTTGGTAGTTTTATTGTCAAAACTAGAGCAGAAAAGACTGGTAGAAATATTTCTAAAAATACAACTATTAAGATTCCAGCTCACAACATCCCAGCTTTTAAGCCAGCAAAAACGTTTACAGAAGGAGTAAAAAGTAAAGTAGCTGTTCAATAACAAAATACTAATCTAAACCTTAAGTGGTTTAAAAAACAAAGAAACATTATGCCAAGTGGTAAAAAAAGAAAGAGAGCAAAAATCTCTACACACAAGAGAAAGAAAAGAGCTAGAGCAAATAGACACAAGAAAAAGTAAGCCAATGCTTACTTTTTCGTTTATTATTTAGCGAGAAAACAACAAAAAGTTCATTGACATTAGAGGTTTTTAATAACTGTAGAAATACAGGAACCTCGCACGGTATTTATAATACCTGACCATATTAAATCCATCTACACAACGATGTGTAGTGTTAAAACTATTTCAGTATGAAAACAGAATTAATAATTCGTTCAAATTCATCTGATATTGATTTTGCCTTATTAAGAGATGGAAAACTTATTGAATTAAATAATGAAACAACTGGTAACAAGTTTTCTGTTGGCGATATTTTTTTAGCCAAAATAGGAAAAGTGTTAACAGGTTTAAATGCAGCCTTTGTAAATGTAGGATATCCAAAAGACGGATTTTTACATTATCATGATTTGGGCGCGCAGGTAAACTCATTAAACGCATTCATTAAGAAAGTAAGCACAGGTAAGTATAAAGAATTCACTTTAAAAAACTTCCAATTTCAGGGAGAAATTAACAAAGACGGTAGTATTAACAATGTCCTTAAATCTGGACAAAATTTATTAGTACAAATTGTAAAAGAACCTATTTCTACCAAGGGACCAAGATTAAGTTCTGAGTTGTCCATAGCAGGTAGATTTTTAGTGTTAGTTCCTTTTTCTAACAGAGTTTCTGTCTCACAAAAGATAGAAGACCCAAAAGAAAAGGATCGATTAAAAAGATTGGCAAAAAGCATAAGACCTAAAGGTTTTGGCGTTATCTTAAGAACTGTTGCCGAAGGCAAAAAAGTAGCAGAACTAGATAAAGATTTGCAGAACTCCTTAGAGCGTTGGAAAACTACGTGTAAGCGTATTGCGAACACAAACACACCAACAAAAATATTGAGTGAATTAAACAGAGCATCTTCTATTTTAAGAGATGTAATGAATGAGTCTTTTACAAATATTGTAACCAACGATGATACTCTTGCTGTTGAAATTAAAGAGTATTTGCAAGAAATTTATCCTGAAAAGGAAAAAATTGTAAAATTGCATCAAGGTGAGGTTCCTATTTTTGAAAAATACGGAATTGAACGCCAAATAAAAACATCGTTTGGAAAAACAGTTTCTATGAGCAGAGGCGCCTATTTAGTTATAGAGCATACTGAAGCTTTACACGTTATTGATGTAAATAGCGGAAACCGTTCTAATAAAGCAGGATCTCAAGAAGACACTGCATTAGAAGTAAATTTAATTTCTGCTTCCGAAGTAGCACGCCAGTTACAATTGCGTGATATGGGAGGAATCATAGTGGTTGATTTTATTGATATGCATAAAGCTGAAAATAGAAATAAACTATTTCAGCATCTAAAAGAGCAAATGTCTTTAGATAGAACAAAACACAAAATATTGCCTCCAACAAAATTTGGATTGGTACAAATTACAAGACAACGGGTACGACCAGAGTTAAGTATAAAAACTACCGAAGCCAACCCAAACAAAAATGGAGAAGTAGAAGCACCAATTGTTTTACTAGATAAGATAGAAAACGAGTTAGATAAATTTATTTCTAACCCAAAAAATAAAAAGATACAGTTAAATGTACACCCTTTTATTGCAGCTTATCTAACCAAAGGAGTGTCTTCTGTTCGTTTTAAATGGTATTTAAAACACAAAAAGTGGATTACAATTATACCTCGTGATGCTTACACATATTTACATTATAAGTTTAAAACTGTTAAGGTTTAAAACCATCTTGTAATAAGGGAATAAATTTTTATCAAAAAAACCCGCAACTTGTTAAGTTGCGGGTTTTTATTTATATGAAAAATTTTAAAACCAAAAACCTAAATTAAACAACCAATAACTTTCATTAGTATCTGGAGACCAACTGTATTTTATTTCTACAGGTCCTATAAAAGAATTGTAACTATACCCCACTGCATACCCAGATTTAATACTTGTAAACAGGTCTAAATTTTTAAATACGTTGGGTTCTAAGCGTGCATAGTTTGCAATAAATAGTGCATATTGATTGTTTGTAAAACGATACCTAAAGTTAAATTCTGACTTTAAAAAGGTATCTTCAGACAATTCTGCAAAATCATATCCGTAAAGAGAGATGAATGTATTGATGTAGTTTTTGTTATATCCTCCTAGATAAAATTTAAACACATTTGAGGTTGGGTTGTTTAGCGTAAAACCTGCTTCATTTGTATTTTGAAACGTAAACCTACTTCCTAGACTAGCTGCAAACCCAAGGGTTCCTTTGGCTTGTATAAAGCGCTTAAAATCATTATTAAAATCTGAAGAAATTAAATACCATTTCGCATTTAAATCTGCAAAATATCCTTTGGTTGGAAACAGCTTATTATCATAACTATCATACTTTAAATAGGTAAAAAAATTTAAGTAATTACTATCATCAAAAACAGTTTTTTTGTTATTGGTTAGAAGGGTTTCTGTTTTAGCATTTATGTATTTATGCTCAAAACCTAAGCCCAAAGCAAACCTTCTATCGAAGCTTGTTTGTAAAAAAAAACTGATTGGTAAAATCGTTGTATTTAAGGTTAATACTATTTAAGCTTGGCGTGTTGGTTACAATTGTGTTTTTTGTATTGGATGAAAAATTTGTAAAGCTAGAGCGTATACCAAAACTGGTATAAAATCCATTATCAACAAAATAATTTAATTTGTACCGTATATTATCACCCAGAATAACATCTAAAGAAAATACATCGTTATGAAGTAGCAGGTTTTTTTGACTGTAGTTTACCAATACACCAGATTTGTACAAGCGATCATAATGTAAAGCAAATTTTAAGCTCGCATTTGCCTTGCTCTCTATTAGTGAAAAATCTAATGTATAAGAAGTATCTTCTTTTTGGACTAGGGCATATTCTATACGTTCGTAATTTTTTGTGGCAGATAATAGATAAATTCTTTTTGTAATTTCTTTTCTTGAAATACTATCGTTTACTTTTAACTTTAACTTTCCAAGAACAAAGGCTCGTGTGTAATTTTGAGCTCCTGAAATTCCTATTTCCGATATCAGATATTTCTTAGAGGCTACTGCTATTCTCTTTGGGCTTTTTTTATGCGGTTGCTTGGCTGCAATTTCTTTAAAAACATCTTTATATTTTACTGCCTCTTCATCTCCTTTTACAAGAATCTCCTCTTTTTTAGCAAAATCTACAACATTGTAATTGTAAATTTCTGGATGTATATACACCTCTATTTTATCTTTTTCTAGCGTACTTTTATTGTACATCTGATAGCTAACAATCTGGTTTAAAATAGCAATCACAGATGTTAATTTCTCTTTTTCATACAAACGCCCTTGAACATCGACCCCAATAATAATGTCCATTCCTTTTGCACGCATAACATCTGCCGGAAAATTATTGGCAACCCCTCCGTCTATTAATAGTTGCTTGTTTAGCTCTACCGGATTTAGTAAGGTTGGAAAAGACCCACTTGCACGGAGCGCCAGCGGTAAAGACCCCTTTTCTAGTAAAACCTCACCACCCGTTTCTACATCTGTAGCAATGCAAAAAAAGGGTATTGGCAATCTAGAAAAATCTCTAACTCCCGCTACAGGTGCAAAAAGTTCTAGCAATAAGTTCAGCATGTTTTGCCCTTTAGAAACTCCTTTTGGCAGGCCTATTGCCCCCTTATTAACTGGCAGCGAAATGGCGGTGTTTTCTCCGTATTCTTTTTCAAAAAAAGGAGAAGAACTTCTTGGCAACTTATCTCGCAAAAGATTGATAAAATCGGTGTTTTTTACAAATTCTTCTATTTGAATACCAGAATAGCCCGCGGCATACAAACCACCAAGAATAGCCCCCATACTGGTGCCCCCAATATAATCTAACTGAATACCTGCTTTGTCTATTTCTTTTAAGACACCAATATGAGCAAAACCTTTGGCACCGCCACCACTTAAAACAAGCCCCACTTTGGGTTGCTTTTCTTGGCCAAAGAACAACCATGGCAGCAGTGTTATGATGAAAATTAAACTCTTTTTCATGGTTCTTTTTTGGGATGATAAAACTCATATACCCGCAAGGCTCTTGCATTTCCAATTTCGTCTTTCAACGCATTAAAAGTTGCCTCCTTTACCCGTTTTGCAGATTTAAATTTAAGCAATAATGTGGTAATGGTTTGTTTGCCAATGTTTGGTATCTGTTCCAATTCACTTTGAATGGCCGTTTTACTTCGTTTATTTCTGTGAAAGGTAATGCCAAATCTATGGGCCTCATTTCTAAGATACTGGGTAATTTTTAAGGTTTCCGATTTTTTATCTAAATATAACGGAATGGGATCATCTGGATAGTAAATTTCTTCCAAACGTTTTGCAATACCAATAATGGCAATTTTACCACGCAAACCCAATTCTTCTAAGGCTTTTAAGCCAGAAGATAATTGCCCTTTACCACCATCTACAATAATTAATTGGGGTAGTGCTTGCTTTTCTTCTAGCAATCGCTTGTACCGTCTAAACACAACCTCTTCCATAGAAGCAAAATCGTCTGGGCCTTCAACTGTTTTAATATTATAATGGCGGTATTCTTTTTTGCTCGGTTTTCCGTCTCTAAAAACCACACAAGCAGCAACAGGGTGGGTTCCTTGTATGTTAGAATTATCGAAACATTCTATATGTTTGGGTTCTTCGGAAAGGCGTAAATCTTTTTTCATTTGCGCCATAATGCGTTTAACGTGCCTTTCTGGATCTACAATTTGAACCTGTTTAAATTGCTCTTGCCTGTAGTATTTTGCGTTGCGCTCAGACAGTTCTACAATGCGCTTTTTATCACCTAGTTTTGGCACGGTTACTTTAATAGTTTCGCCAATGTTTACCTTAAAAGGAACATATATTTCTGGAGCCATCGAATGAAAACGCTGTCTTATTTCTACAATA
Organism: uncultured Polaribacter sp.; assembly: GCA_964275545.1. Classification (GTDB taxonomy): domain Bacteria; phylum Bacteroidota; class Bacteroidia; order Flavobacteriales; family Flavobacteriaceae; genus Polaribacter. The sequence continues at coordinate 23,433 of CAXYCO010000011.1, forward strand.
AACAATTCTAACAGTTCTGTATCTGTTTCGTCTAATTTCTTTTTTATTTCTGTGGTATGAGATTGAATTATGGAGCCGTTAGAAATTTTAAAAAAATTTGCATAACCATGGGTCTCGTCAGAAATAATAGAAAATACATCTACGTTGTTGATTGATGGATTTACAATGGTAGATTTTGCTTGATAATTGGATAATAACGTAAGCTTTTCTTTAATTTTTTGTGCTTCTTCAAACTGCATGTTCGCAGCAAAATCTTGCATCATTTGGCGGAGTTTTTCTAAACTCTCTTTAAAGTTTCCTTTTATAATATTTCGTATAGCCGCAATTTGCTCTTGGTATTTTTCTTCAGTTTCTAGCCCTTCGCAGGCCCCTTTGCAGTTTTTTAAATGATATTCTAAGCAGACTTTGTATTTGCCTTCATTAATTTTTTCTTGCCTTAAATCGAAGGTACAAGTTCTTAGCGCATACACCTCTTTTATTAAATCTAACAACACCCTAACGGTTCTTACCGAGGTATAAGGACCAAAATATTCCGAGCCATCTTTAATAACTCTACGCGTTGTGAAAATTCTGGGGAAACGTTCTTTTTTTATACAAATCCAAGGATAGGTCTTGTCGTCTTTTAGTAATATGTTGTATTTCGGTTTGTATTTTTTTATAAGGTTGTTCTCTAACAATAAGGCATCTGTCTCGGTACTAACAACAATGTGTTTTATGTTGGCTATTTTTTTTACCAACACACGTGTTTTGCCGCTATCGTGGTTTTTATTAAAATACGAGGCAACCCGTTTCTTAAGGTTTTTGGCCTTTCCCACATAAATAATAACATCGTTTTTATCAAAATACTGATACACACCAGGAGAATCTGGCAATGTTTTTACTTGTAGTGCTAAAGGTGTTGGCATCTAACGAAAATACACTTTTTAACGGAGTAAAAGTAGCTGCAATGAAAGAAAATACGAAGGGAGTTGGATACAAAAAGAGTTTCAAAATTAAATCATTAATAAATATCCCTTTCTTTAATTTTATTTTATTTATTTTTAGAAGATAATTAACCTTAATATTTAATAACTAAAATTAAAACAATGAGTAACAAAAAACCAAACGACACCCCAACACCTAATCCTGAAAACAAAATTAGTTTAGAAATTGCAACTGATTGGGCGAAAAGATGGAGAAAAAAAGAATCAAGTTATAATAAATATCATAAATGTAATGCTTTTTACATACCATCAATAGATTTGTTAGAAGCTCTAGCAGAAACAAATGATAAGGGGGAACAAGCCGAAGGTATTCGTGCATATATTGGAGTTGAAAAAGTACCTGTTAAAGGAAAATTAAAAAAATATAAGTTTGTTGAAAAGCTAATGATTGTGGGCGTAGATAAAGAGGGTAAAGATATTCTTTCTTCCTCAGACGGTCTTACATTAGACCCTACAAGTGGTGGCATTTTTGACTTTTCAGAACCTTGTCCACCTGTTTGTGATAAAGGTAGCCCCTTGTATTAACCTTTTTTTGAAACGTAAAAATATTTAAACCCAAAAATAGGGTAGGCGCAACAATATAAGACTACTATGAATTTTAATAAAATTCCTATAAATTTGTATTGTATAAAAGTAAAGAATAAAACCTTGTATTCTATTTATTTTATAAATAAGCAAGTTTTAATAGGTCCAAAAAAATTGCTTGTGACGCTACCCAATACAATTATTAATTATATACCACTAACCCGATTGTATGGAGGAGTTTAAGGAAATACTTGGTATTATTGCCAAGGTTGGCTATTGTTTACACGCTATAAATGTGTTTCTTTTTTTTAAAAGCTATCGCAACAAAACGGTGGCTTTTAAAATTATTGCATTTTACTTGTTGTATAGTTTAATTTTACAATTAAGAATGTCTTATTTAGCCTCTTTAAAAGAAGATAATTTGCATTACGGTCATTTTTATTTTATTGGCCAATTGGTGTTTTTAAGTTTCTTTTTTATGCAAGAGTTAAAAAACAAGGCACTTTCTAAAAGAATAAAAACCTACTTACTGTTCGCTCTTACTGCCCTAGGCATTCACTATTACCTGTATCCAGAATCCTATGAAAAACACAATACTTTTGAAATTGTAGTGACCTCTTTCCCATTATTGGTGTATTGCTTTATCTTTTTTACAAAAAGAATAGGTAGCTCAAACAACAATTTTTTGTTTTTTAATGCGGGTTTATTTCTCTATATTTTGTGCAGTACCTTACTTTTTGCGGCAGGTAATTTAAAAGCGGGTATCATACTATATATTTGGGCTTTTAATGTAGTTCTTGTTATAATATACCAACTATGTATACTGCTAGAATGGTATAAAAATGTTAGACCCAAAAATGAGGTAACTTCTAGGATATAAGGCTACTATGAATTTTAAAAAAACTAGGAATGTGACTTGTGTTATGGCTTAGAATAAAACCCTATTAAATATTTCTTTGAGAAATAAGTAGTTTTTAGTGATACAAAAAAAATCGTTACCAGTCAATAGGGTCCGGACCCTATTGACTGGTAGTTGTTTTAGTAATATCTTTACATAAAAAAAATGCTTGTGACGCTACCCAATACAATTGTTAATTATACACCGCTAATCCGATTGTATGGAGGAGCTTAAGGAAATAATTCGTATGATTGCCTATGTTGGCCATTGTTTACTCGCTATAAATGTGTTTCTTTTTTTTAAAAGTTATCGCAACAAAACGGTGGCTTTTAAAATTATCGCATTTTACTTGTTGTTTACTTTAATTCTACAATTAAGAACGTCTTATTTAGCCTCTTTAAAAGAAGATAATTTGCATTACGGTCATTTTTATTTTATTGGCCAATTGGTTTTTTTAAGTTTCTTTTTTATGGAAGAGTTAAAAAACAAGGCACTTTCTAAAAGAATAAAAACCTACTTACTGTTCGCTCTTATTGCTCTAGGCATATACTATTCCCTGTATCCAGAATCCTATGAAAAATTCAATACTTTTGAAATTGTAGTGACCTCTGTCCCATTATTGGTGTATTGCTTTATTTTCTTTACAAAAAGAGTAGGTAGCTCAAACAACAATTTTTTGTTTTTTAACGCGGGTTTATTTCTTTATATTTTATGCAGTACCTTACTTTTTGCGGCAGGCAACGTAAAATCGAGTATCAAAGAATATATTTGGGCTTTTAATGTAGTTCTTGTTATAATATACCAACTATGTATACTGCTAGAATGGTATAAAAATGTTAAACCCAAAAATAGGGTAACTTCTAGGGTGTAATGCTACTGTGAATTTTATGTTTTTTAACATCTTAATTGTAGACCTATTCTATTGTATGTATATTTAACTAATTATTTAAAACTAAAAAAATGGAAACTAAACAAAAAAAAATTACGAGTGCTTTTAATGTGGGGCAAGAAATTACCAAAAATGATTTTAATCTTCTAAAAAATAATTACACCAATTATGATGATACAGGAGAGACCACTTTTATAATTAAAAAAGAAATTATAGAAGAAAATTTAACCTTTAACCAACATGTTGCAGGCATTCGTTTTATGTACGGTTTAAAAGATGCTTTAAACCCAAACTCTAAAGTATTGTTTTTAATTCCTTGTTCTAGTTTATCAGACACTAGTATTGCTACAGAAGCTTTGTTAAGAAAAGAAGGGTACAATGACCATGAAGGTAATGTATATTCTTTACAAGAAATAGCAGTAATGATGTCTTTTTATATTAAAAATGTATCTAAAAACAACCCTAACTTAAACTATAAAGAAATTACAAGAGGTAATTTTTATGGGAAATATAGTTTAAATAATGTATTAATACCAGACTGTAAGTTTATAGAATTTCATTTTGGCTTTAAACAAGATCATATAGCACCAATTATTAAACCATTAGACAAGAATTACTCTCATATAAATGAGATTTACATGGATGCTACAGTACCTTGTCCAGACGTTTGTGGTGGGGATGGTTGCCTTACAGAAAGTGCTGTTAAATCTAGTAATGAACTAGATTTATATAGACATTATAGAGATAACCATTTATTAGCGCTAGAAGGTGGTCCAGAATTATATGAAATGTATTATTTTGTATCTCCTCTAATTACAAAGTTAATACACAAAAGTGCTACTAAAGAAATTGTTTTACAAGAGTTTTATGAGCAAGAAATTACCCCTTTTAAGTTATTATTAAAAGAAGGTAATTACCAAGAAGCTGCTTATGCTTTAAAACAAACTTTGTATAAATTAGCAGAAACATACGACTATTCTGAACAATTTGTCTAGAAGCAAATTGTATATCTTATTTAAAAGCACCGTATTTACGGTGTTTTTTTTATGCAAGAGTTAAAAAATAAGGCACTTTCTAAAAGAATAAAAACCTACTTACTGTTCGCTCTTGTTGCATTAGGCATATCCTATTCCCTGTATCCAGAATCCTTATGAAAAACACAATACTTTTGAAATTGTTAGTAACCTCTGTCCCATTATTGGTGTATTGCTTTATTTTCTTTACAAAAAGAATAGAGTAGCTCAAACAACAATTTTATGTTTTTTAACGCGGGTTTATTTCTCTATATTTTATGCAGTACCTTACTTTTTGCGGCAGGCAACGTAAAAGCGAGTATCAAACTATATATTTGGACTTTTAATGTAGTTTTATATTTAATATACCAAACATGTATACTGCTAGAATGGTATAAAAATGTTAGAAAACCCGTTAAATCTTAACATTTAGAAACCCCGTAGAAACCCCTGTTTTAAAAAACAAGTAGATTGCCCTTTGTTTTAAACACTATATTTAGAAAAAATGTATTTTTTCATTAACTTTGGTTACTTTAAAAAAGCCAAAAACCTCAATGGAAGAATTGTTTACTGAAGAAGACGGAATGATAACAATTGTACTTGTTGGTGTAATACTGCTCCTTTTTTTAGCAGTTGCCTTCTTAGCCTTTTTCTTTCACTCTAAAAAAAAGGTAGGAGAAAAAGAACTGGAAAAAAGTGATCTAATACTAAGTCATCAAAAAGAAATTATAGAATCTATTATTGTAACTCAAGAAAAAGAACGCAAGCGTATTGCCCAAGATTTACATGATGATATTAGCGCTAAACTAAATGTAATTAACCTAAATGCCAACCTTTTAAAAGAGGGGAATCTTACTGCAGAAGAATATACAATAGTTAATAACGGTATTTTAGAAGCTACAGATAAAACCCTAGAAAGTGCTAGAAAGATTGCACACAATCTACTGCCACCAATATTAGAAGAGTTTGGCTTTAAAGCTGCTGTAGAAGAGCTAATAGGAGACTTTAATAAAAGTAAAAAAATTAATATAGCATACAACATAAACTACCCAAAGGCATTTTTAGTTCCGCAAAACGAATTGCACCTCTTTAGAATTATACAAGAGTTAATTAACAATACAGTAAAACATGGTAAAGCAAATAATTGTGCTTTAAAGATTTCACCTACAGGCAAACAATTAAATTTTGATTACTCCGACAATGGTATTGGTTTTAATAAAGATGATAAGGATAGCAAAAAAGGACTTGGTATGAAAAATATAGAAAGTAGAGTCTCTTTATTAAACGGAAACCATCATATTAAAAGTAAAGCTGGAGAAGGTTTTAAAATTGTAATAACACTATAAAATCCCTAAATTATGAGAAAAATTAATATTGTAATTGCCGATGATGAAGAGCTTTTTAGAAAAGGAATCCGTTTTTTACTAGAAAGAGAACCCGATTTTAATGTCGTTTATGAAGCAGAAAATGGCAAAAAATTAATCGATTATATTTCCAATGCAGTAGATTTTCCTGATATTATTTTGATGGATTTAAAAATGCCTGAGATAAATGGTGTTGAGGCCACTAAATTTATTCATAAAACACAACCAGATATTAAAATAATTGCATTAACAAGTTTTGATGGAAAATCTTTTATAACCAACATGATAGATGTGGGTGCCTCTTCGTATCTTCTTAAAGATACGACCCCAAAAATGGTAGTACATACAATAAAAGAAGTATTTGAAAAAGGGTTTTTTTATGATAAAAGAGTGCTTGATATTATTCGAGAAAACATTGTAAATTCTAATGGAAGACGAATAAAATCTGATATGGATAAAAAGTTATTATCTAAAAGAGAAATAGATGTTTTAGAGTTAATTTGCGAACAACTTACTACCAAAGAAATTGGCGAAAAATTATTTATTAGCCCCAGAACAGTAGAAGGCCATAGAAATAATTTACTCTTAAAAACAGAATCTAAAAACCTAGCAGGTTTGGTTATTTATGGCATTCAAAAAAAGATCGTAGATGTTACACCCGATTTTGATTTCAGAAACCTTGATTAGACTTTTTAGAAAAAAATAGAACTCTTAAAGATTTAAAAAACTAGTTTTTTAAATCTTTAAGAAAATTAAAACTGGTGTTGTCTTCTATTTTCCAACCATACACCGAAGAAAGCTGATAAATTTTAGACAACTCTTCAAACAATCTTGTTTTTGCTTCTTCTCTTAAAGTAGTAACCGCTATGGTTTCTCTAATTTTATCAATAGATTTTTCATTTATTTTATTCAATTCTTGTTTAGAAAAAGAATTAAACTGACTTTGCTGTAGGTCAAAATATTTTACATCCGGAGAAATAATAATTTCTTCTGAAGGTATCTTATTTATAATTATACTTTTACCAATAGAATCTATTTGAATGTCTAATTTAGACAAATCATAACCAACCTCTACCTTGGCATTTACAGTAACAATTGCCTTTTTATCAAATGACAAATAATCATAAAAATATTTCTTAGAATCAGAATAGTTATAAACTTCAGAAAAAGTGCCTTCAGAAACCACAAGCTTTCTTAAATTTTTAATAGAATTTACAACAATCTGAATTTCTTCTTTCTTATAGTTTTTCTCTTTTTTAGAATACCAATATTTGGCCATAAAAAACCCTACTAAAAAAATTGCTATGTATTTTAAACCTTTCATTGTTTTAAATTATTAATATAATTCTTAACGTTTAAGAAATAATAAACTAATTATAATTAAATATAGTAAATATTATTCTTTTGAGGTTTGTTCTTCTTTAGGAAAAGCTTGTTTACTAAAAACAAATAGTAAAGCAACACCAATAAATATAAAAGAATCTGCAGGGTTAAAAATATATTGGAAAAAAGTAAAGTATTCGCCGCCCATAAACGGTATCCAATCTGGTAAAACACCTTGCCAAAAAGGAAAATAAAACATGTCTACAACTTTGCCATAAAACAGTTCTCCGTAAGGTGTATCTGCAAAAAGAGTGGCTGTGCTATTTGCAGGTGTATTAAAAATAACTCCATAAAAAACAGAATCTAAAATATTACCAACCGCACCAGAAAAAATAAGTGCAATTCCTATAATTACAGCATTGTGTACTTTTGCTTTGATATTTTGAAATAGCCAATAAAGAATTGCAGGTACCACTGTAAGTCTAAATAATGTTAAAAATAACTTGCCTGTTTTGCCTCCAAATTCTAGACCCATTGCCATTCCGTTGTTTTCAACAAAATGAATTTTAAACCAATCAAAAACAACAACCTCTTCCCCTAAAACAAAATGTGTTTTTACGTAAACTTTTATAATTTGGTCTACTAAAATTGCGATACCTATAGTAATTCCTGCCAGTGTTTTTTTGGACATTTTTTTAATATTTCTAATCACAAAAATAGTAATATTATTGTGTTTTTTTGGTGGTTAATATAATATTAGCTTTTGTAGATAGTACTGTAAATTTATTGAGTGGTTTTGCTGGTTGTTTTTTATATGATATGGGCATTATCTTATCATCAATAATAATTTTTCCAGTAGTAGAAACCACATCTATAGCTGTGTTTTTTAGTGTTGCATAAATAGAACCTTCATACAATTTTATAGAAACATCTTTCTGAACAGTATTAAAATTTAAACTTCCTTTTTCTATGAAAACAAAAAAGTTTCCTTTATAATCTTTAGACTCGATATCTATATTGTCTCCAAAAATAGTAATCGATTTGTTTTCTGGAACTTTTATAATTGCAGATGCCCTATGTAATCTTTTTGTAATAAACTTTCTAAAAACAGCTTCTTCTGCTTGTATGGATTTTATTTTAAAACCAATCGTTAAAACTTCATTTTTCTCTTCAACAAATATATGATGATTGTTTGGGTTTTGGTCTAACAGATAAATTTCTACAAAATTACTTTCTGAGTTTTCTATAGAAATATTATCCAACCCTTCTGTAACTAAATCGATTCCAATATGTGAAAATTCAACTTTTTTAATTGCTTTTTTTTGAGAAAACCCAAGCAAAGAAATTACTAAAAATAAGAGGCTAATTTTTTTTCTCATCGCAAAAAAAAAAAAGCTTCCAGAACTGGAAGCTTTTTAAATTATTGTTTTCGTTTTGCTTCGATACTTAACGTAGCATGTGGTACCAATTTTAAACGTTCTTTCTGAATTAATTTTTTAGTAACTCTACAAATACCATAGGTTTTATTCTCTATTCGTAACAGAGCGTTTTTTAAGTCTCTAATAAACTTTTCTTGCCTAATTGCCAACTGAACATTTGCTTCTTTACTCATTACATCTGCGCCCTCTTCATACGATTTAAATGATGGCGACGTATCTTCTGTACCGTTATTTGCATCATTCTTATAAGCACTCTGTAACAAAGCCAAATCTGCCTCTGCTCTTGCTATTTTCTTGTTTATTATTTCTTTAAATTCTAATAAGTCTTCGTCCGAATATTTTAGTTTAACATCTAGCATAATCTTATAATTTTTCTATTAATATTCTACTTTTAATGGTATCAAACTCAATTTCTTTCCCATTACTTAACTCCTCTACAAAAACCAATTCTTTGGTTAATGTCTCACTCATTATGTAGTCTTTGTTCTCGTTTATAGAACTTTGTAAGTTTTCAAAATTAAGAACCGTTAATTTAATGGTGTCTGTTACTTCTAAACCTGAATCTTTACGTGCGTTCTGAATTCTGTTTACCAACTCTCTAGCAACCCCTTCTTTACGTAATTCTTCAGTAATGGTAACATCTAAAGCAACCGTTAAAGCACCTTCATTTGCAACCAACCAACCCTCTATATCTTTCGATGATATTTCTACATCAGTGATATCCAAAGTTATATTTTTTTCATTAACTTTTATAGAAATACTTTTATCTTTTTCTATTTTGTTAATATCTTCTTTTGTAAACTTTTGAATTTCAGCGGCTATGAAGCGCATATCTTTTCCAAACTTTGGTCCTAAAGCTTTAAAATTGGGCTTAATCTGTTTAATTAGTATGCCTGAAGCATCCTCTAAAATCTGAATTTCTTTAATATTTACCTCATTCTTAATTAAATTAGCAACTGCTAATATCTCTTCCTTTTGCTGTTCATTATCAACAGGAATCATAATTTTTTGAAGCGGTTGACGCACTTTTATCTTTTCTTTTGCTCTTAATGATAAAACCAACGATGAAATAATCTGTGCATTTTCCATTTTACGTTCTAAACTCTTATCAACAAGGCTTGCATCATATTTTGGAAAGTCTGATAAGTGTATGCTCTCAGAAGTTTCTTTGTTCGTTACAGCATTTAAATCTTGATACAACCTATCCATAAAAAATGGTGCAATTGGTGCTCCTAATTTTGCAATGGTAATCATACACGTGTACAATGTTTGGTAAGCAGAAATTTTATCTGTTTGGTAGTCTCCTTTCCAAAAACGCCTTCTGCTTAAACGAACAAACCAGTTACTTAAATAATCTTGGGTAAAGTCTGAAATTGCTCTAGCAGCTCTTGTAGGTTCGTAGGCTGCATAAAAGGTATCTACCTTGTTTATTAAGGTATGTAATTCTGATAAAATCCATCGATCTATTTCTGGTCTTTCATTTTGAGCAATATCTGCCTCTTTATAAGAAAAACCATCAATATTTGTATACAAAGTAAAAAAGGAATAGGTGTTGTATAAGGTTCCGAAAAACTTTCGTTTTACTTCTTCAATTCCTTCTAAATCAAATTTTAAATTGTCCCAAGGATTTGCATTTGAAATCATATACCAACGTGTTGCATCGGCACCATATGTTGATAATGTTGTAAATGGATCTGTTGCGTTTCCTAGACGTTTAGACATTTTGTGTCCGTTTTTATCTAAAACCAACCCATTAGAAACTACATTTTTATAGGCAACCGAATCAAAAACCATGGTTGCAATTGCATGCAAAGTATAAAACCAACCACGTGTTTGATCTACTCCCTCTGCAATAAAATCTGCCGGAAAAGATTCGTTTCCATCAATTTTTTGTTTGTTTTCAAACGGGTAATGCCATTGTGCATAAGGCATAGAACCAGAGTCGAACCAAACATCTATTAAATCACTTTCGCGCTTCATAGCCTGACCTGATGCTGAAACTAACACAATTTCGTCAACAATATTTTTGTGCAAATCTATTTTTGCATAGTTTTCCTCAGAATTATTACCCACTTCAAAATCTTCAAAAATGTCTTTTGCTAAAACACCCGCTTCAACGGCTTTTGCCATTTCCGCTTTTAATTCTTTAACAGAACCAATGCAAATTTCTTCTTTACCGTCTTCTGTTCTCCAGATTGGCAAGGGAATTCCCCAATATCTAGATCTAGATAAATTCCAATCGTTTGCATTTGCTAACCAGTTTCCAAAACGACCCGTTCCTGTAGATTCAGGCTTCCAGTTAATGGTTTTGTTTAACCCATGCATTCTCTCTTTTACATCGGTTACTTTTATAAACCAAGAGTCTAACGGATAATATAAGATTGGTTTGTCTGTTCGCCAACAATTAGGATAACTATGCTTGTATTTTTCTACTTTAAATGCTTTGTTTTCTATTTTTAGTTTGATGGCAAGTTCTACGTCTACAGATTTTTCTGGTGCTTCACCTTCTGCATAATATTCGTTTTTTACATATTTCCCAGCAAACTCGGTAACTTCTGGTCGAAACCTTCCTTGTAAATCTACCAAAGGAACTAAATTATCATTTTCGTCTTTTACCAATAATGGTGGAATTTCTGGTGTTGCCTGCTTTGCAACTAGTGCATCGTCTGCTCCAAAAGTTGGCGCTGTATGCACAATTCCTGTTCCATCTTCTATGGTAACAAAATCTCCAGAAATTACTCTAAAAGCATCTTGAGGATTATCGTTTGGTAACACATAATCTAATAATTGCTCGTATCGTATTCCTACTAAATCTGTTCCTTTACACCCTGTACAGATTAAAAAAGGAATTTTTTTATCGCCTTTGTTATAAGCACTTAATTCTTCTAGGGTTTCAGTTTGATAATTATTTTTTCCTCCAAATTGCTTTTCAACTAAATTCTTTGCTAAAATAACATGAACAGGTTCAAAAGTGTATTGATTATAGGTAGCAACAACTACATAGTCTATTTTAGGCCCAACGGTTAGTGCTGTATTACTGGGTAAAGTCCAAGGCGTTGTGGTCCAAGCAAGAAGATTTAAATTATCATACTTCTTTAAAAAGTCTGGCAAAGTGCTTTCTATCGCTTTAAATTGCGCAATAATTGTGGTATCGGTAACATCCTGGTAGGTGCCTGGTTGATTTAATTCGTGAGAACTTAAACCGGTACCTGCCTTTGGCGAATACGGCTGTATTGTATAGCCCTTATAAATTAATTTTTTAGTATAAATTTCTTTTAGCAACCACCAAACAGACTCCATGTATTTTGGTTCGTAAGTAATATAGGGGTCATCCATATCTACCCAATACCCCATTTTTTGTGTGAGGTCGTTCCAAATATCGGTGTAACGCATGACAGCTTTTCTACAGGCTGCATTATAATCTTCTACAGAAATTTTATTACCAATGTCTTCTTTGGTAATTCCCAATTCTTTTTCAACGCCTAATTCTATTGGTAAACCGTGGGTATCCCATCCAGCTTTTCGCTTTACCTGAAAACCTTTCATTGTTTTATAACGAGGAAAAATATCTTTAATGGCACGCGCTAAAACATGGTGAACTCCCGGAAGCCCGTTTGCCGAAGGAGGTCCTTCAAAAAACACATAAGGCTCTGCACCCTCTCTTGTAGTTACACTTTTTTCAAAAATATTATTATCTTGCCAATAACTAAGAATTTCTTCTGCTACTTTTGGTAAGTCAAGTCCTTTGTATTCAGGGAATTTAGCGCTCATTTTCTGTCTTTTCTAATAAGATTGCGAAAGTAAGAATTTTCTGTGAATTTTTGATAGTTGAAAGTTGCAAAGTATTAAAGTTACACAGAAATTAAAAGTTTCATCTTTAAACTTTTAAGATTCTATCTACAATCCTCTTTCACTCTTAATCTTTTCATAAGCAGATTGTATGCTTTGAAATTTTTCTTTAGCCCCTTTTAAATGCTCTGCTCCTATGTTTTGAAGCTTGTCTGGATGGTATTTTTTGGCCATTTTCCTATAGGCTTTCTTAACATCATTGTCTGAGGCAGCTTTGGTAATTTCTAAAATTTTATACGCGTTGTCTGATGCGTCATAAAACATGGCTTTTATAGATTCGTAATCTTGTTGATTGATGTATAAATAGCCTGCTATTTTATGAATTTCGTCTACTTCTGAGGTGGTTACAAAATTGTCTGCTTTTGCAATACCAAATAAGAAATGAATTAATTGCAAACGGGAAGCATGTGCCATATTTTGGCGAATTTGTATGCATACTTGACGTACAGAGATTTCCTTTTTTATGATACTATTAAATACCTTAAAAGCACTATTGGCACGTTCTTTACCATACATACTTACAAAATGATTTCTCACAAAATCTAACTCGCGTCTGTCTACTTTTCCATCTGCTTTTATTACTATAGAAGCCAAGACCAAAAGACTCATTTCAAAATCTCCTGATTGTGTATTTCTTTGTTGATTTCTTCCTTGATGCTGACCGTTTCTTTGGTAGTCTAATTGTTCTTGTTTAAACTCATCTAGGTTAAAACCATTTACAAAACTACCAAGTGCAAAACCAATTGCAGCTCCAATTGGCCCCCCTAAAGTGAATCCTAAACCTGCGCCCAACCATTTTGTAAAATTTCCCATTTAAATTTATTTGAGCCCAAATATAAAGAAAACGTTTTTGTTTTTTAACCCAATTATCACATCAATTTTATTGATATGCACATAAAAACAAGCATTTACTTAAAAGTTGAATTCTGTGCTATTTATCATTATATTTGCAATTCAAAATTATTTATAAAATTATGTATCCAGAAGATTTAGTAAAACCAATGCGAGACGAGTTAATAAACGCTGGTTTTGAAGCATTATTTACAGGTGAAGACGTAGAAAATGCGTTGGCAAAAGAAGGAACAACTTTGGTAATGGTAAATTCTGTTTGTGGCTGTGCAGCTGGTACTGCTAGACCAGGAGCTATTGCTTCTTTAGGTGCTGACAAAACACCTACCAACTTAACTACTGTTTTTGCTGGTGTAGAAAAAGAATCTACACAAAAAGCTAGAGAGTTTATGATTCCATTTCCTCCATCATCTCCCGCAATTGCATTGTTTAAAGATGGTACTTTAGTGCACATGCTAGAGCGTCATCATATTGAAGGACGTTCTGCACAAATGATAGCACAAAACTTAGCAGGTGCTTACGAAGAGTTTTGCTAGAATATGATCAAAAAAAAACTATTAAAATCCACTCTTGTTAGAGTGGATTTTTTTATATATTGAAGAAAAAAATATTAGCAAAAACGCAAACTTACTTCTAGTATGGATCAAGAAATTATCATACAAAATACCATAGATTTTGTAAAAGAAACTTTAAAAAATGCTGAAGGTGGCCACGATTGGTTTCACATAGAGCGGGTTTATAAAAACGCTTTGTTAATTTCTAAAAAAGAACATGTTGACCTCTTTATAGTTCGTTTGGGTGCTTTGTTACACGATATTGCCGATGCAAAATTCTATGATGGCGATGAAACCATGGGGCCTAAAATGGCTACTGAATTTCTTACAACACAACAAGTTGATGCTGATGTACGTGCACATATTGTTAACATCATCAATCATATTTCATATAAAAATTCGCTTTCTTCTACTGGAGAAAAATTCACGTCTAAAGAACTAGAAGTGGTGCAAGACGCAGATCGACTGGATGCCATTGGAGCCATTGGTATTGCACGTTGTTTTAATTATGGCGGATTTAAAAACAGAACTTTATACAATCCTGAAATTCTACCAAACCTAAAAATGACCAAAGAGGAATACAAAAAATCTGAGGCTCCTACCATCAACCATTTTTATGAAAAATTGTTGCTTTTAAAAGATCAAATGAATACACATACCGGAAAAGAAATTGCCTTGGAAAGACACCGGTATATGGAGCAATTTCTAAGCAATTTTATGAGGAATGGGATGGCAAAAAGTAACTTATTTAATTTTCTTTGGCCACTTCTAGAGCTGTAATTTTATATTCTAAAACAGCCAGCTCTTTTCCGTTTTCAATGATTTGATGGACTGTTAAATGAGTATTTGAGTTTACAAAATCAATTATTTCTTTGCTCTTAAAAGTGTAATATTCTAAGGCCATATCAATGTTATCTTTTGCCATTTTCTATGATTTATTGAATTAAATTTTTCATTTCAGCCTTGTATTTAGAGGCGCTTTTACCCGTAAATTCTTTAAAGAGTTTATTGAAATGAGAAAAATTATTAAATCCGCATTCGTAACAAATAGCTGTGATGCTAAACTGACTTTCAGAGAGCAACTTCGTTGCGTGCACAACGCGATACTCATTCACCAATTTTGTAAATGTTTTTCCCGTTGTTTTTTTAAAAAACCGACAAAATGCAGGAACCGTCATGCTTGCTAAATCAGCAATTTCCTCTAAAGAAATGTGCTCGTTAAAGTTTTCATTGATATGCTTAAAAACAATATCTATTTTACTGCTATTTTGTGGTGAGGTTTCAAAAGCAAAACCATTGGCATTTAAAAGCGTATAATCTTCTGTAGTTGCTAAATCATTTAAGATCTCTAAAAAAGAAATAATTCTATGGGCGCCTTCTAAATTTACTAAGGCCTCTATTTTAGGACCAATGGTTTCTTTAATTTGTACATTAAATCGAATTCCTTTTTTTGCTCTTTCAAATAGGTTTTTAATCTTCCCCATTTCTGGAATTGTAAAAAAGGTTTCTCCTAAGAAATCGGGTTTAAATTGAATTAGTGTTTCAGAGCCGTTGGTGGTTAATCGATCTATATATCCTACATGTGGTAAATTAGAGCCAATTAACACCAATTGGCTATTATTAAAATAGCTAATATGATTGCCTATATGTCTTTTCCCTTTTCCCTTATTAACATAGACCAATTCAATTTCGGGATGAAAATGCCAAAGTGGCGTATTGTCCTTTAAAAAAGCTACGTGTTTTTTTACCAATAGCGAACTTCCAAAACTGGGGATAACTTTTTCTAATGTTGGTTTTTTAATCATCATATCTTCCTACAAAAATACAACACAAAAAAAGAAGAATCTATTCAAGATTATCATTTTTATATGCAATATTAACCCTTATTTTATTTTTAATATTACCTGAGGTTAATTTAGACTATAAACCTGCCAATTATGTTGTTATTTTATTGAAACATCTGCGCTAATTTTGCTGTGTAATTATTCAAAAATTATACAATTATGAAAACAATTAAAAGAAAACTAGTCGTAGTAGTATGTATGTTAGCAACAGTATTTAACTATGCAAACAGCACAAAAGATTTTAGTGATCCAGTGGAGACTAAAAAAGTAAAAGTTGAATTTAAGAATGTTAAAAAAGGGCATACGTTAACTATTAAAGATAAACAAGGCAACATCCTTCATTCAGAAAATGCTACCAAAAAAGGAAACCTTACCAAGGTGTTTGATCTATCTTCATTAAAAGACGGAGTCTACAGCATTGAGCTTCATAAAGACTTTCGAATTCTAGTGAAACCCTTTAAGGTCGCATCTCATCAAGTAATTTTTCAAAAAAACTTGGAAAAAGTTATTTTCAAACCCATCATTAGAGCTAAAGAGAGATTTAATTTTCATTTCTAAAAAAGCATCAGACAAAGAGCCTGTAAAAATTATTATTTATTACAATGACAACCCTATACATACAGAAGTTATTACCAACGAGCTTCAAGTAAATAGAATCTATAAATTAGATCCCAAAGAAAAAGGACAATATAGAGCTGTTGTGTTTAGCAACAAAAAAAGTTATGCTAAAAAATTTACCTTATAGAAAAAGAGAATAATTTGTTAACGATTCATCGAGCTATTGCTATATTTTGATGAAACTAAAAACGAGCCTCCATCGGCTCGTTTTTTTTTATGCTATTATTTCCCAGGAAAATTTGCTTTTCTTTTTTCTAAAAAGGCAGTTGTTCCTTCCTTAAAATCTTCCGTAGAAAAACAGTGTCCAAACGCATCAATTTCTACATCGTAGCCATGAACCCCTTCCTCGAAATTTGCATTTACGGCTCTAATTGCAGCAGCAATTGCAACAGAAGAGTTTCTCATAATTCTACTGGCAATTTTTCCTGCTAAAGGAAGCAACTCTTCAAGGGATACAACATGGTTTACCAAGCCACACTCTTTCGCATCAGTTGCTGTAATCATTCCAGCAGTCATAATAAGTTCCATCGCTTTTCCTTTACCCACTAATTGTGGCAATCGTTGTGTGCCTCCATATCCAGGTATTACGCCTAAAGATACTTCTGGTAAGCCCATTTTTGCATTGTCTGAAGCAATTCTAAAGTGGCAAGACATGGCTAATTCTAAACCTCCTCCTAAGGCAAAACCGTTAACAGCAGCAATTACTGGTGTCGATAGATTTTCTATCAAATTGAATAACATCTCTTGTCCTTTTCTGGCTAAAACGCCTCCTTGTTCAGCAGAAAAATTGGCAAATTCAGAAATGTCTGCACCGGCTACAAAAGCTTTTTCTCCACTTCCTGTAAGTACAATTACTTTTATATTTGTATCCTCTTCTAAAGCTTTAAAAGCTTCGCTTAAGCTTTCTATTGTGACTTTATTTAAGGCGTTTAACTTTTTAGGTCTGTTAATGGTTACTGTTGCTAATCCGTTCTCTTTAGAAACTAAAATGTTTTCGAAATTCATTGGGTTATATTTTTGGTAAAATTACTGTAAAAACGGTTCCTATCCCTTCTTTTGAAGTGAAAGAAATAGTACCATCATAGGCTTCAATTATATTTTTTATCATGGGTAAACCAAGTCCCATACCACTTGACTTGGTGGTAAACTTTGGTTCAAAAATTAAGTCTTTTACGTCTTCATAAATGCCTTTTCCATTATCTGAAACCGTAATTTTTACATCATCTCCCTCAGAAAAAACCCTCACATCTATTAAAGGGTTTTCATTATTCTCTGAAGCTTGTAAGGCATTTTTAACTAAATTAGTAACAATTCTAATAAGCTGTGTCTTGTCTAAATTAGCATGCAATTCTTTTTCCATTGGAAAATACTTTACAGCATCTTCGTTAAAAATATCCAAAGCTAATTTTACAACACCAATTACCTCAATTTTTTCTCTTTTTTGTGTTGGCATTTTTGCAAAATCAGAAAAAGCAGATGCTATAGAGCTCATTACATCAATTTGTTGAATTAATGTCTGGCTATACTCTGCTAGTTTCATTTTTATCGTAGGATCTTCTGGATTAAATTTTCGTTCAAAACTTTGAACAGACAATCGCATTGGAGTTAATGGGTTTTTAATTTCGTGAGCTACTTGCTTAGCCATTTCTCTCCAAGCCTGCTCTCTTTCGCTTTTAGCAAGTTTAACAGCACTTTGTTCCAGTTCGTCTATCATGCTATTATAAGCACTTACAAGGGTGTCTATTTCTGAACTCGCATTTGTTAGAAGTATCTTTTCATTGCGTTTATGAAACCCTGTTTGCTGCATTTTATCAGAGATTCTTTTTAAAGACCTGGTAATATAACTTGATAAAAAATATGCCAAGGATATTGCTATTACAAACATTAAAAGATAAACCAAACCTAATCTAGAAATAAACTCTTTTAACTCATATTCTATTTCCGAATTATCTTGTGTAAATTGTAAAACTAGAATCCCTATTCTATTAAATTTTGAATCATACATATAGGAAGTGGACGATTGATAACCTGTACCCCCTTCTTGTTTGTTTTTAAATATTCTATGATTCGGTTTTTGCCTTAATTCTGTAAGAACATTTTCTGGAATTAAATCATTATTAATTTTTTCGAAAGCACTTGCCACAGATGATTTTAATAATTTTCCATCTAAATCATAAATAAAAATATTTATTTTATTTATGGAAGAAATCTCATAAATTCGATCCTTAAATATTTGAGGTAAATTTTCTGTATGTACGGTGTAAGTTGTTTTGTTTTTTAACTCTAGCTCTATGGTTTCTTTCGTTATGGCTTCCTTTCGCTCAAAACGTTGAATATTGTAATCTTTGGTTTGCTCTTCATACTGATAAAGAGTTACTACTAAAATTAAAACTGATGCCAATAACACCAATAAAATCATAGATAAAAAAATACGTATTCTTAACGATATGTTTTTAAAATTTAACACATTATTCTTCTTTTATTATTTTTGTTTTTAACACCCAAAAAGCATTTCAGAGGACAATTAATATTGAGGTTTTTAAGGTCATTTCTAAATGAATTTTTAGATTCACAAGATAACTAAATAAAAAAGTCATTACAAATGCTGGAATGACTTTTAAAATTCTAATGAAACCTGTGTAAAGTCATTTTCCTTCTTTAGGAAAAGCGGAAAAAAATTATTTACACAAGTACCTGTATGCTAATAAAAAATAGTTTCTATAGCGCTACTTCTTATCCTACAATATTTACAATTTTTCCTGGAACAATAATTACCTTTTTAGGTGATTCTGCCCTCTAATTGCAAAATTGTTTTTCATGCTTCATCACCATGTCTTTTCTATTTCTTCTTTCGATAAATCTAACGAAAGTTCTAACGTAAAACGCATTTTACCATTAAAAGAAATAGGATAATTTTTAGTGCTTTCTACCAAGTTTTTTTGGATCAAAAACAGGAAACTCTGCAGTAGAAATAGACTTTTTATGACCTAACTGTTTCCACAACTCCTCGGTAATATGAGGTGCATACGGAGATAATAAAATTAATAAAGGTTCTAAGACTTCACGTTTATTACAGTGTAAAGCAGTAAGTTCATTTACAGCAATCATAAAGGTAGAAACAGAGGTGTTAAAAGAAAAATTCTCGATATCTTCTTCTACTTTTTTGATTGTTTTGTGTAACACTTTTAATTCTTCTTTGGTAGCTTTCTCTTTAGAAACTTCAAATTTTTCTTCATTAAAATAAAGCCTCCAAAGCTTCTTTAAAAATGATGAAACTCCACTAATACCTGAAGTTTTCCATGGTTTTGATTGCTCTAAAGGACCTAAAAACATTTCAAATAAACGCAGTGAATCTGCACCATATTGTGCTACAATATCGTCTGGATTAACAACATTGTATTTAGATTTAGACATTTTTTCAACTTCACGTCCTACCTTGTAAACCCCATCTTCTAAAATGAATTCAGCATTTTTATAATCGGTATTTAAAGCATGATTCTTAAAAGCCACAACATCTAATTCGTCAGAAGAATTTACTAAGGAAACATCTGCATGTATTGGTAAAACATTTTTACCTTCTATCAATCCTTTAGACACGAATGTATTGGTTCCTTCTTCTTTATATACAAAAGCAGAAGTTCCCAAAATCATTCCTTGGTTAATCAATTTTTTTGCAAACTCATCAACGGGAACAATTCCTTTATCAAACAAGAATTTTTGCCAAAAACGAGCGTATAATAAATGCCCTGTTGCATGTTCAGAACCTCCAATATATAAATCTACTTCTTTCCAATATTCTAACGTTTCTTTACTTGCAAACTCGTTTTCGTTTGAAGAATTCATGTACCTATTAAAATACCAAGAACTTCCTGCCCAACCTGGCATGGTATTTAGTTCTAGCGGATAAACCGTTTTATTTTTTAGTTTCTCATTAGAAACAACGTTCTTACCACGAGAATCCCATGCCCATTCTGTAGCATTTCCTAAAGGCGGTTTTCCATCTTCAGTTGGTAGGTATTTTTGAACCTCTGGCAACACAATTGGTAAATATTTTGGATCAATCATTTGTGGCATTCCGTCTTTGTAATAGACCGGAAATGGCTCTCCCCAATACCGTTGTCTGCTAAAAACGGCATCACGCAAACGGTAATTTATTTTTCCATACCCAAAACCGCGTTTTTCCATTTCGAAAATAGCTAATTTTAGTGCTTTCTTGTATTTTAAACCTGATAAAAAATCTGAGTTTGTAATTTTTGTTCCGTCTTTATCTGTATGTGCAGCCTCAGAAATATCTACCCCTTCAAAAATATTCGGAATTGGAATTCCAAAATGTTTTGCAAAATCATAGTCCCGCTGATCACCACAAGGAACTGCCATCACGGCTCCTGTTCCGTAGTTTGCTAACACGTAATCTCCAATCCAAATTTGCACCTTTTCACCAGAAAAAGGATGAATTGCAAAGGCACCTGTAAATACTCCAGAAATGGTTTTTACATCTGCCATTCTATCGCGTTCAGAACGTTTTGCAGTGGCTTTTATATAATGCTCAACGGCTACTTTTTGAGCCGCTGTGGTTATTTTAGAAACCAACTCGTGTTCTGGAGCCAAAGTCATAAAACTGACTCCGTAAATAGTATCTGGACGCGTTGTAAAAACATCTATTTTATATTGATTTACTTCTTTTACAAGTTGTTTCTTTTCTGCTACTGTGTCAATTAGTTTTGGAAACTGGATTGCAGAATTAATTTTAGAAACAGCCTGAAGTACATTTTCAATTACTTCGTTGTCTGAAAAACGAATGACATTAAACCCTTCTTTGTGAAAAAACGCTGTTCTCTCGGCTTCGTCTTCTTTTCCAACAAACTCAACAATTAAACTTTTTGCAATGCATACATAATCTACCATAAAAGCACCAATTGTGTACTTTTTTCTAAATTTTGATGCGCCTTTTTTATTTTTTAACTCATTCCAAAGCGTTGTTTCTGCTTTCGATAAATTTTGTCTTAATTCTTTTAAAGCTTCTAATTCTTTATACGATAACTTTACTTCAGAAGAACCCTTTTCGGAAGTCCCTTCAACATCAAAAGAAACCATTGCTCCAACAGATTTTCCTATCCAATTTGTTTGTGAATCTTTTAATGGCTGTGGCCAGTCAATTTTTTCTAACCCGTCTAATAATCGCTGTGCATAGGCTGATATTCGCATAGACCATTGTCTCATTTTTTTACGAATAACAGGATGGCCACCACGTTCAGAAACTCCGTTTACAATTTCGTCATTAGCCAAAACAGTTCCCAATGCAGCACACCAATTTACCTCGGTATCAGACAAATAAGTTAATCTGTATTGCAATAAAACTTCTTCTTGTTCTGTTTTAGAAAAAGCGTTCCAATCTTCTGCAGAAAAAGATTTTATATCATCATCACAAACAGCATTTATAGTTGTATTTCCTTCTTTTTTAAAGACTTTTTCTAAGGAAGAAATATCTTCTGCCTTATCAGAATCTTTGTTGTACCAAGAATTAAAAAGTTGAATAAAAACCCACTGTGTCCACTTATAGTATTCAGGATTTGAAGTTCTTACCTCTCTACTCCAATCAAAAGAAAAACCAATTTGATCTAATTGTCTTCTGTAGGTTTTTATGTTTGCTTCGGTTGTTTTTGCTGGATGTTGCCCTGTTTGAATGGCATACTGTTCTGCTGGTAAGCCAAAAGAATCATATCCTTGTGGATGCAGTACATTAAAACCTTTATGACGTTTGTACCGTGCATAAATATCACTTGCAATATACCCTAAGGGATGCCCAACATGTAAGCCTGCTCCAGAGGGATAAGGAAACATATCTAACACATAATATTTTGGTTTATCAGAAATCTCTTCGGCTTTAAAAGTTTCGTTTTTCGCCCAAAATTTTTGCCAATTTGCTTCTATTTCTTGATGATTATACTGCATCTTTTACTTCTTGTTTAAGCGGCAAATTTACGTTTATTCTTTGTAAGCAAAAAGTAGATTTTGGTTAAATAATAGAGGCTTCTAAATTGTACTAGAAAGAAAAAAAGAATTTAAAAAAGAAAAAACCGAAAACAAAGTTTTCGGTTTTTAATATCTTTTCTAATTGAGAAAAAGTTTATTTGATCGCTACAGAAACAACAGTATTTGCCCAACCCATTTTTAAAGTCATATCATCTGCAAACATCATAGAAAAATTTTCTATACTTTTTTCTGATTTAGAAACGATTCCCTTCACTCGAACAACATCTTGATCTTCTTTATAAAAATAAGAACCCCAAACGTTTCTAGCTGTACTAATAATTACTGTCCAGTCTCCTGTTTCAGAAGGAATTGTAAATAATGAATAGGTTCCTGCTTTCACAGCTTTGCCTCCAAAAGTTACATCCTTATAAAAGGTAATTTCTGGAGCTTCGTTTGCACCGGTTCTCCAAACCTTACCCGCTGGTGCTAATTTTGCTAAATCTCTTCCTCTTAATTGTGGTCTTCCGTAAGTTACTTTTACAGCCTTGTCTGAAATCTTATAGCTACTTGGATATGCAGCTGCATCCATTGGACTCTTATCCAATCCCTTAAAGTCTTGTGCTAATACTTCTGATGACGTGATTAATGTAATTGCAAAAATTGCAATTGCTAAAATTGATTTTTTCATTGTTTTATGGTTTTATAGTTAATTGATGATTTATCAGTCATCAAAAGTAAAAAACCTTACAGCTGCCTTTTCCTAATTTTGTGTTAAGATTTTATAGCGTTTGCCTCTTCAACCAGTTGTTTTGGTATTAGTAACAATCTAAATTTTCAAGAAACGTTCAAGGCATCTATTTATATGTAAAATAGATGCCTTGAAAACTATAGGTAGTTTTTTGAGCTATAAGTTTTTAATAATGTTCTTAATTTGCTTATTTAACTCCTCTAGAGGAAGAGGTTTAGAATCTGCAAGTGGTCCAATTTCTGGCCACATGTTTACTAATTTTAACGATTCTTGTACAAGCTGCTTGGAGCGCTCACTCTTTGTTCTTTTAGCGATTTTTAATGCCACAACAGAAAAGCCAAATGCATCTTGGTATTCACCAGCCTCAACGATCTTTCCATCAGTAACACCTTCGTTATATTCTTCAGCAACTTTTTCCATTAAAAACTTGATAATTTCAGTCGTATCACCACCAGAATTTTTTTGGAGTAAAAGAATATTTGCTTCAGCTTTTATGAGCATGGGTTCTATTTCAGAGGCAGGTCGTCCTTGGTCTAAAGCTTTTGATACTGCCTTAAACACTTCAGGTGTAAATCCAAGCGAATCAATACCAGCACGTTCTGCTTGATGTGTTTCCGATACAGGGTGTAATAAATGTTTTGCCGCCTGGTCTAGTTTTCCCGCACGATAAAGAGACAAACCTGCCTCTACATGCCCAGACATAAAAGCAATTCGTTTTTCTAATGAAAGTGTTTCCATTGAATGGTTGTCGTGATGCCCATCATGATCAGAGACTCCATTAGTACATTCATTTAATTCTTGAGTAACTTTTTCGAGTTCACTTTTCAGTTTATCATGTTCATTTTTAGGAACCCCACAACTGATTACACAGGTTAGCAGGAAAATTATTTTAAGTGTATTCATTTTATTTTGTGTTTTATACTTTACAATTTTAGCTCCTTGTATGCCTCGAGAAAAAATTAAGAATTTAAATCCAATTGCTTTTTCACTGAGCATATTTCTTAGCTACAACTAGTTGCTTAAAAGAGTTTCAAAAATACAATTCTCTAAAAGATTTACAAATACCTTTTACGAATAGTTTTTCTGATGCATTAAAAGGCTATTTGTAAAATAAAAATAAGCAGAACTCCATTAGCTCTTAAAATAGGCATGAGGTTTATTTTAAGTTTTTGTGGTCTAAAAAATCTAGTTGTATTTTAATCTTCAGAAATCTATTTTCTAGTATACTCCTCTTTTAATAAAGCAATGTCATCTATAATTTTCTGCATGTTCTCTCTTTCTGTACCGTCATAAGAACCTCTAATTCTACCTTCTTTATCTATTAAAACGAAATTTTCTGTGTGAATAAAGTCGTTTTCATCTCCAGTTCCTTCATCGATAACAGCAAAATAACTTTTACGAGCCAACTCATAAATATGCTTTTTAACTCCTGTTGTTAAATTCCATTTACCGTTAATAGCACCGTTATTATCAGCATAATCTTTTAAAACAGAAACGCTATCAATTACCGGGGTAACAGAATGAGATAAAAATAGAACCTCATCATCATTTTTATAATGCGCTTGCAATTCTGCCATGTTGTATGCCATCACAATGCAAATATTTGTACAACGGGTAAAGAAAAAATCCGCTATATAAATCTTGTCCTTGTAATCTTTATTGGTAATGGTTTCTCCGTTTTGATTGATCAATTTAAAATCTGCAATTGTATGATTCTTTTGGATGTGTTTTAAAGAAGGATCTACTAATTTGGGATTAAAATCTACAGGGTTATAAATTTTCAATCTTTTATCAACTTTTAACAAATTATAAAAGATCGGGAGAACAATAGCGGAAAAGATTACCAAGAAAATAATGGTTGGCAATGATTTTTTAAAGAATTTTAATTCCATAAAATAAATTTATACTGCAAATTTACTTCATAAAACGGGGCAAAAAAAACAAACTTGAATATAATAAACCTAAAATCTTTGTTAAAACAAAAACCTCTACTTAATAGTGCTTTTTATACTCTCTTTAAAAACGTACATTTGCCCTCATTTTAATTATGATTTAACGCTGAATGGAAATATTAATAAAAGCATCACAATTTATTTTAAGTTTATCACTACTAATTGTTTTGCACGAATTAGGACACTTTATCCCCGCAAAATTATTTAAAACTAGAGTCGAAAAATTTTATCTTTTTTTCGATTATAAATACTCCATATTCAAGAAAAAAATTGGTGAAACTGTATACGGTATTGGTTGGATTCCGTTAGGAGGTTATGTAAAAATCTCTGGGATGATCGATGAAAGTATGGACACCGAGCAGATGGCCTTACCTGCGCAACCTTGGGAGTTTAGATCAAAACCAGCATGGCAACGTTTAATTATAATGTTGGGTGGCGTTTTTGTAAACTTTGTATTAGGAATTCTAATTTACATCTGCTTAATGTGGGCCTATGGTGAAAAGTTTTTACCGAACGAAAATGTTAAGGATGGTGTTTGGGTACAAGACTCATTGGCTGTTAATGTTGGTTTAAAAACAGGTGATAAAATCTTAACCATTGATGGAGAAAAAATTAGAAAATTTAATGAAATTACCTTAGGTTTTATCAACGGAAATAATTTCCAAATAGAAAGAGATGGAGAAATTATAGACAAAGCAATCCCTGAAGATTTTATCTCTAAATTAATAGATCGAAGAAAAAATGCGCAGGGTCCTATCGTTTCTGCGAGATATCCTTTTACTATAGCTCGTGTTCAAAAAGATTCTATCAATGAAAATAGTGGACTCCAGCCAAAAGATATTGTTACAGCTATAAATGGTACTGCTATTAAATATTATGATGAAGCAAAATCAATGCTATTAAAATATAAAGAACAAGACATTTCTTTAACAATAAAAAGAGCAGATGAAGTCAAAGAAATTCCTGTTAGAGTAACCAAACAAGGGACTATAGGAATTGTCTTTGGAGGCCTTTCTTTTAATGATTTACAAAAACTAGGATATTATGACCTAGCAGAAATTGAGTATTCTTTTACGGAAGCCATTCCTGCTGGTTTAAACAAATCTTGGAAAACCTTGACAGATTACGTGAAGCAACTTAAAAAAATATTTAATCCAAGTACTGGTGCCTATAAAGGTTTGGGTGGTTTTATTTCTATCGGAAGTATTTTTCCTGATGAGTGGAGTGCACAATCTTTCTGGAACATTACGGCATTCTTGTCTATTATGTTAGGTTTTATGAACCTGTTGCCAATTCCTGCTTTAGATGGTGGACACGTAGTTTTTACCCTTTGGGAAATGATTACTGGTAAAAAACCTGGAGATAAATTTTTAGAATATGCTCAAGTAGTTGGTTTTATTCTTCTAATTGCATTGCTACTTTTTGCCAATGGGAATGATATATTTAGATTGTTTAAATAGCATTCTTTTTTAAAATATAAATAAAAAAGCCTCATCTGTGTGAGGCTTTTTTATTTATATTTTTAATGATCGATTAATAAAAGAAAACCAAGCGTAACGCTTACTGCAGATATCACAAACATAGGTTCTAGTACCTGGTATTAATCTAATAATTCCTTTTCTTCTAATTCTATATTTAGATAAAGATTTACATCTTGGACAAGCTTTCATAATAAGTAATGTCTAATAATACAAATTGATGAAAAATTTTACATATAAACATAGGTAGTACTACGTGTTTTGATGTTTTATATTTTCTATTACCCTCATATCAAAGCATTTAAACTTATTTTAATGTGTTTTTATTCCCTTACAAGTAGCTCTTTAAATGAAAGAAACCCATTACTTATTTAAAAGCAATGGGTTTTATATTTTAATTAATTGAGGTGTCTAAACCTTAAGAGCTTTCCCTTTTTGTTTAGCAACTTCATTTCTTTCAATTTTATGCTCTGGACGCGTCCACCTTGGTTTCTCTCCCAGAGATTCAAAATTAGAATCTTTTGCTTCTACTGTTTGTGGTTGCACTTTTTTAGTGAATGGTTTCTGTGGATTTAAACCCAATAACTTAAACATTTTCATGTCTTCATTTACGTCTGGGTTTGGAGTAGTTAATAACTTATCTCCTGCAAAAATTGAATTTGCTCCTGCAAAGAAGCACATTGCCTGTCCTTCTCTAGACATTTGCGTTCTTCCTGCAGACAAACGAACCTGTGTTTCTGGCAATACGATTCTGGTGGTTGCAACCATTCGAATCATATCCCAAATATTAACTGGTTTTTCATTTTCTAAAGGGGTTCCTTCAACAGCAACTAAAGCATTTATTGGCGTAGATTCTGGTTGCGGATTCAAGGTGGATAAAGCTACTAACATACCTGCTCTATCCTCTGCTTTTTCTCCCATTCCAATAATACCCCCTGAACAAACAGTTACATTTGTTTTACGCACATTATCAATGGTATCTAATCGGTCTTGATACCCACGTGTAGAAATTACTTCTTTGTAGTATTCTTCAGAAGAGTCTAAATTATGGTTATACGCATATAGGCCCGCTTCCGCTAAACGTTGTGCTTGGTTTTCAGTAACCATTCCAAGCGTACAGCAAACTTCCATATCTAGCTTGTTAATGGTTCTTACCATGTCTAAGACTTGGTCAAATTCTGGTCCGTCTTTTACATTTCTCCATGCAGCACCCATACAAACACGAGAACTTCCACTCTCTCTAGCTCTTAAAGCTTGTGCTTTTACTTGACGTACCGTCATTAAATCATTTCCTTTAACATCGGTATGATAACGAGCTGCTTGCGGACAGTAGCCACAATCTTCTGAACATCCACCCGTTTTTATGGATAATAATGTTGAAACCTGTACGACATTTGGATCGTGTTGTTTTCTATGAATGGTTGCTGCCTCGTACAGCAGTTCCATTAATGGTTTGTTGTAAATATCTAATATTTCTTCTTTCGTCCAATTGTGTCTTACTTCACTCATAAATTCAAGTTATTTAATACATCAAAAATATAAAAAATCCACCTGAAAAGTGGATTTTTAAACTTGTTTATTTCTTCTCTTCTTTTGGTTCATTATTTTTATCTTCAACCAAATCTATAGGTATTTCTTTTCCTTTTAAATATTCTGGCAACTGCATTCCAGCCATGTTAAACATTTCTTGCAATGGTGGAACTGATTTGTACATCCCAGAAATAAAGTTAGAGGTAGAGGTTTTCCCTTCTTTTCCTCCACCATTTTCCCAAACAGTAACTTTATCAATTTTAATGTTTTTAATTGCTTCCGCTTGTGTTTTAACCAATTCTGGTAATTTATCAGCAATTAATAGTAAAGCTGCATTTTTAGAATCATTTCCTGCTGCCTGAACGATCTTATCGAAACCTGCTGCCTGTTTTGTAAGAACTTCATACAAACCTTTTGCTTCTGCTTCAGCTTTTAAGAAAATGGCATCAGCTTCCCCTTTTGCAATTCTTCTAATATTTTCTGCTTTTGCTTCTGCATCAATTTCTACTTTACGTTTATCAATTTCTGCGGGTACAATAATATCCGCTAATTGAGAAGAACGTTCTCTATCTGCTCTCGCAGTTTCGGCTATCTGTTCTGCAGCATACGATTCTTCTAATGCTTTTGCTGTTTGCACTTTTTCTGATGCAATTGCTACACGTTCTGCTTCTGCTTCACGTTGTCTTCTTAATGAATCTGAATTTGCTACCGCAATTTTTGCTGTATTTTCTCCTTCTACAGCTTGCGCGTTTGCTGCAGCAACTTGTGTTCTTTCGTCTTGTACTGCGTTTGCTTCACCAATAGAACCATCTCTAGTTTTTTCTGCAACCGATTTTCTTGCTGCGTTAATGGCATGTGCTGCTGCTTCTTTCCCTAAAGCTTCTATATAACCAGATTCATCTACAATATCTGTAATATTTACGTTGATTAATTTTAAACCAACTTTCTTTAATTCAGATTCTACACTTTTAGAAATATTCGTTAAAAATTTATCTCTGTCAGAGTTAATCTCTTCAATATCCATTGAAGCAACTACCAAACGTAATTGACCAAAAATAATTTCTTGTGCCAACTCTTGAATTTCACTTTGTCCTAAACCTAATAACCTTTCTGCTGCATTTTGCATAATTCCGGGTTCTGTAGAAACACCAATGGTAAATCTACTTGGCACATTCACACGAATATTTTGCTTAGAAAGAGCGTTTACCAAATTTACTTCAATAGATATTGGTGTTAAATCTAAAAACTGATAATCTTGAATTACAGGAAAAATAAATGCGGCTCCACCATGAATACATTTAGCCGATTCTCCTCCTCCTACTTTTCCATAAACCACTAAAATTCGGTCAGATGGACATCTTTTGTAGCGTTTTATCATTGTTACCAACAATATAAATATGAAAAGGATAGCAACCCCTATTCCTATTAATCCAGCAAACTGGGAACTTTGTAATACAATTAAATTTAGCATAGTTATTTTTTATTTTTGAGGTTTTATTATTAATATTCCGTTATTGGTAACTTCGACCACTTTTATAACATTCCCTTGTGTTAAGTCTTCATCAAAATCGGTTAATGCATCCAGTTCTCTTAAAGATCCTTGAACTTTTATTTGCACTTTACCAATTTTAGACCTGTTTGCACCTACAGTTAAATATACTTCTCCTATAGAATGTAATGCATTTCGCATTTTTAGAGTTCCGCTAGAAGTTAATTTACTGATATAATAAAATAGAGCAGCCATTACAGACATCATTGCTAATCCACATATTATTGAAATAAATATGGTTAAAGATTTCGAATTCCCTGAATTAATACTAGCAATTCCACTCCAACCAAAAATAGCAAAAAAGGCTACTAAATTTTTTAAGGTAAAAAACTGAAACCCTACTCCTGTATCTGCAGCTACTTCTGCATCAATATCACCAATATCATCTGTGTCTGCACCAATCATCGTGCTAACCAATACAATTAAAAACATTAATGTAGAAATACCAGTAATAACCCAGTATGTCTTTAAAAAAGAGGGCAAATCTGCAAACCATTCCATCATAGCATAAAATTTAAAAAGTGAATAAATATAAAGGTTTTTGACTAAATAGAATGACTTATTTTGTCAATAAAACAGAAACAGCATTTCCACCAAAACCAACTGCATTAACCAAGATTCTTTGAAGTTGTTTTGGTTCTTGTTGGCTTTCTGAAAAAGGGACGGCTATTACTTGTTGTTTTTGCAACATGAACAATGCTAATTCTAGACTTAACATTCCTGAAGCACCAAAAGTATGACCCAGCTTCCACTTATTGGTAGTTAAAAATGGAGTTTTGTTACAAAAAATTTTTAAAATTGCATTTATTTCTGATGAATCTCCTTTTATAGTTCCTGGAGCATG
Source organism: uncultured Polaribacter sp. (assembly GCA_964275545.1). GTDB lineage: Bacteria > Bacteroidota > Bacteroidia > Flavobacteriales > Flavobacteriaceae > Polaribacter. The sequence goes on from CAXYCO010000011.1 coordinate 53,655, forward strand.
CATCACAATTGCATCAATTTCATCAGGAGAAAAATTGCCTAAAGCCATTTTCATCGATTTTTGAAAACATGCTGCCTCTGTAGAGATTGACGTATTATGCTGAAGAACTTCAGTTGCATAACCAATGCCTTCAATTTTTGCAATTGCATTTTTTTTAATTCCTTTTTCCATACAAATTACAGCCGCTCCTTCTCCCAAAACCATGGTGTTTTGTTTCTTTTTTAGGTCGAATGCTTTACAGGGAAATTCATCATTCTTTCTTGCATATACTTTTAAAGCTTGCATTTGAGCAATTGTAAAATCGGTTAAAGCGGCTTCACTTCCTCCAACTAAAAAGGCATTTGACATTCCCGAATGTATCCATGCCACTCCATTTAGCAAAGAATGTAAAGCAGTAGAACAGGTAATTGAATGTGAAATTTCTGGACCAGAGCTTTGCAAATCATGCGCCACCCACGAAGAAATATTCCCTAAAGTTGTGGTTGGAGAACTTAAGGTGGATGATTTATTTTTCTCTAAAAATTCTTTGTGATATTTTTCAAAAAGGGAGGTGGCTCCTCGTGAAGATCCAATATTAATTCCAAAATTATCTCCTACTTTCCAGTTTGCTTTTTCAATAGCTTTCCTTCCACAGAAAATCGCATACAAGACAGAATCATCTAAATTTCTATACTTAGCATCTGAGTTTTTAAGTGCGACAATGTGCTTTTTACTCTCCTCAGAAATTTCTGCAACGAGTGCCGAAAATTTTTCAAATTTCTTTTCTGAAATGAAATGCGTATCGTTTAAATAATGGCTCCAAATTTCTTCTTGAGAGTTTCCAAGAGCTGAAATTGAGGCGATCGATGTTATGGAAATAGGTTGCTGCATAAATAGGATGCAAAATTACACTATTTCTAATGCCTCTTCAATAGTTTTATAGACTTTTTGCAACTGTTCTTTTGTAATTACATACGGAACTTGAATGTAAATTGTATTTCCTAACGGACGTAAAAAAACGCCTCTTTTCATAAAAAACGAAAGTAACTTGTCTCGTAAATTCCCATAACGCTCCATTTTTGTATCTAAGTCTAATGCAAAAATAACACCTTGTGTACGTGCCGTTTTTACTTTGGGATGTTTTAAAATACGTTCTTTAAACTGTATATGTGAAGTTGAAATTTCTTTGATGTTTTTCTGAATTTCATGGGTTTGTAATAGTGCTATTGCGGCATTTGCAGCACTACAAGCAATTGGATTTCCAGAATAAGTATGGCAATGAAAAAAGCCTTTTGCCATCTCATTACTTAAAAAAGCGGCATAAATTTTTTCTGTACACGAAGTAATTGCCAAAGGAACTAATCCGCCAGTTAAGGCCTTACTTAAACAAATAATATCTGGTTTTGTTTCGATAAAATCGGATGCAAAATTACGTCCTGTTTTTCCAAAACCAGTCATAACCTCATCTGCAATTGTTAAAATATCATTGGTTTTACAGAAATTTAAAATTTCATTCAAACCCTTTGTATCATGAATTTTCATCCCTGCAGCACCTTGAATAATTGGCTCATAAATGAACCCTGCAATTTTATAGTTTTCTGAATATTTTTTTAACTTGGCTAAGATTTCTGGGTGATTTTCTCCATTCGGCGTCGGAATTCGTTGTACATCCATCAAAAAATCTTCAAACGGACCATTATAAACCGACAAGCCTGAAACAGACATTGCGCCAAAAGTATCGCCATGAAATCCGTTTTCAAAAGCAATAAAAGTGTTGCGTTTTTCTTCCACATTAAAATAGTATTGTAATGCCATTTTAATGCCTGCTTCTACTGCTGTTGAGCCATTGTCATTAAAGAAAATTCTATTTTGCCCTTTTGGTAATATTTTAATAAGCTCTTCAGATAGTTGTATAGCAGGTTCGTGCGTAAAATCACTAAACATTACTTGGTCTAATTGCTGCATTTGCCGATACACTGTATCGATAATAAAATCATTGCAATGCCCAAACATACAGGTGTACCAAGAAGAAATTGCATCAATATATTCGTTGCCATTTTCATCTGTTAAAACGCATCCTTTAGCCTTTACAATCGCCAAACTATCAGGGTTTAATTGATGTTGCTTTAACGGGTGCCAAAGGTGTTTTTTATCTCTTTCTTGTAGTGTCATTTTACAATTAAAATGTCTTTAATATTCGTGGTAAATTTAGGTGATAATCGTTCTTGACGCATTTTCCAAGTACGTTTTAAATCTTGATTTGCTAACTTAATCTTATCTGCTTTGTACTTTTTATTTAAACCATCTATAGCAGACATTAAAGGTTTATGCTTAGGGTTTTCATGAGAAAATAAATTCAACTGAAAATTATCATTGGGTACCAATCCAGAAATGACAACACCCGCTTTTTTATATCTAATTCCTTTTCTAAAAATACTTTTTACAGCGTGTATGGCCGCTTTAGAAATTACCAAGGTAGAATCTGTTGGATACGACAATAGTACGGTTCTACTTTCTTTTAGATAGGGTTGGTTTTTATCGAACCGATTGCTTCGTAAAAAAACGGTAATTACGTGGCAATTGGATTTTTGTTCACGTAATTTTTTAGCACAACTACCTGCAAAGGTAGAAATACGTTCTTTTATATTCTCGATGTCTTCATAGATGTCTTCAAAACTTCTTGTGGTTGCAATCATTTTTTTAGAGCTAACAGCATCTTCTAAAGGTATTTTAGAAATGCCTTGTAAATCTTTTTGCAAACGCCACTCTACAATAGAAAATTCTTTTAAAACCAAATCACTTGGCAACAATGTAAAATCATATGCTGTAAGAATTCCTTTCTCTTCTAAACGTTTTTGCAAGCGACTTCCAATACCCCAAACCTTGCCAATCTTTGTCCATTTTAATGCTTTTATTCTGTTTTCTTCAGAATCGATAATACAAATTCCCTTGGATTGTTTTAAGTTAGAACGGGCAATTTTATTGGCAACTTTACTCAGTGCTTTTGTTGGTGCAATACCCACACAAGTTGGTATGCCTGTCCATTTTAAAATTCTACTTCTAATTTTTGTGGCGTATTCATCAAAATTATAATTTTCAAAGCCTTTCAATTCTAAAAAAGATTCGTCTATAGAATACACTTCAATATCTGGAGAAAAATCACGTAAAATATTCATAACTCTTGCACTCATATCTCCGTACAATGGATAATTTGAGGACAAAACAGTAATATTTTTTTCTTTGCAAAACTGCTCCCATTTAAAAATTGGAGCACCAAAAGGCAACCGTAATTTCTTAGCTTCATCGCTCAAAGAAATTACACAACCATCGTTATTGCTTAAAATAGCAACTGGTTTCCCTTGTAAATTCGGATTGAAAGCCCGCTCACAAGACGCGTAAAAGTTATTACAATCAACCAATGCAAACATAGCTGTAAAGGTATATAATTTTGCTATTTTTGTAAGGATGAATTTACCAAAGAAGTTAACAAATAAATTAAAATTGCGTGAAGAAAATAATTCTCTACGAAAATTAACTTCGCAAAATAATTTAATTGATTTTTCTTCAAATGATTATCTAGGTCTTTCTAAATCTGAATCTATTTTTGATGAAACACATCGTTTTTTGGTGGATAATAACATCAAACAAAATGGGGCAACAGGAAGTAGGTTGTTGTCTGGAAATCATTCTTTATATACAGAAGTTGAAGGTTTTTTAAGTGAATTTCATCAAACAGCATCGGCCACCATTTTTAATTCTGGTTATGATGCGAATATTGGTTTGTTCTCTGCAGTTCCGCAGCGCAATGATCTTATTTTGTATGATGAATTTTCTCATGCGTCTATTAGAGACGGAATTCAATTAAGCAATGCAAAATCATATAAATTTTTACATAATAATTTAGAGGATTTGGTTCAGCTACTAAAACGCGTTCAGCATGAAAAGTCAGAAATATTTGTGGTTACAGAAGCTGTTTTTTCTATGGATGGTGATGCTCCTGATTTGATAAAAATAGCAGCAATTTGTAAACAATACAAGGCTTTTTTAATTGTTGACGAAGCCCATGCTATTGGTGTTTTTAATAAAAATGGTAGCGGACTTGTACAAGAACTTCATTTGCAAAATGATGTTTTTGCAAGAATTATTACCTTCGGAAAAGCTATCGGTTGCCACGGTGCCGCAATTTTAGGAAACCAAGATTTGCAAAATTATTTAGTAAACTTTGCCCGAAGTTTTATTTATACAACAGGCTTAACACCACACTCTTTAGCCACCATTAGAATTTCATACAATGAAATGCTTAAACAAGTTCAGCACAACAAAAATAATTTAGCTGAAAATATTCAATTCTTTAAATCAGAAATTATAACGTTAAACCTTAAAGAATTATTCGTAGAAAGCAATTCTGCAATTCAGTGTTGTTTGATTTCTGGAAATGAAAAAGTAAAAACAATTTCAGAAAAATTTAAAGAAAAAGGGGTTGATGTAAAAGCAATTTTATCGCCCACCGTTCCAGAAAATAAAGAACGACTTCGTTTTTGTTTGCATAGCTATAATTCCTTTGAAGAAATTAGTGAAGTTTTACGTTTGTTGTCTGTTTTTATTCTTCTTGAACTTGATTAAATGCCGAATTAATTATGAATAATAGTTTTAAAATTTTAGCCGTTTTTGAGTTTTCTACGGAAGCCCACGTAACAAAATCGAGATTAGATTCAGAGGGGTTTACAACCCTATTAATGGATGAAAAAACCATAGATACAGATCCTTTAGTGAGCAATGCAATTGGTGGTGTAAAACTACTAGTTCATAAAAATGATTTTGAAAAAGCTGCCATGGTTTATAATAATATTAGAACCTATCAAAAAGATAAAAATGGACAAGCGATTCCCTGCTTGAAATGTAATTCTAATCGAATTTTAGTTGCACCTATTCAAAGGAAAAATATATTTTATATGCTGTTTCCATTTTTCGAGAAAACAAGACATATTTGTAACGATTGTAAAACAATTTTTTAATGCAAAAAAAATACTTTATTACAGGGATCTCTACTGAAGTTGGCAAAACAGTTGTTGCTGCAATACTTACGGAAGCTTTAGAGGCAGATTATTGGAAACCCATACAAGCAGGAGAATTAGAAAATTCTGACACACATAGAGTTCAAGAATTAATTTCAAATTCTAGATCCATTTTTCACGCAAATTCTTATGCATTAGAAACTCCTATGAGTCCGCATGCGGCAGCAGAAATTGATACCATTACCATTGACTTAAAGAAAATTAAGGAGCCTACAACTAAAAACATTTTGGTTATAGAAGGTGCCGGCGGATTGTTAGTCCCGCTAAATAATACGGATACCATTTTAGATTTAATTCAGCAAGATTACACCGTAATTGTAGTGTCTAGACATTATTTAGGAAGCATCAATCATACTTTATTAACGGTAAAACTACTACAAGAAAAAGGGGTTAAGGTATCTATTATTTTTTCTGGAAATGAGCATAAAAGCACAGAAGAAATTATAAAAAAAATGACAAATGCTACTATTATTGGTCGCATTGATGACGAACCTTATTTTGACAAAAATGTGATTAAAGAATATGCAGATAAATTCGTAAAAAAGTTATAATTTGCATGCAAATGGAAACGTCTAAAACACTTACTTTTTTTACCCCAAAAGCTTCTTCTGGAAACGGAGCAATCTTTATAGATACTGGTATTTCTGCTGGATTTCCATCTCCTGCAGATGATTTTAGGGAAACAAGAATTTCTTTAGATGATGAGCTTATTCAAAATAAAGATGCTACTTTTTTTGCAAAAGTAAAAGGACAATCGATGATTGATGCTGGCTTAGATGATAACGATTTACTAGTAATTGACAGAAGCTTAGAACCTGTAAACAATAAAATTGCTGTTTGTTTTTTAGATGGAGAGTTTACGGTAAAACGTTTACGTGTAGAAAAAAACGAAGTTTGGTTACAACCAGAAAACCCTAATTACCCTATTATAAATATTACTGAAGACAATGATTTTGTTATTTGGGGTATTGTTACAAGCGTAATAAAAAAAGTGTAAAATAAAAAAACATGGAAAACACACTCAGAAACAAAACATTATTAATAGAAGCTACAGACCAAGTTCGTGTAGATTTTTACAAAAAAACATACTCTCACGTTGCTGCTGGGGTTTTATTATTTGTGCTTTTTGAGTATGTACTGCTACAAAGCGAAATGATTGTTAACTTTATGATGACTATGACCCAAGGTTGGAGATGGTTGATTATGTTAGGTGGTTTTATGTTTGTTACTAATTATGCAGAAAGTACTGTTCTTAAAACTGCAGATAAAAACACGCAATATTTAGCTGCTGCATTGTACGTTTTTGCACAAGCAATTATATTTGTACCTCTTTTATATATTGCAATTTTCTATACAGAAAGTGCAGATTTAGTGCAACAAGCAGCCATTGTGACTTTAGGCTTGTTTGCAGGAATTTCCTCGGTTGTTTTTATCACTAAAAAAGACTTTTCATTTTTAAAGGCCGGTTTAACTGTTGGGTTTTTTATAGCAATAGGGTTAATTGTTGCGGGAACTTTATTTGGTTTTAATTTAGGATTGTGGTTTTCTGTTGGGATGTGTGTTTTAGCGGCAGGAAGTATTTTATACCAAACTTCTAACCTGGTAAACAAATATAGCACAGAAGACTATATCCCTGCTTCTTTAGGATTATTCGCTTCTTTAATGTTGCTTTTTTGGTATGTATTATCAATCTTTATGTCTAGAGATTAAAATATAAATTATTGTGAAGTCTTTTATTACAACAGTGCTGTTCCTTATAACAATCTCTATTTCTTCGCAAGAAGTTCCTTCAAAAATTAAATTAATATTAAAAAAAGACGATGCAAAAGGATTAAAAAAGGAGCTAAATAAAGAAACAATTAATAACTGTTACGAGGTAGGAAGCTCTAGTTATTCTCTTTTAATTTTAAGTATTAAACTAAATTCTAAAGAATGCTTTACAGCACTTACAAATAGAAAAGCAGATGTAGATAAAGATTGTAACGGTAAAACACCTTTAATTTATGCTGCAAAATATGGTCGGTTAGAAATGGCAAAAAAACTTATTAAAAAAGGAGCCAACTTCAGAAAAAAATACAATGGAAGAACAGCTTTAGACTATGCTAAAAAATATAAAAAAACCACTCTAATAAAGTATTTAAATAGTTTGTAATAATCTTTTAAAAGATAGAAACTCCAAACTTTCATTCGGAGTTTTTTTATAAATTTCTACCTTCGTAAAAATAAAGAATTGTATTTATCTATTCATTGGTTTGTTCAAATTCATAAATAAAAGATCTACATCTGTAACTTCTTTGCCTAATAAATATTTGCTAAAATGATCTGCTCTTAGCCAAAAAGAATACTCTGTCATACTTCCAAAGCCATGTCTTTGTCCTGGCATCACCATAAATTTAAAACGCTTGTGAGCCTTAATTAACTCTTTTGCCATTCTTATGGTTCCAGCAGGGTTTACGTTGTTGTCCATGTCTCCATGAATTAACATTAAATGTCCTTTTAAATTTTTAGCCAAAGATTGGTTGTCGTCAATTTTATATTGATAAGAGATTTTCCCTTTGGCATCAATCTCTTCTTTTACACCGTGATGTGTTTCACTCCACCAAGAATTGTATACATTATTATCATGATTTCCTGCAGAAGAAACTGCAGCTTTAAAGAAATCTGGATACACCAACATTGCAGCTGTAGACATAAATCCACCACCAGAATGCCCATAAATTCCTACTTTTTCGATGTCGATAAACTTGTGTTTATTTGCCAATTGTTGCGCTACATATTTTTTATCAGCCAAACCATAATCACGTAAATTTCCATATCCATAATTGTGATACCATTTGGATCTGTCTGGATGGCCACCTCTGTTTCCAAGGGTAATAACAACAAAACCTACTTGTGCCATTCTATCTAGTCTGTCCATTCTATACGAAAAGGATTTGTTAACAGCTTCGGTTTGTGGCCCAGGATATACATATTCTAAAAGCGGATACACCTTTGTAGAATCCATATCAAACGGTTTGTACATCACTCCATATAAATCTGTAATTCCGTCATCTGCTTTTACCTTAAAAGGGGTTGGAAATTGATAGCCTGATGCAAATAATTGCGATAAATCGGCTGTTTCCAAACTCATCACTTTCTTTCCGTTTGCATCTCTTACATCAGATTTTGGAACTGTATTTACACGAGAATAATTACTAACAAAATATTTATTAGAATCTGCCATACTAGTTCTTGTAGTGTAATTCCCTTCATCTAACGTTTTCATTCCAGTACCATTCAAATTAATTTTATAGGTATGTAAAAAATAAGGATCTTGATTCTTGTCTACTCCGTTCGCAGTAAAATATAAGGTTCTGCTTTTTTCATCTAACCCTTCAAAACTGTCTACATGATAATCTCCATCTGTTACTTGATTTTTTAAATTCCCATCAGCATCATACAAATAAAAATGTGCCCAACCGTCTCGCTCTGCCCAATGCAATATTTCTTTTTCATCATTGAATAAAATTAAAGGTCTAGATTCTATGTAGGTATTAAATCGCTCTTTAATTAATGTTTTATATGCTCCTGTATTCATGTCTGCAACATGAATATCAAACTTTTTACGATCTCTAGAAATTGTACTAAAATATATGTTCCCTTTTTTTGATAGCAATAAAGAAGGAGTAAAATCATCATCTCTTTGAGACTGTTTAGACGCTGCTCTATATACAGATATACTTTGCTGGTTAACGGTATCTAAAGCAACCGTTAAATGACTTTTGGTGGGAATATCAAAAATCATCAATTCAGATTTATAATATTCTTGTTCTCCTGGCATGTGGTATTTGTATGTTTCTAAGGTTGGTCTTTTTTTACCTGTAGAATTAATGACCCACAAATCTTTAATATGCCTTGAGTCTGATTTCTGAAAAACAAACTTTTTAGAATCATGAGACCAAGTTCCCCAAACACCTTTTCGTTTGTCTTTATTTTTTTCTACATCAACATTATCTTGACCTCTATTTCCACCACCATAACCGTAATTTTCTTCTCCGTCTTTGGTCCATTGGTTTTCTACAACAGTACTATCTTTTTCATCTTTAATAAATTTTTTAAAGTTCATTTTGTCCATCCAATGGAGGTTGTAATTTTTAGAATACAAAACAACAGAACTGTCTGGAGCAATATTTGCCCATTTTTCCCAAGGCTTTTTATCTTCTTTTTTGGTATCGATAATTGTCAATCCATTTCCACCTAATGTATACTCTAAATGGTAGGTTTTCTTCTCCATTTTAGGGTTCTTCTTCTTTTTGACAGATGTAGAATCTTTTTTTACCTCTTCTTTATCTTTGTTTTCATCTTTAACCTCAACTTCTTCTGTAGATTTCACTCTAAAACGAATTGCATTTTCTGCTTTATTAAACTTAAAACGAAAACGAGGTAAATGTTTAGCATCGTATGGGTCTTTTGTTATTTCCGTTAACCATTTCGCCATCTTTACATTGTCAAAAAGTTGTTTTTTAGATTTTTTATCTACATCAACTAAATAATAAGTAGATCCTTCTGAAGTTTTATATGAATACCAAAAACGATTTCCTTTTTTTAACCAATGAGGACTCACACTTGTAGAGTGCACCATTTTCGCTAAATTTTTTGGTGAATATTTTGCTGCTTGTCGGTAATTTGGTGTGGGAGTTTCTTGTGCTAAAATTACTGATGCAGTAAAAATCATCACAAAAAATGATATTAATTTTTTCATTTTTAATGCTTGGTTTAATATGAATTATTGCTAAAGTCTTCTAAAACAATTTACAGCACAAATTTTAAATTAAATTTTGTCAAAATATTAACAGTTTTTAACATTAATTCAAATTGCGTTTTTCGTAAAAAAAACGTTTTAAAAGTTGCGAACACTCGTTTTCTAAAATTCCCGAAACTACTTTTGTCTTTGGGTGGAGTACTGTTTTTAAATGAATAAATCCTCTTTCTGGTTCTGAGGCTCCATACACTATTTTACCTATTTGTGCCCAATAGCTTGCCCCTGCGCACATTTGGCAAGGCTCTAAAGTTACATACAAGATGCATTCTTTTAAATATTTTCCTCCTAAAAAATCTGCTGCTGCAGTAAATGCTTGCATTTCTGCATGTGCAGTGACATCATTTAAGGTTTCAGTTAAGTTGTGTGCTCGTGCTATAATTTGATTTTTAAAAACAATGATTGCACCTACAGGAACTTCGCCTTTCTGAAAAGCATTTTCAGCTTCTTGATAGGCTTTCTTCATAAAATAAATATCGTCAAAAGGTTGAATCATGGATGCTTGATTATCAATAACGAATTTAAGTAAAATATTTGCGATAACTTTGTAATTCTTAACGGTTCGTTTTACAGTCACAAATAGTTAAGTTGTATTTTTGTATTCTAATGAAGAATTTGTTAAACAACATATCAAATCCGAAAGATCTTCGGAAGTTAAATCCAACTCAATTGCCACAATTGGCAAAAGAATTACGCGATTTTATTATTGATATTCTTGCCACGAAAGAAGGCCATTTAGGAGCTAGTTTAGGGGTTATTGAATTAACAATCGCTCTTCATTATTTATTTGACACTCCAAACGATTTATTGGTTTGGGATGTTGGTCATCAAGCTTATGGTCATAAAATTCTAACGGGAAGAAAAGACATCTTTCATACCAATAGACAGCTTGGAGGTATTACTGGTTTCCCGTCAAGAAAAGAAAGTAAATTTGATACTTTTGGAGTGGGTCATTCCTCTACTTCTATTTCTGCGGCTTTGGGAATGGCAATTGCATCCAACTTAAAAGGGGAAACCGAAAAACATCATATTGCTGTTATTGGTGACGCTTCTATTGCAAGTGGAATGGCTTTTGAAGCCTTGAATCATGCAGGAGTTTCTAAGGCTAATTTATTAATAATTTTAAATGATAATGCCATCGGAATAGATCCATCTGTTGGTGCTTTAAAAGAATATTTAACAAAAGTTAAAACAGACAAACAACTAGCGGCTCAAAACAACATCATTAAAGCGTTAAATTTTGATTATTCAGGCCCTATTGACGGCCATAATTTACCGAAAGTCTTATCAGAATTAGAACGTTTAAAATCTGTAAAAGGCCCTAAGTTTTTACATATAATTACCACCAAGGGAAAAGGATTACAGAAAGCAGAAGAAGACCAAGTTACCTACCATGCCCCAGGAAAGTTTGATAAAGTTTCTGGAGAACGGGTGCAAAAAGAAGTGAGTTTGTATACCAAATACCAAGATGTCTTTGGAAAAACAATCGTAGAGCTTAGCCGCTACAAAATGATAAAATTATTGGTATTACACCAGCAATGTTAACAGGAAGTTCGTTAAAGTATATGATGCAAGAATTTCCTAAGAGAACTTTTGATGTTGGTATAGCAGAACAACATGCTGTAACACTTGCTGCAGGAATGGCTTCCCAAGGATTAATTCCATTTTGTACTATTTATTCGACCTTTATACAACGTGCTTACGATCAGGTAATACATGATGTTGCTTTGCAAAATTTACCTGTTATCTTTTGTTTGGATAGGGCTGGTTTGGTTGGAGAAGACGGAGAAACACACCATGGTGTTTTTGATATCGCTTATATGAAAGCCATTCCAAATATGATTGTTTTTGCGCCAAGAAATGAAGTGGAATTACGAAACATCCTATATACGGCTCAATTAGGTATCGGCCATCCTATTGCAATTCGATATCCAAGAGGAAAAGGAAGCTTAATTGATTGGGAAAAACCCTTTGAAGCTATTAAAATTGGAACCGGTGTTTGTTTGCAAGAAGGAACAGACATTGCCATACTTTCTATAGGAACTATTGGAAATAATGTTACAAAAGCTATTGAAAATTTTGCCAATGTTGCTCATTACGATATGCGATTTGCAAAACCTCTAGATGAAAAGTTACTCCACAAAATATGTGCTAATTTTAAATGCATTATTACCATTGAAGACGGCCTAAAAAAAGGTGGCTTTGGGGAAGCAATTCTAGAATTTGCTGCTACTCATAAATACAAAAATTCAATTGAAATTTTGGGAATAGAGGATGCTTTTATTACGCATGGAACAATTAGCGAACTTCAAAAAATATCAGGAATAGACTCCGAATCTGTCAAACAAATCCTAAAAAAATTACAGTAAAAAAGGCGCTGTAAAACAGCACCTTTTTTAATACATATACTCCAACATACTAGCGAATAATAAGTTTGCTAGATGATTTTCTATTATTTTGGTCTACTAAATTAACAATATAAGTCCCAGCTCTTAAATTCACAGAAACCTCTTGTTTTGAAGATTCAGTAAAATTAACTGTTGATGCATATACTTGTCTACCTGCCATATCAAAAATTCTATAGGTAGCTTTTCCTAACTCATTTTTGGCTTGAAGGGTAAAATCTCCATTTGAAATTGTAGGATATACTGTAAATACTTTTTTATCCGTTAAAACATCATCAACAGATGCTACAGCATCTGTAAATTGTCCGGAAAAAATACCTCTTCCATAGGTAGATGCAAAAACCATATTATCATCTCTTAAGTCTAAATCGGTTACTTTTACATTACTCATCCCATTATAAGACTGAATCCAAGTAGGATTGGTATCAGAAAAATTTGATGTTCTCCAAACACCCAATTCTGTTCCTATAATTACCTCTTCTTTTAATAAAGGGTTTTGTAAAATAGCTTTTACAGGAAGGTCTGGTAAATTTCCTTCTTTGGCCTCCCAAGTGGTTCCTGCATCACTGGAGTACCAGATGTTTTGAACCCCATAATTCTGCATAGTTACAAAAATTTCATTTTCATTTGCACCTAATTCTATATCAGAAACAGTTCCTACAAAATCAGTCCCAGTAATATCTGTCCAAACAGGATTGTTAGGAAAAGAATTTGTGGTACCTGCTATCTTAATTACTTTCCCGTTTTTAAGACCTATAAATAAATTCGATTGATCTGTTGTATAACGAGAGACGGTTAAAGCTGATGGTTCTGCATCCATTACATTTGCATCAGAGATATCGGTTCTAGTAACAGTTCCAGATTTAAGGTTCCTATACATTCTAACAATAAAATTTGAGCCACTAGAATAATTAGAGTACAGGATGTCTAAATTAGAATCCAGTGCTTCTTGGTTGATAAAGTCTCCATTAGATCCAGATTCACTATTAATAGTTCTACTACTTCCGTTTGAAGGGTCATACAACCTAATAGAATTATTGTATACATAATTGGCAATACAATACTGGTCTGTACCATCTTGGTCAAAGAAACTGTATGCACCATCTCCTCCTTGCCTTTCGAAGAAACTATTTACTCCAGCACTAGCATTTTCTATCATTAGAGTTCCATTGTCTTGTGCTCCTGCTAAAAAATATTCTGCACCAGAAAAAGCTGTGGTAGGTGCCACACCTACTGTGTAGAATTGTAAGGTATTAAAGCCTTTTTTTCTCGGCTGAATAGTATTTCCTCCATTCTCTGAAAAATACACTCCTCCATCGTTACTAAATAGCATTCTTGAAGAAGATGAAAAAGCCAAACCGTGTTGATCTGCATGTACTCGAGACACATCTAATCCAGCAAGATTATTATTATTAGACCACTTAGAAATTTGTTCCCAAGATGCAGCTCCATTGGTACTTTTAAACAAATCGATTCCACCAACATACAATGTATTTTCATCATTTGGATCGACGCGTAAGAGTAAATCATAAAAAGCTTGCCCTCTGGTAAAATCTTCAGCAGGAATCCCATTGTCTGCATCATTTGGCAAAGGTAATGTTGAAACATTCGTAAAATTATCGGTTGTTTTATATATACCAACAGGATCAGAATTTAATTGCGCTAACACATAGATTGTATTGGCATCTGTTGGAGAACAGGCAATTTCTGTTCTTAAACCACCAGGTACGGTATGCTTTAGTGAAAAGGTAGATCCATCTGTAGATTGATAAATACGCCCTCCTCCATTACCAAAAGAATTGGAAGTGGTTGAAACATAGATAGAATTATCGGCGGCAATTTTTATATTATTAGGTTCTAAATTCTCTCCAGCACTTAATGTTAATCTAGAAAAATTAGTCCCATCAGTAGATTTATAAACTCCTATTTCATTATATCCTAACAAAGCTCCTGAAGCAAATGTTTCAGCAGCAGCAAAGAATACCTCAGAGGTTCCATTGTTATCTCTTACTACTAAATCATTTATGTGTTGTATTCCCGGTAAAATATTAAACCCAGAAGTATTCGATCCTGGCTGAAAGGTAGCATTTACACCACTTCCAAGAGCGGCAATAATTGCATTTCCATCGGTATCTGAAACCATTATTGAAGTAAGTGTGATGTTTAATGGATTTCCATCGGCATTAAACCCTAAATCGTCTCCACCCATGTTTATAGGGGGACCACTCTCATTATTTACAACAATAACTGCTATAGCACCAGCATCTTCAGCTCGTTTTACTTTGTCATCAAAAGGACAAACACCTCTTCTAATTACTGCAATTTTTCCACTCATTTCAGAAGTGTTCACAATCGTAGAACAAGCATCTTCAGTTGGAGATTCTCCATCAATAGCTAAAACTAAATCTCCAGTAATAGCAGTGCTTAAGTCAGAACCAAAAGCAGTGGTAACAGTAATATTGTAATCTGCTGCGATGCTAGCTGGGCTATTAATTCTAAGAACTGCGCCAGGCGATGTGTCTACAAAAGACGGTCCAGTAACACCTCCAAAAATATTCGACCAAGTAGCTCCACCGTCTATTGTTTTCCAAAGTCCGTTTCCAACGGCATCAGCGCCTGTATAAGACTCTCCTGTACCAACATACCAAATATTGCTATTGTTTGGATCTATAGCAATGGAAGACACTGATAAATTTTCTGAAATACCAACATAAGTCCAAACAGAATTTATATCTGAAATATTTGTATTTTTCCACAAACCTCCACTTACACCTCCTGCATAAACGGTTTCTTGCGTTGCATCGTTGGGATCAAAAATTAATGCTCTGGTTCTACCTCCAACATTATCTGGACCTCTTTCTACCCAAGGATTACTTATGGCATCTCCTGGCGCTCTTTGAGCCAATCTTTCCGCATTTAGTTCTTTTTGTAATTCTAGTAATTCCCTTTTGTTTGTTCTTCCTGTTGCAGGGTCAATTTCATTTAAATATTCTTGTTCAAAATATTTATTAGGCGGAATTCCTTTTGCTTTTCGCTCGCTTTTGGTGAGTTCTAACGTTTGATTATAAGGATGACTTTTTAAAAAATCGGCATGTTGTTTTCTTAATTTTTCTGTTGCAGATTCTTCTGTTACATTATTATAAATTAAGGCAATACTAAAAATTGTGATTGCTAAAAAGAGTAGTTTTTTTTTCATGTGATTTAGATTATATCCTACAAAAATAATTAATTAATTTCTGAAGTTTTCATCTAACATGTTAAAATTTGATTCTGAGTATGTTCTGTATATTTAACTCTAAAACAAACCTAGGAATTGTTATCTAAAAAAAAATATTATGAATTACCAAAAAATCTACATTGGCAAAGCTTCCATTTCCTTTTTGTACAATGTTACTTTCGCATACTTCTTCTTTTTATTTTCTAAGTAGACAAGAACTGCCTTATTACCCCTTAAAACAAAAGGAATTTTTTTAGTTTCTTTTTCGTCAGTACTAGGAGAACTTTCTAAAATGGTTGTTTTTTGATTTTGATCTGTTACTATATTCCCCAAATATTTGTTCTCACCTTTATTTTTTAATTTACAATATTTTTCTTTAAAATAAATTCCTTCTATCTGTAAACTTGAGTTTTTGGCACCTTGTTCAAATGTTAAAAAAATAGTGATACCAGAACCTCCACCTCTTACACCAGCAACCCAAGACTGGTAATATGATTCTTTAAAAACAAAGGGGAATTTTTTTTCTAGTTTAAATTGATTGCTACATCCTATTGATGCTAATAACAAAAACAAAATAAAACTATTTCTTATGATTGGTAAAAGTGACTGACTGTTTGTTTTTTTTAACATCATTTATTTTTTAAAATAATTATATAACTCTTCCTTGAATCTTTTTATGAATTCTAATCGCATAACTATCAGACATTCTAGATACATAGGTACAAATAGCCATTATTCTTTCATAAGATGAATTGGTGTCAACCCTAAACTCTTCTGGGAGTAAATTAAGTAATAAAGCATCGTAATTGGTCGATTTCCCTATTTGATAATTATTTAATGCTGTAACAAAAACATCCAGCAAGTCGGCTATAATTTTATACCCTGCAACCTCTTTTTCTGTTACTTCTTGACTCTTGTATATCTTAGAAATGCTAATTTTAAGGATGTCATTAATTTGAGCTTCATAGGCACATTTATCGAGCAATGAAGTAGAAAAAGAACCTTGTAAAATTGCTTCTTCATTTGATAGAAAAATATCTACTGCTTCATTAATTAAAGTGTTAATAGCCAGTGCCCTTAAATAACTTATTCTGTCTTTCTTAAACTTTAATGAATGGTACTTTTTTGTATCAATAGAGTTTTTTACCAATTTTATTAGATACTCTAAAGCAAATTCTTCTTCAATTAAGCCTAAATTAATACCATCTTCAAAATCTATAATCGTATAACAAATATCATCTGCTGCTTCCACCAAAAAGGTTAATGGATGTCTATGGTAGCTAATCGCATTGGTCTTCGATTTTTTAAGCAATCCTAGCTCTTCAACAATGTCTAAAAAAGCTTCTGTTTCAGACTGAAAAAAACCATATTTTTTATCTGCTACATGAGGTGTTGGGTTCTTTGGTAATGATTCTTTAGGATATTTTATAAAAGCACCCAATGTTGCATAGGACAATCTCAATCCGCCTTGAACTCCTTCTCTATTTTCCGTTAAAATTTTAAGTCCATTTGCATTTCCTTCAAAATCTATCAAATCTTGGTATTCTTTTGCTGTTAATAGCTCTTTATACTGAGATCCGTTTCCAGTTTTAAAATACTCGCCAATGGCTTTTTCTCCTGAATGACCGAAGGGTGGGTTTCCAATATCGTGCATTACAGAAGCAGCTGCAACAATGGCTCCAAAATCATTAAATGTATAACCAGATTCTTTTAAGTTTGGGTGTTTTTCTAACAATACTTTACCAACCCTTCTCCCTAAGGTTCGTCCAACTACTGAAACTTCTAAACTATGAGTAAGTCTGGTGTGAACAAAATCTGTTTCTGACAATGGAATTACTTGTGTTTTATCTTGTAAACTTCTAAATGCTGATGAAAAGATAATTCTATCGAAATCTACATCAAAACCCAAACGCGTTTCGTCTTGTGCTGCTCTGTAGCGTTTTTCTGTGTCACCAAAGCGTTTTAAAGAAAGTAATTGTTCCCAGTTCATTTAAGTGAAATTTTGTTCAGTAGGTTTTTAAAATAATACCCAAAACAAGTTAAAATTAATAAAGTTCTAAAATACAAAAAAAGAGAAGCATTGCTACTTCTCTCTTTCTCAACTTTTAATGAAGCAATCATCTAAATGATTATCCTTCGCAACTTGCACATTCTTTCTTTTGTTTGAATTTCTGTGCTGCATTCATACTATGTTGGTAATACATAGACTTTACACCTAACTTCCATGCATTAATATACACCGCATTTACATCTTTAATTGGCATATCTGGATGCACCATAATATTAATAGACTGTCCTTGATCTATGTGATTTTGTCTATTTGCTGCTTGATACACAATGACGTTTTGATCTATTTCTGAATAGGTTTTAAAAACCTCTTTTTCCTCTTCAGTTAAAACATTTAAATGTTGTACAGAACCATCATTATCTCGAATACTTTTCCAGACATCAGACGTATTTTGGCCTTTTTCTTCTAGTAATTTTTCTAGTACCGGATTTTTAATTGTTGTTTTTATTTTTGCGATATCTTTCACATAAATGTTTGACCAAATTGGCTCAATTCCCTGTGATACTTGTCCTAAAATAAACGCAGACGATGTGGTTGGTGCAATTGCATTTAAAGTTGTATTACGTCTCCCATACCCTTTTAAAACGGCAGGCTCTCCATACATTTTAGCCATTTCTTCAGATGCTTTGTAAGATCTTTCTTTAATCACCTTAAAAATTTCACTGTTTAAAGAATAGGCTTCTGCACTATCAAATGGCAACATTTTAGATTGTAATAATGAATGCCAACCTAAAGCACCCAAACCTAATGCTCTGTTCTCTTTTGCAAAATTATATGCTTTTTCCATAAAGCGGAACGTAAACTGATCGTCTCTATCTGATGAATCTTTGTATACTTCTAATTTATTGATAAACTCTTGCATTACTGCATCTAAAAAGAAAGCAAGTGTTTCTACCGCATCGGTGTCTTTCCACTTGTCATAATGCACTAAATTAACTGATGACAGACAACAAACAAAAGACCAATCTTCATTTGAAGGTAGCATTATTTCTGTACATAAATTACTTGCGTAGATTTCATAATTTTTGTCTTTATAAACATCTACGGTTCCATTATTAGCATTGTCTCTAAAAAGAATATATGGATATCCTATTTCTCCTCTTCTTTGTAATATTTTTGCCCAAATACCTCTCTTTTCTACGTCACCATCAATCATTTGTTGCATCCACTCATCACTCACGGTAACACCGTGTGTTAATTCCTGAATTGGATTTCCTTCAGTACCTATTTCTAAAAACTCCTTAATATCTTTGTGATCTACAGGTAAATATGGAGAAAAACGTCCACGTCTCACTGACCCCTGACTTACAACGTCAACCATTTTTTCAAACAATTGCATAATATGAACTGAACCAGATGATGAACCATTATTTTTAACATCTGCTCCTCTTTGGCGTAATTTACCAAAATACCCTGATGTACCTCCTCCTAACTTAGACATCATGCCCACTTCAGATTGTGAAAATAAAATATCACCCATATCGTCTGCAACATGTGACCCAAAACAACTAATAGGCAACCCCCTTTTCTTACCAAAATTAGACCAAACTGGAGACGCTAAAGAAAAATACCCTGCTGCCATGTATTTATAAAACTTATCCGAAAAACCATCAATTTTCAAAATACGTTCTGCATTGTCTGCTATTTCACGTATTCTTTCTTCTGGTGTAGTATCTCCTGTTAAATAACCCGACTCTAAAAATTTACGGCTATTGTCTGTTAGCCATTCAATTTTAGGTTCATTTGTATTTTTAAGCATTTCTTTTCGAGCAGCATTTCTTGCTTGAATCAATTTTTCATGCTCATTTAATTCGGTGGTTGAGGTCTTTAGTTCGTTTGGGGTCATAATTTAAAATAAGTCGTCGCTGGTTATACTTTTTGTTCTTTTGCTGTAGTTGATGGATCTTTTCACAAAGAAATCGCCATGTTTGGTTCCAATAATTTCGTCATCAAACCAATCTGTCTCTGATAATAATGTTTGGTCAACATCAAATATTTTTGATATCCCAATACTTGCCAAAGAGTTATTAAATCTATTTTTAATAAATTCTTTAATTACTTTTTTGGGTAGAAAATCTAACTCACCTTTTTCAAAAATCCAATCAATTAATTTACTTTCAGAAAGGAAGGCTTCTCTACATGTTTCTTGCACTAGAGAGCTATGATCATCATCAAACCAATCTGGATTTTCTTCTTTAATAATTTTAATAAGGTCTATCCCAAAATCTCCGTGAATTTGTTCTTCTTTTGAGGTAGCCTCTACAACATTAGAGATTCCTTTTAGTACGTTTTTATGCTTGTTAAACGCCATGATGATAAGAAACTGAGAAAACAAGGATACATGTTCTATAAATAATGAAAATAAGATTATAGATTCTGAAAACTCTTTATTGTCTTCACTATTTACATTTTTTAAGGCTGACTCCAGGTAATTAACACGTCTCATAATTACTGGATTTTTCTTCAAGTTTTTAAACTCGTTGTTCAAGCCTAAAATTTCTAGTAAATGAGAATATGCGTCATGATGTCTTACTTCACTTTCTGCGAATGTAGAACCTACTGATCCGATTTCCGGCTTCGGCATTTTTTTATAAATGTCTCCCCAAAAAGTTTTAACCGCAACTTCTATTTGAGAAATTGCTAACATGGTATTTTTTATTGCATTTTGCTCTATGGGCGAAAGTGTTGCCTTAAAATCTTGTATATCACTTGTGTAGTTGAATTCTGTATGAATCCAATAAGAATGTCTAATAGCGTCTACATATTCATTTAGAGCTGGATAGTCATATGGCTTTAGATTAAGTCTCTTTTCAAAAATATTAGTTTTTCTATTTCTAGTTTGTTCGTTTCTATATAGAATATATGCTTTCGCAACATCATGAAATGGACTGTCCATTAATTTATATTCTACAATATCTTGAACCTGCTCTACTGTGGGAGTATAATTGGGTTCATTTAATTTTCTTTCCAATAAAGTACCATTTACAATATTAGAAATTGCAATTGCGTCTTTGGCTGTACCATTATTTACAGAAAGCATGGCTTTTTCAATGGCTTTTGTTATTTTTTCTAACTCGAAATTACTAGTTTCAGAGTCTCTTTTTATGATTTGTGTAATTTCCACAGTAAGTTGGTATTATTTGAGAGTTAATTAATCGTTGAGAACGACTTCTACAAAGATTGCCCTTTTTGCTTCAAAATAAAAGCCATACTTATTCACAAATTACTTGAAGTTTTTAACAATGTTGATTTTCTGTTCAAAAAAATAAAAAAAAATAAAAAAAATAAATATCTAGTTATCAGATGTTTAAATTAAAAATAAAGTGTAACATCCTAATTTCATTGACATTCCTAAAATCCGTATTTAAATTTATATTTTTTCTTAAAAAAAAAGCAAAATTTTATCCTAAAAATGACACAAAAGAAGACTCGCATGAAATTAGAATAGAAGACAATGAAATTATTCAGTAGATTTCGACTACGTCAAATTAAATAATTATTCTTGCGAAATATTTTTTAGTATTTAAGAAAGTCTAGGAATAAAGATTCTTTTATACCCTTTTTTCCTTTAGGTGCTTTTCAGCAACTTTTTCTAATTCGTCGTACCAATTTTGACCAAATTTTCTTACCAAGGCTTGTTTCACAAACTTATAAACCGGCACTTGTAATTCTTTTCCAAGGGAGCATGCGTCGTCACAGATTTCCCATTTATGGTAATTAACTGCAGCAAACTCACTGTAGTCCTTAACTCTAACTGGATATAAATGACAAGAAACTGGTTTTTTCCAATCTATTTCTCCAGAATTATAGGCTTCTTCAATTCCACAAAGTGCAGTTTTCTTTTCATCAAAAATCACATATGCACAATCTGCATTATTAATAAGTGGAGTTTCCATTTCTCCCCACTCACTAGTAACCCAAGTTCCTTCTTTTTCTATGACCTCAATTCCTTCTTTGCGTAAAAAAGGTTTTACCTTTGGATAAATTTCCTCCAAAATTTTAGCCTCTTCTTTATCTAATGGTGCCCCAGCTTCACCATCTACACAACATGCACCTTTACATGCAGATATATTGCAGACAAAATCTTTTTCTATAATGTCTTCTGAAACAATTGTTTTTCCTAGTTGAAACATGCTGTAAAAATACACTTATTTTTTTCGTTATATTTACAATTAGTTAAACATAGTTAAGTAATTTTGCCAAATAAAATCAATCTACAATGAATTTTAACTTTAAAGAAATAGTTACTGCTTTTATGATTTTATTTGCAGTTATAGATATTATTGGAAACATCCCAATTATTATAGATTTGCGTAAAAAAGCAGGTCATATTCAGTCTGAAAAGGCAGCCTTAATTGCATTATTTATTATGGTTCTTTTTCTTTTCCTAGGGCAAAGCTTGTTGGGTTTAATTGGTATTGATGTCAACTCTTTTGCTGTTGCAGGTGCTTTTATCTTATTTTTTATTGCTTTAGAAATGATTTTAGGCATTACCTTATATAAAGATGACGGTGGTTCTGCGGCAATAACAGCGACTGTTTTTCCCCTGGCTTTTCCTTTAATTGCAGGTCCAGGAAGTTTAACAACATTACTATCTCTAAGAGCTGAATTTGCCATAGAAAATATTATAGTAGCTGTTGTTTTAAATATTATATTTCTTTATGTTGTATTAAAGACATCTTCAAGAATTGAGCGTTTAATAGGTCCTACAGGCATTCAGATAATTCGTAAAATATTTGGTGTAATATTATTAGCTATCTCTGTAAAACTTTTTGCGACAAACATTAAAGCTTTGTTTATATAATATGACTTTTGATGCTCTAATTATTGGCGGTGGAGTTGCAGGAATGCAATGTGCTTTAATTTTAGGTTCTGCAAACAAAAAAGAGTTTGCTAAGGACAAAAATATTGGTGTAATTATCAATCAAAAATCTTCACATTTAAAAAATGCATTGTTTAATAATGTATTGGGATTACAACCAAAAACTCTTGGAAAAGATATTCTAATTGAAGGAAAAGAACAACTTAGAAATTTAAATCCTCATATAAATCAACTAGAAAACGAAAAGGTAATTTCTGTGGATGATTTAAATGGTGAATTTAAAATCACGACCAACAAAGGAATTCATTTTTCTAAAATTGTAATCATCGCTTTAAATTATTCTAAACCTTTTTCAATTAGTGGGTTAGAGGATTATATTAAACCTCATACGAGAGCCAACTCAGCAAAAGATAGAATTCAACTAAAAAACGACAACCATCTTGTAAAACCAGGAATTTATTGTTGTGGAACTATTGCCGGGTGGAGAAGTCAATTTGCTATTGCTGCAGGAAGTGGTGCCTCTGTTGCAACTGATATTCTAACACTTTGGAATGATGGTAATCATGTTAAAATTCACGATAAAATATAATTTCACTCATATTTAAAACTACCTAAATCCATTCCTTCTTCGTAATTTTTCTTGTGCGACTACAAATATTAAAACACTTAATTAGCACAAGCTATTTTAAACACTAAAAATCTTTTTTTGAATTTGTTTCGGCTACAAGCTATTTATCTTTTTTGTCGAGATGAAAGCTTGTGATAAACTAATTCCTGAGAATTTAATGAAGTTACGTTAACCACACAATAGCATCACTTTGCTAACAATATAGGGCATTACTCTTTTTCTAAGACACAAGCGAACAAAAAGAAATAAATGACTGTGTACAAAATTTTTAAAAAAGGTCTTATTTGTATAGGAGAAAAAACAGGTGTTTTAACTTGTTGTTTCTTGTATTATAAAAAATTAAATTTGCTAACTAGCTAGCATAAAACATTTTAAGTTTACAATTTCTAAAAACGGCTCTATTAACACAAGCAGGTTATTACAAAAATTAAGAAAACCCCCTATTGAATTGCTTTATAATCTTAGATAGATTTGTAGTGTACAAATATGTACATCTATTATTCCTTTAATTAGAAATAATAATTTATCAAAAAAAAAGTTATGAAAAGATTACAATTATTTTTTATTATCACAGCTATCTCTTTTATGAGCAGAGCTCAAGATATAGCAATGCACACAGCACAAAGTTCTAATAATTACATTACTAAAAGTATTTCAAATAGACCAATAATTCCTTTGTTAACAGATGCTTCATTCAATAGAAAGTATAGAGGAGAAAATGTATTGGTTGTTTTTTCTGGAAACGAACATATAGAATATTTTAATAATAAAAAATATTTTATTAAATCTTCTGTGGAATGGTTATCTAATGACGAATGTTATATAACGATAAGAGAATTTAACCTCCCTAATGTTCCCTTTAAGATTGGCACCAAATTACACTTGAAAATTAATAAAATTAAGAGAGGTTCTATTCACTACCAATCGACTCTAGGTTCTAAAAGTTGGACAGGTAAAATGAAAAAAATAAAATAAAATTGTATTACAGTATTGAAAAATTTACCCCTAAATTATTCAAATACCCCCAAATTATGAGAAAAGTATTATTTGTTTGCAACTTGCTGATTGGCCTGTATTGCTATGGACAAAATAATATAGAAATCTCCATTCAGCAAGATGCAAGACTATTCTTTTTAGGCGATAAAAAAGGAAATGATGCTTTAACTATAAATCTTTTATCCAGAGTTGAATTTCCCGTTTACAGCTTTAAAAAAAACCATTTAATAGCTTCTTTTTCTATAGAATATGCTGATTTGGTTAAAAAAAATTATACGAGATATGCATTTGGAGCCGGGTATGTTGTTAAAAGTATTTATAAAAAAGTAGGAGCTGGAGCATATATTGATTTTGGAAAAATATACAGGCAAGAAGAAGGTTTTTACAGTTTAAGCTTCAGTGGTGAACTTAACTATAGAATAAATGATCGGTTGAAGTTTATTTGCACATCACAATTTACACAAAGAAAAGATCTGACGGTGCTTTACAATTCTGAAAAAAAATATATAGTTAGTGGCTTTATCGGTATAAAATATAGTCTGTAGATTGAATTTTTACAGATAAAAAATAGAGGGGAAGTAGATTGTTAATTGATATGTAGGGGTTTCTTTAACTTTCTCTACTCCTCTTTACTTTTTAAATAAAATAAAAGTTAGCAGCTTCAGTGGCCTAAAGTATAGTCTGTAAATTGAAGTTTTACAGAAAAAATAGAGGGGAAGTAGATTGCTTATTGATATGTAGGGGTTTCTTTAACTTTCTCTACTCCTCTTTATAAATAATAAAGACCAAATATTGTATAAACAAGCTCTTTAAATATTGTTTATTAATAAAGATAATTCTTTCTTTTTCTAAAACTTATACACAAAGCAACCCATTATATTTCCAAGGAAGTTAATCCCTTTTGAATGGCGTATTTAGTCAATTCAGGTATGGTAAACAATTCTATTTTTTTCATAATATTATTTCTATGAACATCAACAGTTTTGGAACTTAAAAATAATATTTCTCCTATTATTTTTGAAGATTTACCCTCAGCGATCAATTGTAATACCTCTTTTTCCCTTGAACTTAAATTTGTTTTTTGTAAAAGCTCTCCTTTTTTTAGTTTGGAAAGAAGATCTTGATTGATATCTTTTGAAAGATATCTTTTATGTTGAACTACTGATGTAATCGCTGTAATTAATTCATCTCCATCTCCATCTTTTAGCAAGTAGCCAAAAGCTCCTGCTTTAAACATTCCTTGAATAAATTGCTTACCAGAATGCATAGAAAGACCTATTATTTTTATATTTGGTTGGTTTTGATGAATTTGCTTTGCTGCTTCTATTCCGTTCATACCAGGCATTGCAACATCCATAACAATAATATCTGGAATTAATTTTGAACATATTTTCACGGCTTCTCTACCATCGGAAGCTTCTCCAATTATATGCATATTTGAACGTTGTTCTAAGATCTTTCTTAAACCATCGCGCAGTAATTTATGATCGTCAACCAATACTATTTTAATTTCTTTTGTATTAATCATATAGATAAAGGTATAAAAAATGTAACATTTGTTCCTTCACTTATTTTTGATGTTATTGTAAACTTTCCTTTTATATTTCGAATACGCTCTTGTATTGTAAACAAACCAAAACCTGAGCCTGAATGATTGTGATTATGATTTAGTATGGAAGTATTAAACCCAACACCGTTGTCACTTATATGAATATCTACACCGAATTTATTTTTATTAAAATCTAAAGTAATCAAAGATGCATTCGCATATTTTATCGTATTATTTACAATTTCTTGTATACTTCTATATAGTAAAATTGATTCACCATCACTAAGTTTAATGCTGGTTACATTACTACTAAGTTTACACATTATCTTATGGTTGGATTCTACTTCTTCTAACAACCAGTTTAATGCATCAATAATTCCTAGTTGATATAATACTGGTGGTGAGAGCTCATATGTGATTTTACGGCTATTTTTAAGAGCTTCAGAAATATGGGTTTCGATAAATTTTAAATCCTCATCAATCTCATTTAATTTTGAGTTTTTTTTCAACTCATTAATTCTCATTTTTGAAATAACTAAAGACTGACTCAGATGATCGTGAATATTTGAAGCAATTTCTTTTTTTTGTTTTTCTTCTATTAATGAAATTTCGGTAGTCAGTTTCTGAAGAGATGTTTGATACTCTTGAATTTCTTGCTTTGCAACCATCCATTGAGAAACGTCTCGAGAAGATGTAATAAAGTAATTCATTTTACCACCTTTATAAACAGGGGAGGTTATAGATTCTAACCAAATAAAATGCCCACCTTTGTGACGAACTCTTAGAGTATAAGCTTCGGTAAGTTTTTTTCCAGAAACTCTTTCCTTAACAGTCTTTTTTAAAAAATCAATGTCTTCTTTGTGGATTATGTTAAAAGCTTTTTTACCTATAAATTCTGACTGTTCATAGCCTAATAGGGTTTTTATAGAAGGGCTAATGTATTTAAAAGTACTATCAGATTCTTGCAAACAGATTAAATCTTTAGAGTGATCGGCCAACAAGCGATACATTTTTTCTGCTTTTTCAATTTTATTCGTGATTTTTTTTTGTTCAGTAATATCTTGAGAAACACCTCTAGTGCCAATAATTTCATTTTTACTGTTATACAATAGTTCTCCTATACTTCGTATCCAAACTTTTTTATTTTTTGCATTCGTAATCTTTAACTCTAAATCAAAAGGAATTCCGTCAGTTTTAAGAAGTTTAATTGCTTTTTCAAGTTTATTTCGTGATTTTTTAGCGAAAAAATTAAAAAGTGAATTGATGTCTGGAATGTTATT
This sequence comes from uncultured Polaribacter sp., assembly GCA_964275545.1. Lineage (GTDB taxonomy): Bacteria > Bacteroidota > Bacteroidia > Flavobacteriales > Flavobacteriaceae > Polaribacter. Next base: position 80,472 of record CAXYCO010000011.1, read on the forward strand.
TTTAGAATCAGTACCATAAATATCATGAATCGTCTCAGACCATATAAGTGTATCCGTTTGCTTAATATATCTCCAATAGCCTATTTTTGCCATTCTACCAGCTTCTTTTAGGGAGTATTCGTTTTCTTCTACAAGTTCATCTATACTGTCTTGAATTACTTTTTGTTTTTTTAATTTACCTTTTACAACTTTTAGTAAATCATCTACATTGAAGGGTTTTACTAAATAATCGTCGGCGCCCATATTCATTCCTTTTCTTAAATCTGGTAATTGTGTTTTTCCAGAAAGAAAAATAAAAGGAATAGATTTCGTTGTACTAGATTGTTGAAGTTCAGCTAAAAACTGATATCCGTTCAATTTAGGCATAGATATATCTGAAATGATCAAATTTGGCAAGACTGTTCTTGCTTTTTCTAATCCGCACAAACCATCTTCTGCATAAATCACTTCAAAACCTTCAAACAGAAGAATTTCGCAGATTTCTTCTCGTATACTTTTTGAATCTTCAACAACTAAAACTCTAGACATTGTTGGCTTTTTTTGGAAGATTGAAATAAAATATTGTTTCTTTATTAGGGATGCTTTTTATGTATATTTTTCCGTTGTGGTGAGAAATAATTTTTTTTACAATGTTTAATTCAACTCCTATCGATTTAGATGATTCAATTGTCTGAATTTTTTCAAATGTATTTTTATGATATTCTGGTTGTATTCTAAGATAATCGTATTTAATAGAAAATACATACTCTTTTTCCGATGTTTCACAACTTAATTCAATCAACCCGATCTTATTTTGAATGTGATCCACAGCATTTTGTAATAGAATTTCAAATACTTTTTCCAACATGTATTCATCAGCAACAATACAGGGTAGCTCAGGACTTATTGTAATTGTAATATGAGATGGTTTATGTATTTTATCTTTGGCAAGTTTTGCTATAGCACAAGTATTAAGCCTTTTATGATTTATATAGCCTAATTTACACCACTTGTTATCAATTTTATTGTTGGAAACCTCAAAATTATTAGTTTCATCAAGTTCTTGTTGCGTCCATACTAATAGTTCTAATATATTGTTTTGAGAGGATTTTATTCCATCTAAAATTAGATCAGAAAAAGTATCAAGTTGTTGTTTCTGATTTTCGAGGGTATTGGTTAACATGGATGTTTTATCTATAATTCTTTGATCTGCACTTATTTTCTTTTTAATTTTATTCTCTGCTGCATTCACTAGATCATTTACATTTATAGGTTTCGTTAAATAATCTTCAGCTCCAAGATTCATACCGATTCTAACATCCTCTTTCTCGCCTTTCGCAGAGAGGAATATTAAAGGAATACTCATTGTTTTATAGTCATTTTGTAGCTTTTCAAACATCTCAAAGCCATTAAGTCCAGGCATAAGTATGTCTGAAATAATAAGATCTGGATTCTCTTTCAAAGCCATTTCATATCCATCTAACCCGTCTTTAGCTTGAAAAACGCTATAGCCCTCCATCATAAGAATATCATAAACTTCTTCTCTGACTGCCATGGTATCTTCCACTATTAAAATTTTATGCATCATCTGTACTTAAGTATTTGGTATGTTTACTGTAAAAGTTGTCCCTTTATTAATAATACTCTTCACTACTATTTCTCCTCCTAACATGTTTATTGCATCTCTCACAATAGACAGGCCTAGCCCGCTTCCCTTAATTAAAGCAACATTATCTCCACGAGTAAAAGGATTAAATATATTTTTTATCTCGGACTTCTGAATTCCAATTCCGTAATCTGTAATTGAAACAACTAGTTGATTTTTTTTAGAAAATATTTCAATCGTAATTTTTTTAGCCTCAGGAGAAAATTTTATGGCATTACTAAGTAGGTTGATTAAAATATTTCGGGCTAATTTTTCATCAATAAAAATGGTTGTATTATTCAAATCTCCACGATCAATTAGTACTATCTTATGTGATTTTTTATAGGAGTGATAGACCTCTTCTACGATGTCAGACAAAAATTCTCCGAGATTTAAAAGTATAGGCGTATTTATTATTTGGCCTGCTTCTCCTTGACCAACCAATAAAATATCATCAAGTAATTCTGTCATATGAAAAACCTGATTTTCAATTTTATCTAATTTTTTCTTTATCATATCGGGCTTCATTTTAGTCCAATATTTTTTAATTGAGCCTGCTGCAAAATTAATTGCAGATAAAGGGGTTCTAAATTCATGGGATGCTGCTGAAACAAATTTTGATTTTAATCCATTTAGCTCTTTTTCTTTTTGAAGGGCTTCATTTAATTTTACAGTTCTTTCATATACTTTCATTTCTAACTTAGTTCGATAACTATCCAATTCGGTAATATCTTGTCCTACTGCTAATACACCAATAATTTCTCCTTTAATATTTCTACGAGTACTTATGTTTACAAGTAATATTAACTTTCTACCATCTTTAGCAATTGAGTTGAACTCATAATTGGCAATTTCTTCTCCTATTAATGCTTTGCTTACTACCTCTTTTGTTGCTTCTTTTGAAAAGGCAGGTGTGAATTCTAAATAATTAGAGCCTAGTACCTCTCTTTTTTTGTGTCCAGTAACTCTTTCTGCAGCTTCGTTCCATTCGTTCACAATTCCATTAAGATCAGCACCGAAAATAGGAGTATTGGCCGTTTTAAAAAACTGTCGCATTTCTTTATCTACTGATTCTGATACTGACAAAGAAAAAACCTTTTCTTTCTGTTTTTTAAGTTGATTTAGAAAGTAAGAGGTGCACATAAAAAAAATTAAAAAGGGCGGTCCTATATTCATTAGACAAAATATGATGTGTGCATTTTCTGAAACTTTAGCTGAACCACTAGGAAAAGTAGGTGCAAAAATTACCGAAACACCAATAATAATAAGAAATATTAGCATCCAAATTTTTGACTGTTTTACATCTAGAAATAAAGCAGCACCTAGCGGACTTAAAAAGCACCACGCTAAAACAAAGCCAGAATTATAAAAAGACCCTAAACTCCATTGTATTAAAGTTGTTATTAATGATATACAGATTATTTGTACATAAACTAGTAGCTTATAATTACTTTTTAGGTGAGAGATAAAAATTGACGGAATTACTATGGCAGAAAATATTAGAGGAAGTAGAGTCGTTATTCCAAATCCTAAAAAAATAAAATAAATACCACTCAAGGCTAAACCAAGTATACAACAACAAACAGATATTATTAGAATTAATGACTTGTCTAGTCTTAATTCTTCTGAGTCCAAAGTATTATATGCATATGTATTAATTAGCATATGTAATCTCTGATCTATAATTGATATGGAGAAGTTGTTATACACCGTTTATACTATTTATCTTTTTTGGTATTTTTACTGTAAAAATTGTTCCACTTTCAACACTACTGTTAACGTTTATTTCTCCTCCAGCAAGCTTTACTGCTTCTTTAACAATAGATAAGCCTAGCCCTGTACCTTGAATCAAATCAACATTTTCTCCTCGAGTAAAAGGGGAAAATATATTATCAAGTTCTAATTCAGGTATTCCAATACCAAAATCTTGAATTGTAATTACAGTATACTTTTTTTCAGATATTAACTCTACAACAACTTTTTTAGCGCCTGGAGAAAATTTTAGAGCGTTATCAAGTAGATTAATAAAAATATTTCGCCCTAATTTTTCGTCAATATAAATGGATGACTTTATTAAGTCTGCGTCATCAATTAGTATTATCTCATGTGATTTATTTCGAGAGTTATTGATTTCTTCAATTATTTCATAAATAAAATTCCCAAGATTTATAGAGATGGGTTTATTTAACATTTTACCAACATCTGCTTGTCCAACAACAAGAACATCGTCTAGCAATTTTGTCATATGAAGTACCTGATCTTCTATCTTATGCAACTTTTTATCAATCATTACGGGCTCCATTTTTGTCCAATATTTTTTAATGGAACCTGCAGCAAAATTAATTGCTGATAACGGAGTTCTAAATTCATGAGAGGCTGTAGAAACAAATCTCGATTTTAATTCGTTTAGTTCTTTTTGCTTTTCTAGCGATTCATTTAATTTCAGCGTTCTTTCATTTACCTTTATCTCCAACTCGTTTCGATAACTATCTAATTCTGTAATATCTTGACCCACTCCTAATACACCTATTATCTGTCCATTATTATCTCTACGGGTGCTTGAGTTAAATAATACCATTAGACGAGTTCCGTCTTTTGCAAATAAAGGAAGCTCATAGTTCGTAGTTTCCTTTCCTTGTAAAGCATCGTCTAATACTTTTCTTACTGCTTTTTGGTAATCTCGGGTGATATACATTTCTACTAAGTCTTTGCCCAATACTTCCTCTTTTTTAAAACCTGTAATTTTTTCTGAATTCTGGTTCCATTCATTAATATTCCCTTGGTTGTCTATTCCAAAAATAGGTGCATTTGCAGTTTCTATAAACTGGCGTAATTCTTTTGCAATAGAATCTGATATCGTTCGTAATTTATCTATTTGAGTAATATCTTGTCCTACGCCTAATACTCCTATTATTTGTCCATTCGTATCTCTACGTGTACTAGAATTTAATAATACCATTACACGGGTTCCATTTTTTGCAAATAAAGGAAACTCATAGTTCGTGGTTTCCTTTCCTAGTAAAGCATCGTCTAATACTTTTTTTACTGAGATTTGGTAATCTTTGGTGATATAAGTTTCTACTAAATCTTTGCCCAATACTTCCTCTTTTTTAAAACCCGTAATCTTTTCTGAAGTCTGGTTCCACTCATTAACCAGACCCTGGTTGTCTATTCCAAAAATAGGTGCGTTTGCCGTTTCTATAAACTGACGCAATTCATTGGCAATAGCAGTAACTTCAAGCCTGCTATTTACCATTTCAGATATATTATTGGCTATTTTTATTACCTTATAATAGGTGCCATTAACATCTTTAACAGGCGTATAATTTGCGTTAATCCAGATACTAGTCCCATCTTTTTTTATACGTTTAAACTCTCCTTTTTGCTCTTTACCTTTTGCAAGGTTTGTCCAAAAATCTTGATAATTATTATCATTTTTACAGTTAGACCCATAGAATATCCTATGATGCTTTCCAATTAGTTCTTTTTGGGAAGAATATCCAAAATCCTTAACGTAGTTTTTATTTGCTTTTAAAATAGTACCGTCTATTGTATATTCAGCTGACGACCAACCAGCATCTACAGCAGATTTCATTGCTCTTGATTCTGCGCCATAACTTAATACTTTTTCTTGTTGTCTAACCTGTGCTGTTATATCTTGGTTCGTTCCTTTTAAATGCATCACATTTCCAGAATCATCCAGCACTGGTTTACAAATAGATTTTATTATTTTTTGACCCTGATTAGGAATAGAAACTCTAAATTTAATATCGAATGGTGTACCCATCATACTTGCTTCATCAACAGAATTACTAAATAACTCGACATCATCGGAATGAATTAATTTTATAATTTTGGTATATTTTGGTATATTTTGATAAGGATCAAACCCCCAGATATGAAAAGTTTCCTCCGACCACTTCATTTTTTTATTAGTAGGATGTAATAACCAACTTCCTATTTGTGCTAATTTCTGAGCTTCATTTAATTCGTTTTTAGTTTTTTCTAATTTAAATGCAGCTTTTAATTTCTCGTCTTCTATTCTCTTTTGGTTTGTTATATCTTTAGTAACACCAAAAAAACTGAAGTCAGATTTTTTTTCAATGGAAATAACACAGAGGTTTCTTATTTCTCCGGAGGGACGTTTTATTCTAAATTCAAAAGGAGTAAATATTTTACCATTTAGTAATGAGTTAATGCCTTGCTCTAATTTTGGTGTGTCTGCTGGTAAAATTGTTTTGGCTACATTCTTATGAGAGGGGTAAAAAGTGTCCTTAGAGACACCATAAATTTTATACATTTCATCAGACCATACAGCCGTATCTGAGTCTATATGCCATTCCCAATTTCCAATGTTACTTATTTTTTGAGCCTGATTTAAAGATTTATTTAACTCTTTTAGTTTTAATGTTTTTATCTCTAACTCATTTTGTGTTAACTTTCTTTCAGTAATGTCTCTAATAATTCCAAGTGAATATCTTTTATTTTCAATATTGTAAGGGCTTACAGATATTTCATAATTAAATTCTTCTCCGTTTTTTTTCAAACCTATTGATTCGTAACTAATAGATTCAGAAATTCCTTTATTTCTATTTACTATTAAATTAGTTACCTTTTCTCTTTCTTTTTTAGATACTTGATTTGTAACTTTTTTACCTACTAAATCACTAACTCTATCATAACCAAATAATTTTAAATACGCAGGGTTAAAAAGAACCCCAATCCCATTCTTAGTAACTACAATAGCATCTGTAGAATGGTCAAATATTGCTCGAAATTTAACCTCACTGTCTTTTATTTTATTTTTTACAATTATTAATTCCTTGTTCGATTTATTAAGAGCTTCATTAAATAACTGATATCTATCGTTTGCAGATTGTAGCTTTTTTTCATTCGACTCAGCTTTTTCTTTTTCTGCAATTAATTCTTTTTCTGCCTTTCTTTGTTCAGTAATATCTCTTCCAATACCTAAAACTCCAATAATATCTTTATTTTTGGATAAAACTGGGATCTTGGTAGTTTCCAGTAGCTCTCCGTGATTGTCATTTTCAAAAACTACAAATTCTTCATTTACAGTAGGAACCCCATTAGACATTGCATTCTTATCATGTTTTCTGAAGGAGTCTGCAAGTTCTTTATCTACAAAATCATAATCTGTTTTTCCAATAATATCGTATTCTTTGGCTCCAAAAAAGTCTTCGAAACGATTATTTACAAATAGATACTTTCCATCAACGGATTTTAACCAAATTAAATCGGGTATGTTGTTTATTAACGTACGAAGATTTACTTCACTTTTTTCAATTATATCTTTTGCTGTGTTTAATTGTTTATTCGTTTTAAGAAGTTCTTTATTAAGTTGAAGGTATTCTTCATTTGACGCTTTCAAAGCTTTTTCTACTTTTCTTTTTTCAGTAATATCCTTTCCAATTCCTAAAACCCCAATAATATCTTTGTCTTTTGAGAGCACTGGAACTTTAGTTGTTTCCAAGAGCTCACCATGATTGTCATTTGCAAAAACGGTATATTCTTCATTTATAGTTGGAGCTCCATTAAACATTGCGTTCTTATCATGTTCCCTAAAGGATTCTGCAAGTTCTTTGTCTACAAAGTCATAATCTGTTTTTCCAATAATGGCTTGTTCTTTTGCACCAAAAAAATCTTCGAAACGGTTGTTGACAAATAGATATTTTCCATCAACGGATTTTAACCAAATTAAATCGGGTATGGTATTCATTAACGTACGTATATTTGCTTCACTTTTTTCAATTATATCTTTTGCTTTACTTAATTTTTTGTTCGATTTATGAAGTTCTTTGTTTAGAGTAAGGTATTTTTCATTTGAAGCTTTTAAAGCTTTTTCACTTTTAATAAGTGCTTTGTTTTGATTTTCAATTTCTTGTTCAACAATTTTACGTTGGTGAATATCTTTGCATATTTTAACAATTTCAATAACCTCGCCCTCCGCATTTTTGTAAGGATAAATATATTCTGAAAACCATTTTTTTTCTCCTAACCAATCCAATAAAACCTCTATAGTTTTACTTTCACCCGTTTCTTTTACTTTTTTAAATGTTTCCATAAGTGTATCGGAAACATCTTTATTAAAAAGTTCATTGGGCATTTTACCTACAATATCTTCAGTTGTAATAGCATAGCATTTTGGTCCGTTATAATAAATATATTTACCATCAGGATGGTGTACCGTAATCATATCGTCAGATGCTTGTAAAAGCATATCAAAACGGTCATTATTTTGTTGTAGTTTCTTTTCTGATTTTAAGGTAACAATCAGTTTTTCTAAATCTTGATATGTAGGCTTTTTCTTTGACATAGATTAAATTATTGACTCTAAAGAGCTAATTTCAGTGTATAATATTTTATCCTTATAAATGATTAAACTTTTGGGTTATTTGTATCGTATGTTTTTAGCCAAAAGAATACCTGTTCATTTAGAATAGATAATTTATCAAACTATATTTTAGTAATTATGCAATTTTTACTTCTGAATTTCAAATACTTGATTCAATATTCATGTAAGATTTTAAATTAAAAAATTTAAAATTTAATGTACAAGGTAAGTTGTTTTTAAAGATCTTTAAATAAGCATTTTGCTTATTTAAAGACAATAGAATCATAGCACCTTTTTTTTATTAAAGATAATATTAAATAATTTGTTAGAAATATTAATTTCTTTTTTTTGGGAAGAAAATTCTATTTTATTGAAAAAACACTACAGATGTCAAAAAAAAACCAACTCTAAAAGAGTTGGTTTTAAGTGTTTTAGAAAATAATTACTCTACAGTAACGGATTTTGCTAAATTTCTTGGTTGATCTACATTTTTATCCAACATCACTGCAATATGATATGATAATAATTGGAAAGGTATAGTGGTTAAAAGCGGAGTAAACGCTTCTTCTGTTTCTGGAATTTCAATTACATGATCTGCAATCTCTTTTACCTGCGTATCTCCTTTAGTAACTATAGCAATAATTTTACCTGATCTAGATTTAATCTCTTGAATATTACTTACCACCTTTTCATAGTGCCCTTTGTTAGTGGCAATTACAAAAATTGGCATATTTTCATCAATTAGAGCTATCGGTCCATGCTTCATTTCTGCAGCAGGATACCCTTCTGCATGGATGTAAGAAATTTCTTTTAACTTTAAAGCTCCTTCTAAAGCAACTGGGAAGTTAAAACCTCTTCCTAAATATAAGCAATTTGTAGCATCTTTATAAACGGCAGCAATACTCTTTACATGCTCATCAATCTCCAAAAGTTTTTCAACTTGATTCGGAATTAATTGCATTGTTTGTAAGTACTTTTGAAAAGCAGATTTGGATAATGTTCCCTTTTCTTTTGCTAATTTTAGTGCAATTAAAGATATAACTGTAATCTGTGTTGTAAATGCTTTTGTTGATGCAACTCCAATTTCTGGACCAGCATGGGTATATGCTCCTGCATGTGTTTCTCTAGCAATAGAGGAACCCACAACATTACACACTCCAAAAACGAAAGCACCTTTAGATTTTGCTAATTTAATAGCCGCAAGCGTGTCTGCTGTTTCACCTGATTGAGAAATAGCAATCACCACATCTTTAGAGGTAATAATTGGATTTCTGTATCTAAATTCTGACGCATACTCAACTTCCACAGGAATTCTTGCCAAATCTTCTAAAAGATATTCCCCAACCAGTCCTGCATGCCATGAAGTACCACAAGCAACAATTATTATTCTATCAGCTTTTAAGAACCTAGAAATATTATCATCTACACCAGACATTCTAATTATGCCTCTATCTGCTAACATTCTTCCCCTGTAGGTATCTATAATGGCTTTAGGTTGTTCATGAATTTCTTTTAGCATAAAATGGTCATAACCACCTTTTTCTATTTGATCAAGACTCATTTGAAGTTCTTGGACATTTGTAGCTACCAGAGAATCATCCATGATTTTACGGACTTTTATTCCTTTACCAACTTTAATTACTGCTAACTCCTCGTCTTCTAAATAAATGGCATCTTTTGTATATTCTATAAAAGGGGATGCATCTGAAGCTATAAAAAACTCCTTACTGTCTTTACCTACTCCAATTGCAATTGGGCTTCCAAGACGAGCTACTACCAATTCATTTGGTTTTGTTTTATCAAAAACAGCTATTGCATAAGCACCAATTACATTGGTTAATGCCAGTTGAACAGCTTTCCCTAATTTACAACCCTCTTTATTCTTTACTTCTTGAATTAAGTTAACTAAGACTTCTGTATCTGTATCACTTTTAAAGGAATATCCTCTAGAAATTAATTCTTTTTTTAATGTGTGGTAATTTTCTATAATTCCGTTATGCACAATTACTAAATCTCCCGAATCAGATGAATGTGGATGGGAATTTATATCATTTGGAACACCATGTGTGGCCCAACGCGTATGACCAATTCCTATATTTCCTTTTTTTCTTTTTGGATCTTTGTCTGTAATTACTTCTAAATCTGATACTTTCCCTTTTGTCTTAGAAAGACAGACATCTTCCCCATCATACATCATTATCCCTGCACTATCATAACCTCTGTACTCCAGCCTCTTAAGGCCGTTAATGACAATTGGATATGCTTCTCTATAACCTATATAACCTGCAATACCACACATAACAATTCTTTTTTAAGATTTTTTTATTCCTTTTTTTCTGAATACGATATTTTTAAACGAGCTTTTCTAGTTCCGTTTATTGAAGAGTGATTCAAAATTGTAATCGCTTTTGGATTCCAATTATACGGTCTAAAAAGACTATCAGATACTGGTATATCTGTACTATTAAAGACTTTTAATTTTAATGGTGGTGAATAATCTGTTTCACCACTCAATAAATCGGAGATATAATCAGTGATTCTAAAAGTATAACTGTTTATTTTATTGTTTTCTCTTGCTACAAAACCACCAAAAAGAGCTTGCTCACTATAGCTGTCTTTAATTTGACTTAAAACAGGTTGTAGATTAGAATTTTCTCCTTTTTTATATAAGTGAAGCCTGTAAGGTATCGCTGCAGTATCTAAATCTTGGTTAATATAAAGTGTTAAATCTGCATCATTAATTAACCAATTTTTTTCTCTTAACTCCGATAGTTGGTTTCCAGCTAATATTTCTATTTTAGCTTCACTTCCTGCTGCTCCTTGAATTTTAATATTTCCATCTTCAGGATAAACTTTATCGGTCATTTTATAAATGCTATTCACAACTCCGTTAAGAGGGAAAGAATTGTTTTTAGTTATTGTGTCTATAATTGCTCCTGATGAGTTTAAAATTGTACTCGTGTAATACACTTCAATTGATGGAGATGTCTCCGTTATTGTCTCTGGAAAACCAAATGAGATTAATGATCCATCATCTCCTTTTGCCTCAAGAATTAATCCTCTAAAATAATTATTGAAGTTTTCTTGTGAACTGAATTCATCCTCTTTAAACTTGTTTAAAAAAAGTTCTTTTATTTTAGTTTTATTTAAATCTATTTTTGCAAAGGGTCTGCTATTTGTTAACTTAATAGTATCCGAGCGATATATTGCACTGCTACTTAATCTTCTTGCTATGTAAAAAGCAGTATCATTTGCATTTGGTTTAAACTGATAGTCTGGAACACTGTTTAGTTCTGGTGCTATTTTAGAGTAAACATAGTTCGACTGATATTGATTAATTTGAGTGGGGTCTGTAGGATTTAAAACACTTAAATATGTATCCGATTGATATGCATTAAATGTAAAAAAAGCATCTCTGTTTCCAATAATTGAGTCTAATTCATAGACTAACCCACCACCGACTGTATTCTCTTTCAAAGTAGCATTATATGGTAACTTAATAAAGGCTGCATCAATTGTTGTTTCAACAATTGTGTCTGCTCCGTATGTTTTATCTCGTAACGCTTAGATTAGAACTTATACCTACTTGAGAAATGATTGAGGCTTCTATTTTTTCATAATCAGTGCTATTATTAACACCTAGAATATATTGTCCTAATTTTATACTAATACCGTCTGCTCTCACACTTTCTACTGGTGAATTCGTTATAAGTATATCTAATATTGTATCCTTTGTATTAAACTGAGTATTGTTTATAATACTTGTACCAATGTCTGTAAAGTCTTTTTCACAAGAAATCACTCCTGAAAAAATAAACAATAAGACACCTACATAAAAACTTTTCTTTATGATATTTTTCACTTGTAGAAATAATTAGTTAGCCTCTAATAAATCGGCATAAAAATTTAAATAATTTTCTTTTAAATTCTCTGATTGGAATTCTAAAACCGGCATTCCTTTGTCTGTAATAAAAGAATCTAATTCTTCAGAAAGATCTTCGCTTCCTCTAATTATTGCATCAGAATTTTCGATGGCACTTTTTAGAATGTTAGTATGGTTGGGCGTCTTGATCGTTGCTATTTTATCTTCTGCAATCATATCAAATTTAATTTTATCGGCTAATTCTGAATTTAATGTCCCGTCAAATCCAGAATTGTATAATGAAGTTACGATCTTACTCTCTGTAAACAATGGTTCTTCATTGTAAAATTCTCTTAGATAAAGAGGCAATAAAGATGCTAGCCAGCCATGAACATGAATAATATCTGGAGCCCAGTTTAATTTTTTGACAGTTTCAACTACACCTTTTGCAAAGAAAATTGCACGTTCATCATTATCCTCAAAAAGCTTATCATCTTCATCTGTAAAAACAGCTTTACGCTTAAAGTACTCTTCGTTGTCAATAAAATAAACCTGCATTCTTTCTTTAGGTATAGAAGCTACTTTTATAATAAGTGGCATGTCCATATCATTAATAATTAAGTTCATTCCAGACAAACGAATTACCTCATGTAATTGATGTCTTCGCTCATTAATTACACCAAATCTAGGCATAAAAATACGAGTTTGAACTCCTTTAGAATGTGCGTTTTTTGCTGCTTGAAAAGCGGTTAACGATAGCTCTGTTTCCGGCAAGTATGGAACCACTTCCGATGAAACAAATAATATTCTCTTGTCCTTCATTAAATCAATCTCTTTTATAAGAAGCGCAAAAATACAAATTATTATGCTAATATCGTGTTAAAATGGTAAGTTTGCAGACATCGCATATTTTTTTAGAATGGAAGTTTTCAAAAAAAAACAAGATTTAAAAGCTTATTTGTCAAAGTGTAAACTTAAAATGAATACTATTGGTTTTGTTCCAACTATGGGGGCCTTACATCAAGGTCATTTATCTTTGGTGAAAAAAGCTAAAAAAAAGAATACCATCGCTGTGGTTAGCATATTTGTAAACCCAACACAATTTGATCATCTAGAAGATTTAGTAAAATACCCAAAGACAATAGAAAGTGATCTTAATTTACTTAAAACCGTTAATTGTGATGTTGTTTTTATACCTTCTGTTGAGGAAATTTATGCTGAAAACGTAAGTTCTGAACATTTTGATTTTGATGGATTAGAACATGAAATGGAAGGTAAATTTAGAGACGGTCATTTTGATGGTGTTGGAACAATTATAAAAGCATTTTTTGAAATTATAGAGCCCGATACTGCCTATTTTGGGAAAAAAGACTTTCAGCAGTTACAAGTCATTAAAAAAATGGTAGAAAAAAATCAACTACCTGTAAGTGTTAAGGGTTGTGATATTTACAGAGAAAAAGATGGTTTAGCCATGAGCTCTAGGAATGCTCGCTTAACAAAAGAACATAGAAAAGCGGGTCCGTTTATTTACAAAACTCTTAAAAAAGCAAACAAAAAATTTGATGAAAAAAATATCGATGAAACTACTGAATGGGTAAAAAAACAATTCAAAAAACATCCTTTGTTAGAACTAGAGTACTTTACCATTGCAGATGAAGCAACTCTACAAACAGCCAATAATATCAATTCAGATAAGAAATACCGTGCTTTTATAGCTGTTTTTGCTGGTAAAATTCGCTTAATTGATAATCTTCGTTTAGAAACCTCAAACAAACACAACTAATACAATTGTTTGTTATTTAAAAATTCATAAAAAACAACTATTTTTGTAGCATGTTAGTTCAAGTAGTAAAATCTAAAATCCACCGAGTAAAAGTTACGGGTGCCGATTTAAATTATATAGGAAGCATTACCATAGATGAAGATTTAATGGTGGCTGCAGGTATTATCGAGGGAGAACGCGTACAGATTGTAAATAATAACAATGGAAATCGTTTGGAAACTTATGCGATTCCTGGTGCAAAAGGTAGTGGAGAAATCATCTTGAATGGAGCAGCTTCTCGCTTAGTTGCAGTTGGAGATATTGTAATTTTAATTGTCTACGCCTTTATGGAGTTAGAAGAAGCTAAAAAGTTTAAACCTCAATTAGTTTTCCCCAACGAAACTGACAATACACTTACATAAAATTGAATTTAAAAAAAGTTTTAAAAATTGTATTACCCCTCGCATTGGGTGGTTTTTTAGTTTGGTATTCTTTATCAAGTGTATCTATACATACCCTAATTAAATACTTTAAAGAAGCCAATTATTCTTGGATTGCCTTGGGACTATTCTTTGGATTATTAAGTCACTTATCAAGAGCATATCGCTGGAAATTTTTACTAGAGCCAATTGGATATAAACCTAATTTCGGCAATAGTGTTATGGCAGTTTTAGTTGCTTATCTGGTAAACTATGCTGTTCCAAGAGCAGGTGAAGTTTCTAGAGCTGCTGTTATGACCAATTATGAAAACATTCCTTTCGAGAAAGGTTTTGGAACCATTGTCGCTGAAAGAATTACCGATTTAATAATGATGCTTATAATTATAGCAATCACACTTTTTGTTCAATTTGATTTTATTTACGATTTGTTAATCAAAAATTTCAATCCAATAAAGATCGGAGTTATTTTAGGTATTTTGATTGTCGTTTTTTCTATATTTTCTAGTCGTGTTAGAAAAGCAAAATCTGGAATTGGCTTAAAAATTAAAAACTTTATCGCTGGGTTAATTGAAGGAGCAACTAGCGTTTTTAAAATGAAGCACAAATGGGCTTTCATTTTTCATACCGTTTTTATTTGGGTGATGTATATTTTTATGTTTTGGGCAACAATTCCCGCAATTGAAGGGTTACATGTTCCTTTTGGTGGAATTTTAATTGGTTTTATTGCTGGAGGTTTTTCTATCGCAGCCACTAATGGTGGTATTGGGTTATATCCTATTGCCGTTGCTGGTGCTTTGGCTTTATTTGGCGTTGCTCAGGAACCTGCTACAGCTTTTGGTTGGATAATGTGGACCGCCCAAACCGCTATGATTATCATCTTTGGTGGTTTAGCCTTTTTATTACTTCCTATATATAACAAGAACAAGTAATTTTCTTTACTTTTATTTTTTTTGTAAAATTTAAAACAATGGCTAAAACCAAAACAACTTTTTTCTGTCAAAATTGTGGCACTCAACATGCAAAGTGGGTTGGACAATGTGGCGCTTGTAAAGAATGGAATACTATTGTAGAAGAAGTAATTCAGAAAGAAGAAAAACGTTCTTGGAAACAAGCAACAACTGCAAAGCAGGTTTTAAAACCTTTACGTGTTGACGAAATTCAACTAAATCCAGAAGAACGAGTTATTACTAATAACAAGGAGCTCGATACGGTTTTAGGTGGCGGATTAGTAAAAGGTTCTGTGATACTTTTAGGCGGAGAACCCGGAATCGGAAAATCAACTTTGTTACTGCAGGTCGCTTTAAAAATTAAACAAAAAGTATTGTATGTTTCTGGCGAAGAAAGTCAGTCTCAAATAAAAATGCGTGCAGAAAGATTGCAAGAAGCGAGTAATTCTAATTGTTTGATTCTTACAGAAACAAATACGCAACAAATCTTTAAAAATATAGAAGAAGTTGAACCAGAAGTTTTGGTAATAGATTCTATTCAAACACTTCACACAAGCTCAATTGAAGCTTCTCCAGGAAGTATTTCTCAAATTAGAGAAACTGCTGCTGAATTAATAAAGTATGCCAAAGAAACAGCAACTCCTGTTTTATTAATTGGCCATATAAACAAAGAGGGACATATTGCAGGTCCAAAGATTTTAGAACATATGGTAGATGTTGTTTTGCAATTTGAAGGCGACAGAAATCATACGTATAGAATTTTAAGATCACAAAAAAATAGATTCGGATCCACATCAGAATTAGGAATTTACGAAATGCTTTCAACAGGATTAAGAGAAATCTCAAATCCATCAGAAATACTTATTTCAAAAAAAGATGCCGATTTAAGCGGAACAGCAATTGCATCTACATTAGAAGGAATAAGACCTCTAATGATTGAAGTACAAGCATTGGTTTCAACTGCGGTTTATGGAACACCTCAACGCTCTACAACAGGGTATAATCTAAAACGCTTACACATGATTTTAGCCGTTTTAGAAAAGCGAGCAGGCTTTAAATTGGGTGCAAAAGATGTGTTTTTAAATATTACTGGTGGAATTAATGTTGATGATCCTGCAATAGATTTAGCGGTTGTTGCAGCTATTTTATCCTCTAATCAAGATATTGCAATAAACCCAAATGTATGTTTTGCTGCGGAAGTTGGTTTGGCTGGAGAAATAAGACCTGTTTCTAAAATAGATCAAAGAATATTAGAAGCTGAAAAACTCGGCTACAAAACCTTTGTAGCATCTAAATACAATAAAATTACTTCCAAAAACCATATTATAAAACTTGTTTTAGTTGGTAAAATAGAAGAAGCTTTTGCTACTTTGTTTGCGTAGTCATTTTAACAATTTCATAGAATTATCTTCATTGAGTATTAAACAAAATAAAAAAACCAAACAGAAATGTTTGGTTTTTGGTTTATTCTAGACCTGAAACAAGTTCAGGGGAGGTTATTTTTTATTAGCTTCTTTAATATACTTATCTAAAGCCATTGTCATTGAAGGATTTTCTGGTGATGGAGCTGTTATATTACACTTTAAACCTGCTTCTGTTGCAGCTCTAACAGTTGAATTACCAAACACTGCTATTCTTGTTTCTTTTTGTTTGAATTCTGGAAAATTCTTAAACAAAGAATCAATTCCTGAGGGGCTAAAAAAGACTAATACATCGTATATAACATTCTCTAAATCAGACAAATCACTAACAACTGTTCTGTATAAATCTGCACGTGTCCAATCAACACCTAACTTATTTAATTCTGAAGGAATTAATGGTTTCAATTTATCTGAAGAAGGTAATAAAAACTTTTCAGCCTTATGCTTCTTGATTAATTTAGTTAAGTCAGGAAATGTTCTAGTACCTACATAAATTTTCCGTTTTCTATAAACCACGTATTTTTGGAGATAATAGGCAACTGCTTCAGATTGACAGAAATATTTCATAGAATCTGGCACTTTAAACCTCATCTCATCTGCAACTCTAAAAAAATGATCTACTGCATTTCTACTTGTTAAAATAATTGCTGTAAAATCATTTAAGTCTATTTTTTCTGCTCTTATTTCTTTAACAGAAATACCTTCTACATGAATAAAAGATCTAAAATCTATCTTTACTTTCTGTTTATCAGATAAATCAAAATAAGGAGAAGTTTCGGTCTTGGGAGCTGGTTGCGATACTAAAATCGTTTTCACTTTCATGAGCATTCGTTTTATATTTAAAGCATCAATTTAAATAATACAAATAGCGGTGCTATTTCGAAGGCGCAAAGATACAATATAAAATAAAATAACTTAGGTAAAATAAGGTTTTTGTTATTGAATACCTGAAAAGCAAATCGTATAAAAAATAAGCTAAGTGCAAAATAGCTTAAAAAAACAATATTCAAACTTGTATAAATATAGAAAATAATAGCAATATAAAGCACAAATGTAATTGCATACAGATAGGTGCTTTTTGAGATTAAATAAAATCTAGTTTCTGATCTAATTGAAAATAAAAGTGAAATTAAATACTCTATAAACCACTTTAAAACAAAGTAAATACTTGTTATTGTAAAGACCTCACAAAAAAGGAGAAAGCCAATTTCTTTGCTTATAGATAAATTGACTAAAAAAAGATATATTAATAGAGATACAAGCAATAGCAGAAAGAAAACTAAAATTAAATTAAAACCTTTAAAAAAAGAAGCTCTCTCTTCCACTTCATCTTCAATAAAACTTTTATTAAAAAAAACAAAAAAAATACCTTTTAATTTTTTTGCATTTAATCCTTTTAAGATAAAAATACAGGCTAATAAAATTACCAAGAGTATGGTAATCCAATTATTAGGATGTATTATTTTTTCTATTGCCTCCAGTTTCTTCTATGGTAAGATTAACACAAAATTAGTAATTAAATAATGTATATTTGCTTTCTTACTACATGAAATTTAATTTATGTCAGACGCGCTAGTTATAATTCCAACCTATAACGAAAAAGAAAACATTGAAGCTATTATTCGCGCCACTTTTAAACAAGAAACGCAGTTTAATATTTTAATTATTGATGATAATTCTCCAGACAAAACATCGGAAATTGTATTAGGCCTTATCACAGAATTTCCAAACAGGCTTTTTTTAGAAAAAAGACCAAATAAAAATGGACTGGGATCTGCATATATTCATGGCTTTAAATGGGCTATTAAAAACAACTATGATTACATTATAGAAATGGATGCCGACTTTTCTCATAATCCGAAAGATTTAAATCATCTATACAAAACGTGTAAAACTGGCGGCGCAGATGTTTCTATTGGCTCCAGATATGTAAACAATAAAGTAAATGTTGTTAATTGGGATATTAAGAGATTATTACTCTCATATTTTGCATCAAAGTACGTTAAATTTATTACTCGAATTCCTGTTTTTGATACTACTGCAGGTTTTATTTGCTATAAACGTAAAGTATTAGAAACTATAAATTTAGATAAAATAAAATTTATTGGCTATGCTTTTCAAATTGAAATGAAATTTAAGGCCTGGAAACATAAATTTAATATTAAAGAAATTTCTATAATATTTACAGATAGAACATTAGGAGAATCTAAAATGAGTGAAGGAATTATTTCAGAAGCTTTATTTGGGGTTATAAAAATGAGATTAAAAGGTTTACCAAAATAAATTATTATGGCTGCGATTTCTACAAGACCTGCAAAAATTGATGATTTAAAAGCCTTACAAGAATTTGAGCAAGGTATTATAAAAGTTGAAAGACCCTTAGATCCTTTTTTAAAAGCTGGTCGAATTTATTATTATAATATTGAAGAATTGATAACAGCAGAAAATGTAAATTTACTCGTTGCTGTTTCTAATAATGAAATTATCGGTTCTGGATATGTCCGAATTGAAAAATCTAGTGAATATCATAAAAACAAAAAAAATGGTTATGTTGGTTTTATTTATGTAAAACCAGAGTTCAGAGGAAAGAGAATAAGTACTATCATCTTAGAATCTTTAAAACATTGGGCTAAAAAGAGAGGTTTAAACGAATTAAGATTGGATGTATACCACAATAATACATCAGCAATAAAATCTTATGAGCGGTTTGGGTTTAATAAAAGTATGATTAATATGAGAATGGAAATTTAATTTAGAAATGGCACAATCAATTTTAATAAAAAATGCAGTTATAGTAAATGAGAATAGAACTTTTAAAGGGGATGTTCTTATTGAAAATGAAATTATAAAAGAAGTATCATCAGATATAAAAGCTGCTGAAGGCACCGAAATAATAGACGCGAATGGCAGCTATTTAATCCCTGGAATGATTGATGATCAAGTTCATTTTAGAGAACCTGGTTTAACTCACAAAGCAAATATTGAAACTGAAAGTAGAGCAGCTATTGCTGGTGGTATTACCACATTTATAGAGATGCCTAATACCGTTCCACAAGCGGTAACTCAAGAATTATTGGAAGATAAATTTGAAATTGCTGCTAAAACGTCTTATGCAAATTATTCCTTTATGTTTGGTGGAACAAATGATAATTTAGAAGAATTGTTAAAAACAGACCCACAAAAAGTAGCGGGGATTAAACTGTTTTTAGGTTCTTCTACTGGTAATATGCTAGTGGACAATGAAGATGTGTTAGAAAAAATTTTCTCATCAACAAAAATGCTCATTTCTGTTCACTGCGAGGATGAGGCAACAATTAGAAAAAACACAGAAAAGTTTACATCTGAATTTGGTGACGATATTCCTATAAAATATCATCCAATAATTAGAAGCGAAGAAGCCTGCTATTTATCATCTTCTAAAGCAATTGAATTGGCAAAAAAGACAGGAGCTAGATTGCATATTTTTCATTTGTCTACAGAAAAAGAAACACATTTGTTTAGAAATGATATTCCTTTAGAAAAAAAACAAATTACTGCCGAAGTTTGTATTCATCATCTATGGTTTTCTGATAAAGATTATGCTGAAAAAGGAACACATATAAAATGGAATCCTGCAGTAAAAACAGAAAAAGATAAGCAAGGTTTGTGGGAAGCCTTATTAGATGACAGAATAGATGTTATTGCTACAGATCATGCTCCGCATACACTAGAAGAAAAAAACAATAACTATATAAAAGCACCCAGTGGAGGTCCTTTGGTTCAGCATGCAATCATTGCACTTTTTGAGAAAGTAAAACAAGGTGTAATTTCTATTGAAAAAGCTGTAGAAAAGACGTCTCACAATCCTGCAAAATTATTTCAAATTAAAAAACGTGGGTTTATAAAAAAAGGTTTTTTTGCTGATTTAGTTTTGGTTGATGTAAACAAACCACAAACAGTGTCTAAAAAGAATATTTTATATAAGTGTGGTTGGTCTCCGTTTGAGGGAACTAAATTTTCATCAACAATTACTCATACTTTTGTTAATGGGAAGTTAATCTATAATAATGGAGTTTTTAATGATGAAATTAAAGGGAAGCGTATTACATTTAATAGATAATATGAAAAAAATAAGTTCCATATTTCTTTTTATTTTTCTAGTTTCTTGTACTAGTAATACAATTTTTAAAGAGCCAAAAGATTTAATTCCAAAAGACACAATGAGTCTTTTAATTCAGGAAATGATGATTGCTTCTTCTGCAAAAAATGTGAAAAATATCAATCTAGAAAAGAAAGTAAATTATATGCCTTTTGTGTATGATAAATATAAAATTGATAGTGTTCGTTTTAAGAATAGTAATTTTTATTACGTTACTAAAATAGATTTATATCAAGAAATCTTTAAGGATGTAAAAGAAAAACTAGAAAAACAAAAAGAAGAGCTAACTACAATAAAAAATAGGATGGATTCAATTAGAAAAGATTCTATAAAACTAATACCGAAAGTAATGCCTAAAATGAAAAAAACAAAAAGACCAAGTCCTCTTGTGAAATTAAAGAAAAAATAAATTACCTATACTCTTTACAGGTATTTGTAATGACCTCATCTATTTTTTTAAATTTATATCTTAACATTTTCTGAATTTTTTCTGAGGAATATTCAGAGGTATTGTGCGCAGATTTTGCAGAATTTTTTGTTAATAATGGTTCTTTTTGTGTGATTTTTGACAAAACCCAACTTAGCCTCCAAAAAATAGCAGTTTGCCAAGGTTTTACTTTTTTTGTTGGTTGTTTTTTACCAAAACCCTTTGCGATAGAATAGAAAATTTCTTTGAATGATTTATTTTCTGAAACAAGTATAAATCGTTCGTTTTTAATAGAAGAATTCATCAACAAGATCATTATTTTTACAACATCTATTACACCTACAAAACCGGTAACTCCCTCTGTATAATATCTAAATCCGTTATACATTTGAGTAAATAATTTTCCTGAACCAGATCTCCAAAAACCGCTTCCTAAAATAACTCCTGGATTAACAATAACAACATCAATTCCTTCTTGACTAGCTCGCCAAGCTTCCATTTCTGCACCAAATTTTGTAATTGCATAACCGCTATTGTTGGCTTGATCATTCCATTCGTTTTCTTCTGTAATTACTTCTCCATGCAAAGAATTACCAACTGCTGCAATTGAACCCACAAAAATCAATTTATCAACTTTTGCATCCACAGAAAGATTTACAATAATTGCAGTTCCATGAATATTTACTTTCCTCATTTTTCTATAATCCTTCGGATTAAAAGAAACCAAAGCTGCACAATGATATACTTTATTAACACCTAAAAAAGCAGGAATCATAGAGGGAACATCAGTAATATCAGCTTGAACCCACTCAATTTTAGAAAAATATTCCTGGGCTTTGTCTGTGTATAAAGAAAAAACTTCTTTTACTTTTTCAAGCTTACTGGTAGTTCTATAAATAGCGCGAATTTTATCCTCATTTAACGTTAAATGATACAATAAGTGAGCCCCTACTAAACCTGTCCCGCCAGTAACTAAAATCATATAACGAAAATAGAATTTTTTAAACGATAAATGTATCTTTGCGCACTGATTAATTTAGGACGATGAAAAATTTTATTAAAGAATTACAATGGAGAGGAATGCTTCACGATAGCATGCCAGGAACTCAAGAACATTTACTTTCAGAAATGCGAAGTGCCTATGTTGGGTTTGATCCCACTGCAGATTCGTTACATATTGGCAATCTAGTACCCATAATGTTATTGGCTCATTATCAAAGATGCGGACACAGACCAATTGCTTTGGTGGGTGGTGCAACAGGTATGATTGGTGATCCTTCAGGAAAATCTGCTGAACGTAATTTACTAGATGAAAAAACATTGCGTCATAATCAAGAATGTGTAAAAGCACAATTGGGACATTTTTTAGATTTTACTAGTGATGAAAAAAATGCTGCAATTCTAGTAAATAATTATGATTGGATGAAAAACCTTTCGTTTTTAGAATTTATTAGAGATGTTGGGAAACACATTACAGTAAACTATATGATGGCTAAAGATTCTGTAAAAAATAGAATTAGCGCAGAATCTAAAGACGGAATGTCTTTTACAGAGTTTACCTATCAGATGGTTCAAGGCTATGATTTTCTTCATTTGTTTAGAGAAAATGCGACTACGATTCAAATGGGTGGTTCAGACCAATGGGGTAATATTACCACTGGAACAGAATTAATTAGAAGAATTGGTGGTGGAAAAGGTTATGCAATTACTTGTCCGTTAATCACAAAATCTGATGGCTCTAAATTCGGGAAATCTGAAGGTGGAAATGTTTGGTTAGACGCAAAAAGAACTTCTGCGTATAAATTCTATCAATATTGGTTGAATACTTCAGATGATGATGCAGAAAAGTATATTAAAATATTTACATTTTTAGATCAAGAAACTATTGAGGCCTTAATTGAAGAACATAAAGAAGCGCCACATGTTAGAGTTTTACAAAAACGATTAGGAGAAGAAGTAAGTATTTTAGTTCATGGAAAAGATGAATATAAAAAAGCAGTTGCAGCCTCTACTATTTTGTTTGGAAAATCGACATCTAGAGATTTAAAATCTTTAGACGAGCAAACTTTTCTAGATGTTTTTGATGGCGTTCCGCAAGCCAACGTATCTAAAGAAGACATTACAACCGGACTGGATATGATTGGAGCTTTAGCTGCAAAAACCAACTTTTTAAAATCTAATGGAGATGCACGAAGAGCATTAAAAGAAAATGCTGTATCTGTAAATAAAGAAAAAGTAAAAGAAGATTTCCTTATTACTTCAAAAGATTTAATTGCCGATAAATATGTGTTATTACAACGTGGTAAAAAGACGTATTTTTTGTTAAAAGTTGACTAGTTTACAAAAAAACTAAAAACAAAGAAGAGCTGAATAAATTCAGCTCTTCTTTGTTTTTATAATAGGATTCATCGAGCTATCTCGTAATGTTTTCCCAATTATCATCTGCTTGCTTTTGCAATTTTTCTGCTCCTTCTTTATTCCAAAGAGCTAAAGTATTTGTCCCCCAAGAATTATAAAATAAATACAGTTTTCCGTCTCTAATTTCAAAAGTTTTTGGGTTGATAGAAACTTTTTCCCCTTTAACTCCAATTGCATATGCGCAATATCCACCATATTGAGGAGCATACGTTTTTGGTGATTTTTCAAATGTTTCTAAATTTTCTTTCGAAGAAAACTTAAACTTGACACCATCAAATTCTGAAATAAATTTTTTAGTTCCTTCTTCTACCTTATTTTTAAAATAAGAAACTACATCGTAGCCTTCTGCTACAAATTCCTTCTTAGTGTTATAATTTTCATTCTGACAAAAAGCAGTAAATGATAGTAGTAAAAATAGTGTTGTAATCTTCTTCATTATCTGTTATTCTTATATTTTAAATCTTTCCAATTTCTATCTGCTTTTGCTTGAAACTTTTTAGTATCCCCTTCTTTCCAATCTGTTAGTTTACTGGAAATCCAAGAGCTATAAAACAAATATAATTTATCATCTCTTATTTCATATTCTTCTGCATCTATGTACATTTTAATCTTTTTCTCTGCTACTGCATATGCACAATATCCACCATATTGCGGAATATACTTTTTTGGGTTTTCCTTAAATATTTTTAAATTTATCTCTGAAGAGAACTTGAATTTTACACCATCATACCTAATCATAAATTTATTTTTTCCAACTACTGGTTTTTTTTCTTTAAAGTAAGAAACAACATCATAACCTTCAGCAACATAGCCTTTATTTGTATTATAGTCTATTTGTTGTGCAGATAAAACAGCAGGGAACATTAAAAAAAGTAGTGCTATTATTTGTTTCATTTTGTTAATTTTTGTGATAGTCGAAAAAGTATTTAAAAAATTACATAGAATAGCAAAATATTGGTTACAAATAAGCATGCTTTGATTAGAGTATACTATAATACCATTAAATTACAGCCTCTAATATCGGAATTATCAAAACGACCAATAATTTCGAAAGTTTGATTATCATGCACTTTTCCTAGATCTTGCGTTGCAATAAAAGAACAAGAATTATAGTTTGCTAAATCAATTACATTAATTCCCCCGTTTTTTCCTGACGGATTAATGGTTAATGAATCTTCTGTATCTCTTGTTAAAACTTTCATCCAAAATGGTGTTTTAAAGATTCCTTTTCCACTTGAATAGCCTTGACTTAACAATTCAGTCATTCCGAATTCTGAATGAATTTCAGGAACTCCAAATCCCCTTTGTAAAACAGTATGCAACTCTTCTCTTACCATTTCTTTTCTTTTCCCTTTCATTCCACCAGTTTCCATTATAATGGTGTTTTTTAACTTGAATTGTTGCATTTCAATCAAATCTAACAATGCAAAAGAAACACCAATTAACAGTGTTTTTTGTCCGTTTTTATCTAATTTAATTAGCTTTTGGGCTAATTCTTCTAAATTATGGAGATAAAATCCACTTTCTTGGTTTTTAGATTTAGAAATTAAATCATCAACCATAAAAACCAAAGAAGATCCTTTTCGTTCTAGATAATTAGGCAATAAAGCTAAAACTACATATTCTTCTATATTTCCATAAAAGTGTGTAAATCCTTTCAAGTAACTTTCTTTGTAAACAGATATATCTATAACTAAATGTTTGCTTGTAATACTCCCAGTTGTGCCAGAGCTCTCAAAGGTTATTACCGGATTTTTATTTCCTGATAAAATACGATGCGTTTTAAAAAACTGTATTGGTAAAAATGGAATTTGCTCAACAGTCTTCACATCAGAAGGATGCACATATAATAAATCGCAAAATGAACGATATACTTTATTGTTTGTAAACTGGTGTTTAAAAACTTCAAGAGCAATCTTGTTAAATTCTTGCTCGGTTTGTATGTTAAAAATAGCTTTTTGCATATGTTCTTACAAAAGTAACATTATTCGACGCAACCTTTTTAAAGTTTTTACATCTTGTAAGTATATTGTAGAGTTTATGAAAAAAATCCATTGAATTTGAATCACTTATTTGTGACTAAAATTTTGGCGCATAAAAAGTAATTTATCGCTCTAAAAAAGGGGAAAACACTTATAAATAATTATTTTATCAGATTAAAATACAGTTTGTAAATTAAAAGAATAGAGGAGGAATGGAATTTAAATGAGCATGGGGGCTCTTTAGCTTTTTCAACTCCTCTTTATTACTGAATGACTATACATTATTCCCTCTTTAAAATATTAATCTTTAAACTAAATATATTATGAAAAAAATTATTCTATTATTTTTAAGCGTTTTTGTTTTTTATTCTTGCCTAAGCAACGATGAACCTACCTTGAAATACGAGTTTTTACCAATTGACAGCGCAGAAACACCCACAAGTTTTACTTTTGGAGAAATTGATACCATTAAAATAAAATACACATTGCCAAATGGTTGCTATTCTTTTGATCGACTGTATTACGAGTATCAAGATACCACAAGAGTTGTAGCCGTAACAGCATTAGTTATATTAGATGCAGCTTGTACCGAAGCACTTGTTGAAGAAGAGTATGAATTTCCTGTAAGAGTATCGCAAAGAGAAGATTATATTTTTAAATTTTGGAAAGGTGAAGATAGTAACGGTGAAGATATTTTTGAAGAAGTTGTAATTCCTGTAAATTAGTACCATCAATTTAGAGGAACTCATACAAGAATGCTGCAAACAAAAGTTAGCAGCCCAGTCTCAAGTTTATCAATTATTTTCTGATAAGCTTTTTGCTGTTTGTTTAAAATATTCTCGAAATTACCAAGATGCAGAAGATACTTTACAAGATAGTTTTTTAATCATTTTTGATAAAATAAACCAGTATAAGAAGAAAGGTTCTTTTGAGGGTTGGTTAAAACGAATAACCATTAATACAGCGCTTCAAAAATATAGAGTAAAGAATCCTTTAGAAAGTATTAAAGAAATTTCTGATAACGAAGATATAGAGGAAACCACTATTGAAAATGAAAATTTAAATGTAGATTTTTTATTACGTTTAATTCAAAAATTACCTGACAGGTATCGTTTAATTTTTAATCTATATGTTTTAGACAATTACGCTCACAAAGAGATTTCTGAAATGTTAAAAATTTCTGAAGGTACATCTAAATCTAATTTGTCTAGGGCAAGAAAAATATTAAAGAAACAAATAGAAACTCATCAACTACAAGAACAAAAGGAAAACTGATGGAAGATAAAAAAATAGACTCTCTATTTCAAGAGAAACTTAAAAATTTGGAGGCAACTCCACATAAAGAAGTTTGGAATACCATTGAGTCTAAACTTAAAAACAAAAAACGTAGAGTTTTGCCAATGTGGTGGTATTCTGGAGGAGTTGCCGCTATTCTAGTTCTTGGGTTTTTATTATTTCCTTTTTTTAATGATTCTAATAGTCCAAAAAAGCAACCCGTTATTATTGCTGCACCAGACACAAATACAGAAAATAATAACCTAATAAAAAAAGAAAGTAATCCTATTTTTAATAGAGAAAATGAGAAAACTTTACTGGTTGATGAAAGTAAAAAAAGTAAAAAGTTTATTCTAAAAAAGAAAGTAAAAAAAGATGAAAAATTACCATTATTAGTTGCAAAAGAAACTAATAATCCGATTAAAAAAGAAACAGAAGGTTTAGTTAGTAAAAAAGCTATGGAAAAGATTTTTTTAACTGATAACAAACTAAAAAATGAAACAGACTCTCTTAAAAGTAACACAATAATAGCAAAAGAAAACATTTTAGAGAGCAGGGAAACAAAAAAATTTATTCCTTTAAAAGAGGCTGTTAATATTGATAAAAAATCAGATGCTTTATTTAAAAACGAAACATCTAAAAAAGATATTCTTACCGCAGTTAATGATGCTGAAAAGGACGAAAAAACAAATACAATTAAACCATGGTCAATCACCCCAATAGTGGCTATTTTAAGTTCTAATTCATTTTCTAAAACCTCTCCAATAGATGCTAACTTGTCAAACACCACAAGTGGAAATAACTCATACTCTTATGGAATACAGGTTGGTTATAAAGTAAATAATAAGTGGTCGATTCGGTCTGGAGTTCATATCCAAGAAATTAGTTTTTCGAACAGTCAAATATCTGTAGTTTCATCAAAATCAAACAACACAAGTATCGCTTTTAATTCTGGAGATCGTTTTAAATTACAAGATGCCTCTGTTGAAAACCTTAATGCAGAATCGCTTTCTTTGAATGCAGTAACTATTGACGGTAATTTAGACCAAAAGTATGGTTATATAGAAATCCCTATTGAAATAAAATACAACTTGTTAGAAGTTAAAAAGTTGAAAACAGAACTAATCGCTGGTTTTAGCTCACTTTTTTTGAATAAAAATACAATTCGTTTAAATGCAGATTCTTTATCAAGATCTGGAGAAGCAACCAATTTAAACAATATTAATTTTAGTGGAAATTTTGGATTAGATTTTAAGTATGGGTTTGATAAAAATTGGTCCTTAAATTTAAACCCGATGTTTAAAACTCAACTGAATACATTTAGCAAAGACTCTAATGGGTTTAAACCTTATTTTATAGGTGTTTATTCGGGGATTACATACCAATTTTAAACATGGTATTAATTAAAAAAAATAGTGACTAATTTAAACTAGAGACTATTTCAAAAAGTCCAGTTGGATTATTTTTTATAAATCTTCACAACTAATTTGCCGGTATCATTCATAGAGGCTCTGTACATTCCTGCAGTATTAAACTCAAAGGACATATTTCCACTTTTGTCTAAAGCAACAACACCTCCAGTTCCACCAAGTTTTGTTAACTTATTCTGAATTACGTCTGAGGTCGCTTGTTTTAAAGATTTGTTTTGATATTCCATTTGCGCAGAAATATCATAAGCAACTTGTCCTCTTATAAAATATTCTCCCCAACCCGTAGATGAGACTCCACAAGTTAAATTATTTGCATAGGTTCCAGAACCAATAATTGGTGCGTCTCCAATTCTTCCCCAGCGTTTATTGGTCATTCCTCCGGTTGATGTTCCCGCTGCAATATTTCCATCTTTGTCTAAAGCAACGCAACCCACCGTTCCGAATTTTGAGTTTTTAATATCTGCATCATAAAAAGCTGCTTTTTTATCATCGTGATCTAATTCGGTGTTTGCTTTGTCTTTTATTCTTTGAAGCGATTTAAAACGTCGTTCAGTATAAAAATAACTAGGGTCTACAATTTCCAATCCTTTTTCTTTTGCAAATATTGCTGCTCCTTTTCCAGAGAGCATCACATGATCTGAATCTGTCATCACTTTCATTGCTAATTCTATAGGGCTTTTTACACTTGTTACACCAGCAACAGCTCCCGCATTTAATGTTTTCCCATCCATAAAAGAAGCATCTAATTCATTGGTTCCCTCATGTGTAAAAACGGCGCCTTTTCCCGCATTAAATAATGGTGATTCCTCCATTACTTGTATGGTTTTCATTACTGCATTTCTACTGGTTCCTCCAGCTTTTAAAATAGCATGACCCACCCTAACTGCTTCTTCTAACTTTGCCATGTAAGCATGTTCTTTTTCAGGGGTCATATTCTTTTTAAGAATCGTTCCCGCACCTCCATGAATTATTATTGCAAATTCATTTTTTATCGTATTCTCTTCATTTTTTATGCTCTTATTCGTTGTTGTATTACAGCTAAAGAAAATTGTAAAAAAAGAAAGTAAAAAAAATAGTTTTTTCATATTTGTGTGTTTGATTTTAAACAATTACTATTGTTTTTGTTTAATATATTAATGTGTGAAATTATTTGTAATTTCGTGGTTCAATTTAAACAACTTAAATTTAAAAGCAAAATGGCAGATTTTGGTATCAAAGAAGCTTTAGCTCATTTAGGAGTTAAAGATATAAATAATGGAACCTCGACGGGTTCAAATAACTTTTCTAACGGAGAAATTATCGAAAGTTACTCTCCTGTAGATGGGAAACTAATTGGAAAGGTAAAAACGACTACAAGAGCAGATTACGACAAAGTGATGGAAACTGCCACGAAAGCTTTCTTAAGTTTTAGAGATATGCCAGCGCCACAAAGAGGAGAAATTGTGCGTCAGTTTGGTAATAAATTAAGAGAAAAGAAAGAGGCACTTGGTAAACTAGTTTCCTATGAAATGGGAAAAAGTTACCAAGAAGGTTTGGGCGAAGTACAAGAAATGATTGACATCTGCGATTTTGCAGTTGGATTATCAAGACAATTAAACGGACAAACAATTCCTTCTGAACGTCCAGGTCATGTAATGAGAGAGCAGTGGCACCCAATTGGGGTTGTTGGTATTATTTCCGCATTTAACTTTCCGGTTGCAGTTTGGGCTTGGAATACAGCTTTGGCATGGATTTGTGGTGATGTCTGTGTATGGAAAGGTTCAGAAAAAGCACCTTTATGTTCTGTGGCTTGTCAAAATATTATAGCTGACGTTTTAAAAGATAATAATTTACCAGAAGGAATCTCTTGCATCATTAACGGAGATTATAAAGTGGGTGAAATGATGACTACAGATACTAGAATTCCATCTAGTTTCTGCTACTGGATCTACAAGAATGGGAAGAATTGTTGGCGCAACTGTTGCCCAACGTTTCGGAAAATCTTTATTGGAATTAGGCGGTAATAATGCAATTATTATTACACCAACAGCAGATTTAAAAGTAGTAGTTCCTGGTGCTGTATTTGGCGCTGTTGGAACCTGTGGACAACGATGTACCTCTACAAGAAGATTAATTATTCACGAATCTGTGTATGATAAAGTAAGAGATGCTATTGTTGGCGCTTACAAACAAATTAAAATAGGGAATCCTTTAGATGAGAACAACCATGTTGGTCCATTAATTGATCACGATGCTGTAAACACCTATTTAGCTGCCATTGAAAAAGCAAAAGCTGAAGGAGGAAATGTATTGGTTGAAGGAGGCGTTTTAAAAGGAGAAGGCTATGAGTCTGGGTGTTACGTTAAGCCGGCTATTATTGAGGCTGAAAACCATTTTGAAATTGTACAACATGAAACATTTGCTCCAATTTTATATTTGATAAAATATGCTGGTGAAGTAGAAAATGCAATTAACCAACAAAATGGTGTTGCGCAAGGTTTGTCTTCTGCAATTATGACCAATGAAATGAAAGAAGCTGAAAAGTTCTTATCCTATGCTGGATCTGATTGTGGAATTGCAAATGTAAACATTGGAACTTCTGGTGCTGAAATTGGTGGTGCTTTTGGAGGTGAAAAAGAAACTGGTGGAGGTAGAGAATCTGGCTCTGATGCATGGAAAGTATATATGAGAAGACAAACAAATACTGTAAATTATTCTGATGAATTGCCCTTAGCGCAAGGAATTAAGTTTGATTTATAAATGATTATAAAATTATAATTTATAAAAAACCAACTCTTTTGAGTTGGTTTTTATCTTTTAAAATAGTGTGTGAAATATAAAGTGAGTCGTGAGTCTCTTTTAAAGGAAAATTAATCCCCTTTCAACGAATTCCACCCTTGCGCTTTCAACTCGATTTCTTGGCTTGCTCTAGTTACTAGATTTAATCCTTGGTTTTCTGGAGTTATATGTCCTATAACAGAAAAATTAGGGTTTCCTTTAATTTTATCAAAATCTGAAATTGCTACTGTAAATAGCAGTTCATAATCTTCACCTCCACTTAATGCAACCATTGTAGAATCCAGTTCAAATTCTTCACATGCAGAAATTACTTGTGGGTCTAGAGGCAATTTATCTTCATAAATTTTACATCCAACTTTAGATTGAGAACATATGTGCATGATTTCTGAAGAAAGCCCGTCAGATATATCAATCATAGATGTTGGTTTCACTTCTAGTTCTTTTAACAACCCAGAAATATCTTTACGTGCTTCTGGTTTTAATTGTCGTTCAATTAAATACGAATACGCATCCAAATCTGGTTGATTGTTTGGGTCTACTTGAAAAACTTGTTTTTCTCTTTCCAAAACCTGTAAGCCTAAATATGCTGCACCCAAATCGCCAGACACTACAATTAAATCGGTTTCTTTTGCACCGTTTCTGTAAACAATATCTTCTTTATTAGCAACACCAATGGCCGTCACAGAAATTAAAATTCCTTTTGTAGAGGAAGTAGTATCTCCACCTATTAAATCAATCTTATAAGTGTCGCACGCCAACTGAATTCCTGCATATAATTCTTCAATCGCTTCTAGTGGAAACCGATTAGAAACTGCAATAGATACCGTAATTTGTTCTGCAATCCCATTCATAGCAAACACATCTGAAAGGTTTACCATCACCGCTTTATAGCCCAAGTGTTTTAGCGGCATATAGCTTAAGTCAAAATGAACACCCTCTATTAACAAATCAGTAGAAACTAAGGTTTGTTTTTCTGAATTTGAAATAACAGCAGCATCATCTCCTATAGACTTAATTGTTGATGAATTTTGTGTTTTAAAATATTTGGTAATATGGTTAATTAAGCCAAACTCACCAAGTTCAGCCAAGGATGTTTTATTTTGATTTTTATCTTCTAACATGTTGCAAAAATAAAAAGTTATACTCTAGTAATCTATTGAATACGTTAAAAATTAAACATATCGTATTTCTTTAACAATACGTTGCATCTAAAATCACTATTTTTGAACTGATTTTTTTTAAAAAATATGGTCAAAAAAATATTTTATTTCTTTCTAATAATATCATCAACGTACTTTGCTCAAACACCCTGTAATAACGGAATGGCAGGGGAATACCCCTGCAATGGGTATGATTTAATGGCTCACATACCTGTTTCTATTTTAGCGAATACAGATGGTACCCCTGAAGGAAGTGATATTTGGGGCTGGACAGACACTACAACAAATAAAGAATACGCAATTGCAGCGATGACAAACAGCACAGCTTTTGTTGATATTTCAGACCCTTTAAACCCTCTTTTTCTTGGAAGATTAGATTCTAGTGCTGGAAATAGTTTTTGGAGAGACGTAAAAATTTACAACAATCATGCTTTTATTGTAGCAGATAATGTTGGTGCTCATGGAATGCAAGTTTTCGACCTTACAAAGTTGAGAGGAATCACAACTCCACAAACATTTGTTGCAGATAAATTGTATAGTGATGTAAGTAGTTGCCATAATATTGTAATTAACGAAACCAATGGAATTGCATATTTAGTAGATTGTAAAAATACTGGGAGAGGGATTCATTTTGTTGATATTTCTGACCCAATAAACCCGATAAATCTAGGAAATTTTAATGATGAAGGCACCACACATGATGCACAAGTAGTAACTTACAAAGGACCTGATACAAGATATACGGATAAAGAAATACTGATTGGAAGTAATGAAACCAAAGTTGTAATTTTAGATGTTACAGACAAAAATAATATAGAAAAAATTTCGTCTATAAATTATACCCAATTAGGATATACGCATCAAGGTTGGTTCACAGAAGACCAGCGTTATTTTATTTTAGGTGATGAAACTGATGAACAAAACTTTGGAATGAATACTAGGACTTTAGTGTTCGACTTTAATGACCTAGAAAACCCAATATTATCTTCAACATATTCTGGCCCATCTAGTGCAATCGATCATAATGGATATGTTAAGGGAGATGAATTTTTTATGGCAAGTTACAGAGCAGGAATAAGAGTATTAGATATTACGAATATTGGTTCTGGAAATAATACTACTTCAATGACAGAAACCGGATATTTTGATACATATCCTGCGAATAATGGAACAGCATTTAACGGAGCATGGAGTATTTATCCTTATTTCTCTAGTGATAACCTTATTATAAACGACATAGAACGAGGTTTGTTAATTATTAGAAAAAGCGGAACTTTATCGATAGGTGACGAAACTTTAGAAAAGAACGTTTCTATTTCTCCAAATCCAATGACTACCGAAACCAATATTCGTTTTTTAAACAATGAAACTATAAAAAGCATTAAAGTTTATACTGTTTTAGGCCAGAAAATCTTTGAAAAAAACAATATTAATCAAGCCCGGTACGTTTTAACTACAAGTAGTTTTAAAAAAGGAATTTACATCATAAAAATAAATTCAACAATTACTAAAAAAATAGTAGTCAAATAATCTATAAAACAATAACTGATGATTAAAAATTCATTGATACTATTAATAATGAGCACACTATTTCTTAGCTGTAGTAAAAAAGATGTTTTTGAGTCTGATAAGCAAATTATTATTAAGCCTATTGCTAAATGCGAAAATGGATTAGCAGGTGAGTATCCATGTAAAAACTACGATTTACTTACATACATTTCTTTAGAAGATCTTGGTGATGTTGATACAAAAGGAAATGATTCTTGGGGCTGGGTAGATCCAGAAACACAAAAAGAATATGCCTTAATGTGTACCAACCAAGGAACAACTTTTATAGATATTACAGACCCCGCAAATGCCATAATACTTGGTAGATTAAAAACTCAAACAGTTAGTAGCCCCTGGAGAGATGTAAAAGTGTATAATTCGTTTGCTTACATTGTTAGTGAAGCAGAAGAACATGGAATGCAAATATTTAACCTAACCAAATTAAGAAATGTTGTTGATCCTCCAGTAGAATTTGATGCAGATGTTCATTATACAAAATTTACAAATGCACATAATATTGTAATTAATGAAGATAGTGGTTTTGCATATGTTGTTGGATCATCGACTTTTAATGGTGGGCCTCATTTTATAGATATAAACATTCCTTTTAACCCTCAATTTACAGATGGATATTCAAATAATGGATATTCTCATGATGCACAAGTAATAACCTACAAAGGACCAGATACAGACTATACAAACAAAGAAATTTTAATTGGAAGCAATCAAAATGAAGTTGTAATTTTAGATGTTTCTAATAAAGAAAACCCTATAAAAATAGCATCAATAGACTATCCTAATATTGGATATGTTCATCAAGGATGGTTTACAGAAGATCAAAGATATTTTATTTTAGGAGATGAATTAGATGAAATACGATTTGGAGGAAATACGAGAACTCTAATTTTTGATTTCACAGATTTAGACAATCCAATTTACCATATGGATTATATTGGAAATACCCCTGCAATAGATCATAATGGCTATGTAAATGGAAATACCTATTTTCAAGCAAACTATGCTGCTGGAGTTAGGATGATTGACATTTCAAATATTGAAAACAAATCACTGAGTGAAATTGGTTTTTTTGATACATATCCAGAAAACAATAATGCTACTTTTAATGGTGCTTGGAACGTATATCCTTATTTGCCTAGTGGAAATATTATTATAAGCGATATTAATAAAGGTCTTTTTGTGATCAGAAAAAATTAAAATTCATTATTAAAAATGAAAAAAACAGTTTTTATAATTAGTTTATTCTGTCTGTTTAATTGTTCTAAAGATGAAGTAAGCTCTTCTCAACCCATAATTATAATAGGAGAATTAGATGCTGTAAAAACTTATGGAGGCTCCAAAAATGATGTAGCTCAATCTGTTGTAAAAACTATAGATGGAGGTTATGCTGTTTTAGGACATTCTCAAAGTAACAACGGAGATCTTAAAGACAAAACCAATGAAAGTTTTGATTTCTGGGTAATGAAATTTACAGCAAATAATTCCCTTTTATGGAGTAAAACTTTTGGAGGAACAGAAGATGATAGAGGAAATGATATTATCCAAACAGCAGATGGTGGTTTTGCTATTTTAGGATTCACACAAAGTAGCAATGGAGATGTTATTCAAAATAACGGCTCTAAAGATTTTTGGATTGCTAAATTAACAAGAACTGGTACTTTAACTTGGCAAAAATCTTTTGGCTTTTCTGGTTCAGATTACGGTACTTCACTCATTCAAACCAATGATAACGGATATCTACTAACAGGAGTTATAGATGTTACCGCATCTGGCGGAGAAGGAAATTCACGAACTTCACAACGTCATGCTGGTGGAGATGTTTGGGCAGTTAAGTTAAGTGCTGTTGGTAATTTTGAGTGGAGCAAATATTTTGGAGGCTCTTTCACAGATACTGCTTTTGGAGTAGAAAAAACAGCTGATAACGGTTTTATTATAGTTGGATCCTCAGATAGCAACGATGTAGATATTTCCGACAACAAAGGTTCTTATGACTTTTGGGTGCTCAAAATTTCTTCATCAGGAACACTCCTTTGGGAAAAATCTTTTGGGGGAACAGAAATCGATGAAGCAAGAGCAATTACGTCAACAACTGATGGTAATTTTATAATTGTTGGTGACACAAGAAGTTCAAATGTAAATGTTTCTAATAACAATGGAGCTGCAGATTTATGGATGCTAAAAATATCTCCTGAAGGAAACCTTCTTTGGGAAAAAACAATAGGTGCAACTGGTTTTGATGTTGCACGATCAGTTTCAAAATCTCAAGATAATGGATTTGTTATTTCTGGAAGTTCAAGGAGTTCAGATGGCGGTTATACTAATCAAGGGCAAAATGATGCTTGGGTTTTAAAAACGGATGCCAATGGTAATATCCTTTGGCAAAAAACAGTCGGAGGAACAGAAATAGATTTTTTTTACGATGCTGTAGAATTAAATAACTTGGAAATAATTGCCGTTGGAGAGAGCAGTAGTTCTAATGGAGATATTGAAGAAAATAAAGGTTTTTCTGATGTCCTAATTATTAAAATAAAATAAACGTGAAAAAATTATTTGGTTCCTTATTTATAATTGCCTTCCTTTTTTCTTCGTGTAGTAATACTGATGAAAATATTAGTATTACACTAAAATTTACTCAAAATTGGAATGCAGAACCCGTAACAAATCAAGATTTTAATGAATTTAAATTTACCACCGAAAATGGTACAAAGGTTAGCGTAGAACGATTGCGTTATTTAGTCTCAAACATAAGTATTATTGGCGATACTAACCACTCTTTAATTGATGTTGGCGAAAACTCTGAGACTCTTCTAACAATTAACAATTTAACGCCTGGTTCATATAAATTAAAGTTTGTTTTTGGATTTCAAGATGCAGATAATACAGATGGCATTTATCAAGATTTAAACACGGCCTCTTTTAATGTTCCAGGCATGCTAGGTGGCGGTTATCACTATATGCAGTTTGATGGTAAATATAAAAATAGCAGCAATCAAGACTCTAACTTTAATTACCATACAATTAGAGCGGTGGATAGAACAAACCCTGCTAATTTAATTTTAGAAGACACCTCGTTCGAAGTAGATTTAGGCACTGTAATAATAACAAATAATGCAGAAATTGAAATTAAAATGAATATTGCAGAATGGTTTAAAAACCCAAATACTTGGGATTTAAATGAACTAAACACTGTTTTAATGCCAAATTTTGAAGCTCAAAAAATGATGAGTGAAAACGGAAGGTCCGTTTTTTCTTTGGGAGATATAAATCAATAAATAATGAAAAATAGCTGGCTTTATATCCTTACTTTTCTTCTTTTCATGAATTGCTCATCTAAAGAAACAGAAGTATATACTCCAGTTCCTGTTGATTTAGAAATTCCGCAATTATTTAAAGAAAAACTCATTTCACCAGTCATTCCTTCAAACAATCCATTAACAGTAGAAGGAATTGCTCTTGGGAAAAAACTATTTTTTGATACAATTCTTTCTGGTGATGAAACTCAATCCTGTGCAACTTGCCATGATCCCCAAAAATCTTTTACAGATAATGATCGTTTTAGCAAGGGAATTGATGGGAATGTAGGAACAAGAAACGCTATGCCTTTATTTAATTTAGCGTGGAACTTTAACGAGCGTTTTGCATGGGACGGAAAAGAATTAAGTCTAGAGAGGCAGGCTCTAGAGCCTGTTAGAAATCCTATTGAAATGCATGCGAACTGGAAAAATATTGCAGAAAAATTAAAAAACCATTCAGAATATCCAATATTATTTTCTCAAGCATTTGGTTTAGCGATCATAGATTCTACTTTGATTACAAAGGCAATTTCACAATTTGAAAGAACTCTTATCTCTGGGAACTCTAAATTCGATAGATACTTGCTTGGAGAAACTACATTAACAGTCCAAGAACAAAATGGATTTAACGTTTTTATGGATGAAGCTAAAGGAGATTGTTTTCATTGCCATGGAAGTGACAACAATCCTCTATGGACAGATAATGCATTTCACAACAATGGATTGGATGAAAGTTTTACCGATTTAGGATTGGGAAATGTTTCAGGAGATCCTGCAGATAATGGTAAATTTAAATCCCCTTCCATTAGAAATTTAGCTTTCACAGCACCTTACATGCATGATGGCAGGTTTGCAACATTAGAAGAAGTCATCAATCATTATTCCGAAGGATTAAAAGCATCTTCAACAATCGATCCTTTAATGAAAAAAGTAAGCCAAGGCGGTGTTGGTTTATCTACACAAGACAAAGTAGATTTAAAAGCATTTCTGTTATCGCTCTCAGACATCGAATTTGTGAACAATCCTAAATTCCAAGAATAATCAATAAAGATAATAGAATCATTGCGAATCACAATGAAAGGTTGTGTGGCTAAATGAGACTTATATCGTATATTTGCAGACAATTTAGTTTTAAACTATATTAAATTATGATAAAGGTTTCAGACATAGCGAAAAAGAAAGTCATAGAACTAATGACAGATGACGGCTTTAATGCAACAACAGACTATGTTAGAGTTGGTGTAAAAAGTGGTGGTTGTTCAGGGTTATCTTATGATTTAACTTTTGATGACAAAAAAGAAGAGAACGATAAAGTTTTTGAAGAGAATAATGTAAAAATTATTGTTGACAAAAAAAGTTTTTTATACTTAGTGGGAACAACTCTAGAATATTCTGGAGGTTTAAACGGAAAAGGATTTGTTTTTAACAACCCAAATGCAAACAGAACTTGTGGTTGTGGAGAATCGTTTTCACTTTAAAAATTAAAGAAGATGTCAAAATATACCGAAGACGACTTAGAAGAAGAATTAAAAACCAAAGAATATGAATATGGTTTTTATACAGATATAGAAAGTGAAACTTTTGCAAAAGGGTTGAATGAAGATGTTGTTCGTGCTATTTCTAAAAAGAAAAACGAACCAAAATGGATGACCGATTGGCGAATTGAAGCTTTTAGAGTTTGGGAAAAGATGGAAGAACCTGATTGGGCAAACGTTAATTACCCAAAACCAGATTTTCAAGGAATTGCTTACTATTCTGCACCAAAACAAAAACCTAAATTAAATAGTTTAGACGAAGTAGATCCTGATTTATTAGAAACGTTTAAGAAATTAGGAATTTCTTTAGAAGAACAAAAACGTCTTGCAAATGTTGCTGTTGATATTGTCATAGATTCTGTCTCTGTAGCAACAACATTTAGAAAAACATTAGGAGAAAAAGGAATTATCTTTATGCCTATTTCTGAAGCCATTCAGGAGCATCCAGAACTCGTTAGAAAACATTTAGGAACCGTAGTTCCAACGAGCGATAATTTTTATGCTGCATTAAATTCAGCTGTTTTTTCTGACGGATCTTTTTGTTATATCCCAAAAGGAGTTCGTTGCCCGATGGAATTATCAACCTATTTTAGAATTAATGAAGGAGGAACTGGTCAGTTTGAAAGAACTTTAGTGGTTGCAGACAAAGGTAGTTATGTAAGCTATTTAGAAGGTTGTACAGCACCAAGTAGAGATGAAAACCAGTTACATGCAGCTGTTGTAGAATTAATTGCTTTAGACGATTCAGAAATAAAATATTCTACTGTACAAAACTGGTACCCAGGTGATGCTGAAGGCAAAGGCGGAGTTTTTAACTTTGTTACAAAAAGAGCCATTTGTGAGACCAATGCAAAAGTTTCTTGGACCCAAGTAGAAACAGGATCTGCCGTAACTTGGAAATACCCGAGTTGCATCTTAAAGGGAAATAATTCTGTAGGTGAATTTTATTCAATTGCTGTGACCAATCATTATCAGCAAGCTGATACGGGTACAAAAATGATTCATTTAGGGAAAAACACAAAAAGCACCATTATTTCAAAGGGAATTTCTGCAGGAAAATCACAAAACTCTTACAGAGGTTTGGTGCATGTTGGAGCAAGAGCAGAAAATGCACGTAATTTTTCTCAATGTGATTCTTTATTAATGGGAAATGCCTGTGGAGCTCACACATTTCCGTATATAGAAGCAAAAAATAAAACCGCTCAAATAGAACACGAAGCAACCACCAGTAAAATTGGAGAGGAGCAATTGTTTTATTGCAATCAACGAGGAATTGATACTGAAAAAGCAATTGCATTAATTGTAAACGGATTTAGTAAAGAAGTACTTAATAAATTGCCAATGGAATTTGCTGTAGAAGCTCAAAAATTATTGGAAATTAGTTTGGAAGGTTCCGTAGGATAAAATACTATGAATTTTATTCGGTAAACTCATTAAACGAAATAGTAAAACGAACTTTAATTCTTGTGAAGACAGGAATCTAAACAGACTAAAAAGGAAATATAATACATGAAAAAAATACTATTCTTATTGCTTGCAATTACTATTGTAGGTTGTAAAAAAACAGAAAAAAAGGTTGAAGAAGTTGCCAGACCTGCAGTGAAATTATATCAATTGGTGGGGGGTTCTATTTTTGTAAAAAAATTAGAAGCATTTTCTCAAGACACTACATATACCGGACAAACAAAACAGTTTACAGATGCGTATTATGTAATTTCTCATCCAAAAGGAAACTTAATGTGGGATGCAGGCTTACCAGAAGGCTTAGTGGTTCCAGAACCCTTTAATGAGCCTAGTGGTGTTTTTGCAATACAGAGACCAGATTCACTAGTAAATCAATTAAAATCTATCGGTTTTAAGGTGAGCGATTTTAACTATTTTGCAATGTCTCATTCACATTTCGATCACTCTGGACATGCAAATTACATGAAAGATGCAACCTGGCTAGTCCAAGAAAATGAATTTAACGCAGTTGCTGGAGATTCTTTGGCAAAAAAAGACCCCGCAGTTGCCGAATTAAAAAAAGTAAAAAAATTACAAGGAGATCATGATGTTTTTGGTGATGGAACAGTCGTTATTAAATACATGCCGGGCCACACCGTTGGTCATCAAGTTTTATATGTTGAAGTTGCTGGTTTGGAAAAACCCGTTTTATTAACTGGAGATTTGTATCACTTTGAAGAAAATAGAACCAATAAAGGAGTTCCTTCATTTAATTATGATGTACAACAAACTCTAGAGAGTATGGATAAGTTTGAAGCTTTTGCCAAAGAAAAAAACGCAGAAATTATTATTCAACATTCTCCAATAGCATTTAATAAATTAGAAAAATCATTAAAAAAATAAGGTATTTATATCATGTTAAAAATTAACAATTTACACGCTGCCATCGAAGATAAATCAATCTTAAAAGGATTGAATTTAACCGTAAATGCTGGGGAAGTTCATGCAATAATGGGACCAAATGGTGCTGGAAAAAGTACCTTAGCAAATATTATTGCAGGAAAAGAAGATTACGAAGTTTCAGAAGGAACTATCGAATTGAATGGAGAAGATATTAGCGAATTAGCACCCGAAGAAAGAGCACATAACGGAGTGTTTTTATCCTTTCAATATCCGGTAGAAATTCCTGGAGTTTCTGTAACTAATTTTATAAAAACCGCAATCAACGAAAACCGTAAAGCGAAAGGTTTAGAAGACATGCCTGCAAAGGAGATGTTAAAAAAGATTCGTGAGAAGTCTGAATTGTTAGAAATAGACCGTAAATTTTTATCCCGTTCGTTAAACGAAGGTTTTTCTGGGGGTGAAAAGAAACGTAACGAAATTTTTCAAATGGCAATGCTTGAACCGAAATTAGCTATTTTAGACGAAACGGATTCTGGATTAGATATTGATGCGTTGCGCATCGTTGCAAACGGTGTAAACAAATTAAAATCTAAAGACAACGCGGTCATTGTAATTACTCATTACCAAAGGTTGTTAGATCATATAATCCCCGATTTTGTGCATGTTTTACACGATGGTAAAATAGTGAAAACTGGCGATGCTTCTTTGGCTTTAGAATTAGAAGCAAAAGGCTATGATTGGATTAAAAAAGAAGTAGTTTAATTATTAGTTTGCAGTAAACAGTGATCGTCTTTTAATAAGGTTATCACTTGAAAACTGAGCACTGAAAACTGAAAAAATGGAATTAAAAGAAAAAATAATATCATCATATGTAGCTTTTGAGAATAAAGTAAACATTAACTCTGCAATTCACGATATTAGAACAGAAGCTTTAGAAAATTTTGAAAAAGTTGGCTTTCCTACTAAAAAATTAGAGGCCTGGAAATATACCAGCTTAAACAACGTTTTAAAAAACGATTTTAGCATTTTCTTAAATAAAGAGAATGCGATTGAATTCGCTGATGTAAAAAAATATTTTATCCACGATATCGATACGTATAAAATCGTTTTTATCGATGGAAAATACAGTTCTTTTTTATCAGAAACAACTCATGATGCTATTGACGTATGCCTCATGTCATCTGCTTTGTCTAAGCCAAAATACAAACCAGTTATTGAGAATTACTTTAATAAAGTTGCAAAACAAGATAACTTAACTTCTTTGAATACTGCCTTTGCAAGTGAAGGTGCATACATTCATATTCCTAAAAATGTTGAAGTAGAGAAACCAATACAGGTCATTCATTTTACAACAGGCTCTGAAACGGCAACCATGACCCAACCTAGAAACTTAATTGTGGTTGACGAAAATGCACATGTTCAAATTATAGAACGTCATCAAAGTCTAACTTCCAACGCAGTTTTATCGAACGTTGTTACAGAAATTTTTTCAGCAAGACATTCAACTGTAGATGTTTACAAAATCCAAAATGACAATCTAAATGCGTCATTGGTTGACAATACCTATATCGATCAAAAATCAAATAGTGTGGTATCTGTTCATACGTTCTCTTTTGGAGGGAAGGTTACCAGAAATAATTTGAACTTTTATCAAAATGGTGAACACATAGATTCTATCTTAAAAGGAATCACAATTCTTGAAGGAAAGCAACATGTAGACCATCATACTTTGGTGCATCACATAGAACCAAATTGCGAATCTCATCAAGATTATAAAGGTATTTTTGACGAACGCTCTACTGGTGTTTTTAACGGAAAAGTAATTGTAAACAAAGAGGCTCAAAAAACAAATGCATATCAAAAAAACAATAATGTTTTGGTAAGTGATCGCGCAACTATCAATGCGAAACCTCAATTAGAAATTTTCGCAGATGATGTAAAATGTTCTCACGGTTGTACCATCGGTCAGTTAGATGATGATGCCTTATTTTACATGCAGCAACGTGGAATTCCTAAAAAAGAAGGTAAGGCCTTACTAATGTTTGCTTTTGCAAATACCGTTTTAGAAAGTGTAAAAATACCCGAGGTAAAACAACGGATTACAAAGTTAATTGCCGATAAATTAAATGTTAGTATCGGATTTGATTTGTAACATTTATGATGTCACCAACAAAAAGACCACGCAAATTGCGCGGTCTTTTTGTTAGTGAAAATCTTGTTTGTCAAAAATTTTATATGGATAACTAGCGTCACCTTAGGCGACTATAATCAATCAGCATCAATCCATTATTCTGATTGTTCGCCAAAGTAATCTAAAGCCAAGGTACTTAAGGTTTTTACCCCCAAAACAAAACCACTTTCATCCAACATAAAATCTGGCGTATGATGTCCTGCGGCATCTTGAGGTTTTACATCTAAAGGTTTTCCTCCCAAAAAGAAATACAAACCAGGAACTTTTTGTTGAAAAAAAGAAAAATCTTCCGCTCCTGTTATTGCATCGATTTCTTGGACGTTTTTTGAACCAGCAACACGCTGTAATGAAGGTAGCATCTTGGCAGTTAATTCTTCATGGTTAAACGTTATTGGATATCCTTTATCGATCTCTATGGTTGCTGTTGCTCTGTGGGCTTTGGCAATAGCAGGAACCATTTCTTTCATTCTTTTATTGATAAAAGCCTGCATCTCATAGTCTAAAGTTCTAATGGTTCCAATAATAGTTGCTTTTTCAGGAATAATATTGCTTCGAATTCCAGCATTCATCATACCAACGGTAATTACAGCACCTTCTTTTGTTAGTTCTGATTCTCTACTAATAATGGTTTGTAAGCCGTTAATAATTTGTGCAGAGGTAACAATTGGGTCTACGCCTTGCCATGGTCTAGATCCATGAGATTGTTTCCCCATTACATCGATTTGATACGATTGTGCAGCCGCCATAATTCCACCAGATTTATAAGCGATGGTTCCTACATTAATTCCCGCACCAATATGCAATCCAAAAATAGCATCTACATCCGGGTTTTTTAAAACCCCCTCTTTTACCATTAGTTCAGCGCCCCCTTCTTCACCCTTTGGTGCCCCTTCTTCTGCAGGTTGAAAAATAAATTTTACCGTTCCTTGTATTTGGTCTTTCATTTTAGAAAGTACTTCCGCAACGCCCATTAAGATGGCTACATGAGAATCATGT
This sequence comes from uncultured Polaribacter sp., assembly GCA_964275545.1. Taxonomy (GTDB): domain Bacteria; phylum Bacteroidota; class Bacteroidia; order Flavobacteriales; family Flavobacteriaceae; genus Polaribacter. Next base: position 124,415 of record CAXYCO010000011.1, read on the forward strand.
CCACAAGCATGCATAACGCCTGTTTCCTTTCCATTATAGGTAGAAGTTACATTCGATTTAAAAGGAAGGTTGTTTCGTTCTGTTACCGGCAAGGCATCTATGTCTGCTCTTAGCGCCACTACTTTACCAGGTTTGTTTCCTTTTAAAAGTCCAACAACACCGGTTTTAGCAACCCCTTCCTGAACATCAATTCCTAACGATTTTAAATGTGCTGCAATGTATTTTGCTGTATTAAATTCTCTATTAGACAATTCTGGGTTTTGATGAATGTGTCTTCGCCATTCAATTACTTTACTTTCTACCTCCTTAGATAGTTGATTAATTTTAGCGTCATTTTTTTGGGCAGTAGTCGTTATAACAATACCGAAAAACAAGAATAAAGAGAGTACTTTTTCCATAATATATTTAATTTATTGATTGTATAATTTCACTTAAAAATAGATTTTCATCAAACCAAGACAAGCCCAAACGAACAATAACAAGTTCTTGGTCTGGCAATATATATACTCTTTGACCTTGATAACCATCTGCAAAATACATGTTTTTGGGAACATCTTTAAAACCTCCACTTGAGTTTAGCCAGAACTGTGCACCGTAAGTCCCATTAGACGTTGGTGTTGGCGTTGTTATATAAGCTACCCATTCTTTGGAAAATAATTGTGCACCGTTCCAATTTCCATTTTTTAAATATAGCAAACCAAACTTCCCCCAATCTCTAGCAGTTGCCCAGGCATAAGAAGAAGCTACATAGTTGCCCGCTAAATCTGTTTCTAGTATCATAGAATTCATTCCAATTTTATCTATGAGATCTGTATACCAATAATCTAGATACTCTTGATGAGTATTAAAGGTGCTTCTAACAATTCCTGATAAAAGATTTGAAGTACCACTCGAGTAATTCCAGGAACTGTTTATGGTGCCTACAAGGTTTTTTTTTGCTTGCATTTTGGTCATGTCTTTTTCTAAAAAGAGCATTTTTGTAGCATCCGAAATTTCATCATAATTCTCATCCCATGCTAAACCAGAATTCATTTGTAATAAATTATGAATGCTAATATTTTTACGATCATCGTTTTGCCAAGAATCTATGGGTGCTTTTTCTTGAACTTGTATTTTATTTTGATGTTGCATCACCCCAAAAACAGTACTTAAAATACTTTTGGTCATGGACCAGCCTAAAATTCTGGAATCTTTACCGAATCCTTGCGCATATTTTTCTGCAATAATTTGATCTTTATAAATAACCAAAACTGCTCTTGTTTTTCTTTTTCCGAAGATCGAATTGACCGTGGTATTTAATCTATTATATGCTATATTAGTAAACACCGTGTCTTTCTGTGGAGCGTTTCCAAAAGGATACGGGGTTACGTAATCTGGCTTTGCTCTTTTGGGCTTTAGAACAGATTCTTTTTCGTTTTCTGGGGTAAGTGTTAGAACAGCTCCCAAACCTTCTCTAAACAGCGCTTTTCTTGTTAACAAACCAAAAACAGAGGAACTCGCCAGTTGCTGTAAAGTATCTACTTTGTCTGAAGCCAAATATACTGGGGAAAAATTATTATCTGTGCTATCTGTAAACTGCAAGGATCTTTTCCCTAAAAATACAGAAGAGGCTGTGTTCTTGGCAGAATACCCTGCTAATATATTTAATTTGGGATAATTATATATGGCTATAATTGTTGTTGTGACTACTAATAAAAGTAGGAATTTCTTTAAAAAATTCATCAAAGATTTGTTTTAGTGATGTAAAAATAAGAAAATCATGTTCCGTTTTTCAAAACTTTAAAAAATCTAGCTTTATCTTTGTACTTAAATATAATTGATATGATGAATATTGATAAAATTCGTGAAGATTTTCCTATTCTAAAAAGAACAGTTCATGGCAAGCCTTTGGTTTATTTTGACAATGCTGCAACCTCACAAACTCCGCAGGTTGTCATTGATACTATTGTAGACTATTATAGCAATTACAACGCTAATATTCACCGGGGAGTTCATACCTTAAGTCAAGAAGCCACCGATAAATACGAAGAAGCACGTATTAAAATACAACATCATTTTAATGCAAAACATGCCTATGAGATTATTTTAACCTCTGGAACAACTCATAGTATAAATATGGTTGCTGCTGGTTTTGAGTCCCTTTTAAACAAAGGAGATGAAATTATCGTTTCTGCATTAGAGCATCATTCTAATATTGTACCATGGCAAATGTTATGTGAAAAAACAGGTGCTATTTTAAAGGTAATACCCATGTTAGATAATGGATCTTTGAATATTGAAGCCTATCATCAATTGGTTCATGAAAAGACTAAATTAGTTTTTTGCAATCATGTTTCAAATGCTTTAGGAACCATAAACCCCATAGAAGAAATTATTGCAAAAGCCCATCAATTTGGCGCTGCCGTTCTTATAGATGGAGCGCAAGCAACTCCGCATATACAACCAGACCTGCAAGCGTTAGATGTAGACTTCTATGTTTCTTCTGCCCATAAATTATGTGGCCCAACGGGTGTTGGTTTATTATATGGTAAAGAAAAATGGTTAGAGAAATTACCTCCCTACCAAGGCGGAGGTGAAATGATTGCTACCGTTTCTTTTGAAAAAACTACCTACGCAGGGTTGCCTCATAAATTTGAGGCAGGTACCCCAAATATTTGTGGTGGAATTGCCTTTGGAGCCGCCATTGATTACATGAATGCTATTGGCTTTAAAAATATTGCTGCCTATGAAAACGAATTGCTAGCCTACGGAACCCAAGAATTATTAAAAATTGAGGGAGTAAAGATTTACGGAACTACTGCCGAAAAGACAGCCGTTATCTCTTTCAATGTTGGTGCTATTCATCCATATGACATTGGCGCCATTTTAGACAAGTTGGGCGTTGCAGTTAGAACGGGGCATCATTGTGCACAACCTATTATGGATTTCTATAAAATACCCGGAACCGTTAGAGCTTCTTTCTCTTTTTATAATACAAAAGATGAAATCGATATTTTTATTCAGGGCCTAAAAAAAGCCATCATGATGTTATCGTAATACCATGATACCAAAAAAAAAAGGTTGAGCAAATGCTCAACCTTTTTTTTTTACTAAAATATCCGCTATCTTAAGGTTGGAGAAAAATTAGTAGGATAATTTCCTGCTTTCGCAAGGTTTCCAGATTCTCCAAAGTTTGAACCATAGGTTTCATCTATCGCTTGTAAAAAACCATTTGCCATATATGCATACCCTCTGGCTGTTAAATGTATACCATCTAAACTTACCAATCCTCCAAAAACTAAACTTGCATTTAAGAAGTATTCATCAAATGTAATGCCTGTTGATGCAGCATCAATTAAAATCTGATTTACATCAACAAGAGCCAAGCCTTTGGCGGTAGCCACAGACTGTATCGTACTATTATATGCATCTACGGCTTCTTTAATTTCTAGTTGCTCTTCAGGAGTTAATACATTACTATCTAATAAAGGAGACGCTGTCCCTGCTCCTGTAGGTAAAATAGAAGCCGTTGGTAACGTAATTAGATCTGCTTCCGTAGTTTGTCTAAATTGTGGAATTCCTGCAAAAGCTGGGTTAATAGCCCCTAAATCTGTTAAATATTCATCCAAAATTACAACAGCATTATTCCCTTCAACAAAATTAATTGTTCTTCTATCTAATTCTTCTTGAGTAAACAAACCTGTACCAGCAAGGGCTTGAAATGCCGCTTGTAACCCTCCATTATATGCAGCATAACCTGCATTTAATTGTCCTGCTGTTGCAGCATCTAAAGGAACTGGATTGTATGAAACAGCAGTAAAATATGGCAGGTTGTTAACATATGGTGTATTTGTAACAGCTCCCTTAGCGCCATTTGCCGTTAAACCATCTATTATAGTATTAAAAGTTGCTGCGAATTCTGCAGGAGGTGTAATAGCGCTAATACTTGCGTCTCCTCCTCTAGTAGCATACCCTAAAACATCATTACCTCCTATTAAGTCAGCAGTAAAAAAGGTTGGATTTTGAGCTACTGCCAATTCTAAGATTGTTGCATTAGGTGTGCCTCCTGTCATACGAACTGCGTATGCATTGGCACCTGCTCCTAAATTTGCAATATTTCCATATCCAGGCGTTATAAAATCTGCACTTTGTGCACCAGGAACTCCAAGATTGTTAAAGGGTCCTGTTGGGTTATTTAATACGATATCTGTAGTAACTGTTACAGGACCAATAACTGATTCCAGTGGTACAGGACCAGCTCCTCCAAATACAAGTCTAGGACCACTTATACGATTGCCATTTAAAGCAAGACCTCCAAAGTTATCGCTCGTCATGGGTTGGATAAAATCACCACCTCCTGCATTCGCGAATTTTTTAGAAAGGATATTTGGAAATGAATTTTCTTGTGCTGCAATAAAAAGACCGTTGTCCGTAATACCAGCAGTAAAAGAAGGGCCAATCGAGACATAATTAGAAAAGTCAGCACTTCCTGCGCTTGCTTCTGGAAGAATAACTTCTGGATCAACGATTTCATCTAATTTGTTATCAA
>CAXYCO010000012.1:0-43753 GCA_964275545.1 uncultured Polaribacter sp.
GATGATTTTCACTATAGTTTCTTTACTTTTTAGGTACGGAACAAAACAAGGAAAAGAAACAAAATTCTTTTCTGCTGGAGCACTTTTGACTACTGTTGTTTCTCTATTTTCTTTTTATTTATTTGGAATTTATGTAGTTAAATTCGCACAATACAATCAATTATATGGTTCTATTGGAACACTTCTTATTTTAATGCTGTTTTTCTGGCTAAACTCAATTATTCTTCTGTTAGGCTTTGAGTTAAACGCTTCTCTGCATACACTAAGAAATAGAAATAAAATCGATTGAACTTTATAACAATTGTAAGTTTTTAACGATATTTGCCAACGAAGTTCAATCAGGTATTTTACGCATGTGAAACACTTATTTTTTTTTATTTTATCACTTTTTAGCAAGCAAAAATCTATAATAGATTCCTGTTTTTTAAAGGATTGATAATGTAAACAAACTATCGTCTAAATTTTAAAGACCAACAACAATGAAACCAAGTATTCCCAAAGGAACAAGAGATTTTTCGCCGACAGAAGTAGCAAATCGCACATACATTATGCATACGATTAAAACTGCTTTTGAAACCTTTGGATTTCAGCCAATAGAAACACCAAGTTTTGAAAACTCATCCACTTTAATGGGGAAATATGGTGAAGAAGGAGATCGATTAATTTTTAAGATTTTAAATTCTGGTGATTATTTAAAGAAAGCAGATGAACAATTATTATCAGAAAAAGACAGTTTAAAAGTTACTTCTCAAATTTCTGAAAAAGCATTGAGATATGATTTAACAGTTCCATTTGCTAGATACGTTGTGCAGCACCAAAACGACATTGAATTCCCTTTTAAACGCTATCAAGTACAACCAGTTTGGAGGGCAGATAGGCCTCAGAAAGGACGTTTTAGAGAGTTTTTTCAATGTGACGCAGATGTTGTTGGGAGTAAATCTTTATGGCAAGAAGTTGAGTTTGTTCAATTATATGATACTGTTTTTAGTAAGTTAGGTTTAACAGGAGCTACAATCAAAATAAACAATAGAAAAATACTATCTGGAATCGCTGAGGTTATTGGCGCTCAAGACAAATTAATTGATTTTACAGTAGCTTTAGATAAGCTAGATAAAATAGGTGAAGATGGTGTTGTCAAAGAAATGCTTTCTAAAGGAATTACTGAAGAAGCTATTGAAAAAGTGCAGCCTTTATTTAATTTTACAGGATCCAATTTCGAGAAGTTATTTTCTTTAGAAACCATGTTGCAGAACTCAGAAGAAGGAAAAAATGGAGTAGAAGAGTTGCGTTTTGTTATCAATTCCATAGAGGAGTTAGGCCTAGAAACGGCAACTTTAGAAGTAGATGTAACCTTAGCAAGAGGTTTAAATTATTATACTGGAGCCATTTTTGAAGTTTCTGCACCAGAAACCGTAAAAATGGGTTCTATTGGAGGAGGTGGAAGGTATGATGACTTAACAGGAGTTTTTGGTTTAAAAGATGTTTCTGGAGTTGGAATCTCTTTTGGTTTAGACAGAATCTATTTAGTTCTTCAAGAATTAGGATTGTTTAAAGCTGTTCATTTACCAAAACCGAAAGTAATTTTTTTGAATTTTGATGCGTCTTCAGACATTGCAAAAATGAAGGCGATAAAAAGGTTGAGAGAACATAGTATTAAATCTGAATTCTATCCAGATTTGAGTGAAAGTAATAAAGGGCAAAAGCGACAATGGAAGTATGTCTCTAACAGAGAAATTGAGTATGTAGTTTCTACAGTAGAAAATGATATTTTTACCTTAAAGCATATGAATTCAGGTGAACAATCAATGTGTTCATTGCCAAATTTAATTCATAATTTAAAAGAATAAAAAAATACTTTTTAATAGGTTTAATTTATTAATAAACGAAGATATTACGTTGTAAACACGTAAATTTGCACTTTAATAACTGATTGAAATGTTTGAATTGAATAGCAAAATGAATGACGAAAGAATTGAAGAAATAGGGGAGAACCATGTGGCTTCATCCGCAGAAAATCCAATAAGATCCGATGCTTTTGATATTTCTGACAAAGAAAAAATAGCAAAAATCCAAGAAAGTGTCAAAGATATTTTACTCACTTTAGGAATGGATTTAAATGACGATAGTTTAAAAGGAACTCCAAGAAGAGTTGCCAAAGCTTTTGTAAATGAAATGTTTATGGGATTAAATCCTGCTAACATGCCAAAAGCATCTACATTCGACAATAACTATAATTATGGTGAAATGTTGGTAGAAAAAAATATTGTAGTGTACTCTACCTGTGAGCATCATTTATTACCAATTATAGGTAGGGCTCATGTTTCCTATATTTCTAACGGAAAAGTAATTGGTTTATCAAAAATGAACAGAATTGTAGAGTATTTCTCTAAAAGACCTCAAGTTCAAGAGAGATTGACAATGCAAATTGTTCAAGCAATGCAAGAAGCCTTAGGTACAAAAGATGTAGCTTGTGTTATTGATGCAAAACATTTATGTGTAAACTCAAGAGGAATTAAAGATATTGAAAGCTCAACTGTTACTTCAGAGTTCGGAGGAAAGTTTAAAGAGAAAGAAACAAAAAAAGAATTTCTTCAATATTTACAAATGGATACACAATTCTAAAAATTAGAATTTAATTATAGAAAAAACCGTTTAGAAATTTCTAAACGGTTTTTTGTTTCTTTAACTTTTGTATTATATATCTTTAGTTTAATAACAACTCTTATTCTCACAAAAATAACAAGTAATTTTCTTTTAAAACGTTTAATGTTTTTTTTAAGCAAGTATATGTTACAATTCTTTTTTATGTGCAATAAATGATGATACATTTATTTATTTACTAAAACAAATTCTCCCTTATCAATTAAAGGAATTGCTTGTTTGTATTTAACCTCTTTTTCTGCACCACTTAGAACGTTTTTAATAGTAACACGCTCATTTCTACCAATTTTAGGTTGATCGCGTACAATTGTTTCAATTGGTTCTTGTTGCTGTTGATTAGAATTTTGAATAGCCTGTTCTGTTGAATTTTGAACATCTGCTTTACTTGTATTTAATCGTTGTCTTTTTTGTTGGCGTGCTTCAGAAATTTGAGATCTATCCTGTGTAGGTAATTCTCCTTTAAACAAGAATGATAAAACTTCTTTATTTATTTGATCAACCGTTATTTTAAATAATTCAAAAGCTTCAAATTTATATATTAATAAAGGATCTTTTTGTTCATAAGATGCATTTTGTACAGATTGCTTTAACTCGTCCATTTTCCGTAAATGATCTTTCCAATTTTCATCAATAATGGCTAAAGTAATATTCTTTTCGAAATCTGTAACTAAACTTTTACCTTGGCTTTCGTAAGCTTCTTTTAGGTTCGTAACAACTTGTAAAGATTTAATTCCATCTGTGAAAGGAACTACAATACGCTCATATTTGTCTCCTTCATTTTCAAAAACATCTTTGATTACAGGAAATGCTAAAACAGCATTTCTTTCAATTTTATTTTTATAATGTTCGGTTACTATGCCATATAGTTTGTCTGTAATTTCTTTTTCACTATTTTTTAAAAAATCTTCTTCTAAAATTGGTGAAGCCATTGATGAAAATTTGATTAACTCAAATTCAAAATTTTGAAAATCTTTTGCTGCTTTATTGCTATTAATAATAGATTCACAAGTATCATAAATCATATTTGCAATATCAACTTGTAAACGCTTACCATCTAAGGCATTCCGTCTTCTTTTGTAAACGAACTCCCTTTGAGAGTTCATAATATCGTCATATTCTAATAAACGTTTTCTAATACCAAAGTTATTTTCTTCAACTTTTTTCTGTGCTCTTTCAATAGATTTAGTAATCATAGAATGCTGAATTACCTCGCCTTCTTTTAATCCCATTCTATCCATCATTTTGGCTATTCTATCAGAACCAAATAAGCGCATTAAATTATCATCTAAAGCCACATAAAATTGAGTAGAACCAACATCACCCTGTCTACCTGCTCGCCCTCTCAACTGTCTATCTACACGTCTAGAGTCGTGTCTTTCTGTTCCAACAATTGCTAAACCTCCAGCTTTTTTTACTTCGTCAGATAATTTAATATCAGTTCCACGACCAGCCATATTTGTTGCAATTGTTACAACTCCAGGGTTCCCAGCTTCTGCAACAACGTTTGCTTCACTTTTATGTAACTTTGCATTTAATATATTATGAGGAATTTTACGCATTTGTAACATTCTACCTAATAATTCTGATATTTCTACCGAGGTAGTTCCTACAAGCACTGGACGATTCTCTGCAACCAATTTTACAACATCTTCAATAACTGCATTGTATTTTTCACGAGCAGTTTTATAAATTAAATCTTCCTTGTCATCTCTTTGAATAGGTTTATTTGTTGGTATTTCTACTACATCTAATTTGTAGATTTCCCATAACTCTCCAGCTTCTGTAATTGCAGTTCCTGTCATTCCAGACAGTTTTCTATACATTCTAAAGTAATTCTGTAACGTTACTGTTGCAAAAGTTTGGGTAGCGTCTTCAATTTTTACATTTTCTTTTGCTTCAATTGCTTGATGTAACCCGTCTGAATAACGACGACCGTCCATAATACGTCCTGTTTGCTCATCAACAATCATTACTTTATTATCCATGACTACATATTCAACATCTTTTTCAAAAACAGTGTAAGCTTTTAAAAGTTGATTCATAGTATGAATACGTTCACTTTTTATACTAAAATCTTTATACAACTCTTCTTTCTGAGAAGCTTTTTCCTCGGAAGTTTTATCTGAGTTGTCAATTTCTCCAATTTTTACACCAATATCAGGTAAAATAAAGAAATTATCATTTTTTGTTTTATCTGATAAATGTGCAATTCCCTTGTCAGATAAATCAATTTGATTGTTTTTTTCTTCAATAACAAACCATAAATCTTCGTCTACTTCTGGCATTAATTTGTTATTATCTTGCATATAATAGTTTTCTGTCTTTTGAAGGATTTGTTTTATTCCTTCTTGAGATAAAAACTTAATTAACGCTTTATTTTTTGGTAAACCTCTATAGACTCTTAATAGTTTAAATCCACCTTCTTTGGTATCACCAGCTGCAATTAGTTTTTTTGCTTCCGCTAAAACACCAATTAAATATTTACTTTGAATACCCACTAAATCATTTACCAGTGGTTTTAACTCATTAAATTCGTGTCTGTCTCCTTGTGGAACAGGACCAGAAATAATTAAAGGAGTTCTTGCATCATCAATTAAAACAGAATCTACTTCATCGATAATAGCATAATTAGGTGGACGCTGCACTAAATCATCTTTAGAGCTTGCCATATTATCACGTAAATAATCGAAACCAAATTCGTTATTTGTTCCATAAGTAATATCTGCATTATACGCTTTTCTTCGCTCGTCAGAATTTGGTTGATGATAATCTATACAATCTGTTGTAAAACCGTGAAACTCAAAAATTGGTCCCATCCAAGCTTTATCACGTTTTGCTAAATAATCATTTACCGTTACTAAATGAACTCCATTTCCGGTTAAAGCATTTAAATAAACAGGTAAAGTAGAAACTAAGGTTTTTCCTTCACCAGTCATCATTTCTGCAATTTTACCCTGATGTAAAACAGAACCTCCAATTAACTGAACGTCATAATGCACCATATCCCAAGTAACAGGTTTTCCAGCTGCATCCCAAGAGTTTTTCCAAATAGCTTTATTGTCCTCTAAAAGAACATGTTCTCTAATTCCAGATAATTCTCTGTCATAAGTAGATGCAGTAACTTCTATTTCTGTATTTTCTACAAAACGTTTTGCTGTTTCTTTAACAACAGCAAAGGCTTCTGGCATAATTAAGTTTAGAGTTTCTTCAGAAATTGTATATATCTCGTCTTTTAGAGAATCTATTTCTGTGTAAATATCTTCTTGTCTATCAATATCCGCATTTTTAGCTTCTTCTTCGAGCGCATTAACTTTATCATCAAGTTCTTTTGTAGTTGCTTTAATCTTATCTTTAAACTCTAAAGTTTTTGCTCTTAAATCATCATTTGATAATTTAGAAATCTCTGATTCAAATTTTTTTACATCATTTACAACTGGTTGTAAAATTTTTAAATCTTTCTGTTGTTTGTCTCCCACAAAAAGTTTAATCACAGAATTTAGTATGCTCATTTGTTTATATTTTTAATTGCAACAAGAAACTTGTTGTTATATTTTACTGTAAGTCAATAAGTTAATTCTTTTGTTTTTATCCAAAAGAAATAATTAAACTAAAACAAAAAAAAAGCCTCTTTAGAGACTTTTTATATTTTAACTGTTATTTTAGTATTCATCCTCATTCCAAAGATAATCATCTTCAGTTGGATAATCTGGCCAAATTTCAACAATTGAATCATACGAATCACCTTCATCTTCAATGTCTTGTAAGTTTTCTACTACTTCTAAAGGAGATCCGGTTCTAATAGCGTAATCTATTAATTCGTCTTTGGTTGCTGGCCAAGGTGCATCTGCTAAATAAGATGCTAATTCTAATGTCCAATACATTTCTTAATATTTAATTTTGTGCAAAAATAATTTTTTTACTCAATTATGCAAGTCTTTTTTAAGAAATTTAAAATCAAAAATAAAAGAACGTATTATTTTTTTTCAGGAATCCATTTTATTTCCTCTACCAACAAGTCTTTAGACAACTTCCGTGCCAACATAAAAAGATAGTCAGAAAGTCGGTTCAGATATTTTAAAATTTCATTATTTATATTTTCTAAGTCATTTAATTCTACAGAAAGTCTTTCTGAGCGTCTACAAACGCATCTTGCTATATGACAAAATGACACTGCTTGATGACCTCCAGGTAATATAAAATGAGTCATTTGAGGGAGTTCAGCATCCATTTTATCGATTTCTTCTTCAAGAAAAAGAATAGATGATGCATTAATTTTTGGAATATTGAGTCTTTCCTTTCCACTCTTTAAAGTTTCTTTTTCAGGAGGAGTTGCTAACATTGCTCCTAAAGTAAATAGCTCATTTTGAATTTTCAGTAAAGATTCTTTGATAGAATTACTAATTTCTTGGTCTTTAATTAAACCAATATATGAGTTAAGTTCATCAATAGTTCCATAACTTTCTATACGTAAATTGTATTTTTTGACTCTCGTTCCACCAAAAAGAGCCGTTGTACCTGCATCACCAGTTTTTGTATATATTTTCATTAAAATAAATTTCAAGGTTTATAGCATCAAAGTTACAAAGTTTAAACTCTAAATCCTTGTTAAACTCTAATTTTGAAATGCTCTTTTACTTGTTCTTTTCTGAAGAAGATGATTCCGTAATAAAAAATATCTACAGAAACTGTAACTCTTGGATGATTTTTAATTTCTGACCAAGCTTCTTTCATTTCAGGACTCCAATAAATATCATCAAAAACCCAAACTGAATTATTAGTTGCAGTAGGTAAGCAAGTATCAAAATAATTTAAAGTTGCTTTTTTATTGTGGTTTCCATCGAAATAAATAAAATCAAATTCATTGTTTTTTGTGATTTCTGATAGTGTTGTATTGAAGTTACCAGTAATAATATCAATATTTACAAAATTATTTTTTTTAAATAAATTGTAAGCTATTTTACTGGTCTCTGGGCAGCCTTCTAATGTTGTAATTTTAGCATTTTTATTTCCAATTTTAATAGCTGAAGTTCCCAAACCTAATGATGTGCCAATTTCCAAAACATTTTTTGGCTTAAAATAACTGATTAGCAGAATTAGAGATTTTGCTTTTTTGATTGATATTCCTGCTACTCTTGTTATTTTAGAAACTTTTCGCTTATTGCTTTTAAAAACTTTAGATCCAGATCCATAATCAGTAACCTTTAAAGTTGTATTATTTTGTAATAATTGACGTCTTATTTCTGAGAAAGAATCCCATAAATTAATATCTATTTTCTTACGAAGTGATTTGATTGTTAAATCATAAATAAAAGGCGAATGAACCCCATATTGATTGGCAGATTTTATAAAAAATTTCAAGTATTCTAGCACTATTTTCATCAGCATAAATGAATCACGAAAATAAAATAAAATTATATGAAACCAGTTATAAAAAAGTATATTTGTGATTCTAGTTTAGATTAAAAATTAAAAATGATTAAAAAGTTTATAATATTTAGCATCTTAATTCACATGATATCTTGTGTGCCTAGTAAAGATTTAATTTATTTACAAGGAAATCCAATTATTAAAAAAGATATAGATAGAATAAACAATGTGCCCTACAAGCTTCAGGTGGATGATATGATTAATATTCAAATTCAATCAACTAAAAATGAACTGATTGATATTAGTATGTTTCAAAAAGGAGGAGGCTCTAATAATAATAATAATAATAATAATAATAATAATAGAAATAATTCACAGGATTTTGGAGGTGGATCTGGTTATTTTTTAGACTATAGTATTGATAATCATGGTAATATTAGATTACCATATATCGGAGAAATTAATGTTTTAGGCTACACTACCGTTGAAGTAAGAAAGAAACTAGAAGAAAAATTTTGGGAATGGTTCAAGAATAAAGACGATGTTTTTGTTACTGTCAAGCTATCAGGCATTAAATATACAATAATTGGTGAGGTAAATAATCCTGGGCCGAAGGTCATATTTCAAAATAAGGTTTCAATTATAGACGCTATTGCACACTCTGGAGATATTACTACGGTAGGAAATAGAAAAAAAGTAGAAATTATTAGAAATTCTATCACAGGTACAGAAAAGTTTATTGTTGATCTTACTGATATAAATATTTTTGATTCCAATTTTTATTATATCAAACCAAATGATATTATCAACGTTGTTCCATTAAAGCAAAAGGCTTGGGGTACTGGAACAACTGGTTTACAAACATTATCTACTGTTATATCGGTATTCACCTTATTAACTTCAACCTTTATTTTAGCTAGAAACTTATAAAATTTATGGACAATAAAATGAATTTTAATAATAACCCTGTTAAAGATTCTATAGATATTAAATCCTACACCTATAAAATTTTAGCATATTGGAAACTTTTTTCAGTAACTTTATTTATAGCTTTTATTGTCGCTTATTTTTTAAATGAATACACACAAAAAATTTATAGTTTAAGTACTACGATCTCTGTTAAAGAAGAAAATAACCCTTTATTTTCCACTGGTACTAATATTGCATTTAATTGGGGAGGTGCTAGTGACGAGATAGAGACAGTCAGAGTTATTTTAAAATCTAGAACTCATAACGAAAAGGTTGTTGATTCATTAAACTTTTTTATTCAATATTTTCAAGAAGGTACATATAAATTTAAGGATGTTTATGGAGAAATACCATTTACTATAGATCTTGATAAAAGTAAACCTCAATTGTATAATAATTTTATAGAATTTGAAATAATAAGTGAAAATAAAATTAAACTTTCATATACTCTTGACTCCAACAATACTATAGTTTACAAAACAAATAAAATAAGTTCTTATATTTCTGATGAGATAACATTCTCCAAAATATATTCAATAGATGAAATTATAGATACTCCTCTTTTAAATTTTAAAATTTTAAAGAATAAAACATTTGTAATTGGGCAGAAATATTTTATAAAGTTTACGAGTTTTAATAATACTGTTAACCTCTACAGAAATGTCGCTGTAAATGCTTTTGCAGATGGTTCTTCAATGTTAATAATTCAAACGGAAGGAAGTAGCAAAAAAAGAATTGAAGCTTATTTAAATACAACTGTTTATGTTTTAGAAAGAGATAAAAAAGAACAAAAGATTGAATATGCAAGAAAAACTAAAAATTATATAGATAAATTACTATATCAAGAGGAAGATAGTTTAAAAAGATTGGAAAAAGATTTAGGGTTTTATAAAGAAAGTAACAATATTTTTGATTTATCTGTTGAAGGAACACAAATCTATGATAAAACTATTGAGTTAGAAAATCAAGGAAGACGTTTGAAAGAAACCAATGAGTATTTATCAAATTTAAAAAGTTACATAATAAATCATAATAAATATGATGATAATATACCAGTGCCAGCACTCATTGAAATTCAGGATCCTAAGATTATCTCAGAAATTGACATATTAATTATAAAATCTTCAGAAAGAGAAGCTTTAAAAAACTTATTTAATGATGATTTCCCTGCTTTTAAAAAAATAAATAATGAAATTACATCAGCAAAAAACAACTTACTAGAGAATATTGAAAATCTAATAGTTATAAATAGAAACAAAATAAAAAAACTAAATCAATCATTATCAATTTATAAGAGTAAATTAAAAAAATTACCAAAGAGAGAGCAAGGTTTAATTAAGTTTGAAAGAAACTATCAACTATCAGAGTTAAATTACAATTACTTGAAGCAAAAAAGTTATGAAGCAGGAACTGCAATTGCAGCAAATGTTTCAGATGTTAAAATAATTGATTCTGCTAAATCTTTTGAGGGAATATTAATATATCCAAATACCAACTTTAATTATTTATTAGCTTTAATGCTTGGGTTAATTTTACCATTATTTTATATTATTATTAGAGAAGTTTTAGATAATAAAATTCATACTGTAGAAGAAATAGAGAAAAATTATGCGATTCCAGTTTTAGGTGTCATAGGAAGAAATCAAGGAAAAAATAATTTAGCAGTCTTTGAGAGGCCAAAATCCTCAGTAGCAGAATCTTTTAGGGCAATAAGATCTAATATTCAATTTTTATTTAATACTACAAAAAAAGGCGAAAGTAAATCTCTGTTATTAACATCTTCAGTCAGTGGCGAAGGAAAAACAATGATATCCATTAATATGGCAACTGTTTTTGCTTTAAGTGGAAAAAAAACAGTTTTATTAGGCTTAGATTTACGTAAGCCAAAAATTTATGGAGACTTTGATTTACCAAATGATGTTGGTGTGGTAAATTATTTAATAAATCAGAAAACTATTGACGAAATTATTATAAAAACAAAAATCCCAAATTTAGATGTGATACTTTCTGGACCTGTTCCTCCAAATCCATCAGAATTATTATTAAATACACAAGCAGATAATTTAATGATTCATCTAAAAAAAGAATATGATTATATCATTATCGATACACCTCCAGTAGGTTTAGTTTCAGATGCTTTAGAATTATTTAAATATTCAGATGCTATAATTTATGTAATTAGACAAAATTATTCAGAGAGAGGAATGATGAAGATGATTGATGACAAGTATAGAAATAAAGAGGTAACTAATATTAGTTATATATTAAATGATTTTTCTATAACAAGTAAATACGGTTACGGTTACGGTTACGGTTACGGTTACGGTTACGGTTACGGTTACGGGAAATATGGGTATGGTTATCATGAAAATGAAGAAAAGGCAACAATGTTTTCTAAATTTTTAAATTTCTTTAAACCCAAAAAATAATGCTATCTATAAAGCAAAAAAGAATTAAAAGATGTGTTGATCTTTTATTATCTTCTATTGGGATTGTAATCTTTACAGTCCCAATTTTTATTTTAGTAATAATCTCTACAATTGTTCATCAAGAATTTGGAGTATTTTTTCAAAAAAGAGTGGGGAAGAATGCTAAAGTTTTCACTATTTATAAGATAAAATCTATGATATTTAAAAAAGAGCCCCTAATTACTTCTTTTGGGAACTTCATTAGAAAAACAAAATTAGACGAACTTCTACAGGTTTTTAATGTCTTTTTTGGTCAGATGAGTATCGTTGGTCCAAGACCAGATATTTTAGGATATGCAGACAAACTAAAAGGTGAGGATAAAATTATACTTTCTGTAAAACCTGGTTTAACCTCTTTGGCTGCTTTAAAATTTGCTAATGAAGAACTGTTATTAAAAAGTCAAAATAATCCATTGGTATACAACGATCTTGTTTTATGGCCACAAAAAGTAGCATTAAATAAACAATATATTACAAATTGGAGCTTATTTAACGATTTTAAGGTAATTGGTAAAACAATCTTATTTTTTTTAGGGTTTAATCAAACGCCTCATTAAATTAATTTTCCGTTAATGAAGACAGTGTCAATTAGATTAGAGCCAAAACTATAAGGAATAAACCCGTAAGAGGGTATTTTTTTAGTTATAATAAAATTAGCTTTTTTTCCTTTTGTAATACTTCCAACCATATCAGATAAATTCATGGCGTAAGCGCCATTTAAAGTTGCTGCATTAATAGCTTCTTCTGGAGTCATATTCATTTTAATACAGGCGGTTGCTATAACAAAATTCATATTCCCAGAGGGTGTAGAACCTGGATTAAAATCCGATGCTAAAGCTAATGGTAATCCATTATCAATTAACTTTCTTGATGGAGTATAAGGAATGCTTAAAAAGTAAGAACAAGAAGGAAGCGCAACTGGCATTGTTTCTGATGATATTAAAGCTTTAATATCATCATCATTCACAACTTCTAAATGATCAACTGAAAGAGCCTTATGTTTTACACAAACTTCTACACCTCCTATTGTTGTAAACTGATTTACATGAACTTTCGGTAGTAAACCATACTTTCTCCCTGCATATAAAATTCGATCTGTATCTTCAACAGAAAAGTACCCTTTTTCACAAAATACATCAATGAAATCCGCTAGATTTTCTTGAGTAATTTTAGGCAACATTTTGTCTATAATTAGATTGATATAGCCCTCTTTATTATTTTTGTATTCTGAAGGAAAAGCATGAGCTCCTAAAAAAGTAGCTTTGATAGGGAAGTTGTAATTTTCTTTTAATTTTTTAATGACGCGCAACATTTTTAATTCAGCTTCTAAGGTTAAACCATAACCAGATTTAATTTCTACTGCACCAGTTCCTAACTGCATCACTTCTTCTAAACGAATAGCAGATTGTTCAAATAATTCTAGCTCCGAAGTTTCTTGTAATTTTTTAGCTGAATTTAATATTCCACCGCCATTATTGGCAATTTCCTCATAGGATAAACCCTTAATTCTATCAATAAACTCCTGTTCTCTATTTCCAGCATAGACAATATGTGTATGAGAATCGCACCAAGTTGGTAGAATCATTTTGTCTTTACAGTCAATTATTTTATCTGCAGAAGCTGATAAATTTTCCATGGAACCGAAATCAATAATTCGATCATCTTTAATGAATAAATAAGCATTTTTAATGGTAGGTAAAATAGTCATTTCAGCACCAGAAACTTTTTTTATTGAAATTTCTCTAACTTGAATAAGCTCCTTGATATTTATGAATAAAGTGGTCATCTAATAGTCATTGTTTTGTTTCATATAAATATTCTAAAACTACAAGTTTAACAATCTTTTTGCGGCATTAAAGGGAGTAGTTTTACCATTTTCTAAATTGCTTATTTCTTCAGAAAGGGCTTTTTTAATTGTTGAATTTTGATAAAAATCATCTTTTAACTGTTGCTCAATAGTTGCCAATAACCAATATTTATTTTGGTCATTTCTTTTGAGATTGAAATAATTATTTTTTTTGGTTAGAGAGATATAATCAACAATCATTAAATCAATATTTTCTATTCCAACATTATTCAACGCGCTTGCAGTGAGGACTTTTGGCTGCCATTTGCTTTCTTTTATTGGGTATAAATGTAGGGCTCTATTAAATTCAACTTTGGCAATTTTTGCATTTTTTTCATTATCGCCATCTGCTTTATTGATAACAATAGCGTCTGCCATCTCTATAATTCCACGTTTAATTCCTTGTAATTCATCGCCAGCGCCCGCTAATTTCAATAATAAAAAGAAATCTACCATAGAATGAACTACTGTCTCAGACTGACCAACCCCAACAGTCTCTATAATAATGGTATCAAAACCAGCAGCTTCACAAAGAATGATGCTTTCGCGTGTTTTTTGTGCAACTCCACCTAAAGAACTTCCAGAAGGAGAAGGTCTAATAAATGCATTTTTATCCGTAACTAATTCTTCCATCCTCGTTTTATCACCTAAAATAGAACCCTTGTTTACAGAGCTACTTGGGTCTACAGCCAAGACAGCAACTTTTTTTCCTTGAGCCGTAAGATATTTTCCGAAAGTTTCAATAAACGTACTTTTACCAACTCCAGGAACTCCTGTAATTCCGATCCTAATAGATTTATTTGCATGTGGCAAACAGTGTTTCAGAATTTCATTTGCTTTTTGTTGGTGCTTTGTATTCGTGCTTTCTACCATAGTAATAGCACGACTTAAAAAAGTAATATCACCTGCTAAAATTTTAGCAACAAATTCGTCCACAGAGTTTTGTTTTATTCTGTTTAGCTTTACTTTTTCTGCACTCAATTTACTAGTAGTTTCCGGCTGAGAAACTCCTTTTTTTTCATTTAATGCAGAAGACTTTTTATTCATACTAAAAGTAAATTATGTAAATTTAGAGATAAATATTCACTCAAAATTCAAAAGAGCAAAAAATGTAAGGTCTTTAAAGTAAAATAGTATCCACAAAGCAAAGCTATACAGTAAACGGTAAAATATTTTATGAATTCTTATTCTACTTAAAATATTAATAAAATGAACCTTAAACTAAAGTACTATTTTAACCAACTTATCTTTGTGTAAACTTCACTTAAATTCTATTTCGATATTCTCTTTAAAGTACCTATATTTAGCCTCTATAAAAAGTAATTTTTTAATGGAGCTATATAAAGAAAACAAGCTTAAAATATACAATTCACTTAGTAAAAGTAAAACGATTTTTAAACCACTAATAGAAGGCCGAATTGGTATGTATGTTTGTGGTCCAACTGTATATAGTAATGTACATTTAGGAAACGTTCGAACATTTATGTCATTTGATATGGTGTTTCGATATTTACAACACTTAGGGTATAAAGTCCGCTATGTCCGCAATATTACTGATGCAGGTCATTTAGAAAATGACGCAGATGAAGGTGAAGATAGAATTTCTAAAAAAGCACGTTTAGAAGAAATTGAACCCATGGAAGTTGTACAACGTTATACCGTTGATTTTCATGAAACTTTAGATAAATACAATTTTTTACCACCAAGTATAGAACCCACTGCAACGGGACATATTGTTGAGCAAATTGAAATGATTAAAGAAATCATTGAAAAAGGTTTTGCATATGAAGTGAATGGTTCTGTTTATTTTGATGTATTAAAATACAATGAGGATGGTAATAATTACGGAATTCTTTCAGGCAGAAAAATGGAAGAGGCTATTCATAACACCAGAACTTTAGACGGTCAATCTGACAAGAAAAACCCACAAGATTTTGCCCTTTGGAAACAAGCTGATGAAAGACATATTATGCGCTGGCCTTCGCCATGGAGTGATGGTTTTCCTGGTTGGCACCTAGAATGTTCGGTAATGAGTACAAAATATTTAGGTGAACAATTTGATATTCATGGTGGTGGCATGGATTTGAAGTTTCCACACCACGAATGTGAAATTGCACAGTCTCATATTTGTAGTGGAAAAACACCTGTAAATTATTGGATGCATGCAAATATGCTATTGTTAAATAGCCAGAAAATGGCAAAATCGACCGGTAACTTTGTACTGCCAAATGAAATTTTAACAGGAGAAAATGACATATTAAGTAAAGCCTTTGCACCAAGTGTTGTTCGTTTCTTTAATATGCAAGCACATTACAGAAGTATTTTAGATTTTTCTAATGATGCACTATTAGCCTCTGAAAAAGGATATTTTAAATTGATGGATGCAGTAAATTCGTTGCAAAATATTTCTACAAGCAAAACATCGTCATTTGATTTTTCAAAATGGAAACAGCAATGTTATGATGCAATGAATGACGATTTTAATACTCCAATATTAATTGCTCATTTATTTCAAGCGGTTAAAATTATCAATCAACTAAAAGAACAAAAGGCAACAATTTCTGAAGCTGATCTAGAAGACTTTCAAAAAACAATCAATGCATTTGTTTTTGATGTTTTAGGATTACAAAATGAAATCAAGCAGAATAGTTCTGATAAGATTAATGGAGTAGTGCAGTTGCTTATTAAATTAAGAAAGGAAGCAAGAGAGAATAAAGATTGGGCATTGTCAGATCAAATTAGGGATGAATTAATTGAATTGGGAATTCAATTAAAAGATGGGAGAGAAGGAACCACTTTTTCAATAAATTAAAGTGAAGAAAATTCTTTCATATCCGTTCATCTTGTTGGTACGTTTTTATCAAACCGCAATTTCACCATCTACACCAGCAACTTGTAGATACAGTCCTACATGTTCGAGTTATACGATAGAAGCGCTGCAAAAACACGGTCTATTTTTGGGTGGATGGTTGGCATTGAAAAGGATATTTAGCTGTCATCCATGGGGAGGAAGTGGTTACGATCCTGTTCCTGAAAAGAAAGAAAAGAATACATAAATACTGTTATTTTTAGTTAATAAAGGATTAAGAACCTGATTTTAAATACAGATTTCTCGATTATACTAGCAGTGACAAAAAAATATAAATAGATATGAGTTTTTTAGCAATAGAGTGGAATCCTTCCATAGGAATAGATTTAGGTTTTTTTGTAGTTAGATGGTATAGTTTAATGTTTATATGTGCTTTCTTATTAGGCATATATTTAATGAAAAAAATCTATGTTGAAGATAAAATTTCTCCAGAAAAAGTAGATCCACTTTTTATGTACACTTTTATTTCTATGTTAATAGGAATGCGCTTAGGAGATGTTTTCTTTTACAGTTGGGATTATTATCAAAACCATTTGCTAGAAATATTTTTACCAATAAAAGAAAGTACAAATAGTTCTTTATTTGGCTTTATTAAAGGTTGGAAGTTTACCGGATTTACAGGTTTTGCAAGTCATGGTGCTGCCATCGGTATTCCAATTGCCTTATATTTTTATGCAAAAAAACACCTTCAAAAGCCGTGGTTATTTATTTTAGATAGGTTAGCAATAGTAGTGGCTTTAGCAGGTTTTTTTATCCGTTTTGGAAATTTTTTCAATTCAGAAATTTATGGTAAGGAGACAGGTTCTAATTTTGGAGTCATTTTTAAAGCAGCAGGAGAAACCACAGCAAGGCATCCAACACAGTTATATGAAGCGATTAGTTATTTAGCCTTATTTTTTGTGTTGTGGAATATTTATTGGAAAACAACTAAAAAACAGCAAACTGGTTATCTTTTTGGAGTGTTTATGGTGGTGCTTTGGTCTTTAAGATTCTTTATCGAATTCCTAAAAGAACCCCAAGTAGATGGTAGAGAAGATTGGATTTTTAACGCTTTAAATACAGGTCAAATATTAAGTATTCCTTTAGTTTTAATCGGAGCCTGGTTAATGTTGAGGACCTCTTCTGATACCGCGAAATAATCCAATTTTTAACTTACGAAAAACACCATCTTTCGTTTCATTTTTTTTTAAAGTAATTTTTGATTGCTTGTTTCCTTTACATTGATTTGGAATAATTTCTCTGAGTGATGTCTGGAGTTCCTATATAATTTTCATTACGAATGCTGTCTAAAACTAAATTAAATTTGATTGATAGTTGTCCTTGAAGATCTTGAGAAGTACTCTCAAAAAGACGGAACCTATGTAATTAGATATAGTACTTTTAGCAAAATGACAATCTTTAAGGCTTAGGTTTATACTTAATTCAACTGGGTATGAACTCTGCAAAGTATTCAGAGAATTCTACTCAGAAAACCTTAGGTTTTAGTACTTTTTTTATATTAGTCTATTGTATTTTTTATATAAAAAAAGCCTCGATACTCGAGGCTTTTTATTTTTTAAAGTAGTAAAAGATTACCCTTTTACTTTATTTTTGAATTTATCAAACTTAGTGGTTTCCTTTTTAGGCCAGCTATTATTAGAGGTATCTACATCTGCTGTTTCAAAATCTGGATCTACTTTTATGCTTTTAATTTCTTGCGTTGAAGAAAATACTCTTTTTACTGTATTCTCATCCTTCATCCAAATTTGAGCAGGATAGGTAATTCTCTCCTTCGTATCGTCTGCATAGGTTAGCTCAACAATAATTGGCATCACCAAACCTCCTGGCTTTTCAAATTCTACAGAATAAATATATGAAGGAACTTCTTTACCGTTGGCATATGCGTCCATAGCCTTTGGGTTTGCATCTTCTTTTTTATCAGTGATATATACCAAGTCTCCTAAACTATCGAAATATTGTTTGTATTGTTCTTTTAGTTTTACAACTCTATCATTTGGTTTATCAGTTAAATATAAAGGTTTAACCGTTTTTATACCAATATCAGAAACATCAGTTGTATAGAACCAACCTCTCCAAAACCAATCTAAATCCATTCCAGAAGCATCTTCCATAGATCGAAAGAAATCTGCTGGTGTTGGATGCTTAAACATCCAACGTTTAGAATACGTTCTAAAGGCATGATCAAATAATTCTGGGCCCATGATGGTTTTTCTTAACATATACAAACCAGCAGCTGGTTTCGTATAAGCGTTTGGTCCAAATTGTTTTACATAATCTCCTTGAGACATAATAGGAGAGATGTTACTTTGATCTCCACCCATATATCTTGTGATTTGTTTTGCTGGATTTGATGCAAATAATTCTGGATCGTATACATCTTCGGCTAAAATTTCTACGAAAGAGTTCAAACCTTCGTCCATCCAAGTCCATTGTCTTTCATCAGAATTTACAATCATTGGAAAGAAGTTATGACCAACTTCATGAATAATTACACCTATCATTCCTTTTTTAGTTCTGTCTGAGTAGGTTCCGTCTGGATTGGGTCTCCCAAAATTAAAACAAATCATTGGGTATTCCATTCCTTGTCTTTCAGAATGTACAGAAATAGCTTTTGGGTATGGATAATCAAATGTTAATTTAGAATATTCAACAAGCGTTGTAGCTACTGCTCTAGTAGAATGCTCTTCCCATAAAGGATTCCCTTCTTTTGGGTAAAGAGAAACAGCCATTACAGTTTTACCATTTACGTTGGTAGCCATAGCATCCCAAATGTATTTTCTAGAGCTTGCAAAAGCAAAATCACGTACATTCTTAGCTTTAAATTTCCAGGTTTTTGTTTTTGTTGCACGGCCTTTCTCAGCTTTTTCAGCTTCAGCTTGTGTTACAATTAATACAGGGTTGTCAAATGTTTTTCTTGCTTTTTCCCAACGCTTACGCTGTTCTCTAGTAAGTACCTCTTTTTCATTTTGTAAAACACCTGTTGCATCTACAATATGATCATTGGGTACTGTTAGATTCACTTGATAATCTCCAAATTCTAGCGCCCATTCAGAACGTCCCCAGAACTGCATATTTTGCCATCCTTCTACATTATTGTATACTGCTAATCTTGGAAAGAATTGGGCAATGGTATAGTTGTTATTTCCATCCTCAAAAGATTCTAATCCAGAACGCCCACCATCCTTATTAATGTCGTTTATTTTATAATTCCATTCAATTCTAAAATTGAAGGTCTCTCCTGAAGCAAGTGGCTTTGGAAGATTAATACGCATCATAGTTCTGTTTATAAAGTGCGATAGTGGTTTACCATTACTTTCTACAGTCGTAATGTTAAATCCAAAACCACTCTTTTCTTTCATATAATTTTTCTTAAAATCTTGAGGAGTAGAGAAAATAGCTGCACCACCTGATTTTGATAACGGTGTTTTAGAATCGTCAGCTCTCATATTTTGATCTAACTGAACCCATAAGTATTCTAAATTATCTTTAGAATTGTTGTGGTATGTAATTTTTTCATCTCCGTAGATTTTATTAGTTTGCTCTTCTAGGCGAATGTCCATCACATAGTCAACTTTTTGTTGAGTGTATTGATGACCTGGTGCACCAGATGCTGTGTGTTGATCGTTTGGAGTTGCCAAAACATCTTTCATTTGTCTGAATTTGTTTTGATCAGTGTGTCCTTTCGGTGTTTCTTTCTTTTTTTCTCCTTCTGTTTTATCTTGTGCAAAAGCTGATGATGCTACAAAAAAAATTGAAAAAACTAATAATGTGATTTTTTTCATTTGTTTATTTTAAAAATGTGCACTAATTTAATAATAAGTAGTTAATTGAGATATAAATATTACTATTTTAACAAACTTTTTATACAAAAAAAAGGTATTGTTAATCACAATACCAATTTTTTTAGTTTAAATTTATTTTATCCTTTTATTTTATTCTTGAATTTATCAAACTTATTGGCTTTCTCTTTTGGGAAACTATTATTTGATGTGTCTACATCTGCCGTTTCTAAGTCAGGGTCTATAACAATGTTCTGTATTTCTTTATCTGAAGAAAATACTTTGGTAACTTCTTTATCATTATATCTCCAAATTTGTGCTGGATATGTTTTTCTTTCTTTTGTACCATCAGTATAGTTAAACTCTACGATGATAGGCATTACTAGACCTCCAGGTTTATTGTAAGTAATTTCATAGTGATATGTGTCTTGCTTTTCAGAAAAACCTAATCCTTCTGTTTTATCCTCAATAAATTCTACAGTATTATCTCCTTTATTTGCTGCGTACTTTTTTACACTTTTTATACCGATATCTGTTACATCTGTGGTATAGAACCAACCTCTCCAAAACCAATCTAAATCGGTACCTGAAGCATCTTCCATAGATCTAAAGAAATCTGCAGGAGTAGGGTGTTTAAATTTCCATCGTTGTGAATAGGTTTTAAATGCATGATCAAATAATTCTTTACCCATAATAGTTTCTCTTAAAATCCATAGCGCTGTGGCTGGTTTTCCGTATGCATTATTTCCAAAACTATACACATTATCTCCTTTAGACATAATGGGTGCAATTCTAGATTGATCTCCACTCATATAGCCTACAATGTTTTTTGGTAATCCTCTTCTGATCGGAAAGTCTTTGTCGTAGTCTAACTCTGCTAACATTTCCATATAAGAATTTAAGCCTTCATCCATCCAAGTCCATTGTCTTTCATCAGAATTTACAATCATTGGAAAATAGTTATGACCCACTTCATGGATGGTAACTTTTATCATTCTGTATTTCATTCTATCAGAATACCCTCCATCTGGTAAATCTGGTCTACCCGGGTTAAAACAAATTTGTGGATATTCCATTCCCATTTGTCCGTCTACAGAAATTGCTTTATGATATGGGTAGTCAAACGTGTATCTAGAATATGTTTTTAAGGTTTGGGCAACCGCTTTTGTAGAATGATCTCCATACAAAGGATTTGCTTCTCGGGAGTAGTAAGAATAGGCCATTACAGTTTTACCATTAATATCTACTGCCATTCCATCCCAAATAAATTTCCTTGAGGTTGCAAAAGCATAATCTCTAACGTTGGTTGCTTTAAATTTCCAAGTTTTGGTTTTTTTAGAACGCATCTTTTCAACTTTCTCTGCTGCTTCCTGAGGCTGAATTAATACAATTTTATCAAAAGATTTTTTTGCTTCATTTAATTTCTTTAATTGCTTTTTTGTTAAAACTTCTTTTTCGTTTAAAAGAACACCCGTTGCACCTAACATGTGATCTTCTGGAGTTGTAATGTTTACAGTAAAATCTCCAAATTCTAAAGCAAACTCACTTCTTCCCCAAAATTGGTCATTTTGCCAACCTTCTACATTGTCATAAACACACATTCTTGGATAAAACTGAGCAATTACATAATTGTTGTTGCCGTCAGGAAAAGCTTCGTATCCAGATCTACCTCCTTGGGTTCTGTGGTTATTAATGTTGTACCACCAAGCAATACTAAACTGAAAAGTTTCTCCAGAGGCCAACGGCTTTTGTAAATTAATACGCATCATCGTTTGGTTAATGGTGTGTGATAATTTAGTGCCATCCGTATTTGTAACACTCATAATTTTAAATCCACCGTCGAAAGGAGTTGAAGGGAAAGCCCTCTCAAACCTATTTTTGCTAAGTTTTTTTGGTATTTCTGTGGGCTGAATGTCTGGTGTTTTTGAATCTGATGCCCTAACATTTTGGTCTAACTGCACCCATAAATAAGCCAATTCATCTGGTGAATTATTGTGGTAGGTAATTGATTCTGAACCTGTAATTCTTTGTTTATCATCATCTAAAACAATGTCCATAACATAATCGACTTTTTGCTGCGTATACTCTTTTCCAGGAGCACCGGATGCTGTACGTTGATTGTTAGGTGTTGCTAAAAGATCTTTTAACTGCTTGAACTTATTTTGATTTGTGTGTCCTCTCTTTTGTTATTTTATTGTCTTGGGCAAAAGAATTTGAAGTAACAATAAAGCATATTGAAAACACTAAAAAAGTTATTTTTTTCATTTTTAATCTAGTTGAATTAATTGGATCACAAATTAAGAATTAAGAGATAAAATAAGGGAGAAGTTTAAAATTTTAACAAACCTTTATCATTTGTTTTTGTTAATAAAATACTGCTGTGTTTTTTATTAACTTTAGACTTGATTAAGTTTTGCTGTTCAGGAAAGTAGTCTATTAAAATTGTATTCACAACTTCAATGGCTTCTACACTATTCACATTTTCTATTTCCAAATAAAAATAAACCAAATCACCATCATATTCTTTTCCAATGTAATTAAATGATGAAGAAGTATTATCTACTTTAAAGTATAAATTTTTTTCTAAATATTTTTTAAAATAGACATCATTAGATTCCATTTCATTTTTGTTCGTTAATTGTAAGTCAATCGAATACTCTTTGTTTAAAGCAGTCTCTATGTCGTCCATAAAAACATTTATGATTATTTGTATGGATTTAGATTCATTTTTGTACTCTATCTGCGTTAAGCTTAAATAATATTTGTGAGCAGAAAAGGAGAGAAGTGGTATAATGAATAATAATAAAAAGGCTTTTTTTATCTTCATATCGAGTATGTTAGCAATTTTCGAGCGAAATTACTCTTTTTTAATGATTTTTAAATACGATTTACTTTCTTCTCTTAAAATTTTAATTACCTCTAATAATTTACCTTCTTTATGTAAATTTTCTATACCTAATGGATTGCAATACTCTAAAAAATGAAAATATGATTCTAATGGAATTTTTAATTCATCAAAGAAAAATTTATCTCCTAATTCTGATAAAATTTTATATGGAAATTTTTTTTGTATTGCTAATTTTTTTCTGAGAGCCCATAATCGTTCAGAGTATTTAAAAGGGATACTTAATGCTGCACCTGCTCCAACAAATGCTGCATTTGGGTCTGTTTCGTTTATATGTGGTCTAACTTTTTGATCTATATAATCGTCTCCTTCTATAATTTTCATATTTACTTTAGAAAAGTTCATAACATCTCTCAATAAAGAATCTTTTTTATTTATGGAAACGCCTTTGCTATCAGTACCTAAGCTACCAGATAAATTATGTTTTTTCAATTCAAATTCGTCTAATTGATACACTTTGGGTTTTAAGAAAATAGTAATAGTCTTATTGTCTATGTTGTATTTACTTACTGTAATTGTTTTAGTTAGATGTTGTATGGATGACGCTTTTAAGGAGTCGCCTAGTTTTAAAAATATTCTAAATGCACCATTATTATTTGATGAAGTTCCTTGTTTTGTTTGTAAGTTGATAATGGTTACATTTTTAAGACCACCCAACGAATCTAATACCTTTCCAGTAACTAGTACGTTCTTTTCTTGTGAATAAGTATTTAAAACAAGAAGAAAGAAAAAAAAGAATATGAGCAGCTTTTTTATCATAAAGATTAGTGTTTGTTATGTTATTTAATTGAACAAGATTCACCGATTTAGCTAAGTTACTCTTTTTTAATCATTTTTAAATAGGATATACTTTCTTCTCTTAAAATTTTAATAAGTTTTAATAGTTCACCATTTTTATGTAAATCTTCTATTCCTAAAGGATTGCAATATTCTAAAAAATGAAAATATTTATCTACGGGGATTTTTAGTTTTTTAAAGAAAAAAGTATCTCCTAATTCTGATAAAATTTTAGATGGGAACGCTTTTTTTTGAGCTAACTTTCTTCTTAGTGCCCATAATCGTTCAGAATATCCAAAAGGAATTGAAACACCACCTCCAGCTCCACTAAAAGAATTTGGAACTGTATTCACTATAGGGGGTTTCATTCTTATGTTCGCATCAATTCTGGTATCTACTTCACTAAAGTCGATCTTAGAGAAGTCCATCACATTCCTCAGTAAAGAATCTTTTTTATTTGAAGGTACTTCTTTAATATCTATACCCAGTCTACCAGATAAATTATGTTTTTTTAATTCAAATTCATCTAATTGATACACTTTGGGTTTTAGAAAAATGCTAATGATTTTAGTCTCGATAGTAGACTTACTAACGGTCACTATTTTTGAAAAGTGTTGTATAGATGATATTCTTAGAGAATCACCTAGTTGTAAAAACATTCTAAAGGCTCCATTATTATTTGATGAGGTTCCTTGATTTTTTTTTAAGTTGATAATAGTTGCATTTTTAACAGTACCCAAAGAATCTATAATCGTACCAATAATAAGCGTGTTTTTTTCTTGAGAGAACGTATTAGATAGAATGAGGAAGCATACTAAAATAGGGAGGTACTTTTTTATCATATACTAGATTCAATTTTAATTTTTACTTAAAAATAAATTTTCACTTCTAATTTTATTAGGAAATTTGTTACTTTCTTTCAAAAGTAACTTCGTAAGCTCAATTTTATTTTTTCTTTTGAAAGTCGATATTATCTCTTTGTTTATGCAATAATTTAAAAACTGATTTATATGTTCTTTTTTGATTTTTAAATCTGTGATAAAAAAGTCATCCGTAAAATATTCTCTGATTCGAGAAAGTTCAGAATCTTCTTTTGCCAATTTGTTTAATATTTTTTTTCTTCTATTATTTCCATTCAAGCTATTTATTAAATTGTCAATAGAAATTAAGCCTCCAGATCGGACTTTAAAAACTGAATTGTCTTTTTTAGAGACGCTATTTGCATAGGGTAACCTTAAGGTTGTTGCATTCACAATAGGCCCATTATAAGTTGTTATTTCTGGATTTAGATACAGTATACTTCTAGATTTTCCCAGTCTTATTTCATCCAAAGCGTATGTTTTTTCGGTAAGTTGAATTGTAAATGTATCCTCAGAAAGAATCGTTTTTGAAATTATAATTACTCTTTCTAATAAATTTAAATGAGAAAAAGAAAGGCTATCTCCAACTTTTATAGGAATTTCAAAGAAACCTCTATCATTACTAATGGTTCCTATAGTGGTGTTTTTATTTATAATATGAACATCACCAATAGCACTATTGTTTAAAATCACCTTTCCAGATAGTATTGTTCGTTTTTCTTGACAGAACACAGATGAACTTATAATGAATAAAATAATAAATAGGAGTAGTTTTCTCATCAATACAAAGAAAAGATGAGGGCTTCTTAAAAATGTATTAACAGACTTGTAAACTTGTGTTAAAGTGAAAGTATTTAAAATACAAAAAAAACATTTCAATTTTTTTGAAATGTTTTTTTATAAATATTTAGAAATAGTAAGTTACTTTTCTAACTCAATATATATGGTTGCTTTTGTAGCTATTGTTTCTCCATCAAAAGTTTCAGATTCATCAATTTCACCTCTCAATTTCATAAAATTTGAGGAAAACTCTATAATATTTAGGATAGCTGGCAATTCATTACTGCCCTCAGTTATTGTAATACTGTCTCCGTTTAAAGACCAGTTTACTGAAGGAATAGGAAATACATCAGTATTTATTTCTTCTTCTTCAGTTTCAGTTTGACCAAAGAAATTAATACTAGCAGTAAAATTATATCTCCCTTGTAAATCAAGTTGATTAGGGGTTGTAGAAAAAGTATAGGTAAAATCAATGTCTTCAGCCAAACCAGAATAGTTTGCAGATAAAGTTTGTCCTTGTGTTGTAACATTAAAAGTTCCATCTTCAATGGTTTGACTCTTTAAATTCCAAGTACCAATTAAATCGGCTTCTGTTACAGAAACGTTTGAATCGTTTGTTTCACAGGCCGTTAAAAAGGTAACAACTGTGAGCAATAATAAGATTTTTGCTTTCATAGGTTTTTTTTATTTTTTGGTAAAATTACAAAAATATATTGTGATGTATTTTTATTATTTTTGACATATGAAAAAATTAATTATTGCAAGTACATCAACCGTTTATGGAAGTAGTTATTTAGAATATTTATTACCAACTTTAAAAGATTTATTTGTTGATGTAAAAACAATTCTTTTTATACCGTATGCAAGACCAGGAGGCATTTCTTTTGATGCTTATACGCGTATTGCAAAAAAAGCTTTTTCTAAAATAAATATTGATGTTAAAGGAATTCATGAATACAAAGATGCTAAAGATGCTGTTAAAAATGCTAAAGGAATTTTTACAGGAGGAGGAAATACATTTGAGTTGGTAAATCAAATTTATAAAAATGATATTTTATCAACTTTAAAAATAGGTATAGAAAGCGGAACTCCTTATTTAGGAACTAGTGCAGGAAGTAATATTTGTGGCGTAACAATGATGAATACAAACGATATGCCAATTGTATATCCGCCGAGTTTTAATACATTAGATATTATACCATATAATATTAATGCACACTATTTAGATCCTATTGAAGGTTCTAAGCACATGGGAGAAACTCGCGAAACTCGTATTAAAGAATACCATATTTTTAATGGAACACCCGTTTTAGGTTTGCGAGAAGGAAGTTGGTTAAATCTTAAAAACAATAAAATTATTTTGCAGGGAAAATACACAGCAAGATTATTTAGACAAAACCAAAAACCTATTGAATTAGAAAGTGGAGTAGAGGTTAACTTTTAATAAGTTACATAATCTACAATTTCTAAACCATAACCAATCATTCCAACACGTTTAGTTTGTTTTGTATTGGTTACTAATTTTAATTTACTGATGTTTATATCATGTAAAATTTGTGCACCTATTCCAAAATCTTTATTGTCCATTTCGATTGCTGCAGCTTTCATTTCACCTTTTTCTTGATTTTCTTTTAACAAAGATAATCTACTTAATAAGTTTTGAGATTGATTTTGCTGATTGATAAATAAAATAGCTCCCTTTCCTTCATCATTTACTGCCTGAAACATTCTATCTAGTTTCTTCTCTGCATTATTAGTTAATGTTCCAAGGATATCATTATTAACTAAAGTCGAATTTACTCTAGTTAAAATCGGTTCTTCTTTGGTCCATGTTCCTTTTGTTAAAGCTAAATGAACTTGTTTATTTGTAGTCTGTTGGTATGCTCTTGCCCTAAATTCACCAAAACGAGTTTGAATAGTAAAATCTTCCTTTTTTTCAATTAATGAATCGTGTTCCATCCTGTAGGCTACTAAATCTTCGATAGAGACAATTTTAAGATCAAATTTTTTAGCAACTTTTAAAAGTTGAGGCAAACGTGCCATTGTTCCATCTTCATTCATAATTTCAACAATAACACCAGCAGGTTTTAAACCCGCTAAACGTGCAAAATCAATTGCAGCTTCTGTATGGCCAGTTCTACGTAAAACTCCACCTTGTTTTGCTTTTAAAGGGAAAATATGTCCAGGTCTTGCTAAATCTAATGGTTTGGTGTTTTTGTCTATTAAAGCTTGTATGGTTAATGCTCTATCAGAAGCAGAAATACCAGTTGTAACTCCTTTTCCACGGAGATCTACAGATACTGTAAAAGCAGTTTCCATAGGATCTGTATTGTTGTTTACCATCATTCCTAAATCTAGTTCTTTACATAGAGTTTCGGTTAATGGTGCACAGATTAATCCACGACCATGAGTTGCCATAAAATTAATCATTTCTGGAGTTGCTTTTTCTGCAGCGGCTAAAAAATCACCTTCATTTTCTCTGTTCTCATCATCTACAACTATAATAACTTTACCGTCTTTAATATCTTGTATAGCTTCAGAAATAGTATTTAGTTTCGATTCTTTAATAGTTTTTATTGTCATTACTATTGGATTTTTTTTGAAATGATTTTTTTAAAAAATTTTGTAATTGGTTGTATGATTGAATCAATATTAAATAAGCCTTTGTCTCTTGTTGCCCTTCTTGTAAGTAAAATTGCAAAAGGAATCATTATAAATGCAGAAATCCATCCACCTAAAAAAGCTGAAATAGAACTTTCTTCTGCAAGGTTTTTACCAAATGTATTTCCAAAGAAGTAAATTACGTAAACACTAATAGCGAGTATCATTGGTAATCCAAAACCTCCTTTTCTAATAATGGAGCCTAATGGGGCACCAATAAAAAAAAGTAATAAACAAGATAAAGAGAAAGCAATTCTATTGTAATACTCTGTATCAAAAAAGTTTAAGTTTTTCCTTTGCCATTTAATGACGGTCATATTATTTGTTATTGAACTTAAAGCTCTTTTGGTCTTGGTTACTGAAGAGTTTAAAATATTTATTTGTTCTTGAATCTTAAAATTATTTAATACAATATTATTAATATTTATATTCCTTATAGAATCGGGATACTTATATAAGTCTTTTGCAGATGTACTTGAAAAAATATTTTTAGCTCTTAGGGTAATTGTTTCATCATACCTAGATTTTAAATGCGGTATTGTATCATTCAACTGCTTTAAACTTAACATATTTTGCCTTTTCGTTAGGTTTTCATCATTTAAACTATCGTCATCAACAATTGATGAAATATCTATATTAAATTCATATTCATCAAAAGTAGCATTAGAAGCTGGCATTTGCTTCTTTTTTTTTGCGGATATGTTTGACCTTAAGTGTTCCTCATAATAATAACCGTCATATAGAACCAATGTCATATATCTACTCCCTTCTTCAGATATAATTTTACCTCTTTTAGAAGTAATTACTTTTTGATTTCCTTTTTTATTCGATAAATCATATATAAGTACGTTCTTTAATAAGTTTTCTTCTTCTCCATATTTTTCATCAAATTTAATTTGAAATTTAGGAATATCAGCATTAAAACTTCCTGCTACTAAAGCCATTGCAGGTTTTTTCTTTTTTATATTCAAATATAAATTTTGTTGTTTTAGAATTGCATAAGGAAATACATTGTTGAGAAACAGAAAATTAATTCCACTTAAAAATATGGCAAGAAAAACCAAAGGCCTTACCAAACGTTGTAAAGAGACACCTGCAGATTTTGCGGCAGCAAATTCATAATTTTCACCAAAATTACCCAAAGCCATTATTGATGATAACAAA
This sequence comes from uncultured Polaribacter sp., assembly GCA_964275545.1. Classification (GTDB taxonomy): domain Bacteria; phylum Bacteroidota; class Bacteroidia; order Flavobacteriales; family Flavobacteriaceae; genus Polaribacter. Next base: position 29,107 of record CAXYCO010000012.1, read on the forward strand.
ACACCAATTGGCAATGCTTGTGGTATAATAATTAGTGTTGTATAGTATAAAAATTTTAGGATAAACGGTAAACTAACTCCTTTACCTGCTATGTTTTCAAATGTTTGCCATAATGCTTGCATCACTAAAACAAAAAGCACTATTAGGAAAGTAGCTATAAATGGCTTAAAAAAAGATTTTAAGATGTATTTATCTAAAATTTTCATTACAGCAAAAATACTTTGTTAATAACAAAAATGCTATTAAAATTCTGTTAATCTAAAAACTTAGTCTATTAAGTATTTTAATTTTGTGTACATCTCTTTATTGAAGGTGAAAAATTTGTCTGAAATTGGTTGATTACTCTTAAATTTAGTAATTGTAAACTTCGTTTTAGAGCTATTTGATCCTATCTGAATTAGTCTATAAATATGATTAGTTTTTTATATCTATACCTAATTCTACTCGTATAATATCAGAATTACTATCTATTGGGTTTAGTATTACATATTGTATTTTTCTTCCTTTTATGTTTTTTTAACTGTCCCATTTCAAAGTTGTAACCTTCTTTATAAAAAGTTAATAATTTAGAAGGGTAAATAAATCCATCAGAATCTTCTAAATCTCCATCTGAAATTGAAACTTCTTTTTCATCATTATTAATTACGTATAACTTTTTACCATCATAAATAAAGGTATTTCCTAAATAATCTAAATTGTATTTTTCTCCTTGTAAATTTATAACTCCTTTAATTGGTGGTTCGTCACCTTCTTTTATACCTGCATCTTCATTACTTAAAGTTTGGCTAAAACCAATATACATATTTTTGTAAGCTCCCATTTTATTAGAAACTTTATCTAATAATTCTTTTGCGTTTTCAGATTCTTGAGAGAAAGTACTGCTTGCAATTAGTAGACATATAAATAATATTTTTATTCTTTTCATGTTATGTATTCTTTTCATTTTCTAATAATTGATCCAGAGCTGCTAAATCTGTAACTAAAACTTGTCTTGCTTTACTTCCTTCAAATCCACCTACAATACCTGCAGATTCTAATTGATCTATTAACCTACCAGCTCTATTATAACCCAATTTTAACTTTCTTTGAAGTAAAGAAGCAGATCCTTGTTGTGCAATTACAATTATTTCGCAAGCTTCTTTAAAAAGCTTGTCTCTATCTGCTATATCAATATCAATACTTGTGCCACTTTCGTCATCTACATATTCTGGTAGTTGATAGGCTTCAGTGTAGGCTTTTTGAGAACCAATAAAATCTGTAATTTTCTCTACTTCTGGAGTGTCAACAAAAGCGCACTGAATTCTATTTATATCATTCCCTGCTGTATATAATAAATCTCCTCGACCAATCAATTGATCTGCTCCACCAGCATCTAAAATAGTTCTGGAGTCAATTTTTGAGGTAACTCTAAACGCTATTCTTGCTGGAAAATTTGCTTTAATAATACCTGTAATTACATTAACAGATGGTCTTTGTGTTGCTACAATTAGATGAATTCCAATCGCTCTGGCAAGTTGGGCTAAACGAGCAATTGGGGTTTCGACCTCTTTTCCAGCGGTCATAATTAAATCTGCAAACTCATCAATAACCAAAACTATATACGGTAAAAATTGATGTCCATCATTTGGGTTTAATTTACGCGATTTAAACTTTGTATTATATTCTTTAATATTACGCACCATTGCTATCTTTAAAAGATCGTAACGGTTGTCCATTTCTATACAAAGTGAATTTAATGTATGAACAACTTTTGTAGTATCTGTAATAATTGCTTCTTCAGCTCCCGGCAATTTTGCTAAATAATGACGCTCAATTTTATTAAATAAAGTTAATTCTACTTTCTTTGGATCTACTAAAATAAACTTAACTTCTGCAGGATGTTTCTTATATAAGAGAGAAGTCAAAACTGCATTTAATCCAACAGATTTTCCTTGTCCTGTTGCACCTGCCATTAACAAGTGTGGCATTTTTGCCAAATCAACTACAAATGTCTCGTTAGAAATTGTTTTACCAAGAGCAATTGGCAATTCCATTGGAGATTCTTGAAATTTTTTCGAAGAAATCACAGAATGCATAGATACAATTGTTGATTTTTTGTTTGGAACTTCAATTCCAATTGTTCCTTTGCCAGGAATAGGTGCAATAATTCTAATCCCTAAGGCCGATAAAGACAACGCAATATCATCTTCTAAATTCTTGATTTTTGAGATTCTTATACCTGCTTCTGGAACAATTTCGTACAAAGTAATAGTTGGGCCAACAGTTGCTTTAATTTCGGCAATACCAATTTTGTAATTTTTTAGAGTTTCAACAATTCTATCTTTATTAGCTTCTAACTCTTCAGGATCAATAGAGATTGTCTCATTGTATTGTTTTAATAAATTAAATGTTGGAAACTTAAAATTCCCTAATTCTAACGTTGGGTCAAATTCTCCAAAATCTTTTACTAGTTTATCAGACAAATTTTCTGCAACACTTTTTTCTTCTCTACTAATTGCAACATCAATTTCTACTCCAATTTTTTCTTGTTCTTCAACTGTTTTTTCAACCTTTAGTTTTGGCTCTATATTTCCTTCAACTTTTAAATGAACCTCTTCTTTTTTAGAATGTACTTCTGAATGTTTAGAAATGGTTGGTTTTAAATTTTCTACAGACAATTCAAAATCAGACTTCACCTTTTTATCTGTCATTAAATCCGTTGCTTCACCAGTATTTTTTTCTTTATTTAAAAGTTCGTTTTCTTTATTTATGATTTTTTTATTTTTTATTTTTTCAATAAAAGTATCAAAAGTTAATTTGTATCTAATTACCAAATAAGTGATAAAAAAGAAGGCTAGAACAATAGCTAAACCAGTTTTACCAATAAAAGTTTGTAAAAAATCATTTATTTCAAAACCAATAATGCCTGAGAGTAGAGCGTATTTTTTGTGAAGAAAACTTAATGTTAAAGAAAACCAAATCATTATTAACAAACCCCAATTCCAAGAAATTATAATTTTAGCAAAACGCTTCTGAAATATAATATATAGGCCCGTTAAAAATATTTGGAAAGGAATAATAAAAGCACTGATTCCAAAACCCTTGTAAATAAAAAAGTGACTTAAGTTTGCTCCAATTTTACCTAGTAAGTTATTGCTTCTAATTGTTTTATCTGTAAGTTTAGATAAAGTACTTTGGTCTTCTTGCCAGTTAAAAAAGAAAGATATAAATGAAATTGCTAAAAAAATTGAAAATAGAATCAAAAAAGACCCAATAATAGTTTGAGTTTGTCTTGCTTTAAACAAATAAATAAAGCCTGATTTTTTTTTTGGTAATGGTGTAGATGTTTTTGTTGCTTTTTTAGCCATTCAATGTGTTGTAGAATTCATAAAAAGTAAATATAAGTATTTACTTAAAATAATAACGAAATTTTAGGAATGTAAATTATGCTAACTATGATTAAAGAAATGATGGCAGCAAAACTTGGTCCTCCCGCTGCAATATCTTTTATAAAACCTATTTTTTTATGATAATCTGGATGTACGAAATCTGCTATTTTTTCAATAGCAGTGTTGAGAGATTCTGAGACTAAAACCAACCCAATTACAAGAAATTGTATCATCCACTCTGTTGGAGAAATATCAAAATAAAACCCTAAAAAAATTGCTATTATTGCAAAAAAAAGTTGCGCTTTTATGCTGTCTTCTGTAGTCATTAAAAGCCACATTCCTCTTAATGCAAATTTCAAACTTCTAAGTCTACCTCTTAAAAAACTATCATTGGGATTTTTCATTTAGTTAAATAGCTTTTAAAGCTGCTTCATAATTTGGTTCATCAGCAATTTCTGGAACTTGTTCTGTATAGATTACATTTCCTTTTTCATTAATAACAACAATGGCTCTAGAGTGTAAGTTTGCTAAGGGTCCATTTATAATTTCTAATTCATAATCTTTACCAAAACTTCCAGTTGAAAAATCAGAGAGCATAATCACATTTTCAATTCCTTCAGCACCACAAAAGCGAGCTTGTGCAAAAGGTAAATCTCTTGAAATACAAATTACTGTTGTATTTTCTAAGCTGGCAGCAGTTTTGTTAAACTCCCTAACAGAGGTGGCACAAGTTCCTGTGTCAATACTTGGAAAAATATTTAAAATTAATTTTTTTCCTAAAAAATCTGACAAGACTTTTTGCTCTAATTCTAAGGTTGTTAATATGAAATTTGGAGCTTTTGTTTCATTTTTTGGTAAATTACCTATAGTTTCAATTGGATTTCCTCCTAATGTTATTTTTGCCATCTAAAATATTTTTGAATATCAAAAATACATTTTTTTGATGGATTTAAACTGTTTCTATTTTGTTAATATTCTTCAAATATTATAAATATCTTCGCAGTCACAAAAAATGAAATTAAATTGAATATTTCTCAATATACAACAGAATTTAAATACAATTGGAAACTTGCAGCACCAGTTATGTTGGGTATGTTAGGTCATACTTTTGTTGGTTTCATAGACAATATTATGGTTGGTCAGTTGGGAACTGCAGAGTTGGCTGCTGTATCTTTGGGAAATAGTTTTATGTTTATTGCAATGTCTATTGGTATTGGTTTTTCTACTTCAATTACACCTTTAATTGCAGAAGCAGATTCTTCTGATAACTTCAGTCAAGCAAAATCAACATTTAAGAATGGTTTGTTTTTATGTACATCATTAGGAGTTTTGCTTTTTTTGTTGGTCTTTTTATCAAAGCCTCTTATGAATTATATGAAACAACCTGAGGAAGTTGTAGCCTTAGCAATTCCTTATTTAAATTTGGTTTCTTTTTCATTGATCCCGTTAATAATTTTTCAAGCGATAAAGCAATTTAGTGATGGAATGTCAATGACAAAATATCCAATGTACGCAACATTAATAGCTAATATTATCAATGTAATTTTAAACTATATTTTAATTTTCGGAAAGTTTGGTTTTCCAGAAATGGGTATTGTTGGTGCGGCTTATGGAACATTAATCTCACGAATAATAATGGTAATTTATTTGTGGCTATTATTACGAAATAAAGAGCGCTCTAAACGAATTGTTAGAAATATAAAGTTCTTTGTGTTGGATGTTTTGATGATTAAAAAAATTATTAATTTAGGCTCTTTAAGTGCGATGCAAATGTTTTTTGAAGTAGCTATTTTTACAGCAGCTATTTGGCTAAGTGGTTTATTGGGTAAAAACCCACAAGCTGCCAATCAAATTGCACTAAACTTGTCTTCTATGACGTTTATGATCGCAATGGGATTGGGAGTAGCATCGATGATTAGAGTTGGGAACCAAAAAGGATTACAAAATTATAAAGAATTGCGAAGAATTGCCTTTTCTATTTTTTTGTTGGGAATTATTTTGGCAATTTTCTTTGCAATACTTTTTTTTGTTTTTCATAAAAGCTTACCAAATTTATATGTAGATTTAAGTGATGTGAAAAATTATACAGATAATATGGAAGTAGTTTCCATCGCTTCTAAATTATTAATTGCGGCAGCTTTCTTTCAAATATCAGATAGCATACAGGTTGTAATCTTAGGTGCTCTCCGTGGTTTACAGGATGTTAAAATACCAACGATACTTACTTTTATTTCATATTGGGTTGTAGGATTTCCAGTTTCTTATTTCTTAGGAAAAGATGAAATGTATGGTAGTTTCGGAATATGGCTCGGCTTATTAGCTGGTTTAACAACAGCATCCATTTTATTATTTATCCGTTTTAATTCGTTAACTTTAAAACTCATTAAACAAAAACATGAACTTACCTAAATTTTTATTGTCTGATAATAGTAATTTCCCTGATGACATATTTGTCTTACATACAGAATTCCCTCGTTTTATAATTAATTTAAAAGATGACGAAATAGAGTGGTTTGAAGATTTAACAGGAGAGAATGAAGAAGATATTGCCACAGAATTAGCCGTTTTAATGGATCAAGCTGGAGATTTCTATGATTCAGAAATGAAACAGTATGAATAATTACAGGTCATATCTGTTATTTTTTTAAATTTGATTTAGTGTATTTAAAGCCGTGTTTTTATTTGTAACTAAACGATCTTGCTATTAAAAAGAGAGATTAAATATTAAATAGATACCTAAAAAATTATTTTTTTGCTTTTTCTACCAATTCTATTTTATTTTTAGATGTTTTTGTTGTGAATATTCCGTAGTTAATAGTCACGCTTTTCTTTTCAATTTTATCAATAGTTCCAATAGAATTAGAATCTATGATTCTAACTCTGTCATTAACTTTATAAATATATTCAGATTTCTCTTTAGCAATTTTTGCTTCTTCTATTTTTTTCTCTTTCCTAACTTCAACAACCTTTTCTAATACTTCTTTTTCTACTTTTTTTATGACCTCTTGCAGTTCTTTTTTAATAATTTTTGCTTTTTGTTTTTGATTTTTTGTTTTTGATTTTAGTGGGTTTTTCTTTGCGAACTTAACTTTTTCGTCTGCAACCCATTTATTAAAATTGATATTTAATTCTTTCTTATTATTTGTTTGAAAGTATTTATTAATAAGTTCGTTCGTTTTTCTACCCAAAGAAAGCATTTTTTGGTTTTGATCGTACAACTCTTGAAAACCTGCTAATTTAGATTGAATTCTATCTTCTTTTTCTTGTAAACTATCTAAATGTTCTTTTCCTATAGATTGCTGTTTCTCTAGGTTGTCGGAATTTCTTTGTAATTTAGTTCTTTCTTTTTGTAGTTTAGAAATGGTTTTATCTAAACGAACTTTTTCTGTGTCTACTCGCTTTTTAGCTTTGTTTATTAAACTAAAAGGAATTCCGTTTTTTTGAGCTACCTCAAAGGTGAAAGAGCTGCCTGCTTGACCTATAAATAGTTTGTATAAGGGTTGTAAAGAATGTTCGTCAAACTGCATACTTGCGTTGGTAACATTTTCTAATTCATTAGCCAATACCTTTAGGTTAGAATAGTGAGTTGTAATAATACCAAATGCTCCTTTATTATAAAATTCTTCTAAGAAAATTTCTGCTAATGCACCACCTAGTTCAGGATCTGAACCAGTACCAAATTCGTCGATTAAAAACAACGTATTTTCATTACACTTTCGTAAAAAATTTCGCATATTTTTTAACCGATAACTGTATGTACTTAACTGATTTTCAATAGATTGATTGTCACCAATATCTGTTAGGATTTCTTCAAAAATATAGGTTTCACTGCGTTCATCAACAGGAATTAATATTCCGCTTTGAATCATTATTTGAAGTAAGCCTATTGTTTTTAAAGTGATACTCTTTCCACCAGCATTAGGTCCCGAAATAACTATAACTTGTTGTTTTTGATTTAGTTTAATAGTTTGAGGAACCGTTTCAATTTTTTGTTCATTATTTTTCCGCCATAGAACAGGATGTACAGCATTTTTAAAATAAATTTTTTTTTCGTTTGATATTTTTGGTAAAATAGCATTCATCTCTTTTGCATATTTTGCTTTTGCACCGATAGCATCAATATGAATTAAATACTCTATATATTCTTCTACAAGAGTGGTCATTGGACGAATTGTAGTCGCTAAATCTCGTAAGATTTTTATAACTTCTTGTTTTTCTTCATATATTAAATTTTGATATTCTCTAGAGTAAGAAAGAGTTGCTTGTGGTGCAATGTATACGATATTACCAGATTTAGAAGAACCCAATAAACTTCCTGCAACCTTTCTTCTATGCATAGCTAAAACAGCTAAAACTCTTTGATTATCGATAACAGATTCTTTAATATCATCTAAATAGCCTGCTGAAATAGATTTGCTTAGAGCGCTGGAAAAGCTTGCTCCAATTTTTCCCCGAACATGATTAATATCTCTCCTTACTTTTTTTAAAGCTTGTGAGGCATTATTTTTTACCTCACCAGAAATATCAATAACTTTCTTTATTTCATCGTCTATATATGAAGTTAATTCAATTTTTTGGGAGAGCTTAAAAAAAGTTGGAAACTGAACGTTAAATTTTTTAAAAAACTTGATGTGCTCATTAACAGTTAAAGATGTAGTCGCTATTTTTAAAAAAGCGACAGTTTCAATAAAACTATTTTCTATGGACAATCTTTTTACAGCTTCTATAATATTGTCAAAACTATGATTTGGAAGGCGGTTTTCACTTAGAAAAGAAGAAAGGTATTCGTTAACTAAGTGCAACTCATTAAATAATCTTTTTTTATTAGCTATTGGAACAGTTTCTTTAATTCTTTCTTTTCCTAATCCAGAAATACAATGTTCTGAAACGTGTTGTAAAACCGTTGAAAACTCTAAATCTTGAATTGTTTTTTCGGATATGTTTATTCTCAAATTTGTATTTTTGATTATGTTAAATTTCACCAGTTCAAATAAAATGAAGAACTAATTAATTCAATACAAAAATAAGAAACTATGCAGGTAAAAATTGCTGATAGCTGGAAAAATATTATTCAGCCAGAATTTGAGAAATCATATTTTATAGATTTGTTGAATTATATAGTTTCAGAATACAAGAATTATCAATGCTATCCGCAACAAGAAGATATTTTTGCAGCATTTAATTTCTGTTCTTTAGAAGATTTAAAAGTAGTTATTATTGGACAAGATCCTTATCATCAAGAAAATCAAGCAAACGGATTGTGTTTTTCTGTAAAAGACAACATAAAGTTTCCTCCATCATTAAATAATATTTTTAAAGAGTTAGTTACCGATTTAAATAAGGAAATTCCACAAAGTGGGAATTTAGAAAAATGGGCAGAGCAAGGTGTTTTGTTATTAAATGCGACTTTAACTGTCAGAGCTCATAAAGCAGGTAGTCATCAAAAAAAAGGTTGGGAAATATTTACAGATGAAATAATAAAACAGGTTTCGACACAAAAAAAGAAAGTGGTTTTTTTACTTTGGGGGAAATTCGCAGAAAGCAAAATTAAATTGATTGATACAAGTAAGCATACAATTTTTACAGCTCCCCATCCATCTCCGCTAGGTGCTTGGAGAGGTTGGTTTGGTAGTGGTCATTTTTCAAAAACAAATTATTTTTTAAAATCTATTGGAAAAGAAGAAATAGAATGGTAATAAAAATACCGAATAAATACCCAGTTAATTTAATTTTAAAGTAAGAAATAAACTTTTTTAAGAAATATCTGATTGTTTTAATGTTGTTTGAATAGTTGAAGTATTATCTGATAAACCACAAGATTTTGAGGTGCTTCTACAAGAAGACAAAAACATGACACTTAAAACACAAATTGCAACAAATACTATTTTTTTCATTTTTAATAATTTATAGATTAAATGTACATATTTTTTATGAATTCGCCTGAATTTTTTCTTTTTTGGATAACGTTATAAGAAATCATTTTATTTTGTATTCTAGTAATTAAATTTTTAGTGATTGGTTTGCCATCATTCCATTCCGTTATTTTTAACCATTTCTGAATGTCTTCTAATTGTTGCTCATATCTGATTGATAGTATATTGTCGATATTATCAATTTTTTTAAAGTTCATAGTTTGATTATTTATAATATCCATGATTTTTTTAACTTCATTGAAATTCTTTTCCAATACTTCATTTCTGACTGCAACAACAAAACATGGCCAAGGTGAAGGACAGTCACCAATCCTTCTAAAAGTACCATTATCTACTAATGGTTTTGTTGTAAAATGTTCCCACATAAAATAATCAGCTTCGCCTTTTGTTAAAGAATCAATTCCACCCTGTAAATCACCAATTACCTTAAACTTTAGCTTATTTATATTCCAGCCTTGGTTGTGTGCATTTACAATAGCCATTAAATGTGAGCCAGAACCAAACCTACTAATGGCAATAGTTGCATGTTCTAAATCTTTAATATTCTTAAAAGATGATTTTGTATCAACATGTATACCCCAAATTAAAGGACTTTTTACAAATGTTTGTATGATTTTTGATGGATTTCCATTTGCTATGTCTTTAATAATTCCTTCAGTTAAAACAATTGCAATATCAACTTCTCCACTGCGTAAAGCTTTACACATTTGTCCTGTTCCTCCTGGGAAGTCTTTCCAACGAAGATTAATTTTTTCTTTAGTGTAATCCTTGTTTCTAAGGGTTAAGTACCAAGGGTAATTAAAGTGTTCTGGAACTCCTCCAACTTTTAAAATAGCCATTTATTCAACCAATTTATTAAGTGTATATTGTATTAAATCAGCTACAACTTTATTAGGGTTTTTACTGAAATCTCCATTTGATCTATTGGCAATAATTGCATTCATAGAAACTGCCTCATGGCCTAATAATTTTGATAAACCATATATTGCAGAAGTTTCCATTTCTAAATTGGTAACTCTAATTCCTTTATAGTTGAAGAGATCAATTTTATTGTTTAATGCTGTATCCTGTAACTCTAAGCGTAAGACCCTTCCTTGAGGCCCATAAAAACCACCTGCAGTTGCTGTCATTCCTTTAAATACTTTATCAGAAGATAGTTTTGTTTGTAATTTTTTTCCATTTGAAATAATTAATGGATAGCATTTTTTTGAACTCCAATTTGTTTGCTCAACAAAAGCTTTTTCTATTTCTGGATGAGCAATTTCTTGAACCTGGTAGGAAAGAAGCATACCATTAAGATCTAGAGCATGAGAACTCATTAAAAAACTATCTACAGGAATATCTTTTTGCAATGAACCAGAAGTTCCTATTCTAATAATATTTAATTTCGTAAAGTTTTGTTTTATTTTCCTTGTTTCTAAATCAATATTCACAATGGCATCTAATTCATTTAAAACAATATCTATATTGTCTGCACCAATCCCTGTAGAAACTACAGATAATCGCTTTCCTTTGAAGGTACCAGTAGTAGTTTTGAATTCTCTTTTTTGTGTTGTAAATTCAATTGAGTCAAAGTGTTGTGTTACTTTATCAACTCTATATTGATCACCAACAAATACAATATCGCTAGCAATATTTTCTGGTCTTAAATTAAGGTGATAAATACTCCCATCAGGATTTAAGATTAATTCAGATTGTTTTAGCCCCATTTAAGATGTAATTTGTAGTAGCTTTTGCCTTTTGTTGTGATATAAGAAACTGTATTTTTTTGAGCCACCAAGATAAGAAATATCATTTCTAATATGTCTGTAAAAATTGAGTTCATGTTCTAAAACTGCTTTTCCCTTTTTATTCAATTGAATAGGGTTGAACGAAGAAAATAATTTGCTTAATGTATTAATTTTAAACGCATATTGTAGAGCTCCAAAACCATAGACCTCTTGTTCTTTTAATAATTTAATAATGAGTTGCTTTTTGTTAATTGATAGATTATTATTTGCTGTTTTTAAAATTGTGTTTTCAACTTTATTGAGTCCATTTTCTATAGAAGGAAAACGTTGTAAATGCGACGTTAATGCTGAGGTTAAATATTTAAAAGAAGGCGCTTTATGATGTTTGTAAACTGTTTCTAAGCGCAAAGGAGTGTCTGAACAATACAGTTGCCAAATATAATCTACATATTCAAGATCATCTTGTTTTAATTCAGTTCTATTTTGAAAGAGCTGAATAATTTGTTCTGGATTTAAAGTAGAAAAAAGTAATCTGTTTTTTGAATCTTTAGTTTTTCCACTGCTAACTATAGAAATATAATATCCTTTTCGATAGCGTTTTAACCAACTTAATACTGCAATCATATTAATTTGACAGGATAGATCGTAATCAAACCATAATACAATTTCATTTATAGCTTTTTTATTACAGAGATTTCTGTATTCTTTTAAAGTGTAATTTATAAATTTCTTTTTTGTAATACTGTATGAAGAATTTAAAAAGTTAAATCTATTTTTCCAAAAATTTTCACTTCCTACGTCAGGTGTTGTTTTGCCTTCGCAAAGCATTTCTCTCCATGTAATAAACTCGCCCGAAAAATTTAATTTTTTGAGATAATTTGTTGTGAGATCTCCATTGGTTATATGTAAAATTGAACCTCTCATGATATTGAAACGAAACTTAGTTTAAATTTATTTTTTGATGTTTAAATTTTAACGTTTATCCACCAACTCTTTTAACGGTAAATCCCTTTTTTTGAAGCATTACCATAATTTTATCTCTGAAATCTCCTTGAATAATAATTTTATTGTCTTTAAAACTTCCACCAACGCTTAATTTAGTTTTAATTTCTTTTGCAAGAATTTTAAAATCTGTATTGGCACCATTATAGCCTTCAATTATAGTTATTGGTTTTCCTTTTCTTTTTTCATATTTGCATATAATTGGTTCATCTTGTAACCATATATTAGATTTTTCTGCTACAATGTCTTTGCTTTCTTTATGTTCAGGAAACAAGTTTTTTAGTTGTTCTTTTAAATCCATATTATTTTTTAAGCCCTAATTCTCTTAAACGTTGATCTAGAAATTCTCCTGCTGTAATATCTTCAAAACCTTTTGGATTGTTTTTATCGATACAATCCTGCAAAACATCAAGCTTCATGTCAGATATTGGGTGCATAAAGAATGGTATTGAATACCGGGATGTTCCCCACATTTCTTTTGATGGATTTACTACTCTATGAATTGTAGATTTTAATTTATTGTTGCTGTGCCTTGATAGCATATCTCCTACATTAATCATGATTTCGTCGGGTTCAGCCATGGCATCTATCCAATCTCCATTATGATTTTGAACTTGCAAACCTTTTCCCTGTGCACCCATTAAAAGAGTTATTAGATTAATGTCTCCATGGGCAGCAGCTCTCTCTGCACCTTTTGGTTCTGTTTTTATGGGCGGATAATGAATTGGGCGTAGAATGCTATTTCCGTTTTTAATGTATCCATCAAAATAGGTTTCTTCTAAACTTAAGTGTAATGCAAGAGAGCGTAAGACATATTTTGCTGTTTTCTCTAACATTTGATATGTTTTCTTACCAACTTCATTAAATCTAGGTAACTCTTCTACAGCAACATTGTTTGGATATTCTTTTGCATATTTAGAGTTGGCATCTACATATTGACCAAAATGCCAAAATTCTTTTAAATCTCCTTCCTTTTTACCTTTTGCAGATTCTTTACCGAAAGAAACATAGCCTCTTTGACCTCCAATACCAGGTATTTCATATTTTTCTTTTATGTCTATGGGTAAATCAAAAAAGTTTTTTATTTCAGAATATAGATCTTTGACTAATTTATCATCTAAAAAATGACCTTTTAAAGCAACAAATCCTATATTTTCATATGCGTAGCCGATTTCTGAAATAAATTTATTTTTTCTATTTTTATCATCAGATAAAAAATCAGCTAAATTTACGCTTGGTATTTTATTCATTATTTTAATTTTAACAATAAGAAAGATTAAAGTTACTAAAAAAAGAATAAATATTTTGTTTTTACTTTTTAATAAACGGAATTAAATAAGATACTGTATAGTTAAAACCAAATCCTGTGTTGCTTTCAAATATTCTGTTAAAACCAGGTGAATATAAAGATTTGAAATTTTCTGGATCTTTAACAGACATTAAAATTTTGTAAGATCCACTAATGCCAACAAATAAGTTTTTAAATGTTTCTACTTTTATTCCAACAATAAATTCTGACCAATGTGCATTTAATCCATTTGTAGTTTGTGGAGTTGTAATTGTGTTTGAAGGGAAATATTGACCATTAACATTAGGGGTATAACTATTAAGGGTCTGGTCAAACAAACTAAACCCATAACGATAACCTAATGTTATTTCATTATTCATATCCAACCAGTTTTCATAGGCGTTAAAGTTAAAACCTAACCTGGTATAACTTCCTTTCGAAGTTGAATTTGTATAATCTTCAGACGTAGTTTTTTCTTCGTACCCTAATTCTGCAGCAATAAAGAATCGTTTAGAAATCCGATAATCTCCAACAATTTCAAAACCACTATATGAATCACTAATTAAAGATAATATAGGTTTGCTAATATCTAATCCTAAGCGTAACCCATAAGAAGTTTTATATGAAGTAGTATCTTTTGGAATTTTCTTTTTTACTGTTTTCTGCTCTTGTGAAAACCCATTAATAAAAACAAAAAGCAGGCAAATGCTAGTGAAATATTTTAACATGTGCTGAATTTTGATTATCTATTACTGTTAATGAGTTCGGTGTAAAATCCTTAATCCAAGTACTTAAATTTGGTGCAAAGGTAACGTCGTTAAATACCATTCGAAATCCACAAGATCTTGAAACATATTCTTCTTTAGGAATGTATCTAATCGTGAATTTATTAACAATATTTCCAGTTGATAAATTATAAACTGTTTCTGTAGATAAATTATTTAAAGGTATGTAAATAGAATCTGTGCTCACGTTTTTAAAAATGGTATCCTTTCCCTCAGCCCAAACATAAAAATCGTCTACATTTTTAAGAGTTTCTCTATTAATATCATCATAAAAACGTAAAACTAAATTTGGCGTAACAGGGTTTATTACACAAAAATCGTCCTTTTCGCAAGCGGATATAATGAATGATGCTAAAAAAATAAATAAAATATTTTTTTTCATGTTAATCTTCAACTTCAACAATTTTATTAATTGCTTCAGCCAATTCAAAATCTAATTCTGTAACACCTTGTGCATCATGAGTTTTTAACCTAATGTCTAAAGTATTATATACGTTTGTCCATTCAGGATGATGATTTAGAACTTCACACTCAAACGCAA
>CAXYCO010000013.1:0-29505 GCA_964275545.1 uncultured Polaribacter sp.
GCTCTAATAACTTTCCAAGGAGAAGTATCTGAATTTGTTTTAGAGAACATCGCTCTTTATATTCTGTATAGTCATTCCAAAGTTCCTGTGCTTGCTCATCTACCTTGGTCATTTTCCATTGTTTTAAAGGGTCCTTTTTTATATCATCAAAACGCTTTACTTGCTCTTTTTTAGAAATGGACATGTAAATTTTAACTAAATGAATTCCTGATTCTAAAATCATACGTTCAAAATCATTTACCTGGTTCATAAAAACATCGTATTCCTCTTTAGTGCAAAATCCGTTTACAGGTTCTACTACAGCTCTATTATACCAACTCCTATCAAACAAGACCATTTCACCAGCCTTGGGAAATCGTTCTACGTATCGTTGAAAATACCATTGACTTTGTTCATCTTCTGTTGGTTTTGGTAAGGCAACAATTCGCATATATCTAGGGTTTATACGTTCTGTAACTCTTCTAATTGCCCCCCCTTTTCCAGCTGCATCTCTGCCTTCAAAAATCACAATAATTCGTTCGTTTTTTTGAATTGACCAAGTTTGTAATTTTATTAATTCTGTTTGTAATTTTTCTAATTTTTTTTGATAATCTACATATCTAATTCCTCTTTCTAAATTTAAAGGATCTTTAGACAAAAGAGATAATAAACCTATTTTAGAATTTAATTTTTTAACATCTGATTCTGTTAGTTTTCTTTCTTCCATATTAATCTATCTGAATGTTTGAACGAAAATAACGCATTACTACATTAGGATCTGGTGCTAATATTGTTGATATTTCTTCCTTTTTGTCATAATCAAATTGAGATAAAACATATCTCATAGCCTCTAATCTAGCCGTTTTTTTATCATTAGTTTTTATAATTACCCATGGACTGTATGATGTATGAGTTTTGCTAAACATTTTTTCCTTATAATAAGTATATGTATCCCAAAGTTCTTGTCCTTTTTGATCTACAGGGCTAAACTTCCAACGTTTAAGTGGATTTTCTTTTCTAGCTTCGAAACGCTTTAACTGTTCTTCTTTAGAGATTGATAACCAAAATTTTATAATAATTACTCCATCCTCATACATCATATGTTCAAATTCAGGAACCTGCAACAAAAAATTTTTGTATTGGGTTTCTGAACAAAAATCCATAACAGGCTCTACAACAGCTCTATTATACCAACTTCTATCAAAGAAAACAATTTCTCCTGGGTTTGGTAATTCTTTAATATATCGTTGAAAATACCATTGTCCCTTTTCTATTGATGTGGGTTTATTTAAAGCAACTAACCGAGAAGACCTTGGATTTAAATGCTCTATAAATCGTCGAATACTCCCCCCTTTTCCTGCAGCATCCCTCCCCTCAAAAATAATAGCAACTCTTTTTTTATTTTTAGAAACCCATTGCTGAAGTTTTACAAATTCTATTTGAAGTGATCGAAGTTCATTATTGTAATTAATTGTTTTTTCTACTTTAGAAATTGAAATATTTTTTTCATGTAAACGCTCAATTAAAGCTTTATTGGTGCTAATGTTTTTAAAATCTTCGATACTTAAAAATGGCTTATTTTTCATAAAATAAAATATAGCACTAAATATAATTACTTTTTGATTATAAAATAATAAAAAAAGTATCATTTTAAGGAACATCATTTATATTTGCATTTCTATGAAATTTACCACTCTTATATTTTTTTTCTTAGTGAGTTTGCACTTATTTTCTCAGCAAAAATTTTCCAAAGAGTATAGTTTATTGACAGATAACGATTTGTTTGTTTCTTCAGTAAAAGATAGATATTACACAAATGGTATGTTTTTTTCGTACAGATATTTATCTGATCACAAAAAAGAAAAAGAAGAAAAACGAATTATTGAATGGCAATTGGGGCATGAAATGTACACCCCTTACAAAGCAATAGTGCCAAGCATTTCAGAGCATGATAGACCTTTTGCTGCCTACTTATATGGTAGTGTTGGAATAAATAGGTTTTATAAAAATAATCAAATTTTTAATACGTCTTTTCAAGTTGGTGTTTTAGGTCCTGCTGCTTTTGGAAAAGAACTACAAGATTTTATTCATGATATTTATGATTTCGATATGGCTGTTGGTTGGAAATATCAGATTAAAAACTCATTTGCATTAAATTTCAATGCTTCTTATTTAAAGCATCTACTACACAATACTTCAAATTACTTTGATATTAACTGGTTAAGTGAAGGTAAAATTGGAACTATTTACACTAATATTTCATCTGGTTTCTATAGTAGAATAGGCTTTAAGCCTTTACAAAAATTACTAAATTCAATAGCTTTTAATGCAAGCTTAAATATTAAAAACACAGTGTATGTAAGAGAAGTAGAATCTTTTGTCTATGTAAAATCTATGTTGCGTTATTCTTTATATGACGCTACCTTAGAAGGAAGTTTTTTAAATTCTAACAACGATGTTACTAAAGAATTGATCCCTACTCAATTTCATTTAGAAGTTGGTTTTAGATTTACTGCCAATAGGTTTAATTTTGGATATTCCTATCAGTACCACTCTAATAAATCTAAAGGTTTACGGTATGGGAATGGTAATATATTCGGAACAATTTTAATTAATTATTTAATTAATTAATTTTCAAAATATTCATCTTTAAACCCTATTAAATAGAGTCTTTCTTGAGCTCTTGTTACGGCTGTATATAACCATCTTAAATATTCTACAGAGATTCCTTCTGGCAAGTATGGTTGTTCAATAAATACCGTTTCCCATTGGCCTCCTTGAGATTTATGACAAGTCATAGAATAGGAGAACTTTACTTGTAAAGCATTAAAGTATTTGTTTTTTTTGACCAACATAAATTGTTTAAACTTGGTTTCGTTGGCAAAGTCTTCTTTTACGGCTTCATATAACTTGTTAGACTCTTCATAGGTTAAAGAGGGGCTTTCGCTTGTTAAAGTATCTAGCAATAAAACAGTTTCAAAAGGTTTCATATCTGGATAATCAATCATTCTTACCTCAACTTCGGCAAACGTAAAACCGTATAATTCTTTAATGGATGAAATTCTCATTACTTCACAAATGTCTCCATTTGCAATAAAGCCAGCATCTGAAGAATCTTTTAGCCAGTAATAATTGTTTTTTACAACCATTATATAATCTCCAGTAGATATTTCATTCTCTTGTCCACGAATTTTCATCCGTATTTGTTGGTTGTATTGGTTCGCTCTTTTATTGGAGCGAACAATAAAAGCTGTATTTTCTACCCCACTGTTATCATATGCAGAAACAATAGCATCTTCAATATCATACCCGTCTTCTAATCTTATAATGTCTGGGAAATTTATATCAAACTTAAAATGAGAGGAGTTATTCTGAATAGACATACGCAAATGAGTTGCATTTGCTAGGATACCAGAATTTTCATGCTGACGCATAACTTCATCTAACTCTATTTCTGTTACGTTTTTATTATAATCGAGCTCTAGAGTTGTTACTTCTAAAGCCGGACTTATTGATAATTTTACTGGTGGAAGTTGAGCAGTATCTCCAATAAAAATAAGTTTACAGTTTTTACCTGAATAGACATAATTAATTAAATCATCTAACAAAGAACCTGTTTCAAACATTTTACCATTTTGTCTTTTATCTGGTATCATAGAAGCTTCGTCTACAATAAAAATAGTTTCTGAATGCTTATTTGTTTGTAAAATGAAATCTACAGAACCATTGCTTTGTTTTTTAGGAAAATATATTTTCTTGTGTATGGTAAAAGCTTGTTTTTTAGAATAACCAGATATAACTTTCGCAGCTCTTCCTGTTGGAGCTAATAAGACTGCTTTTTTTTGGACTCTCCACAAGTTATTTACAATTGTACTAATGGAAGTAGTTTTACCTGTACCAGCATACCCCTTGAGTAGAAATAAAGAATGATCGTCCTTTTTAAAAATAAAAACACTTAGAAGGTTTAATAATATACGCTGTTTAGAGGTTGGCGTATGCGGGAACTTTTTAATGAGTTCTTTATAAAAATCTGTGGATAATTCTATCATAAATATCTTAATATGTCAAAGATACACTGATTTATAAATAAAAATTTTTATCATTGAAAAAAAATTGTAGATTTGCGATAAGACTATAAAAAAATATATCGAATGGAATTACTATTAATGATTTTAGCAGCAGTTTTAGTTGCTGTTGGTTTAGCTGTTGTTGTTGTTAAATATTTACCTTTAAAACTAAGATGGATAGCATCTTTGCTATTATTAATAGTATCAATATTTTTAGGATTTAAAATTTATAACGGAATAATGGAACCTATCAACTTTAATAAAGATAAAGTTGTTAAATATGCAAAAGTTGTTAAAAGTTTGAAAATAATTAGAGATGCTCAAGTAAAACATTATGAAGTAAATGGGACCTACTCTAAAGATAAAATGGGGTTGATCAAATTTATAGACTCTGCCCAATTAGCACTAACAGAAACTAAGACTATTGTAGTTAAAGAAGATAGAGGTGGTGGTGTCGTTATTGATGTTGAGAAAAGAGTAACCGACACAATAGGTTATGAACCAGTTTTAAAATATTTTAAGGATAGAGATTATAAAAATATGTTTTTAGTTCCTGGTGTAGCTGGTAAAGAATTTGATTTAGAGATAGGAACCGTAGAAAAAGTTCAAGGTCTATTAGTACCAACCTTTGAAGCAAAAACAGAAAAGAGAGGTGTTTTAAATGGAATGAATATATCTCTAGTAAAACAAGAATTAGAAGCTATGGAAACAGACCAGATTAAAGGAGAATATATATCTGTTGGTTCTTTAGACGAAGTAACTACTGGTGGTAATTGGCCTCCATCTTATGACAAAGAGCAAGGTGCAAAAAAAGACAAATAGTTCATCTATAGGGAAAATAAAAAATTTAAAGTTATCCATCCAATTTAGTTTGGATGGATTTTCTTTTTGCATAACAGATGAGAATAAAATAACAGTCTATTTTTCTGAATACAACTTTAACAAAACACAAGATTCACCTAAAAACTTGCTAACGAAGATTGAAGAAATCTTTAAAAAAGACAATTCCTTACAACAAGATTTTATAAGTGTTTTAGTAATTCATCAAAATAATTTATCAACATTAGTTCCCAACCAATATTTTGATGAGAATACATTAGAGAAATACCTTAATTTTAATATAAAAACATTAGCTACAGACTTTATAGCTTTCGACGATTTAGAAAATTTAAAAGCAAAAAATATATTTGTTCCCTATGTAAACATAAATAATTATTTGTTTCAAAACTTTGGTGAATTTGAGTATAAACATCATCATTCTATTCTAATTGAAAAATTAATTAAAAAATCAACTTTTACAGACAAGAGAATGTTTGTTAATGTAAATACAAGTACTTTTGATATTCTTGTTTTAGAAGGCAAGAAACTGATACTGGCTAACTCGTTTACTCATAGCACCAAAGAAGATTTTGTTTATTATATATTATTTACAGCAGAGCAATTAGATTTAAATACAGAACAGTTTCAACTAACTTTAATCGGAAATATAGAAGAAGAACATGATGCATATAAACTTCTCTATCAGTATATCAGAAATATTAACTTTTTAGAAAGTCAAAATTTATTTTTTAAAGAATTGAGTCAATCAAAACATTCTAATTTTATATTACTAGGTGAATGAGAATAATATCAGGAAAACATAAAGGAAGAAAATTATCCGCGCCAAAAAATCTACCTGTTAGACCAACAACAGATATGGCAAAAGAATCTTTATTTAATATTCTTAATAATCATTATTATTTTGACAGTATTTCTGTAATTGATTTGTTCTCTGGTACAGGAAATATAAGTTTTGAATTTGCTTCTAGAGGAACTTCCGATATTTATGCAATTGATGCGCATTTTAATTGTATAAAATACATTTCTAATATTTCAAAAGAACTCGATTTAAATATTAATACCTACAAAAATGATGTTTATAAGTTTTTAGAAAAAACTTCTTTAAAAGTTGATGTCATTTTTGCAGATCCCCCCTATGATTTTGATGTTGAACAGTTTTTAAAAATTGTAGATTTAATCTTTGAAAGAAAAATTCTTAATGATGAAGGTGTTTTAGTTATAGAACACTCTAAACACACCAAATTATCTACGCATGAAAAGCACAGCTATGACAAGCGTTATGGAGGAAATGTTTTTAGTTTTTTTGAAAATTAATTTAAAACTAAACATTCCAAAGAATACTTAACTCTTTGGTTTCTTTATCAAGAAAATAAATATAAGCTTTTACCTCTAGTTTTAACAGCACTATTTTTAAGCATATTAAAGGTTATAACAGGAAAATATTCTTGTACCCTACTGAAGAATAATTATAAGAGCGATTTAATAATATTTGATATGCTAATTCCTTCTGCTTCTGCTTTGTAGTTTTTTACAATTCTATGAGATAAAATAGGAATTGCTACAGATTTTACATCTTCTATATCTGGTGAATACTTTCCGCTTATAGCTGCATAGGCTTTTGCTGCTAAAATTAAGTTTTGTGATGCTCTTGGTCCTGCTCCCCAGTCTAAGTAACTTTTTACCATTTCAGTTGCCTCTTTAGATTTTGGTCTGGTTTTACCAACTAAAGACACGGCGTATTCAATAACATTATCTGTTACAGGGATTTTTCTTATTAATTTTTGGATATCAATAATTTCTTGTCCAGAAAGAACAGAATTAATATCTTGTGTAAATGTACTTGTGGTATTTTTAACAACTTGTACTTCTTCACTAAAAGTAGGATACTCTAGATTAATTGAAAACATAAACCGATCTAATTGAGCTTCTGGAAGAGGATATGTTCCTTCTTGTTCAATTGGATTTTGTGTAGCCAAAACAAAAAATGGCAACTCTAATTTGTAATGAGTGCCCGAAATAGTAACTGAACGCTCTTGCATTGCTTCTAAAAGTGCTGCTTGGGTTTTTGGTGGTGTTCTATTAATTTCATCAGCCAGAATAATGTTAGAAAAAATAGGTCCTTTTATAAATTTAAACTGTCTGTTTTCATCTAAGATCTCACTTCCTAAAATATCTGAAGGCATTAGATCTGGAGTAAACTGTATGCGTTTAAAGTTTAATCCTAATACATCTGAAACTGTATTTACTAATAAGGTTTTTGCTAGACCTGGAACACCAATTAATAAGGAATGGCCTCCACAAAAAATAGACAATAAAGTAAACTTAACGGCCTCTTCTTGACCTACAATTAATTTACCGATTTCAGATTTTAGAAGATGATATTTATCAACTAAATTATTTACAGCTGTAACATCCGACATTAGTTACTATTTTCTTTTTTCCAATTGGCTTCAAAGGTACATTTACCATGAATATTATTTAACTTAATATAGGTATCTTGTATTTTCTCTTTTGACCAACTTTCTACAGTTTCTTGTTTTTTCTTTTGAAGTGCCAAGGTTTGAACTTTTACATAATCATCGACTAAATCTGCTTCATGAGTATCTGTTCTGTCTTTCATAATGATAAACTTATACATCTTCTCTCCTCCTCTAGTTTCATCATAAAAAGCATCTGTCATTTCGCCTTTTTTAAGGTTATTTACTCTAGCATATAATGCAGGATCCATTCTTGTTAGCTCAAACCTAGATTCACCTGAATAAGGGTTAACAATTAAACCTCCATTATTCTTAGTTTCTTTATCTTCAGAATATTTTTTAACGGCTTCTTCAAATGTAATTGTTCCGGATTTTATATCTCTAATAATTTTTTCTACTTCTTCTTGTGTCTCTTTTAATTTTTCATCCGGTATTTCTGGTTGTAATAAAATATGAGAAACAACTCTTGCATTTCCTTTAATTTTATGAAGTTGAATTATATGGTATCCAAAAATTGTTTTAAATGGTTCCGATATTTGATTAACATCTAAAGTAAAAGCTACTTCTTTGAACTCTTTAATAAATTGAGTTTCTTTTGTAATGGCTCCCATATTACCTCCATTTTGGGTTACAGATGGGTCATCAGAGTTTATAATTGCTTTCATTCTAAAGCTAGATCCTTCCTCTATCTCTTTCTTTAATTGATTCAGTTTGTCTACAACTCTATCTGTTTCTTCTTTTGTTGGTTCAGCATTAATTATAATTTGTGCAAGTTCTATTTCTGCTAAAAACTCAGGCAATTCATTTTTTTCTTTTAAACCATTATAGTACAAACGAACTTCCTCAGGTGTTACATCAACTTTTTCAGTTATTTTTATTTGTTCTTTTTGTATCAGGAAGTTTTCTCTCTCTACATTCTTCATTTCACTTTTTAAATCATTTAAATCATTAAAGCCATAGGCTTTAATCATTTTATCTTCTGAACCGTATTGTTGTGTAAAGTATTCTATGTTTCTATCAACTTTACTAGATACTTCTGCTTCAGAAATTACAACACTGTCAATTATAGCATGGTGGGCTAATAATTTTTGTTGCATTATCTGTTCTAACATTTCGCAATCAGAAATTGTAATTTTTCCTTCACCTCTCAGTTTAACTTCTTCCTTAAATTTATCAATGTCAGAGTCTAAAACAATATTTTTACCAACCACTACCGCAACACCATCTATCTTTAATTTTTGTGCCGATACATTTACTGTTATCAGTCCTAAAAGGAAAATGATAATGTGTAATTTAATATGTTTTAAAGTTTTTATTTTGTGTAGCATCTTTGACTATTATTTTTTCTATATCTCTTATTAATTCAATTTTGCGTTTGTGTAAGATCATTTGTTTTATTGTTGGTTTAATATAACTTAATGGAGCTATATTATTTCTCAATAAAACATCTTTAACAGCCACCAAATATAAACCTAATGAATCTTGTTTCTGAATGAATTTTGTTTTTTTTAACATTTTTTCTTTAGAAAATGGAAGTTTTAACAAAACGTTATCTAATCTGGTCCAAATTGAATCATTAAACTGAAATGAAATAAAACTTAATTGCTTTTTTTCTAATTCTTCTAAATCTTCAATATCATTTGATTTGAATAAAGTTATAGTCTCTTTTTTTTCGATTAAACTATTTCCAAAGTGAAGGTATTTCACTTTAATTAGTTCTTCGTTTAATTTAAAATTACCACTGTTTAGACTATAATATTTATCAATTTCACTTTCTGAAATTACAGTATCTAATTGCTGTTTAATTAAAATTTCTTTGTAATTATTTATCAATAAACTTTCCCTGTAGTCGTTTACTAGTATATTAACTTCTTTGCTAGTTTCTAGAGAATTATTGTCTATAGATTTTTTTAATAATAATTGCTTAGTCGCCCATGAGTTAATTAGACTTTTAGCTAATATTAAACTATCTTTTTTAGTAATATTTGACGGGAAAAAATTGGCAATATCAGTGTGAAATAATTTAACATTGTAAACAGAGGCAATTGGTTGTAGGCTAGCATCTTTTTGTTTTTGAAAATTAATGAATTCACAAGAACTGAAGAAGACAAACACGAATATGCCAAGAAGGTATTTCATTATTTTTTATGGTATAATTTTATCATTTTAATAAGCTCTTTATTATTCACTTTAATGTTGCTATTCTTCCTTAAGTCTGCAATCCATTTTTCTTCTAAATAAGTTTGATAATCATTCATGACCTCTCCTTTAACATATTTTAATTCTTTGCTACTGTAATTATTAATGTTTTTGTCATAAAAACTTTTTAGACCTAAACTATCTTTTGATGATTTATTCCAAATTTTTTGTTGCATGAGTTCAAAGAGTAATAAACCATCTTCATATTCATTTAAAATATGTGCGTATTCTGGTTCAGTATGTACTAAGTTTTCTTTGTAATACTCTAATATTCTATCATCTTTAAACATTTCTAGAAGAGTAGGAACACTTTTATGCCTTCTGTTTCTGATATAACCAATAAAATCAATTTGTTTTATAATTTTATCATTAATTCTAAAAAATGTGTTTTGTAATGAATCTTTGGAAATGGATCTAATATTTTTATTGTTTAAAATTGCCATTCCAACTTCATCATCAACAATAGCATATGTTTTTTTTAGTTTATTAATCATTGCTTTATCAGACAATTGCATTCTTCCACTTTTCTTTACCCTACTTGTAATCTCAGGTTTCATTTCATCAAAAGACTTAACAGGATATTTTTTTAACAATTTAATAATATGCCAGCCAAATGGAGTTTTAATTGGTTTAGAAAAACCATTTATTTCTGATAAATTAAACGCAGCAGTATCAAATTCTTTTACCATTCTTCCACTTCCAAATTTAGTTAGCTTCCCCCCTTTGTCTTTAGAACCTATATCAGCAGAATATTGTTTTGCTAAATCTTCAAATTTTTCGTTCTTTTGGAGTTTACTATATACTTCATCTATTTTAATTTTTCCAACGGAAGTTGTGTCGGCAATTAGGATATGGGCTACTTCTATCTCTCCTCTTGACTTTCTAAAACCATCTACACCAAGAATATGATATCCAAAGCGAGTTCTGAAGGGTTGAGAAACCTCTCCTACTTTAGTTTTAAAAGCAGTATCTTCAAAACTGTATACCATTCTAAATGCATTAAAATAACCCAAATCTCCTCCATTTATTTTGGCTGATGGGTCTTCAGAAGTTTCTTTTGCTACTTTATAAAAATCTTCTCCGTTTATAATTCTATTTCGAATTTTACTAATTTTAACAAAAGCTTCTAAAGTATCTTTAGGGGTTGCATTCTGTGAAGTTTTAATTAAAATATGCTTGGCCTTAACATCATTTTTAGTTCTAAAATAAGCCTCTTCAATTAGTTCATCTATGAAGGTGTTGTCTTGAAGGTAAGGCGCAGATAGTTGATTTCGATACGTTTCCATTTCTACCTTGTATGATTTTAAGGTATCCAACTTTAAATAATAAGCTTGCTCAACTTTTAATTTATAGTTAATAAATAATTCTAAATTTTTTTCTACATTTTTTGCATCTTCATTATCTATGGCATCTAAATTTTTTTCGTAAACTCTTTTAAATTCAGAAACTTTTGTTTTTTTACCATTAATTGTAACTAAAGTTTTGTCTTTTTTTTGTGAAAAAGAACTGATTGTAAAACATAAAACGGCAATTAATAAAACTATTTTTTTCATAAATATTTTAATTATAACGAGATAATTCCTTTAATTTTTTCTGCTTTTATATAATAAGATATTACTTCTGTTGAACTTTGTAATTTTAATACGATAGAAATGCTAATATATTTTCCTGTTTTAGACTTTTTTGTTTTAATGATTGCGCCTCCAGCATTAAACAAATCTTTAACTTCCTCTACTTGGTTTTGATCTGTAGGAACAATAAATTTATACATATAATCTCCTGGAAACTTTGTAGTGTCATCTAATTGATTCTTTAAATTTTCATAAAAAGCATCTTTATCATTCATCATCTGGTTTCTATTTTAAAACTGTTTTATAATAACGGTACACAAAATTACATTAAAAATTAGTTTTATAAAGGGAATGATTTATTTTTGTGAAATGCAACAAAAAATTGTTTTGATTGGTGGGCCTGGAACAGGGAAAACTTCAGTTTTAAATGAGCTTATTAGAAGGGAATATTATTGTCTACCAGAGGTTTCAAGAAAAGTAACATTAAAAGCAAAAGAGCAAGGAATAGATCAATTATTTTTAACAGAACCTTTGTTGTTTAGTAAAATGCTTTTAGAAGGAAGAGAACAACAATATTTAACTGCTGATAAAAGTAAAAAAGATATAGTCTTCTTTGACAGAGGAATTCCGGATGTTCATGCATACATGAATTACTTTAAAACAAAATATCCTTCTTTTTTCATTGAAAAAAGTGAATATTACAACTATCAAAAAATATTTTTATTTTCACCTTGGAAAGAAATATACACATCAGATAACGAACGTTATGAAACCTTTGAAGAATCAGTTACTATAAACACCTATTTAATTGAAGCATATAAAAAACTAGGGTATTCTATTATTGAAGTCCCTTTCGGTTCTGTTAAAGATCGAACAGATTTTATAATTAATTCTCTTACAAGTGAATTATGATTTCTAACAATGAAATATTAAAAAAATACTGGGGATTTTCTACATTTAGAAATCCACAGGAAGAAATTATCAATTCAGTTTTAGAAAAAAAGGACACAATTGCACTGTTACCAACCGGTGGAGGTAAATCTATTTGTTTTCAAATTCCAGCTTTAAAAAAAAAGGGAATATGTATTGTAATTTCTCCATTAATTGCTCTAATGCAAGATCAAGTAAAGAATTTAAAAAAGCTTGATATTAAAGCAATGACTATTCCTTCAGGAACTTCACAAGATGATATTATTACTCTTTTTGATAATCTTAAATTTGGAGAATTTAAGTTCCTTTATCTATCTCCAGAAAGATTACAATCAAAATTCATACAACAAAAAATAAAAGAATTACATGTAAATTTAGTTGCTATAGACGAAGCCCATTGTATTTCTGAATGGGGTCACGATTTTAGACCTTCTTATAGACATATAAAAATTCTAAAGAAATTAAAACCTACTGTAAATTTCATTGCAGTAACTGCAACAGCAAATAAGAAAGTAATCGAAGATATTTCTAAAAACTTAGAATTAGAAAATCCAAATATCTTTAAAAAATCATTTTACAGAGAAAATTTAGCCTATCAAGTTTTCTCAATTGAAGATAAATTACTGCGTCTAAAACAAGTTTTTATAAAAACAAAAACTCCGGCAATTATTTATGTAAATTCAAGAAAAAAAACTGAAGACATTTCACGTTTTTTAAATGCTAATAATTTTAAAAGCAGCTTTTATCATGCTGGATTATCTACCATAGATAAACAGAGTTCTTTTGATAATTGGATAACAGAAAAAACACCAATAATAGTTGCCACTAATGCGTTTGGCATGGGAATAGATAAACCTAATGTTGGTATTGTTATACATTTAAACATCCCCTCAAGTATAGAAAACTACATACAAGAAACTGGAAGAGCTGGCAGAAATGATAAAAAATCTTTTGCGATGCTCTTACAAAATGAAAATGATATTTTACTTTTTAAGGAACAGGCAAATAGCTCTTTACCAACAATTGATGAAATTAAGGAAGTTCACAAAAAAATATATCAATATTTTAGAATTGCAAAAGGAGAAATCATAGAAGATTCATTCCAATTTAGTTTTTTAGAGTTTTGTAATAAGTATAATTTTAAACCAAGAAAAATTGATATTATTTTCAAAATATTGGCAAATAATGGGGTTTTAGAAATCACTAATAATTTCAATAAAAAATCTACTTTACATTTTATAGCCAGCAGCAAACAGGTGTTAATTTATGGAAATCAAAATAAGAATTTAAAAAGCTTTATAAATTCGCTATTAAGAACCTATGGAGGGCTTTTTGAACAAGCTTCTAATATTAACGAATATCTGTTGGCTAAAAAAGCTGGAATCACCTTTCAACAAGTTACTCGTCATTTAAAACAACTAGAAGAAGATAATTTAATTCATTACAAACCAGTGACTACAGATTCTGAAATGACCTTATTAGTCCCAAGAGAAGACGACATAACAATCAATAGGTTTTCTAAAGAGATAAAATTATTCATAAATCAAAAGAGAAAAAAAACCAAAGAATTAATAAAATTTATAGAGAATAACAAACTTTGTAGAAGCATACAAATTCTAAATTATTTTGATGAATTAAGCGAAAAAAAATGTGGTATTTGTGATGTTTGTTTGTCTGAAAAGAAAAACAAAAAAGTAGTCGCTATATCATCAATTCTATTGGTACTAGAGGATAATAAAAACTTATCATCCTCAGAAATTTGTAATATTTTAGAAGGAAATGAAGAAGACATTTTAATACATTTACGTTATTTATTATCTACTAATAAAATAGCAATTAACAATCAGAATAAGTTTTACTTAAATTAATTTTATGAGAGATGTACGTATCGTTTTTATGGGAACTCCAGATTTTGCTGTGACTATTTTAAAGCATTTAGTAGAAAATAATTATACCATTGTTGGTGTCATAACAGCAGTAGATAAACCAGCAGGTAGAGGAAGAAAATTAAACCAATCGGCAGTTAAAAAATATGCTCTTTCACAAAACTTACCCATTTTACAACCTAGAAATTTAAAAAATGAAGATTTTCAAAAAGATTTAAAAGCATTAGATGCTAATTTACAGGTTGTAGTTGCATTTAGAATGCTACCAAAAGCTATATGGAAAATGCCAGAATTTGGCACGTTCAATTTACACGCCTCTTTACTGCCAGAATATCGTGGAGCCGCTCCAATACATTGGGCCATTATAAATGGTGAAACCAAAACAGGGGTTACTACATTTTTTATTGATGATAAAATAGATACAGGAGAAATTATTCTTCAAGAAAAAATTGCTGTTGCTGATAATGAAACTGTTGGTTCTTTACATGATAAATTAATGTTTCTAGGAGCAAGTTTAGTTACAAAAACTATCGACCTTATAAAAGAAGGAAATGTAACAACTTTAAAACAGCCAGAATTAGAAGAAAAATCTGCACCAAAACTATATACAGAAAATTGTAAAATAGATTGGACAGAATCTTTAGACAACATATACAATAAAATTAGAGGCTTAAATCCTTTTCCTACTGCTTGGACAACAATTAAAAGTAATAATGAAGAAGTTTACGCAAAAATTTATGCTGTAAAAAAAGAAAAAGTGATGCACCAATTTAATACCGGACAAATAATTACTAGTAAAAAAGAGATGAAAGTTGCTGTTGACAAAGGATTCATAATTATAGATGAAATTAAACTTTCAGGTAAGAAAAAATTGGATATGATAAGTTTACTAAATGGCTTTACTTTTTCTAAAAACTCAAAAATGATGTAATCCCTTTATTAGTAAGCTTTTTAGCTATTTATTCATTTTTCACTTACCGTTATTAACAATTTGAATACATTTATTAACAAAACACTGCTTTTTTAAGGGTCAAATTTGCGTAAACCCTTAATCCGTCTATATTTGTTAAGCTTTTAAGCGATAAAATAATTTAATTAATTTAAAAAAATCTATTTATTATGAACAAGTCAGATTTAATCGATGCAATGGCTGCTGATGCAGGAATTTCTAAAGTAGCTGCTAAAGCATGTTTAGAATCTTTTACAGGTAGTGTAACTTCTGCTTTAAAAGGAGGCGATAAGGTTGCTTTAGTTGGTTTTGGAACTTTTTCAGTTTCTAACAGAGCTGCAAGATCAGGAAGAAACCCTCAAACAGGAAAAACTATCCAAATTGCTGCAAAAAATGTAGCTAAATTTAAAGCTGGAGCTGGTTTAAGCGATGCTGTAAATTAAACAAAAAACATTTCAAGCTAAAAACCCTCTTCCATAGAGGGTTTTTTTTATTTCATAATTTTAAGTATATTTAGGTTTATATAAACGTAAATGTTAGAACCTCATAAAGGAAGATTATTAATAGCAGAGCCATCTATTTTAAATGATAGCTCTTTTAATAGATCTATTGTAATTCTCACAGAGCACACAACTAATAGTTCTGTTGGCTTTATTTTAAATAGACCCTTAAATTATTCTTTAAATGATTTATTACCAGATATAAATTGTGATTTCACAATTTATCAAGGAGGTCCTGTAGAACAGGATAATTTATACTTTGTTCATAGGGTACCAGATTTAATAGATAATAGTATAGAAGTTAGTAATGGCATTTACTGGGGAGGAAACTTTAAAGTATTAAAAGAATTACTAAACAAGAACTTATTAGACAAATCAGATATTCGTTTCTTTTTGGGATATTCTGGCTGGGATAATCAACAATTAAAAGATGAGATCAAAAGTAAATCTTGGTTTGTTTCAGAAAATGATTTTCAAAATATTTTTTCAACAGATTATGAAAGCCTTTGGAAAAACAAACTACTTCAAAAAGGTGGAGTATATAAGCTTTGGGCAAATGCACCGAGTGATATTAATTTGAATTAATTTACTTTGTAGTCAGTTCTAATATCTTTAAGCTTTTGGATAGTTTATCACCTACTGTTCTGTCAAACACCTTCTTCCTGTAGTTTGTTACTGATTGTATACCAATAATGGCATTCGTTATAAAAACTTCATCTGATTTTTGAATTTCAAAAGGAGAAATCGTAGTTTCTTCAATTGTAAATTCGTCATTTTTATTTAAAATATCAATTACTTTGTTTCTTATAATACCTTTAATACAACCCTCTGTTAAAGCAGGTGTTTTTATAACCTTGCCTTTTACAATAAAAATATTCCCATTTGCAACCTCTACAACTCCTTTTCTTTCATTTAATAAAATACAATTATCTAAATCATTTTCATCAGCAAAAATACTTGCTAAAGTGTTTACCATTCTATTATTAGTTTTTATGGTAGATAAAAGTCCAGAGAAATTATAAAAATCTTTGTATAAATCTAAATGATACTTGTCTTTAGTTTGAAAAGTGTTTTGTTTTACGTCAATAAAATAATTTATATTATTGTTTAATGGTGTATAAAGACCACCATCACCTCTATATATATTAAGACGAACTCTAAAAGAAATTGAATCATCTAAAACTTCTATTGTCTTTAAAATTTCTTGTTCTAAAAACTCTAACGTAAAATTCATTGGAATTTTCATTCGAAGCATTCTCATAGAGGCCAATAATCTAAAATAGTGATCCTCCCAAAAAACCACTTTTTTATTGATAACTTTAACTGTTTCAAAAATAGCATCACCATATTTAAAACCTCTATTCTCAGTCGTTAATTTTATATTGTCTTTAAAAAGTAAGTCTCCGTTAAAGTTTATCATATCAAAAAATTTCTGTGTAAAATTACTATATTAAAATAAAATTAGGCACAAAAAAACTCGGCAATTTTGCCGAGTGTTATTTTTTTATTTTTTTATTTAATTAGGCACCAATTGTATGCCTTAACTCAGTTATTTGATTTTCCCAAAGTTGTTTTGCCTCTTCAACTTCATCCTCATCATCTGCAAAGTCTGTAATTATTAGAGAAACATCTTTTGTTAAAGCATCTACTTGAATTTTAATTTCGAAAAAACTATCATCATCTTCACTCTCTAACCATTTAAAACGAATTCTATCCCCCGATTTTTTAGTAATCAATTCTGCTTTTTCTTCTGTTCCTTCCCAAAAGAAACTAAATATTTTTCCTCTTGAATTAACTTTGTCTGCAAACCATTCCTGTAAGTTGGACGGTGAGGAAATGTATTGATACAGCATATTTGGAGATGCATGAATAGGGATTTCTAATTCGTATTTCAATTTGCTCATTTTTTCATTCTTAGTCCGACAATATAAGTATTAATTCTATTTTAAAAAAATTAAAACACAGCTTGCTAGTCTGTAAAAATCGATTATATTTGCAGCCTTAAATATTATTGGCGAGGTAGCTCAGTTGGTTAGAGCGCAGGATTCATAACCCTGAGGTCACGGGTTCAAATCCCGTTCTCGCTACAACACAAAATTCAATAAAAATGCGCTTTACTGCGCATTTTTATTTTTTTGTACTAGTTTTTAAACTCTTATATATTGAATTTCTAATTTTGCCTGCAGAAATTCCAACACCAAAAGACTTGTACTTTTCTGTAATTTTATTGTTTTTAGTTACTTGTTCTAGTGTTTGACCTTTGTCTATTTCTTTTTGAATGGTAGTTCTAATTTCTGTTAACATTTTTAAATATACTTTTACTTCTTTCTTATTGGAGATTTCTCCGTGACCTGGAATAATCTTTGTATTATTATCACATAATAAAATTATTTTTTTAAGCCCTTCTACATATCCATTAATACTTCCTCCAGATGATAAATCTATGTATGGAAACTTACCCTGAAAATAGGAATCTCCTACATGTAAAACATTATTGTTCGTAAAATAAACTAAAGCATCTCCATCTGTATGTGCGTTGTGTATGTGAGAAATTAAAATATCATCATTATTAATATGTAACATCATATCTTGGGTGAAAGTTACAACAGGCAAAGCTTCTTTAGATGATGCTTTTCTGGTTCTACCTCTAATAACTTGATCTACACTCATACGCTTTCTAACATTATCGTGCGAAACTATTATAGCTCCTTGTTTTTGCATATTGCCATTCCCACCTGTATGGTCTTGATGCCAATGGGTATTAACTAAATACTTTACAGATTTGTTAGTGATTTCTTTTATCGCAACTAAAATTTTAGGTGTCAATGGAGCAAATTGATCATCAATCATAAAAACACCATCATCTCCAATAAAAACACCAATATTTCCTCCTTGCCCCTTTAAACTATAGATCTGATCAGTCAGTTTTTTTACCTGTATCTTAATATCTCTATTTTGTGAATTTATAACTACTGAAAATAATAGTAAAAAACAGCTTAATCGTATTTTAATAGTCTTCATGATTCAATTATTTTCAATTTTAAATGTAATATACAAACTATATAATTATTCAAAAACAAAAAATACAAGTATATTAATAAAAAAGAATCAGAAAAATACAGCACTTAAAAATTACAAATTTAGTACCTTAAATTGTAATAATTTGGTAAAAATAATCTGGTTTTGTTTCTAAAATCTACTTTAGTATAAATACTGTTAAACAAAAAAATAATTTTTGGATACATACACTATTCTATACTTTATGAATTCTTAAAAAAGAAAAGTCTTTAGACTAAACGAAATATAGCTATTCACAATGAATCACATGTTTTGTAAACTTTAAATTTAGATGTTATATGAAATTTAATATTTTTATTTTACGGGGAATTACATGAAGACGAAATTTTATTAATCTTTAAGTAAAAAAACATTGTATAAGTAAAAAATGAGTTTATATTTGCAGCTCTTTACCACGCGAAAGTAGCTCAGTTGGTAGAGCGTCAGCCTTCCAAGCTGAATGTCGCCAGTTCGAACCTGGTCTTTCGCTCAAAAAAAACCGAAACTTATTTAGTTTCGGTTTTTTATTTATAAATCTCTTAATTTATCACCAAAAAATAATAAAAGAATAATTGGAATTCCTAATAAAATAACCATCATTTTATTGGTTACAAACAAGTTAGGATTTAATAATATTGTTAATATAAAACCACCCATTGCCCCACCTAAATGTGCAGAATGACCAACGTTACCTAGTTGTTTTTTCATTCCGTATATAGAATATAATAAATACCCTACACCAAAAATATAACCTGGAATCGGTATTGGTATAAAAAACAAAAATAATTCCATTTCTGGATATATTAATATTGATGCATATACGATTCCTGAAACCGCACCAGAAGCACCAACTGCACTATAATAAGGTTCCTTTTGGTGATAATATAATGTGTACAAATTACCTGCTACCAAACTCCCAAAATAAATAATTATAAAACTAGATATCCCGAATTTTACAGCAACAATATTTCCAAAAAGATACAATGCATACATATTAAAACCAAGATGCATCCAGTCTACATGGAGAAAACCTGAAGTTAATATTCTAATTTTTTCATCTCCTAAAACTCTACTTACTTGAAACTTAAATTTATCTAAAAAAGAATAATCTTTGAATCCTTTCATAGAAACCAAAACATTCGCCAAAATAATTAGTAAAACTGACTGATTAATATTTTCTATCATATAACAAACATAGCAAAATCAATTTAGTAAAACTATTGCATTATAAATTTAAATCGGATATTTGCAGTATAAAAACTAACTTTATGCAGTTTGTCATTTTTGCTATTACCTATCCTTTTATTTGGCTGTTATCTAGACTTCCAATGCGAATTTTATATATAAAATCTGATATTTTTTTCTTTATAGTTTACTATATAATTAGGTATAGAAAAAAAGTAGTCTTAGATAATTTAAAACTTTCTTTTCCTGAAAAAAGTAATGAAGAATTAAAATTGATGTCAAAAAAATTCTTTAAACATTTCATGGATCTAGTGATGGAAAGTGTAAAAGCTTTTTCTATTTCTGAAAAACAAATTTTAAAACGCTACACGTATAAAAATCCTGAATTGGTAAATACCCTTTTTAAACAGGGAAAAAGTATTGCTTTAGTAGGCGCTCATCAAGCCAATTGGGAATGGTCTATAAGTTTACCTTTAGTTTTAGACCAACCAATTACCGGTGCATACACGAAACTAAATAATAAATATTTTGAAAAAGCAGTAAGAGATTCAAGAGAAAAGTTTGGAGTTATTGGTGTAAAAACCTCAGAAACTGTTAAAAGAATGCAGTACAATGTTGCTAATAAAATTCAAGCAGCTTATATTTTATTAAGTGATCAGTCTCCACAACCTCATAAAACTTTCTATTGGAGAGAGTTCTTCAATATAAAGGTTCCTGTTCACACAGGTGCAGAAATGTTGTCTAAAAAGTTTGATTT
This sequence comes from uncultured Polaribacter sp., assembly GCA_964275545.1. GTDB lineage: Bacteria > Bacteroidota > Bacteroidia > Flavobacteriales > Flavobacteriaceae > Polaribacter. The sequence continues at coordinate 20,398 of CAXYCO010000013.1, forward strand.
AGTGGTAGTGAATTACCTAACCAAAAAAGTAAAAAGAGGGTATTATGAAACTGAATTTCAATTAATAACTGATAGTCCAAAAGAATTTGAAAATTATCAAATTACTGATAAATATATCGATTTAACTGAAAAAAATATTCTGCAACAACCCGAACTTTATTTGTGGTCTCACAAGCGTTATAAGCACAAAGATAAAGTTCCTAAGGAGTTTTTGTAACTATATAAAAAACCACTTTTTTATCAATTCTTTTTCTAGTGATTTATTAGATATATGAATAAAATCATTTTTTTCATAACAGTACTCATAATCATGAGACCATGCTTCAATATTGTTAGAAAGTTCCTGTAAGCTTTTACAAATAAATGTTACTTCTTTATTGGTTATTGTTGGATGCACAGATAAACGAATCCAACCTGGCTTTTCGATACTACAACCTTCTAGAATTTGAGTTTCTATCTCTTTAGATTTTTTCTGATCTACGTCTAATAAAAAGTGACCATACGTTCCTGCACAAGAACAACCACCTCGTGTTTGAATACCAAATCTATCATTTAATAACTTTACGACTAAATTAAAATGATAGTCTTCAAAGTAAAATGAAAAAATACTTAATCTTTCTTTTTGATTTGGAGCTAATACCTTTACTCCTGCTAAAGATTCAAAAGTTTTAAACAACGTTTTATTAACTTCATCTTCTCTTTTTTTAATATTTTCTGTTCCCATTTTGTCTTTCAACTGCATGGATAATGCAATTCTTATGGTTTGTAAAAAAGCTGGAGTTCCACCATCTTCTCTAGTTTCAATATCATTAAAATATCCATGTCCACCCCATGGATTGGTAAAAGTAACAGTTCCTCCTCCTGGATTATCTGGAACAATATTTTTATATAAATCTTTATTAAAAATTAAGACTCCTGCACTTCCTGGGCCACCCAAAAACTTATGTGGCGAAAAAAAAATTGCATCCAAAGATTCTTCTTCATCTTCTGGATGCATATTTATCTGAACATAAGGAGCACAACAAGCAAAATCAACAAAACACAAACCATCGTAACTATGAATTAATTTTGCTATTTTATGGTAGGGTGTTTTTATACCAGTTACATTAGAACAAGAACTAATTGAAACTATTTTAATCTTTCTACTTTTATGTTTTTTTATACAGTTTTCAAAGCTCTTCAAACAGACCAAACCTTCACTGTTACAGGGTACAACAACCACATCAGCAATAGTTTCTAACCAAGAAGTTTGATTTGAGTGATGTTCCATGTGTGAAATAAAAACAACAGGTTTTATTTCTTCTGGAATATCTGTATAGTCTTTTAGACTTTCTGATACTTTTAGTCCTAAGATTCTTTGAAATTTGTTAACTACTCCAGTCATTCCAGAACCTTCAGTAATTAAAACATCATTGGAGTTTGCACCGACATGATTCTTAATAATCTTTCTAGCTTCACCATAGGCTAATGTCATTGCAGCGCCGCAAGTAGATGTTTCTGTATGAGTATTTGCAATATAAGGTCCAAATTCATTTAGAATTTTATCCTCTATCGTTTTATATAACCTACCACTCGCAGTCCAATCTGCATATATAATATCTTTTACCCCGTAAGGGGTTGTGAATTTTTGATTTATACCAATTATATTCTTCCTAAACTGATCGAAATAGTGTTCTAAATTGTCCATTATAATCTAAATTTACCGCCTATTAAAATGTTGTTCTGCAAGAAGAAAAAATCTTGTGATGCACTATCAGATGAATGGGTACTAATTTTTACATCTGGCATATTTATATACCCACCTTTCAAATCTGCCTGAATAAAGAAATGCTTTAAAAAAGTAAAGTTTACTCCGAAGCCCGCAGAAAGTCCAAAACCAGAAATATGGTAATCATCATGTCTTTCTTGACCTAATAACGTAGTATCTGTTTTTGGATACAAAATACCTGCACCAAACCCTTCTGTTATATTTATTTGAAAACTCTCTGAGTCCAACCCAAAAAAATGACTAATATCGTCAAATCTGTACAATTGTATATTCACATAATTCAAACCATCAGTGTGTTCTAGGCGCAAAAAATCTTCTGTTAATTGAATTTGTTGGCCAGTATACACTCCGTTATATGAATTATTTTCAATATTTATAGTTCCATCAATAGCTACAAACTGATCATTATCTACCACATACTTCATGTGGTCTACACCAATTGAAATCGTATAATTTTCTTTAAAAAAATAACCTATTCTAGCATTGGTTTGTGGTTTGGTAAGGTTTTTAATACCAAAGTACTTTTTAAAGGTAAAATCTGAGGGAGTATCTTGGGCACTTACATCTCGCAAAGTAAAATTATAATTATTCCCTTTAAAATGAATATCTGAATCTGAATACCCAGCCCAATTCCATCCCCAGTATACAAAGAATTTACCTTTATTAGATATTTTCTTTTTTTGATTCTCTTGTGCATTAATAGAAATGACAAAAAGAATAACCAATAATAAGAGTGGATTTTGCTGAAACATTAGGCGATTATTGCTTTAATTTCACTGATAAACCTCAAAGCTAAGTCATCTGCTTTTTGTTGCGATTTTGCTTCTGTATAAATTCTAATAATTGGTTCTGTATTCGATTTACGTAAATGAATCCATTCATCGGAAAAATCAATTTTTACACCGTCAATCGTATTTACATCTTCGTTTTTATAAACAGATGCCATCGTTTCTAAAATATTATCAACATCTATTTCTGGCGTTAACTGAATTTTATTTTTACTCATAAAATAACTTGGATACGAATCTCGTAGTTGTTTACAAGATATTTTCTTGTTAGCTAAATGAGATAAAAATAATGCAACTCCCACCAAAGAATCTCTACCATAATGTGAAGCAGGATATATAATACCTCCATTACCTTCACCACCAATTACTGTATTGGTTTCTTTCATTTTAATAACAACATTTACTTCACCAACTGCACTTGCTGTATAGGTTCCACCATGTTTTTGAGTTACATCTCTTAAAGCTCTTGAAGAGGATAAATTAGAAACTGTATTTCCTCCACCAAGTTTACCTAAAACATAATCCGCACAGGCTACCAGAGTATATTCTTCTCCAAACATAGAACCATCTTCAGAAACCAAGGCAAGTCTATCTACATCTGGATCTACTACAATTCCGAAATCTGCTTTTTCTTTTACTACAAGATTAGATATATCTGTTAAGTGCTCTTTTAAAGGTTCTGGATTGTGTGGAAATTGCCCATTTGGGGTACAATATAATTCTACACACTCTACATGTAATTCTTTTAATAAAGCGGGGATAAATATTCCTCCAGTAGAATTTACGCCATCGACAACCACTTTAAAGTTTGCTTTTTTTATTGCTTCAACATCTACCAATTCAAGGTTTAAAACTTCTTGAATGTGTTTTTCTAGATATGTATTGTCTTTTTTATAACTTCCTAAATCGTCTACATCTGCAAATTCAAAATTCTCGCTTTCTGCTAACTCAAGAATTTTTTCTCCTTCTGCTCCATTTAAAAACTCACCTTTTTCATTTAACAACTTTAAAGCATTCCATTGTTTTGGATTATGGGATGCTGTTAATATTATTCCTCCATCTGCATTTTCTAAAGGGACTGCAACTTCTACTGTTGGTGTGGTAGACAAGCCTAAATCAATAACATCAATACCCAAACCTACTAAGGTATTTGCTACTAAACTAGAAATCATTTTACCAGAAATTCTAGCATCTCTTCCAATAACAACTGTTATTTTATCTTTACCTGAATTTCTTTCTTTAATAAAAGCTCCGTAAGCAGATGCAAACTTTACAGCGTCTATTGGTGTTAAGTTATCACCTGTATTTCCTCCTATTGTACCTCTAATTCCAGAGATCGATTTTATTAGTGTCATAGTTTATTTTTAACTGAAACAAAGATAAATTATTCTTATTTACTTCTTTGTTAAAAGCACTAAAAAAAAGCCGATGCAAATTGCATCGGCTTTTAAATAGTATGAATATCTACTAATTGTAAAAAGAATTACTTCTTTTTGCTACCAGCTTCCATTTTCTTTTTTAAGTCTGCAAGACCTCCAATATCTCCAAGCGTAGTTTTTTCTGCATCTGCAGATTTAGCCGTTGCTGCTTTAATATTTTTTCTCTCTTGTACTTTAAATATCGATGTGTGAGAAACTACAATCCTTCTGTATTCTTTAGAAAACTCTAAAACAATAAATTCTGCTGTATCTCCTTTGCCTAGTTTAGAACCATCTTCTTTTTCTAAGAATCTTCCTGGTGCAAAACCTTCTAACCCATCAGCAAAAGTTACTACTGCTCCTTTGTCATTCTTTTCTTTAATAGTTCCTTCATGTTTAGAATCGATAGCGTAGGTAGCTTCATGTGCATCCCAAGGATTGTCTTGAGTTTGCTTGTGACCTAAATTTAACTTTCTATTCTCTACATCTAACTCTAATACTTGTACTTCTAATTTGTCGCCAACAGTTACAAAATCTGATGGATGTTTAATTTTCTTAGTCCAAGATAAATCAGATATGTACACTAAACCATCAATTCCTTCTTCTAATTCTACAAAAACACCAAAATTAGTGTAATTCCTTACAGTACCTGTATGGGTTGATCCAACAGGATATTTTTTAGTAATATCTGTCCAAGGATCTGGATGTAATTGTTTAATACCTAGAGACATTTTTCTATCTTCTCTATCTAAAGTTAAAACTTGTGCTTCAACTTTGTCTCCAACTTTTACGAAATCTTGTGCAGAACGTAAATGCGTTGACCAGGACATTTCTGAAACATGAATTAATCCTTCAACACCTTGTTCTACTTCAACAAATGCACCATAATCAGCTAAAACAACAACAGTTCCGTTCACTTTATCACCAACTTTTAAGTCAGTATTTAAAGCTTCCCAAGGATGTGCAGATAATTGTTTTAAACCTAATTGGATTCTAGATTTGTTATCATCAAAGTCTAAAATTACAACATTTAATTTTTGATCTAATTCAACAACCTCATTCGGGTGATTAATTCTAGACCAAGATAAATCTGTAATATGAACCAATCCATCAACGCCACCTAGATCAACAAAGACACCATATGAAGTAATATTTTTAACAATACCTTCTAATACTTGTCCTTTTTCTAATTGACCAATAATCTCTTTTTTCTGTAATTCAATATCAGCTTCAATAAGAGCTTTGTGAGATACAACAACGTTTTTAAATTCGTGGTTAATTTTAACAACTTTGAATTCCATTGTTTTCTCAACATATTGATCGTAATCTCTAATTGGTTTCACATCAATTTGAGATCCTGGTAAAAATGCTTCGATTCCGAAAACATCTACAATCATACCACCTCTGGTTCTACATTTAACAAAACCATTCACTACTTCACCAGTTTCATGAGCATTATTAACACGTTCCCATGCTTTTATTACTCTTGCTTTTTTATGTGATAATACCAACTGACCAGAAGAGTCTTCTCTTTTGTCAACTAATACTTCTACTTTATCTCCTTCTGCTAATCCTTGGTTGTAACGAAATTCGTTTAAAGAAATAACACCTTCAGATTTAGAATTAATATCGATGATTGCGTCTCTGTCAGTAATTCTAATTACAGTTCCTTCAATTACATCACGTTCATTAACAAAACCAACAGTTCCTTCTAATGCTTTTTCGAACTCAACTAATTTTTCTTCATCAACAGCGTCGATACCTTCTTCGTACCTGTGCCAGTTAAAATCAGCTAAAAATTGTTTTGGATCTACGTTTTCTACAACAGCTTCAGTAGCTGTTTCTTGTACTTCAGTAGCTACTACTTGCTCTTCAGTATTTTTTGTTTCTTCAGACATTTCTGAAAATAATTTTTGTATCTTATTGTTTTTCAGATTTTTAACGATAAAAACACTAAGAGATGTTTTTATATAAATTGTTTTCAAATTCCTTTTTTAAATCTGTTATCGTAAAAAGGAGTGCAAATTTACAAAATTTACTTGGTTATAAAACACTTAATATTAAAAATTTTACTTTTTTCAATTGAATATAATCCTACTGGATATCATAAGTTTAAGAGATATTATATTAAAATATTTCTTTTTCTTGATTCATAATTTATAATCCATTTAAAAAAGAATTTAAATTAAGTAAAAAACACCATACAGCTAAAAATAATATATAAAATTTTACTTTTTTAAGATACTTTTTATTGATAATATTTTAGGATGGTATCGATCTAGTAAAAAATAATTGAAGCTAAAACATGGGAAATAATTCAAAAAAATAAAGCAATTTTACGGTAGTATTACTCAGCTCTAAAAAGACATAAAAAAAAGAAAATTAATACATAAAATTTCTATAAATAAAAGGAATTTATCGTATTTATTAGTGATAATATACTTGCAAGTACTACATTTGTAGGCGATTTAGTTGTAGGTGCAAAAGTTGAAATTAAAGTAATAGCATCAAGAAGATAGACGATGGATAAAAAAACACAAGACTTAGTTGATAAAGGGATAATGCTTCCCTTAATGGAAGAGTTTTATACTATTCAAGGTGAAGGGAGTCACACAGGAACTGCTGCTTATTTTATTAGAGTTGGTGGTTGTGACGTTGGTTGTCATTGGTGCGATGTTAAGGAAAGTTGGAATGCAGATTTGCATCCTCCAACATTAGCAGACACCATTGTTGATAATGTGAAAAAATACACCAATACAGTTGTAATTACGGGAGGTGAACCTTTAATGTGGTCTATGGATTACATTACTAATTTACTTCAAAAAAACAATATTAAAACACATATAGAAACTTCTGGTGCATATTCATTTTCTGGGAAATGGGATTGGTTTTGTTTATCACCAAAAAAAACAAAACTTCCCACAGAAGAAACCTATAGAGAAGCAGATGAATTAAAAATGATTATTCATAACAATTCTGACTTTTATTTTGCTGAAGAACAAGCTGCTAAAGTTGGTAAGAAATGTCAATTATTTTTACAAGCTGAATGGAGTAAAAAAGAAAAAATGACTCAAAAAATTGTAGAGTATGTGATGAAAAATCCTAAATGGAAAATATCACTTCAAACTCATAAATATTTGAACATCCCGTAATAAAAGTAAATAATATTTGTCTTTATTTATTTGATCCTTTTTTGAACAAGCTTAAAGATTATTTCAAATTGTTCTTTTAAAGTCATATCAGAATTATCAATTTCAATCGCATCCTCAGCTTTTATTAATGGAGAGTCTTTTCTGGTGGAATCTAATCGATCTCTTTCAACTACATTGTGTAAAATTTCATCATAATTGATATCGTCTCCTCTATCAATTAATTCTTTGTATCTTCTAGTTGCTCGTTTAGCAGGAGAAGCCGTCATAAAAAGTTTTAACTCTGCTTCTGGAAAAACAACCGTACCAATATCTCTACCATCCATTACTATTCCTTTATTTGCTCCCATTAAAACTTGTTCTGCTACAAGTTTTTTTCGGACTTCAGATATAGCAGAAACTTTACTAACTAATTTAGAAACTTCTAAAGTTCTAATTTCTTTTTCAACATTTACATCATTCAAATACATTTGAGCAAAACCAAATTCTGTATTAAATTTAAATGCAAGAGAGATGTTCTTTAATTGTGTTACTAACTCATTCTTTTTTAAAAAAGTATCGTTCACTATATTGGTTTGCATCGCGAATAAAGTAACTGCTCTGTACATTGCTCCAGTATCAACATAGATATACCCTAATTGGTTTGCTAACTGTTTAGCAATAGTACTTTTTCCTGTAGATGAAAATCCATCAATAGCTATTGTGATTTTTTTACTCATTTATCTTTTATCTAAATCTATTTGCAAACTAAAGGTACTTGAATTCGCTGCGGCATGAAACTTTGAGTAGGCAAAGTTAAACTTAAATCTATTCATTTTTAAACCAAAACCATAAGAAATTCCACTAAATGTTCTCGCATTTTGGAGTTTTAGCTCTGTAGCTCTTCTAAAATTATACCCCAATCGTATATTAATAGTACTCTTAGGAAATAACTCTGCTCCTATAACAAAATGTCTTAGAGCATTATTAAAGAAACTAATATTTTCAGTTGTAATATTCCCCTCTAAATCAACTGTTTCATTTGATGGATTGGAAACTGAAACATTCCATTTTTGTAAATTATCCATTGTTATATACCATTTTAATGGAACATACTTTAGTTCATATGAAGAACCAAAAGCCAATTTGAATGGCATTTTTTCTAGTGTACCATTAAAAGATTTAATTTGGGTTCCAATATTTCTAGCAACCAAAGTAAATGAAAAAGTTTTGTAAGGACTATAATACAATATTCCTATATCAGCAGCAATTCCTGTTGATGTAAAATTACTAATATTAGAATTGATTAATTTTATATTAGCTCCCATATATAAGTTAGTCAATGGAAGGTTGATTGCATAACCCACTGAAATAGCTATGTCATTTGCATTAAAGTTACCTGTTTCTGTTCCTTGTTCGTCTGCTTCAATCAAAGTTCCGTAATCTAGATATTTAATGCTGGCATGTATTGTTCCAAATCTTCTGGATATTACTTTAGCATAGGATATAGACCCAATATTTATGCCTGCTAAATAACTAGAATAACTTGCGGATAATAATTTATCAATTTCAGGGCTAATAACTGAAGGATTCCATATAGGTTGTTCAACATCATCTAATAAAGTTAAAACTTCACCTCCTAAAGCAATTTGTCTAGCAGAAGTTGGTAAGTTTAAAAACTGATAAACTGACTCTCCTCCTACTTGTCCATAAGTTGAAGAAAAAAAGAAAATAAAAAAAAAGAATTTATATATTTTCATAATAATATTGAAAATCAAAACAACAAATATAAGTTATAACGTAGATTACATTTTATATTTCATTTTATATTATAAAAAAAACCTCAATTCATTAAAGAATTGAGGTTTATAGATATTGATTAGATCAATATAAAGAAAGGCGGCGACCTACTCTCCCACATAAATGCAGTACCATCGGCGCTATTGGGCTTAACTTCTCTGTTCGAGATGGGAAGAGGTGAGCCCCAATGCAATAACCACCCTAAA
>CAXYCO010000014.1:0-93303 GCA_964275545.1 uncultured Polaribacter sp.
AGGCGGACCTAAAAACTGACAACAATATGCTAAAAAATAAGGCTGCAAAGAAACCTGATACTGCAAAACCATCTATTAATTTATCTGCTAGTAGTATAATAACTGCGTTTATCACAAAGATAAACAAGCCGAAAGTTACTATCGTTGCAGGAAGTGTAAAGAAGATTAATAAAGGTCTTACAATCATATTTAATAAGGAAATAACGACTGCTACAATAATTGCAGATGTATACCCTGCTACCGAAATTCCAGGTAAGATATTGGCTAAAACAATTACTGCTAAAGCCGTTAATAAAATTTTTAAAAAGTCACTCATTTTAATTGATTTTTAAATTCCTTAAATGATTCAAATAATAATATAAACTATATACTGCTAAAAGTGTACCAAATTAAAGATGTCCTTTTTTGGCAGATTGTTGTGTTAAATCATTTCCTTAAATAACGGATATTTTAATGAATTAATTATAAAATATATGAATTACTAATTGGGTATTTTATTTTACTTCTTTCTGTAAGTCAGTAGCTCTTCTTTCAAGTTCTGCTTGAAATTCTTCCATAACAGGTTTTACGGTACTCTCTGGTATATCAGCCACTTTAATGTACATTAATCCATCAACAGCATTATTAAATTTTGGGTCTACATTAAATGCAACCAATCGTGCATTTTGCTTCACGTATTTTTTAATCAAAACAGGAATTCTTAATGCACCTGGCTCAATTTCATCAATAATTTTATCAAACTTTTGCATGTCAGCCTTTGTGGCATCAAATACAAAATCTTTGTCACCATCTTTTAATTTCACTTTAAATTCTTTCTTTGGATAAATATATTGGGCCACATAAGGATCATAATAATGAGATTTCATAAACTCTATCATTAACGATTTAGAAAATTCTGAAAATTTGTTACTTATACTTACCCCTCCCATTAAGTATTTATGCTCTGGATAACGCAATGTTACATGAACAATACCTTTCCATAATAAGAATAACGGCATAGGTTTTTGCTGATATCCTTCAATGATAAAAGCTCTTCCCATTTCTATGGTATTCTCCATCATTTGATACAGTTCTGGCTCAATTCTAAAAAGTGTTTGAATGTAAAAACCATTGATACCATACTTTTTATAGATCTCTTTTCCAAGACCCATTCTATAAGAACCCGCCAAACAATTTGCATCTCGATCCCATAAAAACATATGATAATAATACTTATCATATGTATCCAAATCTATTGATTTGTTTGTTCCTTCCCCAACCTCTCTAAAAGTTATTTCTCTCAATCTTCCAATCTCATGTAATAAATTAGGAATCTGTTTTGCATTAGCAAAAAAAACTTCATAATTTTTACTTTCTAACAATCTACCATCTGCCTCTCTTAGTTGATTTACTTCTTTAATAAATAAATCTATATTTCTTTGTGCTGCAATTTTTTTTGCAGGCTTCTTAGGAATTTTTAAATTCTGAGTTGATAATAGTTTGTGAGATTTTTCAAAAGGGTTCGCAAGCATATATGTTTTCTTTCTTAAGAACTCATAAAAAGATGGAATATCTTTGTAAGCTTCTTGATCTTTTAATGAGATAGGCTTCCCTATTCGTACTTTAATTATTCTCCCATTCTGCGAAATAACTTCTGATGGTAATTTAGCTGTCCTTAACGTATCGGATATTTTTGATAAAAAGTAAAAAAGCCTGCTATTTTTTGCATGAAAATAAATAGGAATGACGGGGACATTTGCTTTTTTTATCAACCTAACAGCTCCTTCCTCCCAGGGTTTATCAACTTTTAATTTACCGTCTTGGTAAGTTGAAACTTCTCCTGCAGGAAAAATTCCTAACGGCCTTCCATCTTGCAAGTGCGAAAGAGCAGCTTTAATACCTGAAACACTTGATTTTGCATCCTTCCTGTTTTCAAAAGGATTTACTGGCATTACAAAAGGTTTTAAAGGTTCTATTCTATGCAATAAAAAATTAGCAATTATTTTGTAATCTGCTCTTTTTTCAATTAACAATTTTAATAAAAGAACACCATCTATTCCGCCAAGTGGATGATTAGAAACTGTAATAAAGGGACCCTCTTTGGGAATTCTTTTTAAATCCTCTTCAGGAATATTAAATTCGATATTACAATCATTTAAAACTCCATTTAAAAAATCTAAATCCGTTTTATTTTTATTCTTATTATATATTTTATTGATAGTAGAGATGCGTAGAACCCTTATTAACAACCAGCCAATAAAAGTTCCAATAAAACCAAAATTCTCTAAACCAATTACTTGCGCAATCTCTTTAGATGTTACTAACGCCATAAGTTATAGTTAAAGCCAAATGCAAATTTACTAAAAAAAGAAATAACGAATTACTGATTGGTATCTAAAACGATTTGAACTGTTTCCTTGTTCGTCTGTCTTAACAGTGAAGTTCCTTTTGTAGCAATTTTTTCTAACGTTTCATCATTAAAATGACGGATGGTATATAAGTCTACTTTTTTTTGAAAGTCAATTTTGAATTCATTTTTTAAATCGCCGTAAAATGCATCAAAATTATTAAATTTATTATCTACACAAATAGAAAAACTAATTGCAGAGTTTTGAATTAGGTTTACCTTTAGGTTATAGTCATGTAATTTTTGAAATATATAGCTAATATTATTTTCTACCATAAAAGAAAAATCGTTGGCAGAAATAGAAACTAAAACTTGATTCTTTTTAACTATTAAACAAGGAATATAAGGCTCTAAAGTTGTGCCTCTAGAAACTTTTGTGCCTTTCCCTTTTGGATTTATAAAGGAGCGCACAAAAAGCGGAATCTCTTTTTCTTGAAGCGGTTGTATTGTTTTGGGGTGTATTACAGATGCGCCATAAAAAGCCATTTCAATAGTTTCTTCATAGGAAATCTGCTTTAACAGGGTCGTTTGTTCAAAAACTCTTGGATCTGCATTCAGAACACCCAAAACATCTTTCCAGATGGTTACACTAGTTGCATCCAAACAATAGGCAAAGATTCCTGCAGTGTAATCTGACCCTTCACGTCCTAAAGTAGTTGTGTTTTCTGTATCATTGGCTGCAATAAACCCTTGGGTTATATTTAATTTCTGTTTATCAAATTTATTATTAATTATAGTTTCTGTTAACTCCCAATTTACTTTTGCATCTCTATAATTACTGTCTGTTTTTATAAAATTTCTAACATCGAACCAATTATTTTCAATACCAATTTTTGACAAATATGCACTTACTATTTTTGTTGATAGTAATTCTCCAAAACAAATAATTTGATCGTATACATAATTATACCTTTGTGAAGTATTTCTTTCCAAGAACCAACTTAACTCACTAAAAAGAATATCGACTTTACTATAAATAGTTTCCTCTTTATCAAAAAGTTCGTCCATAATTTTTTTATGATACGCTTCAATAAAGTTAAGTTTTATCGGAAGCTCCTCTAATTTTTGATAATATGCATCTACAACATCTTCAAAAGCATTTGTCATTTTACCCATTGCAGAGATAACAATTAACGTATTTTTTGTGCCTTCATTTTGTAAAATAGTAGCAATATTTTTAATATTACTAGCATCTTTTACAGATGCACCACCAAACTTAAAAATCTTCATTTAGCCTTATCTATAAAATTCTCTAACCCTTCACTATCCATTTGCACAACAGACCAGTCTTCTAATATTGTTGCTCCTGTACTTTTATAAAAATTTATTGCATTGGTATTCCAATCTATCACTTCCCATCCAACACGTTTTACACCCAAAGAATGAGCATGTTTTAAAAAAGCTGTGTACAAGGCTTTTCCTACCCCTAATTGCCTTTTGCTTTGAGTAACAATTAGATCTTCTAGATGAATGGTTCTTCCTTTCCAAGTTGAATATCGTTCGTAAATTAAGGCAAGTCCAATAATTTTATCGTCTTCCTCTGCCACAAAGAATTTAAATTTTGGATGTTCAGAAAAACCATCTCTCAACAGATCATCCACAGTAATATCAACCGCTTGTGGTTGCTTTTCAAAAATTGCCAATTCTAGGATTAAATCGAACACAGATTGTACATCTTTTTGCCTTCCTTCTCTTACTGTAAAAATCATTTAAATTATTTTCTTCAAAGATAGTTTAATTAGAATAATCTTAAAATAATTGACGATTTTGAACATTTATTTTTCATTTGTTTAATATTTATCGTTTGCTATTTAGTATTTCAATATTGTGGAGTAAAATCATCTAATTCGAAATCGTTTTAGTAAAAAAAAAATAGCATCTTTGTAACACTAAACAATTCTTTAACATGGCAAATAAAAATCAAACTTTAGGTGAGTTTATTATTGAAAATCAAGACTCATTTAAATATTCTTCAGGAGAACTATCCCGATTAATTAATTCTATAAGATTAGCTGCAAAAGTTGTAAACCACGAAGTAAACAAAGCTGGTTTAGTAGATATTACAGGCGCTGCTGGGGATACAAATATCCAAGGAGAGGATCAGCAAAAACTGGATGTATATGCCAATGAAAAATTCATAAAAACACTTACAAAAAGAAATATTGTTTGTGGAATTGCGAGTGAAGAAGAAGATAGCTTTATAACAATTAATAGTCAAGACGAAAACAACCAAAATAAGTATGTTGTTTTAATTGATCCTTTAGATGGATCTTCTAACATCGATGTGAATGTTTCTGTTGGAACTATTTTCTCAGTATTTAGACGTGTAACTCCTTCGGGAACTCCAGTTAAAATAGAAGACTTTTTACAAAAAGGCAGTGAACAAGTAGCTGCTGGATATGTTGTTTATGGTACTTCTACAATGCTCGTTTATACCACTGGAGACGGTGTAAATGGATTTACATTAAATCCTGCAATTGGTACCTTCTATTTATCGCATCCAAATATGACGTTCCCTGAAGATGGAAGTATTTATTCTGTGAATGAAGGAAATTATATGGATTTCCCTTTAGGTGTAAAAAAATATATAAAATACTGTCAGGAAGAAGAAGGAGATAGACCTTATACCAGTAGGTATATCGGTTCTTTGGTGTCAGATTTTCATAGAAATATGATAAAAGGTGGAATTTATATGTACCCTAAAGGATCTAGAAATCCAAATGGAAAATTACGCTTATTGTATGAATGTAATCCTATGGCATTCATTGCAGAACAAGCAAATGGAAAATCTTCTGATGGCTACATTAGGACAATGGATGTGGAACCTACCGAACTTCATCAAAGAGTTCCATTCATTTGTGGAAGCAGAAATATGGTAGAAAAAGTGGAAGAGTTTATGCGGGAGTTTGGAGAATAAATCATTTCTATATCATTATCAATTATCCAATCAACAACTTCTTGTAGAACCATATTATTATGATTAAATTTGTAGTAATAAGAAATTTAATTATTTAAAACATAAAATTATGGCTTTTCAATTACCAGAATTAGGTTATGCATATGATGCTTTAGAACCAAATATAGATGCAAGAACTATGGAAATTCACCATAGCAAACATCATAACGGATATACAACAAAATTAAATGCTGCAGTTGCAGGAACTGATTTAGAAGGGAAGTCTATTGAAGATATTCTTACTAATTTAGACATGAGTAATGGTGGTGTAAGAAATAATGGTGGTGGCTTTTTTAATCACTCTTTATTTTGGTCCGTAATGAATCCAAATGATAGAGGGTATCTTTCTGGAGAATTAAAAGACGCTATTGAAGCTGCTTTCGGTTCTAAAGATGCTTTTATTGATGCTTTTTCAAAAGCTGCTGCAACACAGTTTGGTTCTGGTTGGGCTTGGTTGTGTGTGCACAAAGGAGGAAAAGTAGAAATTTGTTCCACACCTAACCAGGATAACCCTTTAATGCCAGGTGTTACTTGTGGAGGAACACCTATTTTAGGTTTAGATGTTTGGGAACATGCGTATTATTTAAACTACCAAAATAGAAGACCAGATTATATTAATGCATTTTTTAATGTAATTAACTGGAACGAAGTAGAGCGAAGATATGCAGATGCAAAATAATTGCATCCTTGTTAATATTTTACTTAAATTTTAAATAAAAAAAAGTATCCAACTTCTTGGATACTTTTTTTATTTAACAACTAGATTTTGACCTAAATTTTTAAAAACCTTGTGAATAAGAATAAATTATTTACTAATAAGCTCTTTTATCACTTCCTTCATAAAAATTAATAAAAGCCTCATTTACAACCCTATTACCTCCGGGAGTTGGGTAGTCTCCTGTAAAATACCAATCTCCTAAATTATCTGGACAAGCAATGTGTAAATTATCTACGGTTTGATAAATTACCTCAACATCTGCTTTTATGTCTTTAGTTTTTAGCATTTGTGCTATTTTACCAGAAACTTCCTCTGTTGTAAAGGGTGTATAAATTTCTTTTACAAAATTTACAATATCAACATCTTCATTAAATCTTTGAGCTATCGACTTTTTGTAAACCTCATCTAAAACATGATATTGATTGGTGTCTTTTAGCAATTCTAAAGCTGCTTTAAATGCAATAAAATCGCCAATTCTTGCCATATCTATCCCGTAACAATCTGGATATCTAATTTGGGGAGCAGAAGAAACAACAACAATTTTCTTCGGACTTAATCTATCTAAAATTCTGATTATACTCTTTTTAAGTGTAGTTCCACGAACAATACTATCGTCAATAATTACTAAATTATCTGTAGGCTTTACAACACCATAGGTAATATCATAAACGTGTTCTACTAAATCATCTCTACTGCTATCATCAGCAATAAACGTTCTTAATTTTGCATCTTTAATTGCAATTTTCTCAAAACGTGGTCTTTCTGATAAAATTTCTGTTACTCTCTCTGAAGATAGACTTTTCCCGCCTGCTAAAATTTTTGCTGTTTTTTGTTGGTTTAATAAATCTTCAGCAGCTTCTGTCATTCCATAAAAAGAGGTTTCTGCTGTATTAGGAATGTAAGAAAATACCGAATTTGAAATATCACTATCTATAGATTTTAAAATCTGTGGGAACACTAATTTCCCTAGATTTTTACGTTCTTCATATATAGAAGCATCGCTACCTCTAGAAAAATATATACGTTCAAAAGAACATGCTTTATTTTCTCTTGGTGCTAAAACTTCTTCAATGGAGGTTTTTCCATTTTTTTTAATAATTAACGCATGTCCTCTTTCTAATTCTTGAACATCATCAATTTTTACATTAAAAACAGTTTGGATTACTGGTCTTTCTGATGCTACAACAACTACCTCATCATCTTCATAAAAATAAGTAGGTCTAATTCCGTTTGGATCTCTTAAAACAAATGCATCTCCATGTCCTACTAAACCTGCCATTGCATAACCACCATCCCAATTTTTTGAAGATCTTCGTAGTACATTTTGTAAATCTAAATGTTGTTCTATAAATGGTGATGCATCTTTTTTACTAAAACCTTTTATTTTTGCTTGTTGATATAAACTTGATACTTCTTCCTCTAAAAAATGACCAATTTTTTCCATAACAGTTACCGTATCTGTAAACTCTTTTGGATGCTGTCCTAGCTCTACCAATTCTTCTAATAATTGTTTAGAATTGGTCATGTTAAAATTACCAGCAACTATTAAGTTTTGATGTTTCCAATTACTTTGGCGTAAAAACGGATGAACACTTTCTATGCTGTTTTTTCCAAAAGTACCGTAACGAACATGTCCTAAAAATAAATTTCCAACATAAGGCATGTTTTCTACTTGCCAAGCTACATCATCTTTTTTATCTGGATTTTCAGCTAAAACACGATTTAGACGTTCGTTAATTTGCGCAAAAATATCTTGGATAGGTTGTGATTGATTAGAGCGAACTCTACTAATATATCTAGTCCCTGGCTCTACATTAAATTTTACACTTGCAAAACCTGCACCATCTTGCCCACGATTGTGCTGCTTTTCCATTAGCAAATACATTTTATTGATTCCGTAAAAAGCAGAACCATATCTGTCTTTGTAAAACTGTAAAGGTTTTTTTAGTCGAACTAATGCAATACCGCATTCATGTTTAATTGCGTCACTCATTTAATAGCTTGTTTTGTTAGGTTTTATATATATAAAAAAATCCGCGTTGTTATACGCGGATTTTTATTTATGACAGCTCTATATCAAATTGTGTTAATTCTTTAAAGGCCAGCAATCGCTCTTTAACTTCATCTATTGTTAGTTCTTGCATTCTTTCAGTTCCAAATTTTTCAACACAAAAAGAGGCTAAATTTGAACCATATATAATTGCATTTTTCATATTTTCAAAAGAAAAATCTTCTGTTTTTGCTAAATACCCACAGAAACCTCCTGCAAAAGTATCTCCAGCTCCAGTTGGATCAAATACTTCTGCTAATGGCAGTGCTGGTGCAAAAAACATTTTTCCTTCATTAAATAACAAAGCCCCATGTTCTCCTTTTTTAATAACTACATATTTAGGACCCATAGAATGGATTTTTTTTGCTGCATTTACTAATGAATATTCTCCACTCAATTGGCGTGCTTCTTCATCATTAATTGTAACTACATCTACTCTTTTTAAAACAGTATGTAAATCATTAAGAGCTATATCCATCCAAAAATTCATAGTATCTAAAACTACTAATTTTGGTCTTTCTTTCATCTGATCTAATACTGATGCTTGTGTTAAAGGGTGTAAATTACCCAACATTACAATAGTAGCATTTTTAAAATCTTCAGGTACAACTGGTGTAAAAGTTTCTAAAACATTTAATTCTGTTATTAACGTATCTCTGGAGTTCATATCATTATGATATTTTCCGCTCCAAAAAAAAGTTTTCCCGTTTGTATCTATCTCAATTCCATCAGTATTAATTCCTCTAGAATTCATCATATCTAAATATGATTTAGAGAAATCTCCTCCAACAACAGAAACAACTCCTGTTTTTATACCAAATTGGCTTGCTGCAAGACCTACAAAAGTTCCAGAACCACCTAAAATTTTATCAGTTTTTCCAAAAGGAGTTTCAATTGCATCAAAAGCTACAGTACCAACTGCTAATAATTTACTCATTTCTTAATTTTTATCAGTAATTTTACACAATAATTACACAACTATTCTATAAAGCGCAAAAATAAGTTTAAAAAATGACTATCAAAGAAATACAAGAAGAAATTATTGACGAGTTTTCTATGTTTGATGATTGGATGGAACGCTATGAATATATTATTGATCTTGGCAAATCTTTACCGATTATAGAAGAACAAAATAAATTAGATGAAAATTTAATTAAAGGTTGCCAATCTAAAGTTTGGTTATATTCTGAAATTGAAAATGAAAGAATTAAGTTTTCTGCAGATAGTGATGCCATTTTAACAAAAGGGATCGTAGCGCTACTACTGAGAGTTTATTCATTTCAAAAACCACAAGAAATTCTTGCTGCTGACACTAATTTTATTGATCAAATTGGTTTAAAAGAACATTTAAGTCCAACTAGAGCAAATGGGTTGGTTTCTATGTTAAAACAAATAAAAATGTATGCAATTGCACAACAAGCAAAAGCATAAAAAATAAAAAATAGATGACTGATAGCGAATTAGAAGAAATAGGAGATAAAATTGTACGAGTGTTAAAAACTATTTATGACCCAGAAATACCTGTAGATATTTACGAATTAGGCTTAATTTATGATGTTTTTGTATCAGAAGAAAATAATGCAAAAATATTAATGACATTAACATCGCCTAACTGCCCTGTTGCAGAAAGTTTACCTGTAGATATTGAAGAGAAAGTTAAATCGTTGAAAGAAATTAATTCTTGTGAAGTAGAAATTACATTCGATCCTACTTGGACCTCTGAAATGATGAGTGAAGAAGCGAAGTTAGAATTAGGAATGTTATAATAAGTACCAATAACTATTAGTAGTATTGATTTTGTTTTCTCGAAATTATATCGATAATAATTTTGAAAATTTAAGAAATGTCAGAAGAAATTATAAACAGAGTTGCAAGTAGTAAACTAAAAACCTTTGACCTTGAGGAAATTTATCCTGAAGGGAAACGTGTTGTTTTTGATATAAAAGAATGGCTTTATGAAGACATTATACTAAAGGAAAAGGATTTTAGAGATTCTGTTAAAAATCACGATTGGTCAAAATACAAAAAATCTTTTGTTGCTATTCAATGTTCTTCAGATGCAATTATTCCTTCTTGGGCATTTATGTTAATTGCATCAAAACTAACCCCTTTTGCTAGTAAAGTAGTTGTTGGAGATCTAGAGTTGTTAGAAACAGTTATTTATCAAGAATTAATTAGTTTTTTGGATTTTAAAAGTTTTATAGATAGTTATGTAATCATAAAAGGCTGTGCAGAGAAACCAATTCCAGCATCAGCTTTTGCTTTCCTTATAGAAAAATTACAGCCAATTGTAAAATCTATTATGTTTGGAGAAGCCTGTTCTTCAGTTCCTTTATACAAAGCTAAAAAACAATTTAAATAGTTATAAATATATCTAAGTTTGCTTTTTAAATTTTCAAATGAAAAGACTACTTCTTCTTATCTTAACACTATCATCTTTAACTTCTTTTGCACAAGAAAATAAAAAAGACACCTTACCAAAACCTAAATGGAAAATCAATGGAAGATTTACTTTTATATTTAACCAGTCTTCATTTTCTAATTGGGCGTCTGGTGGAGAAAATTCAGTAGCGGGAAATATAAATATTAATTATGATTTTAATTATAAGAAAAAAAACATAAACTGGGACAGTAGATTAATTACAGGATATGGTTTAAGTTATATAAGCGATAAAGGGTATAGAAAAACTGACGATCGTTTTGAACTAAATAGTATTTTGGGAGTAAAAGTAAGCAAGTATTGGTTCATGTCATTTTTTGGAAATTTCAAAACACAATACACAAAAGGCTTCGATTACAACACAACTCCTAAAACCAATGTATCCAATATATTATCTCCTGCATATTTAACTTTTGGCCCAGGAATGTTGTGGAAAAAGTCTGATAACTTAAGCTTAAACATTGCACCATCTACTGCTAGATATACATTTGTAAACGATTTTTTCTCAGGAAAATTTGGTGTAAAGGAAGGAAGAAATACAGCATTTAGTTTAGGTTTTAACCTTTCTGGATATTATAAATTTACTTTAATGACAAATGTTGAAATGGAAAACATTCTAACAGCTTATTCAGATTATTTAGCTAATGTTGGGAATATAGATTTAGATTTCCAAACAAATATTCGTTTTAAGGTTAACAAACACATTAAAATGCAAATGACTTTTCATACAATTATAGATGACAACGCTTCTTCTAGAATTCAATTTAGACAACTTTTTGGTTTGGGAGTAAGTTATAATTTTCATGAAAAAGTGACTTATTAAAAAAATGCTTAATTAATTAAGAAAAGGCGTATTTTTGTTATACTAACTTAAAAAATGAAAAAAAATGAAAAAAATATTATTCTTACTTATTGCTTTGTTTGTTGGAATTTCAATAAACTCTCAAACTGCAGATGAATTAAAAAAAGAATTAGACACAAAAAAAACAGCGATTTCTAAATTAGAGGAAGAAGCAACATCTTTACAGTCTAAAATTGACGCACTCCCAGGCTGGAGAAAAGGAGCTTTTGGAACAATTGGTGGAAGTCTCTCTGGATTTAATAATTGGTATTCTAGAACAGCACCAACTGCATCTGCAGGAAATATAGGCATTACAGTAAATGGTTTTGCTAATTTAATTGAAGAAAAATTCTTCTGGAGAAATTCTCTGGCAGTAAACTTAGGCTGGGTTAAATTGGATGAAAAAGGTGTCAGTGGTGATGAAGGTTTTGACACAGCTACCGATGTTTTTACAATAAGCTCTTTGTATGGTAAAAGATTAAGTAAAAAATGGGCTGTTTCTGCTTTGGGAGAATATAGAACAACATTAATAGACAATTTTAATAACCCCGGTTTTTTAGATATTGGTGTTGGTTTTACTTGGACTCCTATAAATAATTTAGTAGTTGTAATCCATCCCGCCAATTATAATATAGTTTTTAGTTCTGATAGTGATGTTTTTGGTTCTTCTCCAGGAGCAAAAATTGTTGCAGATTACAGTGCAAAATATAATAAATTAAGTGTGAAATCTAACTTGTCTATGTTTCAAAGTTATAAAGACGGAGACTTGTCTAACTGGACCTGGACAAACTCGCTAGGATACACCCTTTGGAAAGGTATTGGTGTTGGTTTTGAGTTAGGCTTACGTAAAAATAAACAAGAAGCTGCAAGCTCACAAGCTGTTCCTTTATCTGGTGCAGATAATAATTTACAATCTTATTATTTATTTGGATTGAATTATTCCATCTAAAAAAGTGTTCTTTTATAAAACCTCAAGAAGAAATTCTTGAGGTTTTCTTTTTTAACTACTTTAGTACTCTAATACAATATAGATGACCTTACTAGTAATTTACGCCACTGTTTCTATTTTCTTTTCTTTTTTGTGTTCTATTCTAGAAGCTGTTCTTTTAAGTGTGACTGCAACGTTCATAAATATAAAAAAAAATGAAGGCAAAAGATTTGCAAAAGATTTAGAGTTATTAAAAAAAGATGTAGACAAACCATTAATAGCAATACTGACATTAAATACACTAGCACATACTGTTGGTGCAATTTTAGTTGGAACAGAAGCTAAAAAAATTTTTAATGATGATGGGTATGGCGTTTTTATAGTTTCTGCTGCTATGACAATTTTAATTTTAGTTGCATCAGAAATAATTCCAAAAACAATTGGAGCAACTTACTGGAAACAACTTTCTTCATTTTCTACTTCAGCATTAAAAATTATGATATTCCCTTTAAAGTGGACGGGGATTTTATGGGTTTTGCAATTAACCACAAAATTAATTGGTGGTAAGAGTGCTCACGGAAGTGTATTGAGTAGAGAAGACTTTACTGCTATGACGGATATTGCAGAAGAAGAAGGTGTTTTTCAAGAAGCAGAGAGCAAAGTCATTAGAAATATGCTAAACTTTAAAGACGTTAAAGTAAAAGATGTAATGACACCAAGAACAGTTTTAAAAACTGCAGATGAAAATCAAACTATTCAATCTTTTTTTGATGAAAACAAAACATTACGTTTTTCTAGAATACCTGTTTTTTCTGGAAATACGGATGAGATTACAGGTTATTTTTTAAAAGATGATTTGTACAAAGCTATCATTGATGGAAATGGAGATAAAAAGTTAAAAACTATTAATAGGGATATTTTAATAACCAAAAGAGACTTATCTATTCCTAATTTATTTGAAAAACTAATTGAACATAGAGAACATATTGCATTGGTTGTTGATGAATACGGTTCTGTAAATGGTATAGTTTCTCAAGAAGACGTAATAGAAACTTTACTTGGTTTAGAAATTATGGATGAAAGTGATACCGTTGCAGACTTACAATTACAGGCTAGGAAATCTTGGGAAAAACGAGCAAAAAAAATGGGCATTATTCAGGATAAGAAAGAATAGTAATATTACTCTTCCTTATACTCATAGTATAAAAAATCATTATAAGGAAAACGTTGAATATGAATTTTTTTTACTTCTTCATAAGCTTTCTCTTTAAAAGCCTCTAAATTTTCTTTATTTAATGCAGAAATAAAAATTGATTCTTTTTCGAGATCATTCATCCAAGTATTCTCCCAATCTTTTAATGTATAATGAGCTTTAGATTTCTCAGTAATCAAATCATCTTCATCAATAACTTCATAAGAATATGCATCAATCTTATTAAAAACCATTAGAATAGGTTTATCTGCACATTTAATTTCATCTAGAATTCTATTTACAGACGCTATATGATCTTCAAAGTTTGGATGAGAAATATCTACTACATGGACTAATAAATCAGCTTCTCGCACTTCATCTAAGGTAGATTTAAAAGACTCTACTAATTGAGTTGGTAATTTTCTAATGAAACCAACGGTATCTGTCAATAAAAAAGGAATATTTTTAATGACTACTTTTCTTACAGTTGTATCTAAAGTTGCAAAAAGTTTGTTCTCTGCAAAAACTTCACTTTTACTAATTACATTCATTAGTGTAGATTTTCCAACATTTGTATAACCAACCAGTGCAACTCTTACCATCTTTCCACGATTTTGTCGTTGAACAGCCATTTGCTTGTCGATGGTTAGTAATTTCTTTTTTAGAAGAGTTATTTTATCTCGAATAATACGTCTATCTGTTTCTATTTCTGTTTCTCCAGGACCACGCATTCCGATTCCTCCTTTTTGTTTATCAAGGTGTGTCCAAAGCCTTGTTAATCTTGGTAATAAATATTGGCATTGCGCCAATTCTACTTGCGTTTTTGCTGAGCTAGTTTGTGCTCTTTGAGCAAAAATATCTAAAATTAAATTTGTTCTATCTAAAATTTTACAATCTAAAACTTTCTCTATATTTCGAATTTGTGCTGGAGATAGTTCATCATCAAAAATAGCAGTACCTATGTTATTAGACTCAATGTATTGCCTTACTTCTTCTAATTTACCGACTCCTAAAAAAGTTTTAGGATTGGGTTTTTCCATTTTTTGAACAAAACGCTTTACCGTAACTCCACCAGCTGTAAAAGTTAAAAATTCTAATTCATCTAAATATTCAATAGATTGAATTTCATTTTGCTTTTGGGATATAATTCCTATTAAAACTACTTTTTCTGACGTAACTTCTTTTGGGTCTATCATAGACTGCAAAGTTAAGTTATTTTCGTACTTTTAAGATGTCTAAAGTATAGAAAATGTTTCCATCTATTTCGTCTGTAAAACAAAGTGAAAAAATTACAACCATCGCATTTTATAATGTTGAAAACTTGTTTGATACTATCAATAATCCATCCACTGCAGATGATGATTTTACTTCAGGTGGAAAAAAGAAATGGAATTATAAACGCTATAAAGTAAAAGTAAAAAAATTAGGCTCAGTAATTTCTCAGTTAGGTATGAATCGCTCTAAATACCCACCGGCTTTAGTGGGTTTGGTAGAGGTTGAAAATGCAAAAGTTGTAGAAGACTTAGTAAATTCATCAAACTTAAAAAAATATCATTACGGATTTGTGCATCACGATTCTCCAGATGAACGTGGAATTGATGTCGCTCTATTATATAACAAAGAAGTATTCGAATATTTAGCTTCAGAAATACATCCTATTTTCTTAAAAAGGAAAGATGGAAATAGAGATTACACAAGAGATATTCTAACAGTTCGTGGGAATTTACATGGAGAGTTAGTATACATTTTAGTAAATCATTGGCCTTCCAGAAGAGAAGGTGTTGAAGAAACTGAGCATAAAAGAATTATAGCTGCAAAAACTGCTAGAAATATTATTGACCAAATAAAACAAGATAATATTAATGCAAAAATTATTGTTATGGGTGATTTTAATGATAATCCAACAAGTAGTAGTATAAAAAACTATCTAGTTGCAAAAGACTTTCATAATCCGATGATTAGTTTGTTAGACAGAGAAAAAACTGGAACTTTAACCTATAATGGAAAATGGAATTTATTTGATCAAATTATATTTTCAAATAATTTTTTAGAGAAAAAAAAGGATACATTATACTTTAAGCACGCGGAAGTTTTTAATAAAGAGTGGTTAAAGGTGTTTAAAGGAAAATTAAAAGGAAGCCCGTTTAGAACTTATATTGGAAAATGGTATCAAGGTGGGTTTTCAGATCACTTTCCAGTATATGCATTTTTGAAAAAGAAGGGGTAATTACTTTTTTCCTTGTTGCCCAAAAGCTTTTCTAAGCTTCTCGTCATTTAAAATATACTTCTTATACTTACCATCTTTGTATCTATAATAAATGAAGAAGGGCATCAACAAAAAAGAAAAATAGAAAACTCCTAAACCCATAACTAGTTGAGATTTTTCATGTTCAGTATGTATTAGATACATTCCTATTAACATCCAAACTAAAAAGATAATAAACATTATTTTTAAGGCTAATTTCATACTGCAAAACTACAAAAAGTTATATTTTTTTGAGCCTCAATAGGCTCATTCTTTTAATGGTAATCATATTTAAATATGTAATAACTCAAACAAAATAAAAAAAATTGTATTGGTATCGATAAAATTTATTGATGATAATGAATAAAAAATTAACTCGTTACTTCAATTAACTTATTTCTGTAGGTATTTAAAAGTTTTGATTTAGAAATGAAACCAACATACGTACCTTTTCTAACAACAGGTAGGTTCCAGGCTCCACTTTCTTTAAACTTTTGCATTATAGCCTCAACTGAATCATTATAAAAAATAAGTTCTGGCGCTCTTTTCATTAATGTTTCAACAGTAACTTTTTCATACATTTCTTCATCAAACATAATAGAACGAATATCGTCCAAGAGAACGGTTCCTATGAAATGTTTATTACTATCAATAACAGGGAAAATATTTCTATTAGATTTAGATACTGCATTTTTTAACATTGCTCCTAAACTCATTTGCGGCTGAATTGTTATAAAGTTGGTTTCAATTAATGTATCAATTCGCATCATCATTAATACATTTTTATCTTTATTATGCGTTATTAACTCTCCTCTTTTTGCTAACTCTAACGTATAAATTGAGTTAGAAATAAAATATTTAGTGAATGCAAAACTAATTGCTGATACCAGCATTAATGGAACAAATAAATCATAACCACCTGTAATTTCTGCTATTAAAAAAATGGCAGTTAAAGGTGCATGTAAAACACCAGCCATTAAACCAGTCATACCAATTAGTGTAAAATTAGTTTCAGAAACATGAAATCCAAATTGATTTATAATTTTTGAAAAAACATTGCCTAATGCACTTCCCATTACTAATGTTGGAATAAAAATACCTCCAACACCCCCTGCAGAAAAAGTAATAGTCATTGCAATTGCCTTAAAAAAAGTGATAAGTAAAAGGAATAAAATAACCATCCAAACATTTGTGAAATCAATATTATAAGGAATATCTTCTAATGCAGCAATTGCGTTTCCGTTTAATAATTTATTAATTAATCCATAACCTTCACCATATAAAGGCGGAATTAAATACAGCATAATACCTATAGCGACTCCACCAATAATTAACTTTTTAAATTGGTTATTAAATTTGTCGAAAAAACCAGTAATTCTAAAATATATTTTTGAAAAATAAACAGATGCTATTCCAGTACCTAATCCTAATAAGACATAAAAAAAGAGATCGTTAATTTCAAAAGAATCTTGTAATTTAAATCCGAATAAAACATCTTTTCCTAAGAAAAAGTACGAAGTAATCACGGCAGAGACTGACGCTAACAAAAGCGGAACTAAGCTTACAAATGCCAAGTCTAAGCTAAAAATTTCTACTGCAAAGATAATGGCCGCAACAGGTGCTTTAAACATCGAAGACATTGCACCTGCGGTAGCACAGCCGATTAACAACATTCGGGTTTTTGTACTCATGTGAAATAGTTGTGCAACTGTTGAGCCTAACGCAGCTCCGGTACTAACTGCTGGACCCTGTAAACCTACTGAACCTCCAAAGCCTACAGTAATTGGAGCTGTGATTAAAGATGCATACATTTTATATTTTTCTATAATTCCGTTTTCTTTAGAAATAGCATGTAATGTTGTCGAAATTCCATGACCAATTCCTTTTTTGATAAAATGTTTTTTGATATAATACACCAAAACTAAACCTATAATTGGAAAAATAAAATATAGTGAATGGTGAAAATCTTTAATAAACTTCCCTTCTAAAACTTCTTGAAAAAAGAATGTTAAATTCTTTAAAACTAATGTACCTAACCCTGCTAAAAAGCCAATTAAAACACTTAAAATATAAACAAATTGTCTTTCGGAAATATATTTATATCTCCAAATTAAAATCTTTTTGAATATGTTTTTTAGTTTTGGCATTTATTTTTTTGAATACAAAATATCTGTTCCTAAATAGTTGTTGCCTTTGTTGTAATACCAAGCTCTTACTTTTGGCATTTTAATTTTATTAATGGTTTCTGTACCTGATAATAAAATATATTCTCCGCTATTTTTTGTTTCTTTAAAAAACTGGTAGACTTCCATTGCATATGTTTTTGGGTCAAAATAGAAATACCAAGTATCTTTACCAACATCTTTATTGTAAGTTACTTTTAATAATAAATACTCTTTTCCTTTAAATATTTTATGTTCTACTTTTTGATGAATAATAGTTCCTTTGTCTTTTAACTTCATGGGCAATCCGTAGAGGTAGGTGTAATAATTTTTATACCTTTTTGCACGGGACATACTTAATTTATTTTTCTTTAAAATTTCTTCCGAGGGATTTTCATCTCCATTAAAAATGATCCCAATAGAATCCCTATCAACTATATAAATAGAGGTATTTTCTCCCGATGATACTTCTACAGAAAAATATTGATTTGGTATATCAATATTAATTTCACTTTCTCTATTGGTTTTTTTAGGCGTTTGCATACTCACAAATAATACTCCCTTAAAAGTCTCCCAATTTCCATTTGGATCGTGGTATTGAATTGCTTTTTCTAATAATTCATCACCAGTTATTTCTTGTGTAAATGAAATTATTGTTGAGAATAATAAAAAGAGTGTCATTAATTTTTTCACAACTTAAAAGTAAGAAAAATTCTTCTAAAAAAAAGACTTTACAAGTTTTTGAAAACTGTAAAGTCCTTAAATTATTAGTAGTAAATGAAATCTATTCTTGAATATTAAGCTTTAAACTCAACTCATTTAATTGATCATCATCTATAAATGCAGGAGCATCAATCATTACATCACGACCTGAATTATTTTTAGGAAACGCAATAAAGTCTCGAATAGTTTCTTGTCCACCTAAAATAGCTACCAATCTGTCTAAACCAAAAGCTAAACCACCATGAGGAGGCGCACCATACTCAAAGGCATCCATTAAGAAACCAAATTGAGCTTTGGCATCTTCATCAGAAAAACCTAAATGCTTTAACATTGTTGCTTGCATGTCCTTATCATGAATTCTAATGGAACCACCACCAATTTCATTTCCATTCATCACCAAATCATACGCATTTGCTTTAACTGCTCCAGGATCTGTACCTAACATTTCCATTTGACCCGGTTTTGGAGATGTAAAAGGATGGTGCATTGCGTGGTAATGACCCGTTTCTTCATCCAACTCCAATAATGGAAAATCAATTACCCAAAGAGGTGCAAATACGTTAGGATCTCTTAATCCTAAACGCTCTGCTAATTCCATTCTTAAAGCAGACAATTGTGCTCTTACTTTATTTGTTTCTCCAGATAAAACACAAATTAAATCTCCAGGTTTTGCACTTGTAGTTTCTGCCCATTTTGCTAAATCTTCCTGATCGTAGAATTTATCGACAGAAGATTTAAAGCTACCATCTTCGTTTACACGACAATAAATCATTCCTAAAGCACCCACTTGAGGACGTTTTACCCATTTTATTATATTATCAATTTCCTTCCTAGTATAAGAATTCCCTCCAGGAACTGCAAAACCTACAACCAATTCAGCGTTGTTAAAAACACCAAAATCTTTGTGTTGTGTCACCTCGTTTAACTCGCCAAATTCCATCCCAAAACGGATATCTGGTTTATCATTTCCATACAAACGCATGGCATCATCATATAACATTCTTGGGAATTTATCCACTTCAACATTATTCACTTCTTTTAATAAATGGCGCGTTAAACCCTCAAAAATATTTAAAATATCCTCCTGTTCCACAAAGGCCATTTCACAATCAATTTGTGTAAATTCTGGTTGTCTGTCTGCACGTAAATCTTCATCTCTAAAACATTTTACAATCTGAAAATATTTATCCATTCCACCAACCATTAACAATTGTTTGAACGTTTGTGGTGATTGTGGTAATGCGTAAAACTGACCTTCGTTCATTCTCGAAGGTACCACAAAATCTCTTGCACCCTCTGGTGTAGATTTTATTAAATACGGTGTTTCTACTTCAATAAATTCTTGGTCAGACAGGTATTTTCTAACTTCCATCGAAACTTTATGACGGAAAATTAAACTCTCTTTTACAGGATTTCTTCTAATATCAAGATACCTGTATTTCATTCGAATGTCTTCTCCTCCATCTGTTTCATCTTCAATGGTAAAAGGAGGTGTAATCGATTCGTTTAAAATAGTTAATTCAGCAACCAATACCTCAATGGCACCCGTAGGAATTTTGTCGTTCTTAGATTCACGTTCAATGACAGTTCCTTTTACCTGAATTACAAACTCACGACCTAACATTTTTGCTAGCTCTATTAAATCTTTAGAGGTACGCTCTTCGTCAAAAATAAGTTGTGTAATTCCGTAACGATCTCGTAAATCTACCCAAATCATAAATCCTTTATCACGCGATTTTTGAACCCAACCCGCTAAAGTAACTTCTGAATTTATATGCGATGCGTTTAACTCGCCACAAGAATGACTTCTATACATTTCTCTTCTTTTAATGAACCGCAAAACTAAACATTTTCGTTTAGATTATAGACTTTTAGAGGTTCATTTCTAATCAGAAATCCACCGATTTTAACACTCGCTTTTTTTAAACAAAAAAGAGCGCATACAATTGCAGCGATTGGTAAGGTAGAATCCATCCAATTCTTTGTAAATTTGTTTTTATGAGTGTTATTAATATTCAAGAGAAATTTAACTTATTTTCGGAACAATGGTCGCCAAAAAAAATTGGCGAATTAAACGGTCAACAAGTATTATTAGCAAAAATAAAAGGGGAGTTTGTTTTTCATAAACACAACAACGAAGATGAGCTTTTTATGGTGATAAAAGGTTCTTTAACTATTGAAATGCGAGACAAAACAGTACTTGTTAATGAAGGTGAATTTTATATTGTGCCCAAGGGTGTAGAACACAAACCTATTGCCAAAGAAGAAGTTCATGTTTTATTATTTGAACCGTTAACTACAAAACACACAGGAGATGTGATTGCAGACATTACCGTAAAAACTTATGAAACTATTTAATTATGAGTAAATTATATTTAGTTCCAACACCAATTGGCAATTTAGAGGACATTACTTTTAGAGCCATTAGAATTCTAAAAGAAGTCGATTTTATTTTAGCAGAAGATACTCGTACAAGTGGAAAACTATTAAAACATTATGAAATTTCTACACAAATGCATAGTCATCATATGCATAATGAACATAAATCTGTAAAGGGAATTGTACAAAGAATTCAAAATGGAGAAACTTGCGCCTTAATTTCTGATGCTGGAACTCCTGCCATTTCAGATCCTGGTTTTTTACTAACAAGAGCCTGTGTAGAAAACAAAATTAAAGTAGATTGTTTACCAGGCGCAACTGCATTTGTACCCGCATTGGTAAATTCTGGTTTGCCAAATGAAAAATTTATTTTTGAAGGTTTTTTGCCAGTAAAAAAAGGACGACAAACGCGTTTATTACTTTTAGCTGAAGAAACTAGAACTATGATTTTTTATGAATCTCCTCATAAATTAGTTAAGACTTTAGGGCATTTTGTAGCATATTTTGGTGCCCTCAGACAGGTTTCTGTTTCTAGGGAACTTACCAAAATGTTTGAAGAAACAATTAGAGGAACTGCCACAGAAGTTTTAGCTCATTATACTGCAAAACCTCCAAAAGGTGAAATAGTTGTGGTGGTGGAGGGAAACAAATAGTTATTCATAAAGAAATTATTCAAGAAATAGTCCATAAATAGAAAAACCTGCTTTTCAGCAGGTTTTTCTATTTATGCGTTTCAATTAATACTGGGAACCATTGTGTTTTCCAACTTCGAAACCGTGTTTCCCTAAAAATTGATTTCCACTTTCTATAGCATCTTCTTCTAAAGAGGTTCCCATAGAATCATTCCAACGATTTAAATATCCAAAGAGAGAAATCACCCCTAACATTTCTACAATTTCTCCTTCATTCCAATATTTATATAATGCTTCTTTCGTTTTCGCGTCTACTGCATTTGGAACCATAGAGGCTGCTAAAGAAAAGTCTAAAGCTGCACGTTCAGCATCTGAAAAAGCGGCATGTGTTTTGTATTCCCAAATATTTTCTAATTGTTCTTGTTCAGCTCCATAGCGCTCTGCTGCTCTAATGGCATGCGCCTGACAATATCTGCAACCTGTTGCGTTGCTAGAAACCCAAGCAATCATTCTTTTTAAGGCAGAAGTTACGCGTCCTTCATTCGCCATAACAGCTTTGTTTAGATTTATAAAGGCTTTAGAAATTGATGGCCTTCGCTGCATAGTTAAAACTGAATTTGGACAAAACCCCAAGGTTTCATTAAAAAATTCTGCTAATTCTTTTGTCTCTAAATCATGTTCTGCTGAAAGTGGAGTTACTAGTGCCATATTTATTATTTTCTTATTAAACTAAAATTTCCTATTTTTTCTTCTGAGAATCCGTTGATATCAGATAATATGACCCTGAACCAATAATCATTAGAGGGCAATCTACTGCTTTGATAATTCCCATTCCATCCTTCACTATTGTTATCTATGGTATGAATTAATTTACCAAATCTATTATAAATATAAATATTTGAAATGGTATAGAAGTTTTTATCATACCCTTCCAATTTCCAAACATCATTTTCTCCATCGCCATTGGGGGTAAAAAACTTTGGATAGAATAAAACTGAAAATTTATACTTTAGCGTTCCGCACCCAAATTTATCTTTTATGAACAACGTGTGCATTCCCTTAGAAATATTATTGAATGTTCCTTCATTTTGATAAGTTCCAAATTCATCATCTAAAGCAAACTCATAGTCTCCTATTCCTAAATTTAGATTCATAATTTGCAGTGAATTATTGTTAGAATTTTCATTAATTAAGATATCCCCTTTTGTTAAGTTAGCAATTTCAGATTCTCTAACTCTAATTATTTTTTCTTGAGATTCACATCCAGCACTTGAAACCGCACTTACACTATAAATACCTGAAGAATTAATTGTATTCATACTGAAGCTTCCTCCTATAATTTCGCCGTCTTTTTTCCAGATATAACTATAATTTCCTTGAGGATTTATAGTTTCTAAATCAATTGAACCTGAGCCTAAACACAAAGCATAAGTATCTTGAAATAAATCAAATTCCGGAACAATATCATTTACAATTGCATTTACTGGGGTTCTAGAAAGAGACTCACAATTAGAATTATTTGCAACTACATAATAGGTGGTAGAAGCCGTTAAAATGGGCGTTTCAAAACTAGTTCCAATAAATATTGGTATTGTATCTGTTAAAGAATCAAACCATAAGACCTGACCTTCTGATGCATTGGCATTTAAAGTTGCTACCCCAGAACAAATCAAATCATCTGTAGTATTCAATATAGTCGGTATCGGTTTTACGGTGACCGTTACAGCTGTTCTTTCTAAGGTTTCACATCCATTTACAGAAACTGTTGCATAAAATGTTGTTGTGGTATTTAATACAGGAGTCAGAAAAGAACTTCCTGAATATATTGGAGTGCCTCCTGTAGATGTGCTAAACCACAAAATATCTCCTTCGCTTTGGGTTGCAGTAATCGTCGCAGAACCAGAAGCACATATTGTTTCCGAAGTTGTAGATACAATTTGAGGAATATAAATACTTGTACTTGCAACAATATTTAAAGGAGGATCACCTGGAACTCCATATTCTACAATATATCCTCTAGGAATATATAAATCTGTACCTCCTGCATTTGGCAAATCGTTCCAAGCACCAGGTATTCCAATAGAGGGATCTGTAATATGGGCATAATCTTCTCCAGATGCATCCTCTTCTTTATAATCATTTGGCTCATTGTTATTCCAAAAAGCAAAATTTGGAGAAGAACCATTTACTTCACCGTTCCAAAAAACAGTTCCGGCCTCGGGTCCTGTTACCCATTTCCATTCTCCTTCGGTTTCTTCATCGCTTCCCCCAATCCAACCAGCACCTGAAGCTTGTTTTCCTGCAAAATCTGATTCTTCTTGACTCGTTAATGTTGCCAAATACCCTCTTCTTCCATAATAAAAGGAGTTTTCGGCTGTCGTTTTTGCATTGTTCCAAGTGATACTTTGTTGATCAACAAATTGATAGAAATGATCTGTAGATGGTAAATAATTAGCATCTCCAATTGATAAAGAAAAATATTTTTCTGCAACAACATTTGTTGCAGAAGTTGTAAAAACGACATCTTTAACGGCATTTTCTAGATCTGTTAACAAAATATTTGAACTACTATTAGTAGGTGTTAATATTAATTTCCCTTCATTTAGATTCCATTTTTGAAGAATATTCGGATGCGTTCCTGTCAATTCTAGACGATCAAAATTAACTTGGTATCCAGAAGAAATTTGAATAAAAAATGATTCAATTGTAGTATCATCAGGATCTGAAATTGTAAAATTAGTTACAATATTTATAGAGCTCCCATTACAAAAGGCTTGTCTTCCTTCTACAAAAATAGAGGGTGGGTTATTTGTTTGAGAGGATAAAAAGGAGCTTATCATTATTAAAATAAACCCTACTATTTTATTGTTAACATTTGTATATTTATATATTTTAATCACTAAATTATAGGTGTTTTCTTATTTTTGTGTGAGAGCACAATTTAATACATCATTTATTAATAACCGAGAATATATTATCAATTATGACAACAAATACAGTGACTACAGTATGGACAGAAAAAGAACGATTTGATTCTGACAATCCCAGTGGACATAAATTAACAATGTTTTCTACTTCAGATGAAGAAAATAATGATACAGTTGGATTTGGTCCAAAAGCACTAATGCTATCTTCATTGGCGGGGTGCTCTGGTTTAGATGTTGTTTCTTTATTGAAAAAAATGCGTGCAGAAAGTGAAGAATTCAAAATTGAGGTTACAGCAGAATTAACAGATGAACACCCAAAATTTTATAACAATGTAAAAGTTGATTATCATTTTACTGGAAGTGACTTACAAGCTGAAAAAATACAAAAAGCCGTAAATTTGTCTGTAACAAGATATTGCGGTGTCATGGAAATGTTTAGGCAGTTTGCAGATGTAAAAACAGAAATATTTTTGCATAAAAAATAAATTATTATGCGTTGGACATTAAAAACACAACCTAAAAAAGAAAAAATAGAACATTTAGCAGAAGAACTTCAAGTTGATACCTCTATTGCTAAAATACTATGTCAAAGAAATATTGAAACTTTTAAGGAAGCAAAAGAGTTTTTCCGTCCACGCTTAGAAGATATTCATAATCCTTTCTTAATGATGGACATGGATATTGCAGTTGCTAGAATTGAAAAGGCAATTTTAAGAAACGAAAATATTTTGATTTATGGAGATTATGATGTAGACGGAACTACTGCTGTCTCTCTGGTTTCCTCTTATTTAAAAACTATTTATCAAAATATTAGTACTTATATTCCAGACAGATATACAGAGGGGTATGGCATTTCTTATAAAGGTATTGATTTTGCACAAGACAATGATTTTACGTTAATAATTGCCCTAGATTGTGGTATAAAAGCAATTGAGAAAGTAAGGTATGCCAAAGAAAAAAACATCGATTTTATTATCTGTGATCACCACAAACCTGGCAAAGAAATACCAAAAGCAATTGCTATTTTAAATCCAAAAAGAGAAAAATGTAACTATCCTTTTGATGAATTATGTGGCTGTGGAGTTGGTTTTAAACTCATACAAGCTTTGGGAGTCTCAAGAAATCAAAGTATTGAATATTTTGTTCCCTATTTAGATTTGGTAGCCATAGCAATTGCTGCTGATATTGTACCCATGAATGGAGAAAATAGAACACTTACTTTTTTTGGTTTACAAGTCATCAATAAAAATCCAAGAAACGGTATAAAAGCTATTATCCATCAAACTAAAAAAACAGCACTCACTATTACTGATGTTGTCTTTATAATTGCACCAAGAATTAATGCAGCTGGAAGAATAAAACACGGAAATTATGCTGTAGAATTGTTAACAGAAATGAATTTTGATTCTGCAATTGAATTTGCCGCTGCCATAGAAATTTTTAATGCAGATAGAAAAGAATTAGATAAAAAAATAACCAATGAAGCTTTAATACAAATTATTGATAATAACGAAAAAGAACGTTATACATCTGTTGTATTTCATGAAAATTGGCATAAAGGTGTTATTGGTATTGTAGCTTCTAGATTGATCGAAAAATTTTACAGACCTACATTAGTATTTACAAAAAGTGGAGATAAGTTAGCCGCTTCTGCACGTTCTATAAAGGGGTTTGATATATATAATGCATTAGAAAAGTGTAGCGAATTTATAGAACAATTTGGTGGACATAAATATGCTGCTGGTTTAACAATGCGTCCAGAAAATTATCATAATTTTAAAAATAAGTTTGAAGAAGTTATAGCCAATACAATAGATAAAGACCTTTTAACTCCTGAAATTTCTATAGATGCAGAAATTGAGCTTTCAGAAATTACGCCCAAGTTTTTTAGAATTATTCAGCAAATGGCTCCTTTTGGGCCAATGAATATGAAACCTACTTTTAAAACATCCTGTGTAAGAGATAATGGGTATGGAAAAAAAGTTGGCGCCGATAAAAATCATTTAAAGTTAAATGTTTTTCAAGGTGAGAACACAAAAAACTTCAATGCTATTGGTTTTAATTTAGGGCCTAAGATGGATATTGTGCAAAACGATTTTGATATTGTCTATGCCTTAGATAAAAATGAATGGAATGGTCATACCTCAATTCAGCTATTATTAAAAGATCTAAAATAAGAACTTTTTAGTTTTTCTATTTCATTTCTCTAATTAAATACATGTATACAGGATAATGATCTGAATAGCCTCCTGTATAAGTACCCCGCGAAAAACTTCGGAAGGGATACCCTTTGTACTTCCCTTTTGAATGATTTAAAAAGCGTTTATTAAAAATCATTGCTTTGAACATTTTATAGGTAGAATAGTCCTTTTTACCCTTATCTAACAAAGATGAAGTGATAATTATTTGATCAAATAAATTAATTTTATCTCTATACGCTAGCGTATTAAAACCTCTTCTATGAAGGTCTTCATAGGGATTGTAAAGGTCTCCTTTTAGAACATCATTTTTCCTGCTTTTTGTTTTTAAAACTTTTTTCAAACTACTATTTGTAGGGTCGTCATTAAAATCTCCCAAAGTAAGAATTTTAGCAGTGGAATCTTGTACTCTAATTTGAGCGATAATTTTAGTGTTTTGATAGGCCGCTTTTTCTCTTAAAGGTCTACTTTTCTGTTCTCCACCTCGTCTGGAAGGCCAATGATTAACGATAACATGAATTAATTCATCATCCAAATAACCAGAAACTAATAATTGATCTCTGGTATATACTTTAAAATTGTCTTTGTAAATATTTGGATTAAATGACTGGTGAAAAATCGGTTTAAAAAATTTTTTTTGATACAATAATGCTACATCAATTCCTCTTTTATCTGGAGAGTCATAGTGCACAATTCCATATTGCTGTTTCCTTAAATGCTTTGATTTCACTAAATCTTCTAAAACGGCTAAATTTTCTACCTCAGAAACACCAATAATTGCGGGACTTGTATTGGTTTTTTCTTTTCCTATTTGTGCGATAACACTTCCTAACTTATCAATTTTATCCCAATAAACCTTAGATTTATTAACCTTTAGCTTCATCATTGGACTCGCTTCATCATTTTTTGTTATGTCATTAATTGTATCAAATAAATTCTCAAGATTGTAGAAGGCAATAGTTCTAATATTATATTTCTTACTTTTGTCTTGGGAATTAGTTGAAAAAACAACTAAAAAAAGGACCAATAGAGTTGACAGGTACTTCTTCATAAAATTTCTTTTTTATATACAAACATATAAAACAAATTTTAAATCAATAGCTCTGTACTATCCTTTTTATCAACTCAATCCGTTAAAAAGCATTATTTATATATTCTTTTTAGTTAAAAAACAAAAAAGGTATTCATGAAAAAAATTGTCCTCTTTATTTTAATGATATTATTTCTTAGTACAGGAATAACTGCTCAAAATATTGTTAAAGGAATTATTAAAGATAATGACTCACGAAAACCTCTAAAAAATGTTTCCGTTTTAATTAAAAATAAAACATCTTTCATGTTTAAAACTGATGAAAGAGGTGTTTTTAATATACAAAAATTAATAAACGGAAGTTATGTTTTAGAAATAAAACTAAGTGGGTACGAAGTCCAAAATTTTCCAATTATATTGACTGGTAAAACCATCGATTTAGGAACCATCTTATTATATGAGGATATTTCAGAAGATCAAGATTTAAGTATTATAACGCTTACGGATGATGAATTAAACGATGATACTAGTTCAGCAGATAATATAGCTGGTTTACTTCAATCTTCTAGAGATGTATATTTAAGAACAACTGCTTTTGAGTTTAGTCCCTCTTTCTTTAGAATTAGAGGTTTAGATTCTGAGAACGGAAAATTACTTATTAATGGTATTGACATGAATAAACTTTATAATGGAAGACCACAATGGAGTAATTGGGGAGGTTTAAATGATGTTTTAAGAAATCAAGAGTTTAGTTCAGGATTAACGCCTTCTGCTTATACATTTGGAGGTATTTTAGGTTCAACAAATATTAATGTTAGAGCATCAGAACAGAGACAAGGAACTCGCATTTCTTATGCTTCATCTAACAGAAGTTATGAGCATAGATTTATGTTTTCTCATTCTTCAGGAATGTCAGAAAATGGTTGGGTCTACACTATTGCCGCAAGTAGAAGAGTCGGAAACGAGGGTTTTTCAGAGGGTTCAGTTTACAATGCAAACTCATTCTTTCTTTCTCTTGAAAAAAAAATTAATGACAAACACAGTATCAACTTTACCTCTATAACAGCGTTTAACAGAAGAGGTAAATCTGCACCTCAAACACAAGAAGTGTTTGATTTAAAAGGAATTAAGTATAATTCTTATTGGGGATCACAAGAAGGAAACATTAGAAACTCTCGCATAAAAGAAGTTTCAGAACCTATTTTAATGTTAAATCATTATTGGAATTTAAATAAAAATACATCTATAAATACCAATATTTCTTATCAATTTGGAAAAATCGGAAATAGTCGAATAGATAATAATGGAACAAAAGTTGACGGAAATACGCTTGATGGAAATGGAAATCCTTACATCGTTAATTTAGGAGCTTCAAATCCAGATCCAACGTATTACCAAAAATTACCAAGTTATGCTATAAGAGAGGGATATTCTAATATTTATGGGATTCAACAAGACTTTGTGAATAACGGACAATTAAATTGGAATAACTTATACAATGCAAACTTAAACCCTAATAACAATGGAAATTCATCTTATGTTTTATATGAGGACAGAAATGATGATACCCAATTTATTATTAATAGCATTTTAAATAAAAATATTTCAGAAAATATTATTTTGAATGCCAAAATACAATACACAAGATTAAAATCTAAAAACTTCGCAGAAATAATAGATTTATTGGGAGGGGATGGTTATTTAGATACAGATTCGTTTGCTGATTCTTTTAATGAAAAACAAAATAATTTATTAAATCCATTATACATTGCAGAAGTTGGAGATAAATTTAAATACAACTTTAATTTATTTTCTAACGTTTTAGATGGTTTTGCTCAATTGCAATTTAAATATAATAAAGTAGATTTTTATGCAGCGGCAAACGTTTCAAGAACTTCACACCAAAGAGAAGGTTTATATCAAAATGGAGGTTTTGAAAATAGTTCATATGGAAAATCAGAAGAATTATCTTTCATAGATTTCGGAGCAAAAACAGGGTTAATTTATAAATTGTCTGGTCGTCATTTATTTGATGTTAATGCTGGTTATTTAACAAAAGCACCTAATTTAAGAAACTCATTTTCAAATTCCAGGGAGAATAATAGTACTGTAGATAATTTAAAAAGTAAAAATATTCTTTCATTAGATGCGAGCTATATTTTTAGAGGACCAATTGTACAAGCAAAATTAACTGGTTATTTTATAAAAGTTAAAGATGCAACAGAAATTTCATTTTTCTTTGCTGATGGAATTGGCGGAGATAATACAGCATTTGTTCAAGAAATTTTGACTGGAATTGATAAAAATCATTTTGGTGTAGAATTGGGAATAGAAGCCCAAGTTACTCCTACTTTAAAAATAAAAGGTGCTGCAAATCTAGGACAATATACCTATGATAATAATCCAAACTTATACTTAACTACAGAAAACAATACTCGTTCACTTGATGCAGGTTTTGTAAATGGGCGTAAAGATTTTGGTGCTACTAATCTTAAAAACTACAGATTAGCTGCAGGACCACAAACTGCTTATTCTATTGGTTTCGAATATCGAGATCCAAATTATTGGTTTTTTAGCGCAACTGCTAATTTTTTCGATAATATATATATAGATATAGCTCCATTAACAAGAACAACAAACTTTGCAGATGATGGAGGAATACCATTTAACGATTATGATGAGGAAATTGCTAGAAAATTATTGGAACAGGAGCGATTTAATGCTTATATGGTAGTAAATATGATAGGTGGCAAATCTTGGAAAATTGGAAATCAATACATCAGTTTCTTTGCAAGTATTGGAAACATATTTAATACACAATACAAGTCTGGTGGATTTGAACAAGGTAGGAATGCTAATTATAGACAACTAAAAGAAGATAGATCTTTAGAAACTCCAG
Source organism: uncultured Polaribacter sp. (assembly GCA_964275545.1). Taxonomy (GTDB): domain Bacteria; phylum Bacteroidota; class Bacteroidia; order Flavobacteriales; family Flavobacteriaceae; genus Polaribacter. The sequence continues at coordinate 30,707 of CAXYCO010000014.1, forward strand.
TATTTGGAAATAAATATTGGTTTGGTAGAGGAACAACATACTTCCTAAATATAAATTATAGGTTTTAAAAAATATTAATATGAAAACACATACACTTTACAGCTTTTTATCATTTTTAATAATTGCCTTTATAATTTCATCTTGTGTAAAAGATGGAGCTTTTTCTTTACCAAATATAACAATAGAGGAACCAGATATTACACCAAACTCATCTGTTTTAGCTATTAAAACTGCTTTACAACAAGAATTTATTTCAAGTGGTAAAATAGTGTATACTTTTTTTGAAAACGAAGGAAATCCAACCTATTTAGAAGCATATGTAATATCTAGTGATGCAACAGGAAACTTTTATAAAAAATTAATAGTGCAAGACAAAGTAGAAAAACCAACAGCGGGTATAGAAATAATCTTAAATAACACTTCTTTAAGCGAAACTTTTGATGTGGGTAGAAAAGTATATATTAAGCTAGATGGTCTATCTGTTTCTTATGATGACGGTGGTAATAATAGTAATACAAATCCAAATGATGATATAGACCCAACCAATACAATTCCTGGGAAATATGTTTTAGGACATCTAAATGCAGGCAGATTAGATGACATTCCGTCTACATCAATAAATGAGCATATTTTTAGATCTGCTAAAGTTGAAGAAATTATCCCTACAAATATTCAATTAGGAGATATTAAGGGAGAACATGTAAATACTTTAATTAAATTATCTTCTGCCCAATTCTTAAAATCAGATTTAACAAAAACTTTTGCCGGTGAACTGTATGATGAGTTTGATGGATTTAGAACTATTTTTGAGTGCAATACAGAGGCATCAATTAGATTACAAACTAGCACATTTTCAAGCTTTAAATCAAATATTTTACCCTTAGGAGAAGGAACTTACACCGCAGTCTTATCTAAAGATTTTAGATCAGAGTTTTTAGTTACTATTATTAACAAACCTTCAGACATCCTTTTTACAAATACAGATAGGTGCGATCCTCCATTTTTAGATTGTGGTAATGGATTAGTGAGTGGAAGCATTATTTTAATTGATGAAGACTTTCAATCTATCACGTCTGCTAACGATTTAACAACGGCAGGTTGGTTAAACATAAATAGTAACTCAGGAAACACTATATTTTCTCCTAAAATTTTTAGTAATAATAGATATATCGAAATTTCAGGTTTTAGAAGTGGAGAATCTCCTTTAGAAGTTTGGTTGATATCTCCTGAAATTGATTTAGATAATACAACTAGAAGAAGAGTTTAACTTTTGATACGAATTCTGGTTTTTATAATGGTAAAGCACTAACTACGTATGTTTCTTCTGACTTTACTGGAGATATTTCTACTACAACATGGATACGATTAGATGCTGTTATATCTGAAGGACCTCCATCTGGATATGGGAGTTTTGTCAACTCTGGGTCCATTAATTTCTCATGTCTTTCTGGAAAAGTTCATATCGCTTTTAAGTATGAAGGTGCAGATAGTAATGGTGGAGTTACAACTACTTTTCAAATTGATAATGTAAAATTGACAGGAAAATAATTTTTCTAACCCATAAAATTTTAAGCTTGAATCAATATAAAAATGGTTTTTAACATTCTAATTATAACAAAAAATAAGCCCTAAATATCTCAATATTTAGGGCTTATACTGTTCTTAATTTAGCTTTTAATCTACTAATATAATTGCTTTATTATCATTTAACTCAAGAGTTCCAGATTTAATTGATAGAGTTAAAACTTTATCATCGTCTATATGAGGAACTAAATGACCCGTTAAATCATCTAATTCTAAATGTTCTTGAGTATGAACATGAATTTTTACAGTACCTTCTTGTAAAATAGAAACTACAGGTGCGTGATTATTTAGCATTTGAAACTCTCCATTAACTCCAGGAACTGATAAAGAATCAACTTCTGAAGAAAATAAAATAGCCTCTGGTGTTACAATTTCTAAAAACATATTTTATCAGTTTTTAAGCTTCCGCTAACATTTTTTCACCTGCATCAATTGCATCTTGAATAGATCCTCTTAAATTAAATGCAGCTTCAGGATATTTATCTAACTCACCATCCATAATCATATTAAATCCTTTAATAGTGTCTTTAATATCAACTAAAACTCCTGGTATACCAGTAAATTGTTCAGCTACATGGAATGGTTGAGATAGGAAACGTTGAACACGTCTTGCTCTATGAACTACTAATTTATCTTCTTCAGATAATTCTTCCATCCCTAAAATTGCAATAATATCTTGTAATTCTTTATAACGTTGTAATAATTCTTTAACCGCTGTTGCAGTATTATAATGCTCATCTCCCAAAATTTCAGCAGATAAGATTCTTGAAGTCGAATCTAAAGGGTCAACTGCAGGATATATACCTAGCTCAGCAATTTTACGAGATAGTACCGTAGTTGCATCTAAATGTGCAAATGTTGTAGCTGGTGCTGGATCTGTTAAATCATCTGCAGGAACATAAACTGCCTGTACCGATGTAATTGATCCTTTTTTAGTTGATGTAATACGCTCTTGCATTGCACCCATTTCTGTAGCTAAAGTAGGTTGGTAACCAACTGCAGAAGGCATACGACCTAATAAGGCAGATACTTCTGAACCAGCTTGTGTAAAACGAAAAATATTATCAACAAAGAAAAGTACGTCTTTCCCTTGAGATTCTCCAGCTCCGTCACGGAAGTACTCAGCAATTGTTAAACCAGATAACGCAACACGCGCACGTGCTCCAGGTGGTTCATTCATTTGTCCAAATACAAAAGTAGCTTTAGAGTCTCTCATTCCTGGTTTATCAACTTTAGATAAATCCCATCCTCCTTCTTCCATAGAATGCATGAAATCATCACCATATTTGATAATCCCAGATTCTAACATTTCACGAAGTAAATCATTTCCTTCACGGGTTCTTTCTCCAACTCCAGCAAACACAGATAAACCTCCATGTCCTTTTGCAATATTGTTAATTAATTCTTGAATTAATACTGTCTTACCTACACCAGCACCTCCAAATAAACCAATTTTACCTCCTTTTGCATAAGGCTCAATTAAATCGATAACTTTAATACCTGTAAATAAAACTTCAGTAGATACTGATAAATCTTCAAATTTTGGAGCTGACCTATGGATAGATAAACCATCTTTACCTTCTTTTGGTAAATCACCTAAACCATCTATAGCGTCTCCTGTTACATTAAACAAACGTCCATAAATATCGTTTCCAATTGGCATCTGAATTGGGTTCCCAGTAGCTATAACATCTGTCCCTCTACTCAAACCATCTGTTGCATCCATAGAAATAGTACGAACCGTATCTTCTCCAATATGTTGTTGAACCTCTAAAACTAATAACGACCCATCCTCTTTTTTAATTTCAAGTGAATCATAAATTTTAGGTAATTCAGAATTTTCTGTATTGAACTCAACATCAATTACTGGTCCAATAATTTGTGAAACTTTTCCTATTGTTGTAGACATTATTTTATCTAATTAAAATTATTATTTATTTAAGATTGACATCCTCATTTTCAAGGTGCAAAGGTAATTTTTTGTTTTTAAATAAAAAAGATTTAACTAAAAAAAAGTCTCATCTTAATGATGAGACTTTTCTATAAATTGAGTTTATTTATCTGTTACTTGTTTGTAACTCTAATTTCTACTCTTCTATTCTTAGCTCTTCCAGCTCTTGTCTTGTTAGAATCTAATGGTTTAGCTTCACCAACACCAACTGCTTGAACTCTAGATGCATCTACACCTCTTTTAATTAGATAATCTCTAACAGCATCTGCTCTACTTTGTGATACTTTTTTATTGATAGCTTCAGTACCTGTAGAATCTGTATGACCATCTATTGAAAAAGTAGCTTTATTGTAAGTCATCATTACTTCAGCAATAAGATCTAATTTACCTGAAACTCCTGTTTTAAACGTAGATTTCCCTGTATTAAATAAGATGTCGTTAGCATGCTCACTTAAAGCCTCTTCAGCATTTTTAGTAATAACCGCTTCTGGACAACCATTGTTAGATGCAGGACCAGCCTCATTCATACATTTATCATCTTTATCTAAGACACCGTCTCCGTCTGCATCTGGCCAAGGACAACCTGCATTTGCAGCAGGACCTGCTACATTAGCACATTTATCATCTTTATCTGCAACACCATCACCGTCAGCATCAGGACAACCTTTATTTTCTTTTGATCCTTTAGAATTTGGACACATATCATCTTTATCAGCTACACCGTCTCCATCTGAATCAGGACAACCGTTCATTGCAGCTAAACCTGCAACATTAGGACACGCATCATCAGAATCTTTTACACCATCACCGTCTGCATCTGGACAGCCATTGAATTCTTTTGAACCAGCAACTTCTGGACAAGCATCATCCTTGTCATAAACACCATCATCATCTGTGTCTTTACCTCCAAATTTAATAGATAAACCTAAAGACGTTTGGTAATGGGTTCCAATATTATCAGCAAAACCAGTTTTAGTTCCTGTCTGAAAATTTAAACCTAAATTATCATTAAACCAAGCATTAAAACCTGCACCAAAATTCAACATCATTTCTCCTTCTGAGTCTAAAGCAGTGTAACCTCCACCTAAATACACATAAGGATCCCACCAACCTGTATCTCCGAAAAGATTGTTCATGTCATACTTTACAATTGCATCTATAGCCCAATAAATATCATCAGAATCATCTAATATTTGATTTGTTTCTATTTTGTTTAATGAACCTGCTAATTGCAAAGTAAACCCTTTGTCTAAATATTTATCTGCAGAAATTCTAGAGATAGAAGGTAAAATATTCCAATCTCCATTCCCTAAAAGATCTTTCATATGATCTCCGAAGCTAGCTCCAGATGCATAAAAATCTACTACGTTAACCCCAAAGCCTACTACCCAAGGATTGTTTTCATCTTGTGCGTTTACATTACTAATTCCAGCAAGCATAAACAAAGCTATCACAGCTAATTTGATTTGTTTCATTATCAAAATTTTAAATTAATCGTTCATTATTATTAATAGCAAATGTAAGTTGTTAAAACTTATTTACAAAAACAAATCTACAAAAACTTCTGTAAAATGCAAGTTTTTTTAATTGATTCTAAATAACACCTAATTCTTTACCTATTCTAATAAATGCACTAATTGCCTTATCTAGATGTTCTTTTTTGTGCGCAGCTGAAAGCTGAACCCTAATTCTAGATTGTCCTTTAGGCACCACTGGAAAGAAGAACCCTATTACATAAATACCTTCTGTTAATAATTTATTAGCCATTGCTTGAGATAATTTCGCATCATAGAGCATAACCGGAACGATTGCCGCATCTGCACCAACTAAATCAAAACCTGCTTTCTCCATTTCTGTTCTAAAATAATTTGTATTCCATTCTAATTTATCACGAAGTGAAGTATCGTTGGAAATTAAATCAAATACTTTTAAAGATGCTCCCACAATTGCAGGAGCTAAGGAGTTTGAAAATAAATATGGCCGTGAACGTTGACGAAGTATTTCAATAATTTCTTTTTTACCCGTTGTATAACCACCCATCGCCCCCCCTAGAGCTTTACCCAATGTGCCGGTTACAATATCAACTCGATCCATAACATTTTTTAACTCTACAGTTCCTCTACCTGTTTTTCCAATAAAACCAGTAGCATGGCATTCATCAACCATAACCAATGCATTATACTTATCTGCTAAATCACAAATTTCATCTAGTTTAGCAACAATACCATCCATAGAGAAAACCCCATCAGTAACAATAATTTTAAAACGATGATTTTGTTTATTAGCTTCTATTAATTGTTCTTCTAGTGAATTCATATCATTATTATTGTAACGATAACGAGCTGATTTACATAAGCGAACTCCATCTATAATGGATGCGTGATTTAAACTATCTGAAATAATAGCATCCTCTTTTGTAAGTAATGGCTCGAAAACTCCGCCATTTGCGTCAAAAGCCGCAGCATACATTATAGTATCTTCTGTGGTATAAAATTCTGCTATTTTATCTTCAAGTTGCTTGTGAATATCTTGCGTTCCACAAATAAACCTGACTGATGATACTCCAAAACCATGAGTATCCATTGTGTCTTTTGCAGCTTGTATTACTTCTGGATGATTAGAAAGGCCTAAATAATTGTTTGCACAAAAATTAATTACTTCCTCACCTGTAGATATTTTTATTACCGCATCCTGCGATGATGTAATAATTCTTTCAGTTTTATACAATCCAGCATCTTTTATATCCTTAATTTCTTTTTGTAAGTGTTCTTTTATTTTTCCGTACATATTGGTTTATTTTGTGTGAACCTTTTTAACAAGGGTAAAACGGTATTGGTGATTAAAAGTCAAAGTTAGTTTTTAAAACTCTTCAACCAAAATTTCTTCATTAATATATATAAGTAGTTTTTTTTCAACTTTAAAATTCATTGATTTTAAAACTCGCTCATAGCGCAATAATTGTTGGTGGTAGGTTTTTGAGGGCTTCCCTGTCTTATAATCAATAATAGTAACTTCATTTTTTTGATTGAAAACCAATCTATCTGGAATCATTATCTGGTTGTCTATATCTACAATTTCTCTCTCATTAAATATGGTAACATTCTCTGAAAAATAATTGTGTAATTCAGAATGGTTTACAATCTTGTGAATATCATTATATATTATGGTAGATTCTTCTACAGTAATCATTCCATTTTGCACATACTCATTGACAACTCTTCCAACATCTTCTTTGGTGTTGACTTTCGCCATCATTTCATGAATTAAATTACCATATTCAATTGCTTTTCCTTGTTTAGTGTCCCATAATTTTGAGGCACTTGCCAACATGTAAATATGATGGTCTTGCCAAGGTGTAGAAATAAATTGTTGCTGAATTTCTGATGAAGTAATTATTTCTTGCCTTTTACTTTTTCTTACCGAACTTCCAAAAGAATAGTCTAATTGCTCATCCTTCCACAAATTCTTGTCTTTTAAGTAATTGATAAAAACTCCCGAATAGAAATTAGTGTTTTCAGTTGCTTTTGATAAAATTTTCTTTTCAGTAATAATATGTAATTGCTCTACAGCTCTGGTTAAAGCTACATATAATAAGTTAAAACTATCGAGTTCTAATTCTTCTCTTTGTTGTTGATAAATTTCTGAACCTCTATCATTTACATATTTTAAATCTTTACCAAACGGAAGCAATAATTCTTTAAAATCGTTAAAACCTTCCGATAGTTTATCTAACCAAACTTTTGGATTTATTTGTCTATAAATATCTAAATCATATGGAAAAATAACAATCGGAAATTCCAATCCTTTCGATTTATGAATGGTCATAACCTGAACTGCATTTCCACTTTCAGGAGCAACAATACTTAAATTAAGTTTCTTCTCTTCCCAAAAATCTAAAAACTCTTGAATACCGGTTCCTTTTCTTTGTTGCTCTAAAACCACATCTAAAAAAAATTGCACATATGCATCAGAAGAATTTATCAATTTAAAACATCGAATAATTTCTTCTACTTTTTCATAAAATGGCAATGGATAAAAGTTGAATAACTCAAATGAAACTCCATACTTTTTTAAATGTTGAAAAATAGCCTCATTGGGTTGATGAATCATTTCAGAAATAAAAAGATGCTTCCCAATGTTTAATGTTAAATGATTGTGCAAGAAGTATAAAACTTCTAATAACGTTTCTTTATCTTTCGGATGTTGAATGATCTGCAATACATTTACAATAAAATTGACTTTAGCACTTTTTTGTAATAATAATGTTTCTGAAGAAATGATAGCAATTCCGTTTTCTGATAGATAATTTGCAACCGCAATTCCGTCTTTCTTTTTCCGGACTAAAACACAAATTTCATTTAGTGAAAAGTCAGATTTTAATTCATTTATTTTGTCTAAAACTTTCTTAGGATATTTTAGAAGTTCCACTTCTTTATCAGCTTCTTTTTCGAGAAATGAAAGCGATACAAATCCGCCTTTTTTAGTGTTTTCTAATTGCGTATTACCGTTAATAAATAACTGCTTATAATGTTCATTTTGAAGAAAATTTGCAGTGTGTTGAAAAAAAGAGTTATTAAATTTTATTACTTCAGAATAACTTCTAAAATTCTTTTCTAACGTTTTTGTTTGCTTCGGAATATGAAATGGGTTTTTCACATTAGAACCTAAACTTATAAACTGTTCTGCTTTTCCTCCTCGCCATCTGTAAATTGCTTGCTTTCCATCTCCAACCAATAATAAATTACTATTTTCTTGCGCTAGGGCATTATCTATTAAAGGGATTAAATTCTGCCATTGCAATTCAGAAGTATCTTGCATTTCATCAATAAAATAATGCATAAAGCGTTGTCCAATTCGTTCATAAATAAACGGCGCCGGTTGGTCTTTTATGGAATCTGAAATTAGTTGATTAAATTCTGCATTTAATCGAAGATTATTTTCTTCTTTTATTTCCGTTAACTCTAAATTAATACGATTCAAAACTGCCAATGGAATAATACTTTTTAGAGCCAATTTATTGATCAAAAACTGCTGATATAATTGTTCGGATTCCGAATATAAACTTAAAAGTTCTGGCAATATTTCTTTGATTGAAGTTTTTATATCTTCAGATTTTGACTTGGTGTAAAAATTATTTTCTTCAATTCTTTCTCGAAGCTTGCTTTCTTCAAAAAACTTTGCTTTGCTTGAATTTTCGGACAAGGCGACAAAATGATTTGGCAACATAGAACGATAAAAATCTTTAGATTCCAATTGTCTCGTTTCTATCGTTTTTAGACCGGCATCACCAAGTGCTATAAATTGCTCCTTTATTTCTTGCTGATGTTTTAACAGTTTAGTTTTTAAACCTGTAAAATCTTCTATTTTTCTATTAGAAAGCTTTCTAAAGTGTTTCGTATCATCTTCATTCAAGAGAATTTTAGAAAACTCGTTTAGTTCTCTTGAAATATCCCAAGAGGTATCATCATCTGTTTTTTCTAGCGAAAAATCAATCAATAATTTAGTGATATCTGTATCGGTTCCAATTTTAGATATCAAAACATCTACTGCTTGATTTAACAAAGAAACCGCGTCCATTTCTACTTCGAAGTTGAGAGATAACCCTAAATCATATGCAAAACTTTTAATAATTTTATAGGTAAAACTATCTATGGTAGTGATTGAAAATGCTGAATAATTTTGCAGAATAGCATCTAAAATTTTTTTACTTCGTTCTTGAATCTCGGGAGTGTCAATTGTAATTTCATTGATAATTATTTGAAACAAATCATTTTCTTTTCCTTCAGAAAAACCCTGTAAATTATCCAATACCCTCGCTTTCATTTCACTAGCAGCTTTATTGGTAAAAGTAATTGCTAGTATTTTTTGAAATCGAAAAACATCTGTCTGATTTTAATAAAACCTTCAAATATTCTTTTACCAACGTAAAGGTTTTTCCGCTTCCAGCAGAGGCATTGTATACTTGAAAAGTTGATGGATTTCCCAAAAGAATGATATTAAAAATTCAAGAAGCAATTTAAATAAAAAAATTCCTGCTTACGCAGGAATAACAATTATTATGTTCTAAATATTTTTCATGATCTAACCCAAACCTACATCTAAAGACATCATTACAATAAATCCACCAATAAAACCAAGTGTGGCAATATCTGTATATTTATCTCTTTGAGTTTCCGGTATCACCTCTTCAACAACTACAAAAATCATTGCACCCGCAGCAAACGCTAATGCATATGGTAAAATTGGTGTGAAAAAAGAAACTGCTATAGCACCTAGAACGGCTGCAATGGGTTCTACAATAGCCGATAACTGTCCGTACCAAAAACTTTTTAACCTACTTACTCCTTGCCTTCTTAATGGCATTGCAACTGCAAATCCCTCAGGAAAATTTTGAATTCCAATTCCAATCGCTAATGATATTGCAGCAATTATCATTTCGGTTTGCTCAACGCCGACAAGAGTTGAAGCTGCACCAAATAAAACTCCGACCGCTAAACCTTCTGGTATATTATGTAGAGTAATTGCCAAAACTAATAATGTTGTTTTATGCCACTCAGTTTTCACTCCTTCAGCTTCACTTTCTTTAAAATTAATATGTAAATGTGGCAAAATCTTATCCATTCCAAATAATGCTAAAGCACCTAAACCAAAACCTATTGCTGCTGGTAACACTTTCATAAAACCTTCTCCAGGACTATTATCTATTGCTGGGGCTAATAAACTCCAAAAACTTGCAGCAACCATGACGCCGCCAGTAAAACCTAACATCCCATCCAAAACAGCTCGATTCATTTTTTGAAAAAGAAAACTAAAGAAGCTCCTAAAGCTGTTAAACCCCAGGTGAAAAGTGATGCGTATAATGCAGCCCAAATAGGGTTTTCTTTCGCAAATACAACTAGTTGATCAAATGTGCTCATTATCTTTGTATGTATAAGTTAGTAGCTATTTTGTGTGAAATTGATAATTTCTTACCCTTTATGTTTATTGTTAACGAACCGTCAAAAGGTTCTTTTTCTAAAACCTCTATTAGCTGACCCAGAGCTATTCCTTGCTTGTCTAAAAACTGTAAAAATTCTGATGAAGAGTCATTTACACCCACACAAATACCCACTTCATTTTTATTTAAAGTTGACAACAAACTCTTCTCAATCAATTGAAGGTTTCCATTTTTATCTGGAATTGGATCTCCATGCGGATCTTGTTTTGGAAATCCTAAAAGAACATCCAATTCATTAATTAATTTTTGTGATTTTATATGTTCTAATTGCTCTGCAACTTCATGAACTTCATCCCAAGAAAAGTTTAATTTTTCCACCAAAAAAACTTCCCATAATCTGTGTTTTCTAACAATATTTGCGGCAGTTTTCTTCCCAAACTTTGTTAAGGTAACTCCTTGGTATTTTTTGTAAACAATTACGTTCTTATCTGACAACTTTTTTAGCATATCTGTAACGGAAGAAGCTTTTGTTTCTAACCTTTTTGCGATAGAATTTGTACTAATTCCTTTTTCAGAAATAGCACCTAAATGATAAATTGCCTTTAAATAGTTTTCTTCAGAAAGTGTAAACATTATCAAAATTTAAAATGCAAACATACACAATTTTGATTTATAAAATAAAATTTTTAGTCTTGTCTAAATATTTTATTATATTTGCCAAAAATTAAACCAGTAATGAAAATATTTATTCAAATTATATTCACCTTTGTAATTTTTTCTTCTTACGCTCAAACGAATAGTCTCTCAGGGAAAGTTTTTTCGAATGGAAAGGAATTGTCCTATGTAAATGTTTATTTAAAGAAAACCAGACTAGGAACTTCAAGCGATGAAGATGGTTTTTATCAAATTAAAAATATTCCAAGTGGAACCTATACTGTAATAATTAGTAGCATTGGTTTTAAAGCTAAAAAAGCAAATATTACATTTTTAGGAAATAAAAATATTATCAAAAATTTTACATTAAACGAAAATAACTCCTTAGAAGAAATTGTTATTTCTGGAACTTTAAAACCAGTTACAAAATCTAATAGTCCTGTTCCCGTAGAAGTATATAGTACTACTTTTTTTAAGAAAAACCCTACGCCTTCTGTTTTTGAATCATTGCAAAATGTAAATGGTGTTAGGCCTCAACTAAATTGCAACGTTTGCAATACTGGAGATATACACATTAATGGCTTAGAGGGCCCTTATACATTTGTTTTAATTGATGGAATGCCAATTGTTAGTGGTCTTTCAACAGTGTATGGCTTAACAGGAATTCCACAAGCATTAATAGAAAGGGTAGAAGTTGTAAAAGGACCAGCATCTACATTATATGGCTCTGAAGCCGTTGGAGGAATTATAAATATAATCACTAAAAAGCCAACAAATGCTCCAGTTTTATCTACAGATGTTTTATCGAGTTCTTGGGGAGAAGTAAATACAGATATTGGTTTGCGATATAAATTATCAGAAAACACACAAGGTCTTTTAGGTATTAATTATTTTAATTATCAGAATACAATTGATAACAATAACGATGGTTTTACAGATTTAACACTTCAAAATAGAATTTCACTTTTTAATAAAATTACTTTTAATAGAAAAAGTAATAAAGTTTTTACAATTGCAGGTAGATATGTATATGAAGATCGTTGGGGAGGAGAAATGGATTGGGAAAAAAAATACAGAGGAACTGATATAATCTACGGAGAAAGTATTTACACAAACAGATGGGAAACTTTTGGAACGTATCAATTACCAACATCAGAAAATATTAATTTTCAATTTAGTGCAAATGGCCATTATCAAGATTCTTTTTATGGAACAGATGGGTATGATGCAGAACAACTTATTGGTTTTGGACAATTTGTATACAATAAACAAATTGCAGACACACACGACGTATTGTTGGGTGTAGCTTACAGATATACGTTTTATGATGATAATACATTTGCTACTTTTGAAAATGATGGTATTACTAACAATCCATCAGTAACACATTTACCCGGAGTTTTTGCTCAGGATGAAATAAGTTTAAATGAAAGAAATAAATTATTATTAGGAGCAAGATGGGATTATAACAGTGTACATGGAAGTATTTTTTCGCCAAGAATAAACTACAAATGGAACTCAAAAGACAACTCAAATATTTTACGATTAAGTGTTGGAAACGGTTTTAGAGTTGCCAATGTTTTCACAGAAGACCATGCAGCATTAACAGGTGCAAGAGAAGTTGAGTTTGATGGTGAATTACAACCAGAAACTTCTTGGAACACAAATATTAATTATGTGAAGAAAATAAACACAGAAAATGCTTTTATTACCATAGATGCAAGTGCTTTTTACACCTATTTTAATAATCGAATTTTACCAGATTATGAGACTGACACCAACAAAATCATTTACGCGAACCTAGAAGGGTTCTCAGTTTCTAAAGGACTTTCCTTAAATACAGATATGACATTTACAAATGGTTTATCCGTTAATTTAGGCGCAACCTTAATGGATGTTTCAATCACTGAAAATGGCATAAGAAGAAGGCAATTATTGACAGAAAGTTTTAGTGGAGTCTGGTCTATTTCATATAAATTTAACAGAAGCTTTACAATTGATTATACTGGAAATTTATACGGGCCAATGCGTTTACCTTTAATTAGCGACACAGATCCAAGATCAGAAGAATCACCTTGGTTTAGTATACAGAATGTTCAACTAACTAAAAAATTCTCCAATAGTTTTGAAATCTATGGTGGTGTAAAAAATCTATTGAACTTTACTCCTGCAGCTAACAGTATAGCGCGTTCTTTTGACCCTTTTGACAAAGAAGTAACTTTTGATGCAAATGGACAAGCAACGGCAACACCAAATAATCCAAATGCACTTACTTTTGACCCAAGTTATGTATACGCATCAAACCAAGGGATTAGAATGTTTTTAGGTGTACGCTACACTATTTTTTAAATTAAATATATGATAAGAAAAATATTATCAATTTTTATTTTTATTGGATGTTTTGCTACCTTCTCTCAAACAGAAGAAACAAAAGAAACAGAATTAAAAATATATACTTTTTCTGAACTAGAGAAATTACAGCAACAAAAACCAAAACCTATAGCAATTTTTATCTACACAGATTGGTGTAAAATTTGTTTTGGAATGAAAAAGACTACTTTTAAAAATAAAGAAGTTATTCAACTTTTAAATAACAACTTCTACTTTGTAAGATTAGATGGTGAAGAAAAAAAAGATATTATTTTTTTGGGTAAAACTTTTGTTTATAAACCAACTGGCTGCTAATACTGGAGTTCATGAATTGGCAGACGAATTAGCTAGCATCAATAAAAGAATTAGTTACCCTACAACTACAATATTAAACTCAAAATTTGAAATAGAATTACAAATAAACGGATTCTCTAATGCAAAAGAAATGAAGAAAATTTTATCTAGGCTATCATCAAATTAATGACTCTGATTCCAAATTCTTGGTGCTAAAGATCTAATTCCAAAACTATAAACCAGCCCAACAGAAATATAAATATGAGATCTTTGGCTCTCGAATTTATCTTGAGAAAACTTATACATTCCCTGTAAATTCAATCCATATTTTGGTGAAAACCAGAAAGTATTTCCAGCTCCTAAGTTCAATGTAGGTGTAAAAGCATTCGCGTTTATAAAACTTCCACTTAGTAAAATATAAGGAACAACATTATTGTTAGAAGTGCCAAAATCATAACGCATCGCTCCATCAAAAGTGGTATATTTTTGAGTATCTCCAATGGCTGTAGAAAAACCAGCATCAAAAGTAATATTAGAAAACATATATCTAGAAATATTAACTCTTGGTGACTGATAAACAAATTCTCCTCCAACAACTTTTGCTTGTGATGGAGTATATTTTGCAGATGCTAAACTTAAACCAAAAGTCCATTTATTCTCATTATTTTGAGAAAATATTGAGTGTGAAAAAAATAACATCACAATTAAAAGAAAAAATTTTTTCATAGGAAGGGGTTGTAAAAAAATATTTTCAAAAATAAGAATCTTATTTTAATAATTGTCATTTAAATATTATTTCTATTGTTAAACGTGAGAATTAAAAATAAATTATTTGTGAAGACCTTTTTATGATTTTAAAAGAAAAAATAATTTTTACTAAAAATTATAAAAACATTTAGCCATAGCTTGTTCAAAGCTTATATTTGTATCAAATAACTGTATCGTTGAGTACCCAGAACATTGTAAATAAGTATCAAGATTCTGCTTGTGTAAAACAAATAGTATCACATATTATAAAAGATAAAAACAATTTTCAGATATCCAATCTGGTTGGCTCTTCTTTGTCTTTTGTCGTTTCAGAGAGTTTTAAAAAAGTAGATAACCCTTATCTTTTAATCTTTAATGATAAAGAAGAAGCAGCTTATTATTTAAACGATCTAGAACAACTTTTAGGTCATAAAAATGTACTATTTTATCCTGAATCATACAGAAGGCCTTATCAAATTGAAGAAACTGACAATGCGAATGTATTATTGCGTTCTGAAGTTTTAAATCGAATTAATTCTAGAAAAAAAACAGCTATAATTGTAACCTATCCTTCCGCTTTATTTGAAAAAGTTGTTACTAAAAAAGAACTAGAAAAAAACACCTTAAAAGTTGGTGTTGGTGAAAGTTTATCACTCAATTTTGTAAATGAAGTTTTGTTTGAATATAAATTTAACCGTGTCGATTTTGTAACTGAACCTGGAGATTTCTCTGTTCGTGGAGGAATCATAGATGTATTTTCTTTTTCTAATGATGAACCCTATAGAATAGAGTTTTTTGGTGATGAAATTGATAGCATTCGTTCTTTTGACTTAGAAACACAACTTTCAAAAGAGAAGCTGAATAAAATTTCAATAATGCCGAATGTAGAGAACAAGACTCTAAAAGAAAACAGGGAAAGTTTTTTAAAATACATTTCATCTAAAACAGTGATTTTTGCAAAAAATATTGATTTATTAGTTGGAAATCTAGACACCTTCTTTCAAAAATCAGAAGAAGCATTTCATGAAGTATCTGGAGAAATAAAACATGCAAAACCAGAAGAATTATTTTGTAGTGGCGATTATATTAAAAAAGAATTGCAAGGATTTAAATTGGTTAATTTTGGGAGAGAAAAATTAGAAAATCAACAGATTAAATTTAATACCGTTCCTCAGCCTTCATTTAATAAACAATTCGATTTACTAATTGATAACTTAGAAGAATATCACAAAGCAAAATTTACAAATTATATTTTTTGTGCAAACGAACAACAAGCAAAACGTTTTCATGACATTTTTGATGACAACAAACATGAGGTTCATTATGAAACTGTAATTTTCCCTCTCTATCAGGGATTTGTAGATGTAGAAAACAAATTAGTTTGCTATACAGATCACCAAATTTTTGAACGTTATTATAAATTCCGTTTAAAAAACGGGTATGCTAAAAAGCAAGCAATTACTCTTCAAGAACTAAATAAGTTAGAAAAAGGTGACTATGTTACTCACATGGATCACGGAATTGGAAAATTTGCTGGTTTACAAAAAATTGATGTTCAAGGAAAAAAACAAGAAGCCATTAAGCTAGTTTACGGTGAAAGAGACATCTTATACGTCAGTATCCATTCTCTTCATAAGATTTCCAAATTTAATGGAAAAGATGGCAAGCCACCTAAAGTATATAAATTAGGCTCAGGAGCTTGGAAAAAAATCAAACAAAAAACAAAAGCCAGAGTTAAACATATTGCGTTTAATTTAATTCAACTATATGCAAAAAGAAAACTTCAAAAAGGTTTTGCTTTTGGTCCAGATACACATATTCAGCATGAATTAGAAGGTAGTTTTATGTATGAAGATACCCCAGATCAATTTACATCCACACAAGATGTAAAAAATGATATGGAAAAAGAGCAACCCATGGATAGATTGGTTTGTGGTGATGTTGGCTTTGGAAAAACGGAAGTTGCAGTAAGGGCAGCTTTTAAAGCTGTGGATAATGGAAAACAAGTTGCTGTTCTAGTACCTACAACAATCTTAGCTTTTCAACATTATAAAACATTTACCGAGCGCTTAAAAGACTTTCCTGTAAGAATAGATTATTTGAACCGTTTTAGAACTTCAAAACAAAAGACAGAAGCCATAAATGGTGTAAATGACGGTTCTGTAGATATTATTATTGGAACACATCAACTGACAAATCAACGTTTAAAATTCAAAGATTTAGGATTGTTAATTATTGATGAAGAGCAAAAATTTGGTGTTGCTGTGAAAGATAAATTAAAAACATTGAAAGAAAATGTAGATACCTTAACATTAACAGCAACTCCTATACCTAGAACATTGCAGTTTAGTTTAATGGCAGCAAGAGACCTCTCTGTAATAAAAACACCACCTCAAAATAGACATCCCATAGAGAGTAATGTGATTCGTTTTTCTGAGGAAATAATTAGAAATGCCATTTCTTATGAAATTTCAAGAGGAGGACAAGTTTTCTTTATTCACAATAGAATTGAGAATATAAAAGAAGTTGCTGGGTTAATACAAAGATTAGTTCCTTCTGCAAAGGTAGGAATCGGTCACGGTCAAATGGAAGGTAAAAAACTTGAGGGATTAATGCTCGGTTTTATGAATAACGAGTTTGATGTTTTAGTTTCAACAACAATAGTAGAGAGTGGTTTAGATGTTCCTAATGCAAATACTATTTTTATTAATAATGCAAATAATTTTGGACTTTCAGATTTACACCAAATGCGAGGTAGAGTTGGTCGTTCTAATAAAAAAGCATTCTGTTATTTTATAACTCCGCCCTATCATATGATGACTGATGATGCTAGAAAACGCATAGAGGCTTTGGTTTTGTTTTCTGACTTAGGAAGTGGGATTAATATTGCCATGAAAGATTTGGAAATTCGTGGAGCTGGAGATTTATTGGGTGGAGAACAAAGTGGTTTTATAAATGATATTGGATTTGATACATATCAAAAAATTCTACAAGAAGCAATAGATGAATTAAAGGACAATGAGTTTAAGGAGCTCTATCCTAAAGACAAGTCTAAAACAAAAGAATTTGTAAAAGAAGTTACTATCGATACTGATTTTGAAATTTTATTCCCCGATGATTATATCAATTCAATAACAGAAAGATTGAGCTTATATAATAAATTGGGAAGTTTAAAAACCGAAGCAGAATTACAAATTTTTGAAACTGAAATTATAGATCGTTTTGGTGAAATACCAACACAAGTTGAAGATTTACTTGACTCTGTAAGAATAAAATGGTTGGCTAAAGAGTTGGGGCTAGAAAAGATTATTCTAAAACAAAAAAGAATAGTTGGTTACTTTGTTTCTAATCAACAAAGTGAATTTTATCAAACTGAAGCATTTTCTAAAACACTAAGATATGTCCAACAAAATTCTAAAAGTTGTGTAATGAAAGAAAAGCAAACAAAAAATGGTTTGCGATTGTTAATCACTTTTATAAAAATTGATACTGTAAAAACTGCACTAACAATTTTGCAAAAAGTTTAATGGAAAATTCTCATATTAAAAATATTTCTGGATTATTGTTGGCAACCTTTTTTATAAGTACTTCAGGTGTTCTGGGTAAATACATTGCACTGCCAACTGAGGTTATTATTTGGTTTAGAGCCTCTTTAGCGATGGTGTTTTTATATTTTTTTTGCAGGTACAAAAAAATTGACTTACAAATAAAATCTTCTAAAGAGTACCTTCCTTTTTTTATCAGTGGCATTTTTATGGCAGCACACTGGATAACTTATTTTTATGCTTTAAAACTTTCCAATGTTGCTATAGGTGTTTTGTCTCTTTATACGTTTCCAATAATTACAGCTTTATTAGAACCTCTATTTTTAAAAGTAAAATTTGATCCAATGTATATCTTTTTAGGATTAATGGTTTTACTAGGTCTTTACATATTAGTTCCTGAGCTAAGTCTAGAAAGCGATCAAGTAAAAGGAATTCTTTTTGGGATATTTTCTGCGCTCTGTTACGCAATACGAATTTTAATTTTAAAACAACATGTTGCAAACTACAATGGAACCATGTTAATGTTTTATCAAACTGTTTTAATAACAATTTTATTAGTCCCAGTTTTATTCTTCATGGATTTATCTGGATTGCAAAGTCAAATTCCCTATTTAATTTTATTAGCTCTATTAACTACCGCAATCGGACACAGTTTAATGTTACATTCATTAAAATTTTTTTCAGCTACTACAACTACAATTATTAGTAGCTTACAACCTATTTTTGGAATTATTTTAGCATTCTTTTTCTTAAATGAAATACCAACTATAAATACTTTTTTTGGCGGAGGCTTAATTCTATTAACAGTTGTAATTGAAAGTATTAGGACTAAAAAATACTAATTATTTAATCAGTAATAAAAGTTCGTTGTATATTAATATAACAAAAAAAGATACATGGTATTAAAATAACTCTTTATTAGAAATATCTATATAATTACGCTTTACAAAATCGAGAATAGTTTCTAAAATTTCTCCCATATTTTTACAATCTTTAAATTTTACATCTCCAACATATTGAATTAAATGCTTTTTTAAGAGTGTAACATTCTCAGGAAAAGATATTGTATCAGCTTTCATACATTTTATTAAACGTGTAATTCTTTTAGGAGATGTAATTATCCTTTTGGCCATAAAAGAACGTTCTTCAATTTTATATTGTTGAATAGAATTATTCTGAAGTTTCTTACCAACCATCTCTGTCATTTTAAAGTTTTCCTTCATGAACTGAAGGTTGTATACTTTTAAATTGCCCTCAAAAGACTGTTGATCAAAATCTATAGCTCTAATTTTATAAATAATTTGATCGAAATCGTGTGTTGGAATAATTACATAATTGTAAGAACGCATATCTCCCAAGAGACGAACTAAACAACGTTCTTTAAATTTCACAAACTCTTTGGCAATTTGAGCTTTTTCTGGTTCAGTACATTTTGGTAAAAAATCTTTGATAAAATCATCTCCAGGGATCCCTGAAATATGTTCTTCTATTAAAGTAGTTTTATATACTAAAAAATTAATTGTATGTGGAGACAAAATATGTTCTAATTCTAGACCATAAATCCTTGAAGCATCTGCTTTTTTTAAATAAAAATACGTGTAATTGTCATTTAGAATATTTCTAATTTTTACACGAAAAGGTTTCGAATTTCCAAAAGTACAGTAATCAATAGCATCTACATTTAAAAATGGAATTGTATCTTCATTACCATCTGAATGGAGTAATGTATAAATCTTTTTTAAACTTTTATCAATGTCAATTCTATCGAATTCAGAATAATATGTTCTTACCCAGAGTGTGTCTTCATCATTTTTATCAAAAACAGTAACAGATCCTTGAAAACGCAATAAATCATCATAAAAAATTGAAATTCTAATGTTTCTATTATAGTTTTTTAAATAGGAATTTAGCATTTCGTTTACAGGAAATGTTGGCTTTTTTTTTGACATCAATTTTTTTTCTAACGCCATATTTCTATTGGTTTTTATCAAAAATAAGAATATTTAAATCAGTTCAAACAATTTTCCAGGTAAAGGTTTTAGAACTTCTTTCATTTCCATTTGTAATAATATTGATGATAATTGATAAGATGCAATATTACATTCTAAAGAAATTGTATCTAAAGGCTGCTGTCCTTTTTGGTGAAGGAAATCATAAATTTTTTGTTCATTTTCATTTAACGCAATGAATAATTCTTTCTGAATTAAGTGTGTTGGTTTTTTAGCAATATCCCAATTTAATAATTTTACAATGTCTGAAGAAGTGGACAGTAAATATGCTTTATTATTTTTGATTAAGTTATTACATCCTTTGCTATATAAATCAGTTGCTCTACCAGCAAGAGCAAACACATCTCTGTCATATGAATTTGCAATATCGGCAGTTACTAAAGAACCACCTTTTTCTGCAGATTCTATAATTATAGTTGCCGTAGAAATCCCTGCAACAATTCTATTTCTTTTTAAAAAATTCTCTCTTAATGGTGTTTCTTCGTGCCAAAACTCAGTTAAGAATCCACCATTTCCATTTACTTTATTTATATATTTTTTATGAACTTTTGGATATATTTGTTCTAAGCCGTGAGCTAAAACTGCAATCGTTTGAAGTTTGTTTTTTATAGCAGCTTTATGGGCACAAATATCAACTCCATAAGCAAAACCACTAACAATTATTGGGTTGAACTCTGCTAGCTCCTCTATTAGTGTATTACAAAAATCTCTTCCATATGAAGTGATTTTCCTTGTACCAACAATCGAAATAATTTTTTGATTAGAAAAATCTATATTCCCATCTTTAAAAAGTAAAATAGGAGAATCTATACAATGCTGTAAATTGCTCGGATAACTATCTTCTAAAAAGTAGGAATAAGCAATGTTATTTTTTTGAATATAGACTAATTCTTGTTCTGCAAGTTGAATGTTTTTTTTATCAAAAAGATGCTTCAAAACATGACTTCCAATACCATTTATTTTTTCTAAAACTGATAATTTCTCTTTAAATATTTGTTCTACATCACCAACATTTACAATTAGTTTTTTAGCTAAAATATCACCAACTGCTTTACACTTTTGCAACCTTAATACAGCAAGTAACTTTTCTTGTTTCAAAACATAATAATTTGAAAGTCAATATATAAAATATTTGTTGATAAATTTTAAACGTTAAACTTAATTTGATGGTGAAAATTTCTATATTTGATTGTATGATACTAACAAACTATATAAGCGATTTACTATACAGATATGATTGTGTAATTGTACCTGATTTTGGTGGTTTTGTAACCAACAGAACTAGTGCTAAAATAAATAATCTTTCGCATACTTTTCATCCACCTTCAAAGCAAATTACGTTTAATAGTAATTTAAAACACAATGATGGTTTATTATCAAATTATATAGCATCATCTGAAAATATTTCATTTAAAGAAGCTTCCATTGCTATATCTTTAGCTGTTTTAGAATGGGAAAATGATTTAAAGCGCGTATCTATTCAATTAGAGAAGCTAGGGATTTTATCTTTAAATGAAAATAATCAAATTATTTTTGAGCCAAGTTCTGACGTAAATTATTTAACAACTTCTTTTGGGTTTTCTAATTTAGATTCTTCAGTATTAGAACGACAAAAAGAACAGGTAAAACCTCTAGTTGTTGTTGCAAAAGAAGAAAAAGGAAAAACCATTCCTGTATTTATGAAATACGCTGCTACTGCAGCTATTTTATTAACAATGAGCTTTGCTATTTACAGTGGTCTTCAAGAAAATGAACAAAAAGAAATTATTGCCAATCAACAAAAAGAAATACAAAAAAAGATTCAATCAGCAACCTTTGTAATTTCTAATCCTTTACCAACAGTTAACTTAAATGTTATTAAGGAAGTATCTAAACCATATCATATTATAGCCGGTGCTTTTCAGTTTTCTAAGAATGCTAGAAAGAAAATGGAGCAATTGAAGAAAAAAGGTTTTAATTCAAAAATTATTGGAATCAATAAATGGGGATTAACTCAAGTTTCATTTGATAGTTTTGAAAACAGAAATGATGCAATTAACACCCTTTACAAAATTCAAAGTACTACTTCTAAGGACGCTTGGTTACTAGTTAAAAAGTAAGTAACTTCAATTTTTATCAATCTTTTTATTGAGCGATTACCTATCTTTGTATAAAATTTTTTGATGGAAACAAAAACACCTAAAGAGTCATTAACAATACTTACCGATTTAGTTTTACCTGGAGACACTAATTACTTAGATAACCTTTTTGGTGGTGAATTATTAGCAAGAATGGATAGAGCCTGTAGTATTGCTGCAAGACGTCATTCCACTAGAATTGTTGTTACCGCCTCGGTAAACCATGTTGCTTTTAACAAATCTGTACCCCTTGGTAGTGTTGTAACTATTGAAGCCAAAGTTTCCAGAGCATTTAAATCTTCTATGGAAATTTATGTTGATGTTTGGATTGAGGATAGACAATCTGGTCAAAGAACAAAAGTAAATGAAGGTATTTACACATTTGTCGCTGTAGACGAAATAGGTAAACCTGTTCAAATTCCGCAATTAAAGCCAGAAACTGAATTAGAAAAAGAACGTTTTGAAGGTGCTTTAAGAAGAAAACAATTGAGTTTGATTTTGGCAGGAAAAATGAACCCATCAGAAGCTACAGAAATTAAAGCTTTATTCAATTAAAATATTCATAAAAAATAGATTGTATATTAGCAATTAAGCTTTTTATTGCTATAAATTATGATACAATCTTATAAGAAAAATCCAACTTTAGCAGAAAAATACGACTCTATAATTATAGGATCAGGAATGGGTAGTCTAACTACTGCTGCAATTCTTGCAAAAGAAAGTCAAAAAGTATTGGTTTTGGAGCGTCATTACATCGCTGGTGGATTTACTCATATTTTTAAACGAAAAGGGTTTGAGTGGGATGTTGGAATCCATTATATAGGTGAGGTTCAAAGGGAAAGTTCTGTGATAAGAAAGTTGTTTGATTATATTACCGATGCGAAGCTTAAGTGGGCAGATATGGGTAATGTTTATGATAAAATTATAGTTGGCAACAAAGAATACGATTTTGTAAAAGGTGTTCAAGCCTTTAAAGATAAAATGCTTGGTTATTTTCCTGATGAAAAACAAGCCATTGACGATTATGTAAGCTTCGTTTTTAAAGCCATTAAAACAAGTCAAAAATTTTATATGGACAAAGCCTTGCCACCAATATTAAGTAAAATTATTGGCGGAAAAATGCGAAATCCTTTTTATAAGTTTTCAGATAGAACTACCTATGAAGTTTTAAAATCTATCACTAATAATGAAGAATTAATAAAAGTTCTTTGTGGCCAATATGGCGATTATGGATTGCCACCAAAACAGAGTAGTTTTGTAATGCACGCAGCTGTTGCTCGCCATTATTTTGGTGGTGGAAGTTTTCCTGTTGGTGGTTCATCAGAAATTGCAAAACATACAGATACAGTCATAGAAAAAGCTGGGGGTACTATTTTAATTAGTGCAGAAGTAGATGAAATTGTCATTGAAAACAACAAAGCAATTGGCGTAAAAATGAAAGATGGTAAAACATTTTTTGCTAAAAACACTATTTCTGGCGCTGGAATCATGACTACTTATAACAAGTTGATTCCAGAAAAAATAGCAGAAAAACACCAATTAAAACAGCAATTACAAACTGTAAAAAGATCTGTTTCACATGCTTGTCTATACATAGGTTTAGATGGATCGCCGGAAGAATTAAATCTACCTAAAACAAATTATTGGATTTATCCAGATAAAATAGATCACGATACTGCAATAAATAATTATTTAGAAAATATTAATTCAGATTTTCCTGTAGTTTATATTTCTTTCCCATCAGCAAAAGATCCAGATTGGTCTAATAGATATCCTGGTAAAAGTACCATTGACATTATTACGTTATTACCTTATGAAGGATTTAAAAAATGGGACGGTACTCGTTGGATGAAACGAGGAGAGGACTATAATGAATTGAAAGAAAAAATAGCGAAACGATTATTAGAAGTTTTATACAAACACACACCAAAAGCAAAAGGTAAAATTGAACATTATGAACTTTCTACACCATTAACTACAAAACATTTTATAAATTATGATAAAGGTGAAATCTATGGTTTAGACCATACGCCAAAAAGATTTAGACAAAAGTTTCTACAACCAAGAACTCCTATTAAAAACTTGTATTTAACTGGACAAGATATAGTAACAGCAGGTGTTGCAGCAGCTTTATTTTCTGGAGTAATAACGACTTCTGCACTAACAGGGAAAAATATTATTAAAAAAGTTATGCAAAAATAATTATCTTTTTAAGATCCAAGAAGAAGGATTTAAGCGTTTTGTATTTTTAAACAGAACAAATATCAGAGTAGTTTTCCCAGATACTTTATCTGTAAAAATCTGTCCTATTTTTTGACCATTTATTACTTTATCTCCAATATCAACCAAAGAGTTTTTTAAATTATTATAAGCCGTAATATAGTTTCCATGTTGTACCAAAACATTTTTTCTTCCCTCGGAGGTTAACTGAATCCCTAATACTTTTCCATTAAAAATACATTCTGCATAAGCACCATTATTAGTAGTAAAATGCAAGCCCGTACTATTTATAGTTATTCCACCAATAGTTGGATGTTTCTGTAAACCAAACCTTCTTGTAATGATACTTTCTTGAACCGGCCATGGTAATTTACCCTTATTAAGTTCAAATTTCACTGCCAAAGCTTTTGCTTCTGGGCTTAAAATAAATTCATTTTTCTTGGAGGAAGACTTTATTTTAGATTTAGATTTGGCTCTTGCTAATCTATTTGCTTTTGCAATGGCTGCTTTAATAATCTTATCAATTTTTACAGCAAGTTTCTTTTCTTTATCAATCTTCTTTTTTAAGTCTCTCTTATACTTACCCTGCTTCTTTTTAATCGTAGAAATAAGTTTTTCCTGGTTTAACTTATCTATTTCAACCTTTTCTTTTTGTTCTTTTTCGGCGAATATTAATGTGTCTTTTACTTGTTTCTGGAACAATAAAGAATCTGTTAATTTTTGAACAAAATCAGTTTGAAGAAGAATTTCTTCACCCTGTTTTTTTCTAAAAGAAGTATATTGTTTCATGTATTCCAAGCGTTTATAAGCTTGAAGAAAGTTCTGAGATGATAATAAAAACATCATTCTACTTTGTTGAGATTTGCTTTTGTAAGATCTAAAAATCATATCTGCATAATCAGCTTTTAAGTCAGTAATTTTGTTATTTAAAACCGTTAATTTTTTCTGACTCCCTGTAATTTCTTTTGATAAAATCTTCGCTTCTAAGTTTATAGTTGTAATCAATTTTGATCTTACATCTATTTTTTTATTAATATCCTTTAAGTCTTCTAAAGCATTTTTTTCCTTCTTCTTAACATCAAAAATTAACCTATTTACTTTAATAATTTCTGATTTTAAGTTTTTACGTTGCTTCTCTAATTGCTTTCTTGTTTGTGAAAAACTAGAAAAACTTGTAAAAAAAACTGAAATACAAATAATATGAAAACTGATTTTTGCCATTAAAAATTTAAACGTTTATATCCGTTAGGAATAGAAAAAGGAATTGTTAGTTCGGTGTCAAAAACTACTGATTTATATCTTAAATCTATAGTAGTAAAAGATCTTTCTTGTGTTGCCTTTATATTTATTTCAAAAGGAAACTCTTCATCATTAACTAAATCATATAAAGGATATATGATATCTAATCGTTGACCTTTTAAAGAGTTTACAATAGATTGTTTATCTAATTTAAAATGAGATGGGTTTATTGTAAAGAAAATAGCAAACAAATCTGATTGTTCTTTTGGAGATAAAACATAGGCATTATTTACAATTTCTACTTCTTGCTGTTCTTTTTTTACATTTTGTAAGGATTGACCTAAAAAGAGATTTTGAAGTTGCTCAAAATTAATTTCTACGCCTAATAATTCTTTTATCATAGAGAAATCTCCTTCAAAATAATTTTTAAATAAGGAAGAATAATAACGAACAGAAGTTGGTGTTATTTCTGCTTTAAAAACATTAATTATTTTTGACCCACTTAACCAAATAACCTCATCTTTTTTAATTTTCATTCTTACGGATAAATTTTGTTTTGTTTTTCCGTTATTAAAATTAACCTTTAACTTGGCATCTATCGTTTTTTTGTCAAAATTTGCTGCAACATGTTTCTTTGCTACTTTTCTTGCAGATATGTCTTTAGCAATTGCTTTTGTATCTATCATAACTTTTTTTGTTTTACAAGAGGTGAATACAATCGTAAAAACTAGCACGTATTTTAAAAACTTCATTCTTAAATTTTTAGTTTTTTGGATTTTTGTCGATATATGATCTCCTCTTTTAGGTTTCCTAAACCCTTGTAAGCAATTGCCATTTCAGTATAAAATTTAGCTTCCATTTTATCATCAATTACAAAATCAATCCCATTACGTAAACTAGTTAACGCTTTTTTATATTCTTTCTGATATATTAATGCTCTTCCTTTGGTTAAATAAACATAAGGCTGTGCTGGAAAAAGTGAAATTCCTTCATTGCTATACTTTAATAATTCATTAGGGTTTTCTAAATAATTTTGCAAGATTTGTTCTAATAATTTATATGATTTATCGTATTTAAATCTATTAATAAGAGAAAAAATATCATTTGATTTTTCTTTTTTATCTGTTTTACTTTTTCCAACTTCTAAATTATTTTTTAAGCTTCTTAATCTTTCGGGCAATACATTTTCTTTTTCTAAAGTATTCATTAGAAGAATTGCTTTTTTATATTCTCTATTTTGAAAGAGTAGTCGAACCAAATACGCTCTTTCTTTTTGATTTATAACGACTACTTTTTCCTGAATCTTAATTGCCTCTGAAAAATTTCTATCTGCAACTAAAACTTTTACTGAATGCTTTAACATCCAAATATTATCATTTTCGATCTGAAGAGCTCTGTTGATATATTCTTTTGCTAATAAAATATTTTTTAAAAGAAGATAGTTTTTAGAAAATTCGAAAAATACTGAAGCATTATTGGTTGAAATTTGATTGCAACTCTCCAAATTCTCTATGGCTCTTTGGTTGTTTCCAATAGATTTTTCTGATAAGGCTTTAAAAAAGAAATCCTGAAATTTTAATTCTTTTTCTTCAGTGAAATCTTTAGCAATAGGAATACTGTCTTGTGAGATAATATTCCAAGGGACAAGAAAAAAGAAAAAAATTACAGGAATTAAAAAAAGAAAGGATTTAAATTGTCTCTCTTTTTTTAACCCCTGTATCTTTTTTCTAAACCTCATTTATAGTAACTCTGTATAATCACCAATACTAACAGAAGTGAATTTCCCATTATATTTTGCATAATTTCCAATCATAGCATTGTCTAAATTTGCATTTTTTATTTCAACATTAGACTGAATTAAAGAATTTACAACAGTAGAATTTTCTACAACACTATTTTCTCCAATAGAAACGTAAGGTCCAATTTTGGTGTTTTTTAAAACAACATTCTCTGCTATAAAACAAGGTTGTATAATCTCTGAATTTTCTAAAATCACACTTTTGTCCACTAAATTATTTCCAGCTTTTTGTTCAAAACCTAAAACCTGAGTATTAGTATCTACTGTAGGATCTTTTTTACCACAATCCATCCAAGCATCAACAGTTCCAGGAATAAATTTAGCTCCTTGTTGTTTTAGAGATTCTAAAACATTTGTTAATTGATATTCACCGTTTTCAGTTAAATTGTTATCAATTAAATGTTGTATCTCTTCCTTAACTTTATCTCCATCTTTAAAGTAGTAAATACCAATAATTGCTAAATCAGATACAAAATCTTTAGGTTTTTCTACAAAATCTGTAATAAATCCATTTTTTAACTTTACAACTCCAAATGCACTTGGATCTTCAACTTTCTTTACCCAAATTGCACCATCTGCATTCGCATCTAAAGTAAAATCTGCTTTAAATAATGTGTCTGCAAAAGCAACAACACATGGACCACTCAAAGATTCTTTTGCACAATAAATTGCATGTGCAGTTCCCAATGCTTCTTCTTGAATATACACAGAACCTTTAGCCCCTAATTCTTTGGCTATTTTTAATAACTTATCTGATGTATTTGTTGGAAAACCCTTAGAGGTTGGACCTATTATAAAAGCTATTTCTTCTATTTTCTGATTCACTACAGATGTGATATCCTCAACTAAACGCTGTACAATTGGTTTCCCTGCGATAACTGTTAGTGGTTTAGGAATTGTTAATGTATGGGGTCTTAAACGAGACCCAATACCTGCCATAGGTACTATAATTTTCATATTTATCTATTATCAATTATGTAGTGCAATATACCATTTATTAAGAGATGTAAAAAAGTTAGCCTTTAGATTTAAAACCGTATTTATTTTTTTATTTTTTTTACAATTTCACTAAAAATAATTAGGTACCTCACGGTTTTCCGTGAGGTAAATTTCACGGTTTTCCGTGATTGTATGATTCGTAATAAATTAATACATTTGTAATGTAATATGTAAAATATTAAGAATTTTTAACAAAAAATAAAAAATAAAATAATTATTTACTCACAAACTCATAAAAAAAATCAATGTTTATACGTTATAATTCACCCCCCATTTAGGACTTGTCGTTTAACCCTATATTCAAAAAACAAAATAATCAATTCAAATAATTATTAACTAAAATCAACAAAAAAATGAAAAAAAGTTACTTCACTAAACTTCTTATCACAGGATTTTTTTTAGTTTTCACTTTCAACTTGCAAGCGCAAAAAAAAGATGAAATAAAAGAAATCAATGGTAAGTACAATCAAGAAAAACTTACCTCAATGGAGAATGCTTTCAAACAGAAAGAATCTTCAGAAAAACAAGAAGCAATTCAAATTGCAAAACAACGTGGTTGGAAAATTAAATTTACAACTAAAGATGGCCGCATGTTAGAACTTCAAAGGGTTGTAAATAATAAACCTATTTATTATACTACGTTTAACGTAGCAGCTGCAAAATCTACAAGGGTAAATCATTTAAACTCTGGAGGGTCTTTAGGTTTAAATTTAGATGGACAAAATATGACTGCATATGTCTGGGATGGTGGAATTGCAAGAGCATCCCATCAAGAATATGACGGAGCTGGAGGTAGTAATAGATTTTCTAATGGAGATTCTGCATCGTTAAATTATCATGCAGCACACGTAACAGGAACCATTATTGCATCTGGAGTTGTCGCTAATGCAAAAGGTATGGCACCTCAAGCTAAAGCAATAGGATATGACTGGAACAGTGATTTAGCAGAAGCAACATCAGCTGCTGCAAATGGGATGTTAGTATCAAACCACTCCTATGGCTACGCTGCAAGAAACCAACAAGGACAAGTGCAATTACCTCAGTATTTCTTTGGTGGTTATATAGACGATTCTAGAGACTGGGACAACCTAATGTTTAATGCTCCAAATTACTTAATGGTGGTTGCTGCAGGTAATGATGGATCTGATGATACAGCAAATAATAATCCAACTGGAGGGTATGGTTTTGATAAATTAACAGGACATTCAACATCAAAAAACAATTTAGTAGTGGCCGCTGCTAATGATGCAAATATTGATTCAAATGGAAATTTAACAAGTGTTACCATTGCTAATTTTAGTAGCGAAGGACCAACCGATGATTTTCGTATCAAGCCAGATATTGCTGGGAATGGAGTCTCTGTATATTCAACATACGATTCTAGTAATACAGCCTATAATTCAATTTCAGGAACCTCAATGGCTTCACCAAATGTAACGGGGTCTTTGGTACTATTGCAACAACATCATAACAATCTTAATAGTTCATATATGAAAGCTGCAACTTTAAAAGGGTTAGCACTTCATACAGCTGATGACGCTGGTGTTTCTGGACCAGACGCTGTCTTTGGCTGGGGGTTATTAAATACAAAAGCCGCTGCTGAGGCAATTACAAGCAATGGTAATGAATCAAAAATTGAAGAATTGACATTAACTTCTGGTCAAACATATTCCATTACTGTAGATTCCGATGGGATAAACCCTCTATTAGCCTCTATTTCTTGGACGGATAGAGCAGGTACAGCAAACACAGGAACTGTAAATTCAACAACTCCAGTATTGGTTAATGATTTAGACATTAGAGTAACTAAAGGAGGAACCTCCTATTTACCTTATAAATTAACTGGTGCCACTACAAGTGCTAAACAAGATAATAATTTAGACCCTTACGAAAGAGTTGACCTTGATAATGCATCAGGAACTTATACTATTTCAGTAACAAACAAAGGTTCTTTAGTTGGTGGAAGCCAAAATTACACATTAATTGTAACAGGTTTAACAGGAACTCCTGTTGTCTGTAATGCAACAATTCCATCTGGACTTACTATTGATGGTTTTGGATCATCAACTGCTACTGCTTCATGGGCCACAGTAGCTGGAACCTCTTACGATTTTAGAGCCCGTCAAACAGGAACTTCTACTTGGAGTACTTTGGCTGTTTCGGGAACATCAATTTCTTTAACCGGATTAACACCACAAACTTCTTATGATGTTCAAGTAAGAAGTAAATGTCCAGACAATACCACATCTTCATATTCTAGTTCTGTTAGTTTTACTACTACAGAAGTTCAATTAAACTATTGTGCTTCGAATGGAAATAGTGTAGCGGATGAATATATTAGTAAAGTAATTTTGGGAAGTATTAATAATACCACAGGAGCATCATCGAGTGGTTATGCAGATTACACTTCTCAATCCACAAATTTAACTAAAGGAACTTCTTCAGTAATTTCTATAACTCCAACTTGGACAGGAACTTTATATAACGAAGGCTATGCCGTATTTATAGACTATAATAAAGATGGAGATTTTGCAGATAGTGGAGAAACCGTTTGGACAAGATCAGCATCACAAACAACTCCAGTTAGTGGTTCTTTCACTGTGCCAACATCTGCTGTAACAGGAGCAACTAGAATGCGAGTTGTGATGCAGTACAATGCTATCCCGTCTGCTTGTGGCTCTTATAATTATGGAGAAACTGAAGACTATACAGTAAATATTACAGGAGGTGTTGTAGATACAACTGCACCAGTAATTACTTTGTTAGGTAGCTCAACCATAAACTTAGAGGTAGGTGATTCGTTTTCTGATCCTGGAGCGACTGCTTCTGATAATATCGATGGAAACTTAACGTCTAGCATCGTCGTTTCAGGTAATGTAAATACAGCTGCAGCAGGAACATATACCTTAAACTATAATGTAAGTGATGCAGCAGGAAATGCAGCAGCAGAAGTATCTAGAACCGTTAATGTAAATGAAGTTGCTGGAGACACACAAGCACCAACAGCACCGACTAATTTAACCGCTTTTGCAATAACAGAAACTACAGCTTCTTTATCTTGGTCAGCTTCAACAGATAATATTGGAGTTACAGAATATGAGGTATTTAGCAATGGAACAAGTATTGGGTCAGTAACCTCTACAGGAGCAAATATTACTGGTTTGGTTGCAAATACAAGTTACTCATATACGGTTAGAGCTAAGGATGCTGCTGGAAATGTATCTTCGTCAAGTAATACAGAAACATTTACTACTTCTGGAGGTTCTCAAGGTTCTACAACAACAATTCATGAAGGGTTCTTTGAATCTGGATGGGATGGTTGGACTGACGGAGGATCCGATTGTTATAGATATAATGGGTCACGTTCGTATGAAGGAAATAGATCTATACGTATACGAGATAATTCTGGAACTGTTTCTGCAATGACATCTCCTGTGTTTAACTTAACAAGTTATGATGCTGTTGAAGTAACCTTCTATTTCTACTCATATTCTATGGAAAATAATGAAGATTTCTGGCTGCGTTTCTACAACGGTTCATCTTGGTCTACTGTTGGAACTTGGGCAAGAGGAACTGCATTTGAAAATAACAATTTTTATTCTGCAACGGTTATGCTAAATAGTTCAGATGTTAATTTTGCTTCAAATTCAGCATTTAGATTTCAAAATGATGCCTCAGGAAACAATGATCATATTTATATAGATCAAGTTACAATTAATGGTATTATTGGTGATGGAGGTACAACAAACTCTGTAAGTGCTGTAGCTTCTAACAACGCTACTTTTGCAACAAGTAACAATTCATTTAATAGTGATGAAATGGTGTATCCAAATCCTGCAATTAATGTTTTAAATATTAACTCTAATTTTGGAACTATTAAGTCATCATACAGAATTATCAACTTATTAGGACAAGAAATTAGCTCTGGAACTATTAAAAATAATTCTGTTAATATTACTACTTTAAAAAGAGGGATTTATTTAATTGAACTGACTGATGAAGAGGAAACATTCACTCAAAAGTTTATTAAACAATAAGTTTATCTGTAATAATAAATATTAATTAATTTTAAACAGAAACCTCAAGCATAGCTTGAGGTTTTTTTTGAAAAAAATCATTGATTTTAAGAGAGTACTCTAACGGTTTTCAGTGAGAGGAAATATCACGGTTTTCAGGGATTGTGTATTTAATAAAAATAGTATAAATTTGAAATATTATTAATTTTTTAAGATAAATTAACATAAATATCACACTAAAATTTAATTTTAATCATCAAAACTGCAAATACTCCTACTAATTATATGCATAAAAATTACTCCCCCGTTTTAAGCCATGCTGTTTTGGCTCATTCAAAAAAAACAGCAATTATACAAATCAAATTATTCACTAACTCAAATTAATCAACATGAAAAATAGTATTAAACTACTTATAGGTGGTTGTCTATTATTATTGGCATCAACTATTAGCTACTTGACTTTTTTTAACGAAAATTCAGATGGCAGTATTGCTGAGAAAAGAAAAAAACATCAAGAATTTCTGACTGAAAGTCCTTTTAAAGAGTCTTTGACTTGGGATAAAAAAGAAAGAAAACTTAAGGGTCTACCTCCAAATAGATACTTTGAACAGATGTACGAATTAACGATGAATCCTGCAACTGGATTGATGGAAGATGGTAAGCTATCTGAATTAAGAAGTCAACTTATTAAACAAAGAGCTTCAGAAAGAAACCCTGGAGATGCCTCAAATTCATGGGACGAAAGAGGCCCTAATGATATTGGTGGTAGAACTAGAGTTATGCTATTCGATCCAAATGATGCAAGTGCAAACATAGTTTTTGCCGGAGGTGTTTCTGGTGGTTTATGGAAAAATACAAATATTACAAATAGTAATTCTCAATGGTCTAGAGTGCAAAATGTACCTGGAAACCTTGCAGTTACCTCAATTACTGTAGATCCAAGAAATTCTAACAGATGGTATGTTGGAACAGGTGAACAATATACTGCTGGAGATGTTGTTGGTAACGGAGTTTATGTAACAAATGATGGAGGGAATAGCTGGAATGCCTTAACAATTCCTGCATCTGGCCCAGATTCTTTTGACTTTAACGCCTCTAACTTATTCTTGAAGGGTATTTATTATGTAAATGATGTTTTAGCGTGGGATAATGGAACTAATACTGAACTATTTGTAGGTGTTGGATCTGCTGTTTATGGTGATTCTGGAAACCCAAGAAACTGGTTAGGTTTGCAATCTGCAGGTATTTATCGTTCTACAGATGGCGGATCAAATTGGTCAAGAATAGAGTCTTCTAATCTTTCCTATGATTTTCAAGGATCAACATATTATTACACCCCAAATGATTTTGAAGTTGGAGCAGATAATAAAATTTGGTTAGGTACAATTGGTTCTGTTTTAGGAGATGGAGGAGGACGTGTATTTAGTTCTACAAACGGAGCTACCTGGACAGAAGCTGCTGCTTCTCCTTTGACAGATTCTAATAGAGTTGAATTAGCTGTTTCTTCATCCAATGCCAACAAACTATATGCATTAACACAAGGTAATTCTGAGCCGGTTCATGTTTATGGTACAACAAATGGCTTTGCTTCAATTACAACGAAAGCATTACCAAATGACGCAGATAATGGTATTCCTGCAAACGACTTTACACGTGGTCAATCGTTTTATGACTTAATGATTGAAGTAGACCCTACTAATGACAATATTTTATATGTTGGAGGAATTGATTTGTTTAGATCTACAAATGGAGCTTCTGGATGGACACAAATTTCTAAATGGTCAAACAATCCAGGTTTAAACACCTTAAACGCTCCTTTTGTTCATGCAGATCAACATGCAATGACATTTAGACCCGGAAATGCGAATCAAGCAGTTTTCGGAAATGATGGTGGTATTTTCTATGCATCTAGTTTAACAGCTGCTTCAGGATCTTCAAGTGCAATTTCTGTAAGAAATAACAATTACAATGTTACTCAATATGTAAAAGCTGGTATTGGACCAAATGGTACTGGAGACACAACAGGTATTTTTACTGCGGGTGCTCAAGATAACGGAAGTCAGGCGTTTAGAAATGCAAATACAGCTCCAGGAATTAATGGCTCTGAAGAATTATCTGATGGTGATGGTTTTTACACTTTTGTAGATAAAGATGGTCAGTATATGATTGCTACTTTCATACAAAACGTAATTTATAGGTTTAATTTACCTTGGAATGGACAAGGTAGAAGGCAGGGTGGAGCAACTACTTTATCAAGTGATCAAAATACAGGAGACTTTGTAAATCCAATGGATTATGACAGTAACGCAAATAGATTATTAACAAATGGTTCTTCTGGAACAAATTTTGCTATTAAAAGTTTTAATGTTGCTGCAAATTCAAACGGAACATTAACAAACGCAGCTTTAACAGCAAAACCAACAGCTTTTAGAGCTTCGCCATTTGCAAACAATACTTGGTATGCTGGTTTAGAAAACGGAGGTTTAATTCGTTTGACAGGTGTTACAAATAGTGCTGCAACTTTTACAACAATTGCAACTCCTTTTGTAGGGTCTGTATCTTCAGTAAGATTTGGTGAAACTGCAAATGATATATTTGTAACAATTCACAATTATAGTGTAGCTAGTGTTTGGGCTACTTCTAATGGCGGATCTTCTTGGTCTAGCAAAGAAGGAAATTTACCAAACATTCCTGTTAGAGATTTCTTACAAAATCCCCTAAGCAGAGGTGAAGCTATCATAGCAACTCAGTTAGGAGTTTGGGCAACTAGTAATTTTGGTGATACAAATCCAACTTGGTCTCAGTCTTACAACGGAATGAGTGATGTAAGTGTTACCTCCCTTGATTATTGGGATGTTTCTGGTGATAATACAAATAACAAAATTATTGCTTCTACCTATGGGCGTGGTGTTTTTACAGGTTCTTTTACAGCAAATGCAGATTCACAAGCACCTTCTGCTCCAACAGCATTAACAACATCAAACATATCAGAAAATAGTATTGATCTTTCTTGGAATGCTTCAACTGATAATGTTGGTATTGCAGGTTATGATGTATATAGAGATGGTGTTTTACAAACTACTGTAACTTCAACTTCTTATTCTGCTACTGGTTTGTCAGCAAATACTGCATATAGCTTTTATGTAATTGCAAAAGATGCTGCTGGTAATGCTTCTTCACAAAGTTCATCTGTAAATGCTACAACTTTAGCCCCAGACACCACAGCTCCTACTGCTCCTTCAAGTTTGACAGCTTCAGGAACAACGGATACAGCAACAACTTTGTCTTGGTCAGCTTCAACAGATAATGTTGCTGTAGCAAGTTATGATATATTACGAGGAACAACAGTGATTGGGAATACTACAAATACAACTTTTAATGTTACAGGTCTTGCTCAAAACACAGCATACTCTTTTAGTGTAAAAGCAAAGGATCTTGCCGGTAATATTTCTGATGTAAGTAATATTGTAAACGTATCAACAGATGCAACACCGGTTAACTATTGTGCTTCTCAAAGTACAAATGTAAATGATGAGTTTATCAGTAGAGTTCAATTAAATACAATAGACAATACTTCTACAGGTCAATTTTATTCTGATTTTACAAGTATTTCTACAACACTTACAAAAGGGAACCAATATACTATTTCTGTAACACCAACGTGGACAGGGACTTTATACAATGAAGGTTACGGTGTTTGGATTGATTATAACAAAAACGGAAGTTTTGATGATGCTGGAGAATTAGTTTTCTCTGCTGCACCGTCACAAACGACACCTGCTTCTGGAAGTTTTACAGTTCCTACTGGAGCTTTAACAACATCTACAAGAATGCGTGTAACTTTGAGTTACAATGCAATACCTACATCTTGTTTAAGTTTTCAGTATGGAGAAGTTGAAGATTACACGATTAACATTGCAAATGCTGTTGCAGATACAACTGCACCAGTAATTACATTAAATGGTTCATCAACAATAAATTTAAATGTTGGAGATACATATAATGAATTAGGTGCAACAGCGACTGATAATACAGATGGGAACTTAACTTCTTCTATTGTAACATCTGGAAACGTTAACACAAGTAATGTTGGAAGTTATATTGTAAACTATAATGTAAGTGATGCCGCTGGAAATGCTGCAACACAAATTTCGAGAACTGTAAATGTTTCTGATGGAACTGCACCTGTTATTACTTTAAATGGAGCGACAACAATAAACTTAAATGTTGGAGATTTTTATAACGAATTAGGTGCAACTGCTTCTGATAATGTTGATGGAGACTTAACCTCTTCAATTTCTACAACTGGAAATGTAAATACCAATACTGCTGGAAATTATATAGTAAATTACAACGTAAGTGATGCCGCTGGAAATGCTGCAACACAAGTATCAAGAACTGTAAATGTTTTTGCAGATACAACGGCTCCTGTTATCACTTTAAATGGAGCAACAACAATAGACTTAAATATTGGTGATGCATATAACGAATTAGGAGCAACTGCTA
Source organism: uncultured Polaribacter sp. (assembly GCA_964275545.1). Classification (GTDB taxonomy): domain Bacteria; phylum Bacteroidota; class Bacteroidia; order Flavobacteriales; family Flavobacteriaceae; genus Polaribacter. Next base: position 67,693 of record CAXYCO010000014.1, read on the forward strand.
TTGATAATATCGATGGAAACTTAACTTCATCTATTGTAATATCAGGAAATGTGAACACAAATGTTGTTGGTAATTACATTGTAAATTACAACGTGAGTGATACTGCTGGAAACACTGCAACAGAAGTTTCAAGAAATGTAAACATCACTGCAGTTACTTCAAGTGGTTGTATTTCCGGAATTTCTACTTTTCCTTACAGCGAGAGTTTTGAAGGGAATTTAGGAGCATGGTCTCAATCATCAGAAGATGATATTGATTGGACTGTTAATTCAAATGGAACTCCATCTAACAATACAGGACCTTCTTCTGCTTTTAATGGAAACTCTTATATTTTTGTTGAAGCTTCTGGTAACGGATCGGGGTATCCAAATAAGCAAGCAATTGTTACATCACCTTGTTTTAATTTATCAAATGAAACTACTGCAAACTTCTCTTTCAACTACCACATGTTTGGTGCTTCCGATATGGGAACAATTGCTTTAGAGGCAAGTAGCGATAATGGTGATACTTGGACAAGTATCTGGAACGAGTCTGGAAATAAAGGAAACCAATGGATAACTACAAACATAAGTTTATCAGCCTATACAGGCGGAAGTGTTCAACTACGTTTTAATAGAGTTACAGGATCTACTTGGCAAGCAGATATTGCTATCGATAATATTCAATTGACAAATGGCGGAGCGGTAAGCAATAGTTGTACTGCAGAAGTAACCTCTTTCCCTTATAATGAAGGATTCGAGGGATCTGTTGGAGATTGGTCGCAAGCATCTGGCGACGATTTAAATTGGACAGTGAATTCAAATTCAACGCCATCTAACAATACAGGGCCAAGTTCAGCCTTCCAAGGAAGTTCTTATATTTTTGTTGAAGCTTCTGGTAACGGGACAGGATTCCCTTCAAAGGGAGCAATTTTAATATCTCCTTGTTTTGATTTAGGCAATGTATCTGTTGCTTCATTTAACTTTAATTACCATATGTTTGGAGCTACAGATATGGGAACAATTGATGTTGAAGCAAGTAATGACAACGGTTCCTCTTGGTCGAGTATTTGGACAGAATCTGGAAACAAAGGAAATCAATGGTTAACTGCTAGTATCGATCTTTCGGATTATTTAGGTGATACCGTTCAGCTTCGTTTTAATAGAGTTACAGGTTCTACTTGGCAAGCAGATATTGCTATCGATAATATAAGTTTGACAAATACCCAAGCATCATCAAATACAAATTTTGCAGATGATTCTCTATTTAATTTAAGCGATGGTTCATTTAAATTGTATCCAAATCCGACTAAAAATGTCTTAAATGTTCAATTAACAACTACTGTAGAAAATTCTTTCAGAATTATTAACTCTATTGGTCAGGTTGTAAAAACTGGAAAATTAAAGACCAACTCAATTGAAGTATCTCAATTAAAAACTGGTGTTTATTTATTAGAGATAAATGATGGAGAAGAAAGATTAATTAAAAAATTCTTTAAACAATAATAAGGTTTTAAAAACCCCGAGCTATCGCTCGGGTTTTTTATTTATTTATATTTTATAATACATTGAATTTCACAAGCTAATATTTTTTAACTCATTATTATCAGTGAGTACTCTAACGGTTTTCCGTTAGAGAAAAATTTCACTGTTTTCAGGGATTGACAGACACCTAGTAATGGTCTATTTTTGTAGTATAATTATTAGATTTAATTTAATAACCCCTAAAAAATCCCCTTTTTAAATTAAATGGCATCAAAAACCCAAGTTTACGCTTGGGTTTTTTGTTTCTTTGCAAGACTTAAATTTGTACTTGTGAATTACCTTTCAATAGAAAATATATCTAAATCATACGGAGAACGTGTTTTGTTTGAAAACATCTCCTTTGGAATAAATAAAGATCAGAAAATTGCATTTGTTGCAAAAAACGGTAGTGGAAAAACTTCCATCCTAAATATTATTGCAGGATTAGATACTTCAGATTCTGGTCAAGTTGTTAGTAGGAAAGATATTCATGTTGCATATTTAGCTCAAAACATGGAATTAAATCCAAATCTAACAATCGAAGAAACAATTTTCTCTACAGAAAATAAAATTTTGACGGTTGTAAATCAGTATGAAAAAGCCCTTTTAAACCCTGATGATGTAGACGCTTATCAGATTGCTTTTGAATTAATGGAACAATATAACGCATGGGATTTTGAAACACAATACAAACAAATTTTATCAAAATTAAAGCTTAATGACTTGTCATTAAAGGTTTCCGTTTTATCTGGTGGTCAAAGAAAAAGACTTTCATTAGCCATTGTTTTAATTAGTAAACCCGATTTATTAATTTTAGATGAACCAACAAATCATCTAGATTTAGAAATGATAGAATGGCTAGAGGCTTTCTTTGCAAAAGAAAAAATTACACTATTTATGGTTACGCATGATCGCTATTTTTTAGAACGTGTTTGTAACGAAATTATAGAATTAGATGAAGGAAAGCTATACAAATACAAAGGAAATTATTCGTATTACTTACAGAATAAAGAAGAACGATTGGCACTTGAAGCTACCAATTTAGGAAAAGCTAAAAGCCTATTTAAAAAGGAACTAGAATGGATGCGTAAGCAACCAAAGGCCAGAACTACAAAGTCTAAATCTAGAACTGATGATTTTTATCAAATAAAAGAAAAAGCACATAAGCGTAGAAAAGATCATCAAGTTCAGTTAGAAATCAATATGGAACGTTTAGGAAGTAAAATTCTTGAACTTCATAAAGTATATAAGTCTTTTGGCGATAAAAAGATTTTAGATGGTTTTGATTATGTTTTTAAACGCGGAGAACGAGTTGGAATTATCGGTAAAAATGGAACAGGAAAATCATCCTTTTTAAATATCATAACAGAAAAATCTCCTGTAGATGCGGGAAAAGTTGTTTTAGGTGAAACCGTAAAATACGGGTATTATACACAAGCCGGAATTGTTATAAAAGAAGGACAAAAAGTTATTGAAGTTGTAAAGGAGTTTGGAGAATTTATTCCACTTTCTAAAGGTAGAAAAATTTCTGCTTCTCAACTTTTAGAACGTTTCTTGTTTGATAAAAAGAAGCAATATGATTTTGTTGAAAAACTCTCCGGTGGAGAACAAAAACGATTGTATTTATGTGCTGTTTTGATTCAGAATCCAAACTTTTTAATTCTAGATGAACCTACAAATGATTTGGATGTTGTTACCTTAAATGTTCTAGAAAACTTCTTATTAGATTATCCCGGAAATTTATTGGTTGTTTCGCACGACAGGTATTTTATGGATAAAATTGTTGATGCCCTTTTTGTTTTTAGAGGAGAAGGTATTGTTGAAAATTTTCCAGGGAATTACTCAGATTTTAGAGCCTATGACACTTCATTACCAAAAATAACTAGTGCAAAAAAAATCAAAGAAATTCAGCAGAAAACAATTTCTAAAAACAATTTAAATTATGATGAAAAACGTGAGTTTGGTGCTTTAGAAAAAGATATTGAAAGTTTGGGTAAAAGAAAAAAACTCATTGAAAATTTATTTTCTAGCAATAAAATATCCCCTGAAGATGTAAATGAAAAATCTGTTGAGTTACAACAAACAATAGCTACTTTAGAACAAAAAGAAGAACGTTGGTTAGAACTTTCTATGAAAATAGAATCTTAAAATTAAATACTAATAATATCTTTTTCAGATAAAAGTTTTTCGTTGTTGAACCTTAATATAATCTGAGCAACCGCTATTGTATCTTTTTCACAATAACTTACAATTCGATCAATATTTTTTTGTTTGTAATATACATCAGAAACTTCACTTCCGTCAATATCGTCTTTTGGAGAAGGAATGCCAAGTATGGATGTTAATAATTTGAGTGATGTATAGTGTTTGTAATCTCCAAACTTCCACAAATCTAGAGTATCTAAATGGGGTACTTCCCATGGTTTTTTTCCAAATAAATTTAACTTTCCAGGCAATTGTATTTGATGTATAATCATCCTTCTAGCAATAAAGGGAAAATCAAATTCTTTTCCATTATGAGCGCATAAAACATTATTTTTATTATTAAAATGTTTGTCTAATAATTCTTTAAAATCTACTAAAACTTTAAACTCATCATCCCCAAAAAATGAAGTTAATCTTAATTGTTTTTTTTTATCTATTTCAACAAAATACCCTACTGTAATACAAATAATTTTACCGAATTCTGCCCAAATTCCTGCGCGATCATAAAACTCTTCAGCAGTGACTTTTTCTTTACGTTGATACTGTGTTTTTTTATCAAATAACTCTTGTGTTTCTTTAGAAAGATCTTTCCAGTTTTCAAATTCAGGAACTGTTTCTATATCTAAAAAAAGAATTTCTTTTAAGTTTATTTTTAAGTTCATGACTTTATTTTTTACTAAAATACAAAAAGCCTCGAAAATTTCGAAGCTTTTTGTATTTGTAATAAAGATGATTACTTTATTTAATCACCAATTTTTTAGTTACTGTTTTATCCTCTTCAGTCACTTTTAAAATATAAATTCCAGAATTTAAAATTGACACATCCATCGTCTTTTGTAATCCAGAAAAAGATTGAGTAAATACTTTTTTCCCCAAGACATTAAAAACATTTACTTGTTTTACTGATGAATTTGAAGTTTTCACAGTAAACCTTTTATCAATAACTGGATTAGGATATGCAGTAAAACCCTCTATATTATCTCTATTTACTGTGGCTGTTGATCCTTGTGGAGTAACACCAGACCAGGAAGTATCTATCCTAAGTTCATCAAAATTTACAGAAGGTGTTTCACTGGATGAGTCTTGCCTCAATAAAAATCGTCCAACTGATGCTGAAGCTCCGTCTATAGTAATATCTGGCGAACCAGAAGTTGCCCCAAAAGTTGAAGCAGCTGGATTCACCCATACATTAATTTCATTATCGGTTGTGCTATAAGACATTACTACAAAAATTTGATCACTCGCTGCATAAGATGCTGTAGTATAATTACTAGCACTACTGCCTGAACTCAATCCTATATTAAACTTCGTAGCATCTGTATCATTTGATTTTAACCATAATCTTGCTCTAAAAGATCCTGAAGATTGCGCTAAAACTACAAAATACCCTCCATTGGAATTGGTCACCGTAGTCATATCGTTTACTGAAAACAAAAATGATGTAAAGATCACTGCCGATTCAGTAAATGAGATAAAAGGATCACTCCCTGCACCTGAAAGAGTAATCATATTGCCAGTTGGATCTGGAAACTCAGAGGAAGTAAATGGATTTGATATTGTTCCTTCAACAACTTGAATATTGTTTGGAGTTGAACTTGTTGAAGCATCAGACCAGTCTGCAGCTGCAATTAAATCTGTATTTTCTGTATAATCAAAATTTTCAAGAATAGGAAAAGGCTTACATACTGGACTAAATAAAGTTCTAGTATAATCACAAGAGCTATTTGCTCCTCCCACAAAAGTAATTTCAGCATCTATACCCTCTGTCATACCAGTAAAAGTGATTGTCCCGGCAGCTACTGTATCTGGGTTATCTCCTCCAACAGTAACACCAGTTGGTGCAGTAATAGTGTAGGGTATTCCTGTGTTCCCTCCAGTAAAGGCAACTGTTCCAGAATAAGTATCTGAACCACTGGTAATGGCATCACAAGTAGTTGTAATGTCTCCTAACGTTAAATCACAGGAGTACTCTACATTAAAAGTTGTTGTTGTATTCACTGCTGGTGAAATAGGTGTATGAGAATTATCTACTAGTTCCATATAAACGGTATAAGAATTCCCTTGAGTTACAGCAATGGTTTCGTCATTTGTATCATACTTCATTGATTGATCTACTGCAGTATCAGAATTTTCTTGAACTGTCCAATGAATATGACCATCAACACCTGATCCATTTACAACACCTACTGTAAAATTAGAAACAGATAAAGAAACATCAACGGATGACGCTGAATCTATTGAAGATCCGTCTGCTGGAGAGGTAATGGTTAAACTAGGATCAGTAGATGAAGTATTATGTAAAAATGATAAATCATCCCAATATACAATTGAATTAGAATACGATCTAACTTCGTAATAAAATGTATCTGCGGTAGCAGGTGCTGTCAATGTAACGGTGTATTGAGTCCAAACTCCTCCATTATTATCTAAATACTGGTTATTTGGTCCTTTTAAAACATCTGCATTATCTGTAAGGTTTGAAGATCCAGCTTTCCAGTTAGACCAAATTCTTGCATCTGTTCCATCTCCAGAGGCTTTATACCAAAAACTAATAGTATAACTATCTCCTGCAATAATACCTGTAATAGTTTGAGATAAATCTTTTGTTGAAGAACCTCCATTCCTTAATGCGGAATAAGTTCCTGCATGAGAGTCTGTAGATTGAGTTATATTCTCTGCTTTTGTCCAACCAGTTGGTGTTGTTGAATTATCCCAGTTTTCCATATCTCCATTTACAATCAGTTCTTGCCCAAAAGAAACAATACTAAAGCAAAGAGTTAAAAATAAAGTTAAAGAGTAATTTTTTTTCATGTGATATTTGTTTGGTAAATTGTAATATACAATTTTTAGTTATAAATTAATGCATTATTTAATACTAACATACTTATTATCAATGTTAATAAGTATATGTTTTTGATCAAGTTACCATAATGTTATCTTATTCCAACTAAAATTAAATGATTGTTAAGGAATTGTTTTTATTCTTTTTTAATCGCTATTTTTGAAATTATTAAACTACAATAAAGAAAATGAACAAGAGTGATATTAAAATTTTATTGGTAGATGATGAGCCAGATATTTTAGAAATTGTTGGATATAATTTAAAAAATGAAGGATATCAAATATATAAAGCAGCAAATGGTTTAGAGGCGATAAAATCGGCAAAAAAAAACATCCCTCATTTAATTTTATTGGATATAATGATGCCGGAAATGGACGGTATTGAAGCTTGTGAAAAGATTAGAAAAGTAAAATCTTTGAGCAATGTAATTATTTCATTTTTAACTGCAAGAGGTGAAGATTACTCTCAAGTTGCAGGATTCGATGCGGGCGCAGATGATTATATTACAAAACCAATAAAACCAAAAGTTTTAGTGAGTAAAGTAAAATCATTATTAAGAAGGTTGAAAAAAGAGGAAGAACTAGAAACATCTTCCCAAATAGGAGATATTATTATTGATAGAGATCAATATGTAGTATACAAAGCTGATAAAAAAATAACCTTACCAAGAAAAGAATTTGAACTTTTATCATTATTAACCTCTAAACCTGGTAAAGTTTTTAAAAGAGAAGTCATCTTAGATACAATTTGGGGTAATGAAGTTGTTGTAGGTGGTAGAACTATAGATGTTCATATTAGAAAATTGCGAGAAAAAATTGGAGATGACCATTTCAAAACCGTAAAAGGTGTTGGTTATAAATTTGTTTTAGAGGAAGCAGATCAATAAATTTTGTTTGTATGAAAATTAAAAAAACCTATTCTTACGCACTTTTATCCTCACTATATTTATCATTACTTGCTTTTGTTGTTGCTTCAATTTCCTACTTTTTCTTCTTTGAATCTCTAGGAATCGGTACCGGAATTATTTTTGGAATTATATTTTTTTGTATTTCCTTTTTTATCATTCAATACCGCACAGAACATTTTATTTACAAAAGAATGAAAAACATTTATGAAGAAGTTTCTATTCTAGATGTTGATGATTTAAAAAGAGATTCGGTTACTACAGATATAGAAATATTATCGAAGAGTGTTCAAGATTTTGTAGAAGGAAAACGTTTAGAAATTCAAAGTTTAACAGAAAGAGATTCCTTTAGAAAAGATTTTTTGGGAAACGTAGCTCACGAGTTAAAAACTCCGCTTTTTACGGTTCAAGGATATATTTTAACTTTAATTGAAGGCGCGGTAAACGACAAAGAAATTAGAACAAAATATTTAGACAGAGCCAATAAAGGTGTAGAAAGACTAGTTGCGGTAATTAAAGATTTAGACATGATTGCCAAACTAGAAACTGATGGTGAAAAAATGAATATTAAAGTCTTTAATATTTTAGAATTGATTCAAAATGTAATCGATTTATTCGAAATGAAAGCAAAGAAAAGAAACATCTCTTTACAGTTTGACAAACCATATGAATTCCCTGTTTTTGTGAATGGTGATGTTGAAAAATTAGAACAAGTTCTTATTAATTTGATTGTAAATTCTATCAAGTACGGAAAACCAAACGGAACCACAATAATTGGTGTAGAATCCTACAACAACAATAAATTTATTGTAAAAGTATCCGATAATGGAGAAGGAATTAAACAAGAACATTTATCTCGTTTGTTTGAGCGTTTTTACAGAGTAGATCAAAGTAGGTCTCGAGAACAAGGCGGCTCTGGTTTAGGCTTATCTATTGTAAAACATATTGTAGAAGCACACAACGAAACCATCTTGCTAAAAAGTATGTATGGAGAAGGATCAGAGTTTTCTTTTACCCTCGAAAAGGCAAAATAGGGCTGGATTTAATCTAGTTTCTTCAGATTTTAATCCCACATGATTTTCAATTTCAGATAATTTTTTAATAGTAAAATCATCTTCATCACAAAATGGAGCCTTTTTTTTATCTGACAAATACGTGGCCAAATACTCTTGTTCCGTTTGATTTTTTGTAGGAATAAAAAAGACTTTTTTTTCTAAAACAGCAAGATCCATAATGGATGAATACCCACTTCTACAAAGAACAATTTTAGACATGTTTAGCAATCTTTGAAGCTCCCTAGACAATAAATAATTATAAGTTGTAATATTTTTATCTATTGTTTTTTTTTGATGTTTTTCAACTTTCCCCTGAACTAAAGTAACTTTTTTATCAGAATTTGAAAACTCTTTATTTAATTTTATTTCTAGGTAAGTTCTATTTGGTTCTGGTCCAGAAAGGACAATTAGAACATCTATTAATTCTGGAATACTTTCTTTTTTAAATCGACTTAATACACCTATAAACTTTGAATTAAAGTTGTGTTTAAATATTGATAACTTTCCTGAAAATTCAGATTTATGGTTATCGGGAATCCAACATTCATCAAACTTTTTAATAATAATTTGATGTATTTTACTTGTAAAAAAACTTGTAAATCCAGTCAACACATTCATTTGATGAGTGATATACACTGATGGAATATTTTCATTTCTAACCCCAAAACGATTATCAGAAATAACCCCTACTACATCCTTGTTCTCATCGATAAATTTTTGAATTAGCTTTTGCTCTTTCTTTACCGCATTCCATATTTTCGGAAGTTGAAGAAGCAAGCTTAATTTTAAGTTTTTAGCATATTCAATATCATAAGCAGGAAGTTTTAAGAAATCTAAGGAAGGAAATTCTTTTCGTAAGAAAGCCAAGGCATTTCCGTCGGAAGCAATGATTGGAGTATACTTGTTTTTTAGAAGTAAATGAATAATTGGCACACACCTAGAGGCATGTCCTAAACCCCAATTTAAGGGTGCAACAATTATTTTTTTCTTCATTTACACCAAATCAAAACCAATATCCTTTCTATAATTCATCTTATCAAAAGAAATCTTATCAATACTCTTGTAAGTTTTTTCTAAAGCTTCTTCAATCGTATTTCCAAAGGATGTGATGGCCATAACGCGACCTCCACTGGTAACAACTTTATCGTTCTCTAATTTTGTTCCTGCATGAAAAACAATAGAATCTTCAATATTTTCAAATCCAGAGATTTCTTTATTTTTTTCATAGTGTTCTGGATACCCACCAGAAACTAGCATGACCGTAGTTGCAGTATTATCTATTACAGAAAATGATTTTTCGTGTAAATTTTGATTTGCAACGCCATCAAATAAATCAAATAAATCGGATGCTATCCTTGGCAAAACAACTTCTGTTTCAGGGTCTCCCATTCTAACATTGTATTCAACCACGGAGGGATCGCCATTATCGTTCATTAATCCAATAAAGATAAATCCACGGTAGTCTATTCCGTCTTTTTGTAATCCTACAATAGTCGGTTTCACTACCAATTCTTCTACTTTGTTTAAAAAAGATCTATCTGCAAATGGAACTGGAGATATGGCGCCCATTCCCCCAGTATTAAGACCTTTATCTCCTTCTCCAATTCTTTTGTAATCTTTAGCCGATGGTAAAATCTTATAGTTTTTTCCGTCCGTTAACACAAAAACAGACAGTTCAATTCCTTTTAAAAACTCTTCTACCACAACTGTAGAGGAAGCTTCTCCAAATTTATTATTAGCAACCATTTCTTCTAATTCGGCTTTCGCTTCCTTTAAAGAGTTTAAAATTAAAACACCTTTACCAGCTGCTAATCCGTCTGCTTTAAGAACATAAGGTGGCGCTAAGGTTTCTAAAAAGGTAAAACCTTCTTTTAGATTTTCTTTATTAAAAGATTTATAGCGTGCTGTTGGAATTCCATGTTTTTGCATGAATTGCTTAGAAAAATCTTTACTACCTTCTAATAAAGCTCCATCTTTTTTAGGACCAATTACAGGTATGTTTTTTAACCCATTATCTGCAAGAAAAAAATCATGAATCCCATCAACCAAAGGTGCTTCTGGCCCCACAACAACCATTTTAATATCATTTTCTAATACCGTTTTTTTTACAGAGTTAAAATCTGTTGGATTAATATCAATATTAATTGCAACTTTATGAGTCCCTGCATTTCCAGGAGCTACAAATAGTTGTTTAACTTTTTTACTCTCAGAGAGTTTTAAAGCAAAAGCATGTTCTCTTCCTCCAGAGCCTAAAATAAGAATATTCATATTTTTTGAATTGTTATGTTGATGTGTTTGCAAATATATTTTAAATAGTTGAAGAAATTAAAATCCCCACTTTAAAAAATATTTAATTGACGAAGATAGGTGTCTAAAAAATAATTTAACACTTTTTGAGGAGCCTTTTTGTAAATGATGAATTACTTCTACTTTGGGATAAAATAAGATTTTATTCCCTGCTTTGTATATCGTTCTACAAATATCAGCATCCTCTAAATACAAGAAAAATCGATTGTCAAAACCTCCCAGTTTTAAAAATTCATCTGTCTTAAATAACATAAAACAGCCATGAATAAAATCAGGGTAAAAAGGTTGTTTTAAATCTTTATTACGATACTCGTTATCAAAAATTTTAGACTTAGATAGCCTTAACTTTCTATTGATTAAATCAAAAAAAGTTGGATGCTTCCTACAAACATATTGAATTTCTTTAGTAGGGAAAATAACTTTTGGTGTTATAAAAGTAATACTTACATTCATCGCTAATTGCTCGATTAAAACTTTAAAAATATCAGGTTTAAAAACAACATCGGGATTTAAAATTAAATGATAATTTGATAATAATTTTTCTAAAATTAAATTATGAGCCCTACCAAATCCAATATTAGCTCCAACAAAAATGTATTCTATATCTATATGAAGAAAGTGTTTTTGAAACTTATTTGTGGGTGAATTATCAATTAAAAATAATCTTTTCGTTAGGGGTATATTTAAAAAAGAATCTACAGTATTCTGTAAAATAGAAATATCATCGTTAAACAAAACTATGGTTGCTGATATATCATATTTTCGCATCATTAATAAGCTTTTTCTTCTCCTTTAAACACATTAAATAATGTTTTAATTATAATTTTAATATCTAGAAAAAAAGACCAATTTTCTATATAAAAAATATCAAAACGCACTCTGTTTTTTATATCTGATTTCTTTTTTATTTCACCACGATAACCACTAACCTGAGCCAAACCAGTGATGCCTGGTTTTACTATATGCCTTTTTAAATAATCATCTACTTGTTTCTGATACTCTAAAGACAAACTCTCTAAGTGAGGTCTTGGGCCTACAACACTCATATGTCCTACTAAAACATTTAAAAACTGGGGCAATTCATCAATGCTTGTCTTTCTTAAAAAAGCACCAATTTTTGTTACTCTAAGATCATTTTTTGTTGTGTGAACAGTGTCTGAATCGTTATTAATTTGCATGCTTCTAAACTTATAACATACAAATTCTCTACCACTTAAACCCTCTCTTTTTTGCTTAAAAATTAAAGGCCCTTTAGATTCAATTTTAACCACAACCCAGAGTATAGGATACAACCAGGATAAAATGAAAGTGCACACAAAAAAAGAAAATATGATGTCAAAAACTCTTTTTATATAAAAGTTTTCGGTAAAATCGAATGGTAGTTTTTCTACATTTAAAACCATCAAGGTATCATCGTAATATTCAATACTTTGACCTTTACTGTAGAGTTCATTTGAATTAGGAATTAACTTTAGAATAATGCCTTTTTGATTTGCAAATTTGTTTATATCCTTAATTTGATTGTTACTTAAATCTGACAGTGAACAATAGATTTCATCAACCCTATTTTGGTTGACATACTTATAAATATCTTTAAACTTCCCTAAATAATTTGATTTTTTGTATATTTTATCTGAGAAAAAACCTAAAAATCGATACCCTAAATTGGCTTTACTTTGAAAAATTTTAATAACTTTTTTAGAGGAATCATCAAAACCTAAAACAATTGTTGTTCTAAAATTATTCCCAAGTGCTCTGTATTTTTTTAATAAAAAATACCCAAAAAATTTAAAAATTGTAATACCTGAAATTATAGAACCAAGAATTAAAAATTGATTCTGAACTATTTCTCCCTGTTTAAAAAAACCAAAATATGCAAAATATCCAAGTATAAAAATTAAGAATTGCTTTGTTAAAAGGGTGATAATTCTTAAAGCTTTGGTAAATCTAAAACTTTGTAAAAGCCAGAAATTTGGGACGAAAAAAGCCAGAAAAGAGAGATGTATGATACAAAATAGAGATTTAAATACTCTTTATCATAGATGAAATAAATTACACTATTTATTATAAATAAATCTAATAAGATTTGTAGCGGTTTTATTAAATAAGAATATCTCTTCTTCAATGATTAGTTTTTTATCAAAACAAATATAAGTGGTTTTAGTTTAAAATTTTATTAATCATTTTATCTATTGTAAATAAGTCTTTTGCAGCTTTAATTTGAAGAGTTTGGTCTTGTTTTAAGTTTAGTAGATCTTTTAATCCTTGTAAAATAATATCGCGATTCCATGAATTAATTATTTTAGTTAATTTTAATCTTTTAAATAAGGAATCAATTTCACTATTTTTATCTGTAATAACTAAAACTTTACAACCAGATACAAGTATATTTGGTAACTTAGACGGTAATGAGCCTTTAGATGTACCTGGGAGTTGAGGTAAGATTTGTACATCGCTTTTTTTGTACAACTCCCCTAAATTTTCTTTAGAGACTAAATCATGAAATTTAATTTTTTGATTCAAATTTTCATCTTTTAGTCTGTTAAATATTTCTCCTTGTGAAAAAAAATGAAAAACAGTGTTTTCTATTTTATTAGAAAGAAAGTTAAATATTTTATAGAGCTCATTTGGGTTTTGTTTCTCACCCAAGGCACCAGAATAAACTATATTTATATTTTCTGGTTTTAAAATATTATTTAGATTATTTGTTAATTTATCTACTAATGAAATAAAAGGATATTGTACTTCTAAATTAACTGATTCTAATTTATATAGTTTTGTTGCTTCTGTTTTAATTTCATTGGAAAGAAAAATTAATTTATTACAAGAATTATAACATTTCTTTTCAACTATGTGTATAAAAAAATTTATTATTTTATAGAATATCCCTTTATTATTAAAAGAGTAAATTTCTTGCAAATCATGAATCATTCCTACTTTTTTTATTTTTTTATTAATAAAAAATAAAATACAATAAAAAGCAAAACTGGGTGGGAAAACGGGGATAATAATATCTTTATTCTTTTGATGTTTTCTTAATTTTCTAAGAACAAAAAAAGCAAAACTAATCTCTAAAATTATTCTTCTAAAAAATGTTTTTTTGGAGTAAAAAATATTCTTCCCTCCTCTTATTATTTTTACTCCTTCAATTTTTTCTTCATTTTTTTCCGATTTCCATTTAGGATAAAAAGGATGAAAACAAAGTATTGTTACTTTATGACCTTTTTTATTTAGTTCTTCGACTATACTAGTATTAAATTTACCTGTACCTATAGGTTCGGGGTAAAAAAAAGGAGAAATTACTAATATGTTTTTTGATTTATTCACGTATTCTTTCTCTTATAATTTTTACTGGAGATCTGCACATATTTTATTAGAAGGTATGTCTTTAAAAACAGAACTTCTTGCAGCAACAATAGAGCCCTCACCAATTGTAATTCCTTGAGCAATGAAAACATCTGAGGCAACCCACACTTGATCTTGAATTGTTATTGGTTTTTGAAAGATTGAAAAATCTTCTTTTAAATAATCATGAGAACCAGTGCATAAATACGATTTTTGTGAAATCACTACATTTTTTCCTATGATAATATTACCAAGAGTATACAAATCTACCTGATCACCGATCCAACTGTAATCACCAATACTCAATTTCCAGGGATATGTTATTTTAACTGAAGGTCTAATAATTACTTTTTTTCCGATTTTTGCACCAAACAGGCGCAATAAGAAGCGCCTAAATCCATACATAAATTGTGGTGACATTCTAAATAATGTACCTTGTATTAACCACCAAAACTGAACAATAATAGGGTTTCTTCCTCTAAAGTTCTTTGGAAGTTGAAAAGTATTTAGTTTTTGATAGATCATTATTTATAATTTAACTAATACAAAGATAAAATAGTATTGACACTAAAATTTCACCAACTTTTTTAACCATTGTTATTGAGAATATTTAAAAGGTTGTGTTTAAATTTATTTTCTGTGAAATTATCTAAAAAATACTCCTTGTTATACATTGCAATTTTTTCAAGTTCATTTTTATTAAATGTAATATAATATAATATGTCTTGAATACTTTCTACGTTATTTTTTTTCACAAAATATCCGTTAAGTTTATCCGTAAAAATGTCTGAAATACCTGCATGATCTGTAGTTATTACAAGATTTTCTGTTGCCATAGCCTCTAAAATTGAAATTGGCTGACCTTCCATTTTATAAAATGTTGGGAGTACAAATATATTTCCCCAATCTAAAAGTTTTTTCTTTTCATATCCATGAACAACTCCAATATATTGCGTGTTTTTTAGTCCGTTTAATAAATTTAAAATTTTTTTAGAATATTTCTGATCTATATTTCCTGCAATTTTTGCTTTATAAATTACATTGTTTTTTTCTAAATTTATTAATGCATTTAACAAACAAAGAATTCCTTTCTCTTCCATTAAATTACTTAAATAAAAAATCCTCAATTCATTATTTATATTTTTTTTAGTAGTACTTAAAAGAAAATCTTGGGCGAAATTTGGAAGACAAAAAATAGATCTTTCTTGTATAAAAGGAATAAGGTTCTGTTTTAAGGAATTAGACAGTACGATACCTTTTGTAAATCTAGAAACTAAAAAATGAAATATTTTCTTTTTAAAACCAGTTAATTCTTGATATTGTTTACCTAAGTAATTGCCATGAACATGAATAATTAATTCTTTATTTAAAGCGGATGATATTAAAATAAAAAAAGCATATTTTAAAATACCATAAAATGTTTGGCCTGGAGTAATATAAACAATATCAGTTTTAAAAATTTTAAAAATTTTAAAATTAATTTTTAAAAAGAATATTAATTTTTTAATTGAAAACACACCAATTTCATTCTCAAATAATGGATAAGCACTATTTACATAATCTGTAGCAAACAGATTAGATTCACCTAATACTTTCTTTACAATTTTATTTGCAAGAGAGACACCAGAAATTGGATCTGGAAATGGACCTATAATCAGTATTTTTTTACTCTTTTTCAATATTATTATAATTATTAAACCCAAATAATGAAATGAAAAAGGAGAAGAAAATAACTCCATTTTCTCTTTCTAATATGTTTTCAGTTAACATTACTGTAGAATAAAATATCAATACTAAAATAAATATTTTGTTTCCTCTGAGGTAAGAAAGTCTTACATTTTTTATAAAAAAATAAAAGTATCCAAATAAAATTAGTGGTCCACCAATCATCATAAAACTTAAAAATTGATTGTGTGTATTATACTCCTTATCCAATAGAAATGTTTGGTTGTTAACTATGAAACTTTTTCTTAACTCAGTATTATAATCTCCAATTCCATAACCAAATAGTGGTGATTGTTTTATCAAGTTGATCGAGTTCTCATAAATAGCAACTCTTATGTTCGTTGAGTTTTGATTAGATTCAGTAAGTTTTTGAATAGTAAAGATTTCTAAAAATCTATTTTTAACTTTTGGTATTGAAATAAATAAAACAATTACCCCTATTACAATTGGTACATATACTTTTAAAGTTTTCTTATTACTAATTAATAAATAAACTAGTATTGTAAAAATAAAAGCCAAAATTGGCCCTTTCTTTGCATGTAAAACTAAAAACAATACCATAGAGCTTTGTAAAAAAAATAATACTACTCTTTTTAAATTACTCATTTTATTTCTTTTGAGATAAAAAGAAAAAAGTAAAGCAACACAACAATGCATAGATATATATATAGGGTGTGTATTTAACTTACCTATATGGATTGTTACAATTTCTTGGAAATGTATTAAAGTATCATTAAAACTAAATTTAGTGATAAAAAACCAAAAGAAAATTGTGAAGTGAAAAATAAATATTGAAACTAAATATACCCATACATATAAATTAAGATTCAATGTTTTGTATTCCTCTTTAGTTATTAACGAAAAATATAATGGAAAAATTAATAAAGAAAGCATGGTTTGAATAGACATTAAACCTTGGTTAAGATCTTTACTGAAGAAAAGTGTTAAAAGGATTAATATATAAATAAATCCGAAGTTGAGAAACAAGCTCCAATTGAATTTTGTTTTTTTCTTATACCAGTTTATGATTAAGGTAACTCCTAAAAATAGTATAACAATTGACTTAATATTTGATGGAACTAAAATAAGTGCAAAAATTAAACCAATAAAAGTACTTAAGAGTTTGTCCAAATAGATTTTTCCTATCATGTCTTCCTATTTAATTTAAATAGTTCTGTAATAAAAATATTAATCATACTTGGGATTACCATCACTCCAAATAATGCACCAATATAATAACTAAAACCATTAGTAAAATCTCCTCTCAGCAAAAACAATAGGTGAATTGCTAAATAAAAGGCCAATATTTTTTTTATCATGCTATCACTTTGAAACCACTTTAAGAACTTCACAATGGCAAAAGCAAAGAAAATTGCAAAAAATAGCACACCAACTACACCAAAATTAATATACCCTTCTGAAACTAGTGGATTAGATAAGTTGGAGAAATTAAACCCATAATTTCTGATTAAATCTTCTCCTATCAATTGTCCTGTAGAGATTGGTTTCTCTACCCAAATACTCCTAGGAATAAAAAAAAGAAATGCACTCAATAACTGAAAACCGTAAGAAATACCGTTGTTAGAAACATACGCAATTGTTGCATTTACATTAGCGAAGGCATCATAATGCAAAGTGTTAAATGTTTTTGTTAAACCACCATATTTAGCCTCATTTAAAAGAATTTCTGGGTTTTGTAGTATCTGCCAAAAAGTTGCATCTGTATTCGTTAAAATTGATGAAAGCGGAAAAAGCACAATCATTATAAAAAATAGAATGGAAATATTTTTTACATTATTTGAAAATATTTTTGGATAAAGTAAAAAAACTAAACATAGATATATTGGACCAAGTGCATTCCTTTTTTCTGTAAAAGGGTTTTTAAACCAAAAAAGCAGAAAAATGAAACACAGTAAACTTATCAATACTATCATAAAATTTACAGATAGCTTTTTCTTTCTATTTTTCAAATATTGAAAGCATAAAATTACACCTCCAAAAGGAACCATAAATAGTACTTTCTTCCAACCTAAAATTTTTATAACTGATTCTTTATATTCTAACCAGCTAGGTGTTTCTAGATTCCATAAAATAAAATCGTAACTAAAAAAGAATATTAGAAAGCTACAAATCAAAACACATAATATATTCAATGCAGAATATTTATATGTAATTTTATCTTTTATGACGTTGTACTTTATTCTTTTATTTTTAAATAAAATATAGCTGAAAATAAAACAAAAATTAAATAAAAAAATTAAAATATTACTATATACAACTAACTTTTCATTGAAAGGAAAATAGTTTATAAACCGTGGAAATTCTAATTCATAAAAAGTATTTATTTGAATTATTGGAGCAACTAGGAAAAAAAGAAAAGTAAAAACTATAAATGCAGAAATAAAAGGTGAATTATCTTTTTCATAGTATAAGTGATATATGACAACAAGAAAAAGGACTATTGCATTAATTACAAACGAAGTATAAATTAAAAAACTTGCTCTGAAATTAATAAATAAACCTACTGTAATTAAACCGTACACTATTAAAAATAAACCTCTTAAATTCATATTAAAAAAGATTTCTTTTGTAAACAAAAAACACTCTAATTAGAGCTAAAACAATATCAGAAAAAACTCTCAAATAGATTAAGTTCCAAAATGTTAAAGAATTCATCAAAAAGAGTATGCTAATTATAAATATATAGATTAAAGAAGATATAATTAATGATTGATTAAATTCTTTATCAAAACCGAAGGCAACTAATGTGCAGGTCCCTAAAATAAAAGTTAGAGCTACAAAGGGAGGTATAATTGCTAAAGTTTTTAAAATTGCACTATATTCTATCATTTCCACACCTCCGAAGAGCTGTAATAACTCTATGGAGAAGAAATATAATAAAATGGATAAAAGAACACCAAACCCGACACTTAAAACAATTAATTTTTTTATTAGTGTTTTATCTTTATTTCTTGTAATTGTAGGAAAAACCGCTTGTTGTAGCATATCGAAAGGAATAACACATACCAGTACAATTTTTAAAGCTATATCAAAGCCACTTACATAATCCATCGTATAAAAAACTCCAATTAAAAAAATAGTCATAAAATTAAATGTGAGTGATAAAAACCTACCCAAAAAAAACATATAGGCATCTTTTAAAATCTTAAAAATAGTTTCTAATCCTACCCAAATAAAAGAGAAATTAAACTTTTTAACTAAAATATAAAGCCCTAAAACTCCCATCAAAATACTAGAAAAGACAATTAAATAAATATGGATGATTAAATCCTCTGAATTGGTGACTAAAAATAAGGTGCCAAGTACTAATAATGTCCTAGAAAAAACGGTAATATAAGTTGCTAATTTTAATTTCTCGACCCCTTGAAAATACCAAATAGGAAAAAGAACCTCACCTATTCCCATTAATAACATGAAAAAAAGATACTCTTTATAAGAGGAGAATGTATCAAAAAAAGACAACAGATAAAGAATTAATAAGCTCAACAAAAAAATTGCAGCTTTAATCGTAAAAACTGATGATGTGATTTTATTTAACTCAACTTTAGAGTCTCTATTGTCTACAATATATTTTGCTGCATACACATTAAACCCAAAGTTTATAAAAATAATAAAATACTGAATGATGGAATCTGTCCAAATTAAAACTCCATAATTAAACTTGCCTAAAACTCTTACTAAGTAGGCTACCAAAAGAAACTTTACACCAATATTAAAAAATCTTAAAATTGATAAAAAAGATAAGTTTTTTAAGATTATTAAGTTATCAGAACCTATCTTTTTAAACATTAGTAATTTTTAAACTTTTAAATTAGAAAAATCTCCTGCATAGGTAAGCTTATCTAAATTTACAATGTGATGTTCTTCATTATTTTCTAAAAATAAAGAACAAAATTAACTCCAATAAAAACAGCACCTCCAGTAATTAGAATTGTTTTCATTTTTATTTTTTATAGTTGTCTAGAAATTTATTGAGCTTCAATAAGAGGAGAAAAAGAATCATTAAACCCGTACATAAGGCACTCAGTAAAAATCCATAATTTTTGGTTACCCCTTTTATTTCTTGACCTATGCTTTGAAAATTGGAAATTACATTAATCACTTCATATTTTTCAGTTTTATCTTTAGCAATTTCTTCAAGATCTTCATTTATTCTTTTATTAATAAAAAAAAGTTCCGTTTCTTTATTTGAAACATTTTCTCCAGCTAGGTCTATATTTGTTCCAATAGAAGGATTATTTGCCTGAAGTAGCATTACCTTCATATAAACATTTCTTAAAGAATCTACTTGTAATAAGTTTTGTCGATAACTTAAATCCGTGCGATTGATGTTTTCATTCGTAAGTTTTTTAAGATAGGCAAAATATTTATTTTTAGTCAATGAAGATATAATTGGTTCATTTAACTTATCAAAAACATCATTTTTCTCAGAAATCACAGTCATTCTATGAATTTTATAATCAAAATCCGTAAAAGACTCCGTAAAACCCTCAAGATCATAACTCCTTACAGTTAATGTATCTACATCCTCAATTAAGGCATCGTAAGCAGAAATAATATCAATTTCATTTTTCACTGGTTCAATTGTGAATTTTTTTAGTGAAACAGCATATCCACTATTTAAATTAAAGGTCTCTTTAAGGCCTAATGTATCTTTTTGCCCTATTAAATCATTGTAATAGCTAACATTATTATATAGTTGTCTTGAGCTTTTAAAATTAGTTTGTAAGAGTATCTCGGAAGTGTACCTTTTAGGCAGGTACATCTCGAGAGCAAAACCTGCAATTAAACCAATTAATGCTGCAGTTGAAATAGGTTTATAATTCTTTTTTAAAAAGATTAAAACAGTTATTAAAAAATGAAAAAAACCTTTAAAAATAGTTCCAATAAAATTGAAAAAATTAGAAAATCCTTTTCCAATAATAACAAATAAAGAGCCTAAATCTACCTCTTCCTCGTTTTTGTTTTGGTTTGTTGACATCGTTCGTTGGGTTATAAAAACAGTTGTATACTGCTAAAAAATTTGTTCTAATATTTTTTGTGTAATTGCATATGTAGGGGTTACCCCTGTCATTCCTAATCCTCCAGAAGCTAGTGTTGCTCCTGTTTCTAAAGGGTTATCTGATGCATAATAGGCATATCTTACTTTTACATTTTCAGAAATATTTCCTCTAATTTTAGACGCTGATTGAATTGCTTTTTGATAATGAGCTCCTTCCATTTCTAAGCCTATTACATTCCAAGTAGAATCATGAAAGAACTTTAAAATATCTTTATTTTGTAAGGATGTTCCTAAAACAGAAACCATAGTTCCATCAAAAGAGTTGACTCCGAAACCTTCTAAATCTTCTTTAGAGAGTTCGTTTATAAATGGGTAATTATCTGCTGTTCCCTCAAAAATATGTGCTGAAGGAATCATAATATCTCCTTTCCCTCCTTCTAGAATACCTGCTTTTCCCATAATAGAAATCGAATCTACATTCAAATGAATAATCTCTTTTGCTGTTTTGTAAGGTTTTAGCAATTCGTCCATTGTTTCGTATGCTTGTTCTCCAAAAGCATAATCCATAACAATAATTACTGGCTTTTGATCTATAGAATTTTTCTTTTTAAACGGAAGATTGTTAGCGTTTATTTTATCAGTATCAATTATTTGTACATTAATATTAGTTCCTGATGTATCTTTTAAATAAATAAGCCCATTTTCTGATGCATAATTTTTAACAGCTTTTTGTAGTGGTTTGCTATCACCTGAACTTAATAATTCGTATAAATCGAAATTTTTAGATTTTTCTGCTTCTTTTGGCAACGCTTTTTGTGCATAAATAGAATTTAGAACACTGTGCATATTTGCACTAATAATATGAATTGGCCTTTTTAACAAATCAGTATCTTGTAATGTTTTTTTAATATTGTTAGCCCAAATTTCTCCATAAATATGATGCCCAATTTCTTCGTTTAGAACAGAACTAAATGTAACGACTCTTTTCTTGTTATGAAGAACTTCATTAATTGCTAAATGACCCAACCAATATATTAAATGAAAAAATCTATTAGGTTTTTCTTCTGAAGAAAAAGTAGTGTATACAGAAGTAACCTCTTGAAAGGTTCTTCCTAAAATATTACTCAAATGAACAAAGGTTACTTCTTTTTCTTCTTGAGAAATTTTTTTATTGTTCAATACGATGTCTTCAAGATTTTTCCATTCTCTAATAGCATCGGTTCCGTCATTTATTAAAACTTTGTCTTTTATTTTGTGAGATTCAATAAATAGAAAAGTAAGATGTGTAAGAATATCATAGATTTCCGATCTTCCTCTGGTAATCTCGATATTCATTTGATCTTTGTCTATTCTATAGCAATTTCTTCTTCTTTTTTGAGGGATTATAGCCTTAAAGTGTGATTTTCGATACCCTTCATCAGCAGTTAAATTTATAAACTGGCATTCTTCTATTCCCTCTGGTAATCTTTCTATAATATAGACCAACCCATTTAATTCTATACGTTCTTCAGCGATAGATCCATAAATTTCTGGGCGTAGTAATAAAAGTGATTTTCTTAGTGCTTCGCCTGAAACACCCATTGGTTTGTAAAAACCTCTAGTAAATAAGTGCTGCATAGAAATATACAATCTTTCTATAGCATTCGTAGACTCTTGGGCTCTTGTTCTTTTTAAATTTTTTGTTTCTGACATTTAGTATTTTAAAGTGTAAATATAATAATTTGAGGATAGTTATTTTCCTGATAGAATCTCCTTATATTTTGATTCATTTTTCAGCAATTTAAAAGCCTCAAAAATTACAGTATCGTTTTTTAAATTACTTCTGTAGACACCTTCTTTGTAATAATAGCGTTCTAAAATTTCATCCTCAATAATTGAAGTTAAAATATCTTTATTTTTAGAAACTTCTTCTATTTTATCTTTAAATAGTTTATTCTTTATTTGTAGATATTCTTTTCTTATCTCTTTTTGTTTTGATGATACATAGGCTATTTTAAATAATGATTCTTGATCTGTTTTAAAAGTAGTATCGATCTTTAAGTAATTAACGAATTGTTTAAAATCTGATTCTTTAAATTCAAAATTTTCAATATCTTTAATTGATGAGTTTTTATAAAAATAATCTGTTACAAAGTTAAAAATTGCTCGGGTAGAGATTAACTTTTTTGATGCTTCTGTTATTTTTGATGTTTCAATCTTCACATCTGGTGAAACTCCTCCTCCATCAAAAACTAATCTTCCGTTTGAAGTTTTAAACTCGTTGATTCCGCTATCTGAAAATTTTGGAACTTTTCCATTTTTATCTCTATTTGCGTAATCTAATTCTTGAATACAACGTCCACTAGGTGTATAATATTTAGAAATAGTTACTTTTAACTGCGTACCATAAGTTAGTTTTCTATATCGTTGAACCAACCCTTTACCAAAAGAACGCTCTCCCATAATTACTGCTCTATCATAATCTTGCAAGGAACCACTTACAATTTCTGATGCAGATGCAGATTTTCCATTAATCAAAACAACTATTGGAATTTCGATATCTAATGGATCATTTGTACTTTTGTATGTGTTGCTCCATTTTTTTACTTTCGCTTTGGTAGAGACAATTGTTTTCCCTTTTGGCAGAAAGAAGTTTGAAATATTTATAGACTCTAATAAAGAACCTCCGGGATTTGATCGCAAATCAAAAATTAACTTTTTCATTCCCTTTGTCTTGAGATATGTGTATGCTTTTTTAACTTCAGATGATGCCTTATCATTAAAACGAGTTAAAATAAGATAACCTGTTTCCTCATCAATCATATCAAAAAACGGAACAGCTTTTACAACGACCTTGTCTCTAGTTAATTCTTTTTTTATAATACTTCCTTGTCTTTCAATTTCAACAGAAAAAACACTCTTTGGAATTCCTTTTAAAAATACAGAAAGCTGATCTCTTTCCATATTTTTTAATGATTGATTATTTACAGAAATAATAACATCTCCAGCTTTTAAAGCTGCCTTATCGGCAGAATACCCCTTATAAACTTCGCTAATTTGTATTCCTTTTTTTGTATAGTAAACAGCAACTCCAATACCCCCATATTCACCTTCCCTATTAATTTTAGCGTCTTCTACATCTTGTTCGTTATAAAAATTTGTGTATGGGTCAAGGTCTTTAAGTGTATTTTTAATCGCTTTAGTAGTAATTTCTGCAGGATTTATTTCATCAATATAATACATATTTAACTCTTTAAATAACGTATTGTAAATTTCTATCTGTTTTGCAACTTCAAAGAATTTAGATTTGAATGAAAACAATAAAAAAAGCGTTGCTCCTAAAAAAACTAGTACTGTTCTTCTCTTAAAAATAAATCTATTCATTTTCTCTAGTTTTTACTTCGCTGATAAACAAGGTTAATAATTTCTCCATTTTCTGATATATATCTTCAAAGTTCCATTCTTCTTTCCCTAAATAAGAAATCATAAAAACATATGGTTTATCGAGGTTTTTATAGACAATTTGTTTTTGGAGACGGTATGTTTCTCGCATCAATCTTTTAATTCGGTTTCTATCTACAGCATTTTTAAAATTTCTTTTGGGAACAGAGACACCAGCTTGTGCCGCAAAATTAGAGGTATGCTCTGTTTGTAAATACATCATTCTTAACGGAAAACATTTAACAGAATTTCCCTCTGCATAAAGTTTTTCAATTATTTTTTTACTTTTTAATCGTTCTTCTTTTCCAAAAGTGTGCTTCATTATTACAAACTTAATAGAAAAGGATAACTTTATAAAGGTTTCTATTAGTTAACTTTAAAAAAGTAGCTTTTTTAAAATTATAAATTTTTAATTAAGAATTATTGAAAATTAAACAATAATTAATAAATTTGTTAAAATTTATTAGAACAGATATATCAATATGAAACCAGATTTATTTCAAGCTCCTGACTATTATAATTTAGATGATTTACTAACTGAAGAGCACAAGTTAGTTAGAGATGCTGCGCGTGATTGGGTTAAACGAGATGTTTCACCGATTATTGAAGACTATGCACAAAGAGCAGAATTCCCAAAACAAATCATATCTGGTTTGGCGGAAATTGGTGCTTTTGGTCCTTACATTCCAGAAGAATATGGTGGTGCTGGCTTAGATCAAATTTCATATGGATTAATCATGCAAGAAATAGAACGTGGAGATTCTGGTGTAAGATCTACTGCATCTGTTCAATCTTCATTGGTTATGTATCCTATTTGGAAATATGGAAACGAAGAACAGCGACAAAAATATTTACCGAAATTAGCCAGTGGAGAATGGATTGGAAGTTTTGGTTTAACAGAGCCAGATCATGGAAGTAATCCCGGCGGAATGACAACTAACTTTAAAGATATGGGTGATCATTATCTTTTAAATGGTGCAAAAATGTGGATATCAAATTCCCCTTTTTGCAATATTGCAGTTGTTTGGGCCAAAAATGAAGAAGGTCGTATTCACGGTTTAATAGTAGAACGTGGCATGGAGGGTTTTTCTACTCCAGAAACACATAATAAATGGTCACTTCGTGCGAGTGCAACGGGTGAACTTATTTTTAACAATGTAAAGGTTCCTAAAGAAAATTTACTGCCAAATAAATCTGGTCTTGGAGCTCCTCTAGGATGTTTAGATTCTGCACGTTTTGGAATTGCTTGGGGTGCAATTGGAGCAGCCATGGATTGTTACGAT
>CAXYCO010000015.1:0-71026 GCA_964275545.1 uncultured Polaribacter sp.
GTTTTTTCCTGTCATAATTTTATTTTCAATTCGCTGGTTTGTATTAGGAGTTTAAACGATTTCCTTTTTTAAAGTACGAAAAAAACACCTTGTAAAGCTTCACTTAACTGCTAAATACTTTTAACAGAAAGTAACTTCCTAATTATTTTATAAATTTTTATAGTCTGGTAATGATGGTCTTTTCACCAAAGCGTCTGTAATTACCTTTTCTATTTTTGTTCTTTCTTCTCCATATAAAACTAGTCTTGGCGCTCTAACAAACTCGTTTCCAATACCTGTGTGTACTGATGCCATTTTAATATATTGCACTAATTTTGGATGAATATCTAATTCTAATAATGGCATAAACCATCTGTAAATTGCAATTGCTTCTTGTATTCTCCCTGCTTTTACCAATTTATAGATTGCTACTGTTTCTGCTGGAAATGCATCTACCAAACCTGCAACCCAACCATCTGCACCTAATACCAAGCTTTCTAAAGCCAAAGTATCTACACCTGTCATAATTGCTAATCTGTCTCCAAATCTATTTTTAATTCTGGTTATGTTTGTGGTATCTCTAGTCGATTCTTTAACCGCTTGAATATTTGGACAAGCCTCTAAAAGCTCTTGAAACATGTCTAAAGTAACTACTAATTTATAATCTACTGGATTGTTGTAAATCATAATTGGCAATGCTGTACTATTTGCAACGGCTTTAAAGTAAGCGACAACTTCTGCGTCACTAGCTTTGTATCGCATAGGAGGCAACATCATTAAGCCACTTGCTCCATCTAGTTCTGCTGTTTTTGCCAATGCAATTGCACCTTTAGTAGTTTGTTCTGCTATGTTCATTAGAACAGGTACTTTACCCTCTACAAATGATACAGTTTCTCTCGTTAATGTCCTACCTTCTTCTTCAGTTAAAGTACTTGCTTCTCCTAGAGTACCACCCAAAACAATACCATGAACACCTGCATCTAACTGTGCTTTAATATTAATTTTAAACATTTCTAAATCTAACACATCATTTTCAGTAAATTGTGTTGTAACTGCTGGCATTACTCCTTCCCAGTTGAATTTCATTTTATTATAATTTATTTGATATAAAATTAGGAATAGTAAGGCTATTAAAATGCTATTAAATTATTCATTAATAATATTATATTATCCATTAATATTAAATTAAAAATAATTATGAATACTTTTGTATCAATAACAGTATAGAAAGATACTTAATTAAATTCAGTTGAAGTGAAAGTATATCCTTTTAAAATTCCAAAACCAGGAAACAATGCATTAATTTATCAAGAGGATATTGAGTTTGTTTTTTATGATAAATTACATCAACATGATGAAATTCAAATCAGTTTTATTGAAAAAGGAAACGGAACCTTATTAGTGGGTGATCGAATTTCGAGCTATACAAAAAACGATATTATTATTATTGGCAGTAATTTACCTCACGCTTTTAAAAGTGAACCTAGTAGTAAAAATAAATCTAAAATGTTAAGCTTGTTTTTTACTGAAACCTCCTTTGGTAATTCTTTTTTCGAGTTGGATGAATTTTCTGAAATTAAACAGTTTTTTTCAAAATCACTTCAAGGCCTTCTAATTCACAACAATAAAGAAGGAATTACGAAATGTTTTAAAAAATTAAAAAAAGCAACAAAATTAGAACGTTTTATTGTATTGTTAGATATTTTAAATTTGATTTCTAGAGCAAAAAGTGAACCAATTTCTAACTTTGCCTACAATAAAAGTTATTCTGATTTAGAAGGTAAAAAAATGCGAGATGTTTTTGAATATACCATAGAAAATTATCACACATCTATTTACTTGAAAGATATTGCTAATGTTGCAAATATGACTAAAAATGCTTTCTGTAAGTATTTTAAAAGAAGAACGAACAAAACCTATATTAGTTTTTTAACTGAATTACGAATCGAAAATGCTTGTAAGTTAATACACTCAAATGAAGAAATTTCAATTTCTGAAATAGCTTACAAAGTTGGTTTTAATAATATGTCTAATTTTAATAGAAAGTTTAAAGAAATTAAGAAGATTACTCCTTTAAAATATAGAAATATGTAGGGTTAAACTCTTAAATTCCTAAAACAAGTTCAGCACAAACTTATAACTCTTCTAACTCTTTTTGTGCTTTTTTAGTCAAACCATTTACAACTAATACATATGAATGATTGATGAGCTCTCTTATCAAATCGTCTGAGACATCACTTTTATTAATCGTTACCGTATTCCAATGTTTTTTACTCATGTGAAAACCTGGATTTATACCTTCAAATTCACCTCTTAATAGTATAGATCTTTCAGGATCACATTTTAAGTTGATGCTTTCTTTTCCTCTTTCCCATTTATCCAATCCAGATAAAGCAAACATTTTATGCATCACTTTAAAAACCAACGTAACATCATCAAAAGGAAAATGTTCTGTAACACCTTTTTTAGAAATGCAAAAATTACGGAGTTGTTCTATATTCACAAAGACTATTTTTTTAAAAACTCGTTTAGAAATGCAAAACTTTCCTGAGGGTTTTCTTCCATAGGCACATGACCAGAATTTTCTAAAACTACTAATTTAGAGTTTGGCAAAATGCTATCCATCCGTTTTCCGTTGTCTAAAGGTATCCAATTGTCTTGCGCCCCCCAAATTAATAGTGTAGAGGTGTTAATACGCTTCAATTTGTTATAATTTGCTTTTGAGCCTAACTTAAAATCGGTTTTAGCCCTGTCTATAAAAGCTTGTCTATTACCAACTCTTAAAGCCATTTTATGATAACGTGTTACTAATTCATCTGTAATTTTAGAGCCATCTGCATACACTTCTTCCATATTTTTTTTGATGAAAAACTTTGGTGTAACGTATAAAAACAATGAATTCAAAAAAGGTGTTTTAGCCATTTTAAAAATAGCGGGTTGTGGTTTATTTGTTGGTAAACCACTAGCATCTACTAAAACTAGTTTTTCTACTTTATCTGGATGCTCGGCAGCATAATTCCATGCAATATTACCCCCTAAAGAGTTGCCGGCTAAATAAAATTTCTCTACGTGTAATTTCGTTAGTAAATCGTTTAAAAAAGAGGTGTAAGCTTTAATGGAATAATCAGCTGTTTTGTTTGGCCCTGTTAGCCCAAAAGCAGGCAAATCCATTCGAATTACTCTATTGGTTTTTAAAAGTTCTTTAGACCAATCGTCCCAAGTATGTAAAGAAGATGCTGTTCCATGCACTAGAACTATAGGAAAGCCTTTTCCTTCATCTCTATAATGCACTTGCATACCATCAATTTCTATAAATTTAGAAGCATCATTTGCATATGCTATTTTTAAGTCATTTTCAGAAATATCAGAATATACTGTTCCTTTAACTAAAAAAATTAAGAGAATCAATATCGTATTTAAAAAGAATCTTTTTCTTTTCTTAATGCTCATCTACTTATTTATTTCATACAAAATAGGTTTACTTGGTGTGGCATCATTCTCAAAAGGAGCAATCATTAAATTTAATAGATACTCACCATCCTTAACCGTATTGGGAACATATATAAATTCTGTAATGGTTGCATCCATTCTAAGTTCTCCTTCTGTATTCCAAAAAGCATTGTGTGCTAAAAGCCTTCCTTCATCTTTCTCTTTGTCTACAGAGGGTAAATCAACCAATAAATGCTTAATTCCCTTTTCTCTTAAAAATATTGCAGTTTCTTCTAACAAATATGTGGGATTTGAATTAGAATATCTAGCACTCTTTTTATCTTCTAAGTTTGGCAAAGTTCGAATAATAACAGCGTCTCTTTTTTTGTTCCGCAAAGCCATTTTTAATTGTTTTGTCGCTATAATAAAGTCTCCATTAATTTCTAAAGGCGCAACTGTTATAACCTCTGCTAAATGAAAATAGTGCTTTAAATTTTGATTCACAGAATGTACTTTTTTAGTAATATGCCCCACACATTCTGTATGAGTTATGTGTGAGTGTGGATTAAAATTTATGCTGTTAAAATTAACAACAGCCCCATTTTTAACACTTACTTCATAATCATTAATCACTTCTGGCTCAATTTTTGGATCATCTAGATACCAGGCATTTACATTTAGTTTAGAGGCGTCTATAGCTATTGAAATATCAATGGGTTTAGAAACATCTATTTGAATTTTTCGAGAATTATATTCTATAATTGCTTTCATGTATGATCAACGTATTGCTTTAAATTTTATAGGTTATGATAAATTTAGCATGAATAAATCTGCAGCCAAACCATCAGATAAAAACTTGCCTTTTTTAGTGGTTTTTAAGGTTTTATTTTCAATATACAATAAATCTTGTTCAATAAACTTCTTGGATTGTAATTGTAAATATTTTAAATAATTTTCTCCAAAATCTTTTTTAACTTTTTCTAAAGAAACTCCCCAAATAGTTCGTAATCCTGTCATTACATATTCATTATATCTATCTGTATTGGAAAGTATTTCTCTTTGAATTGGCAATTTATTTTGAGTAATTTTCTTTACGTAGATAGCATTATTTTGGATATTCCAACTACGTTGTTTTCCATGAAAAGAATGTGCAGCCGGACCTATACCCAAATACGATTTACCCAACCAATACGAAGAATTATTTTTGCTAAAATACCCCGTTTTTCCAAAATTAGAGAGTTCGTAATGGATAAACCCTGCTTTTTTTAATTCGTCAGTTAGAATCACAAATTGTTCTTCGGCTTTATCATCATCTACATTTTTTATAATTCCTTTTTTTATAAAACGTTGTAAAGCTGTATCTGGTTCAACTGTTAGGGCATAACTAGAAATATGTGGCACTCCGTAGCTTAAAGCGATATGAATATTCTCTAACCATTGTTTGTTTGAGCAATCTGGGATGCCATAGATTAAATCTACAGAAATATTCTTAAAATACTTTGTAGCAATTTCTAGGGATTGTTTAGCTTCTTCAACATTATGTGCACGATTCATTAATTTTAAATCATACTCAAAGAAAGATTGAATACCTATACTTAATCTATTGATAGGAGTTTTAGAGAGTGCTATAATCTTAGCTTCAGATAAATCATCTGGATTTGCTTCTAAAGTTATTTCAGGGTTTTGAACTACTTTAAAATTGGCGTAAACCGCAGTTAAAATTTTTTCAATTTCCTCTTTAGTCAATAGAGAAGGAGTTCCTCCACCAAAATAAATAGTTTCAATAATATCACCATGAAGTTCATCTTTTCTTAGTTCAATTTCTCTTATTAAACATTCTAATAACTCTTTTTTCTTTTTTAATGAGGTAGAAAAATGAAAATTGCAATAATAACAAGCTTGTTTGCAAAACGGAATATGTATGTAGATACCGCTCACTATTTAACTCTTTTCTCATTTTGTTTTACAAAACTAGCCCAACCTGTATAGTGCTTACCTCCTAGTACTTTTCCTGAATTATAAAAATGGCAAACAGCTGCTGCTAGTCCATCTGTAGCATCTAAATTCTTAGGCAATACTTTTAAATCTAACAGTGATTTTAACATTAAAGCAACCTGTTCTTTACTAGCGTTTCCATTGCCTGTAATTGCCATTTTTATTTTTTTTGGCAGGTATTCTGTTATTGGAATTTCTCTTGATAAGCCAGCTGCCATAGCAACACCTTGCGCTCTTCCTAGTTTTAACATTGATTGTACATTTTTACCGAAAAAAGGTGCTTCAATTGCAATTTCATCTGGATTATAGGTATCTATTAACTCAATTGTACGTTCAAAAATAAGTTTTAGTTTTAGATAGTGATCATCATACTTTTTAAGCATTAATTCATTCATCTGAATAAATTCCATCTTTTTACCAATCACCTTTATGAGTCCAAACCCCATAATGGTTGTTCCTGGATCAATTCCTAATATGATTTTTTCTATTGCCAAAATCGCTGATTGTTTTTCAATTTATCATCAAAAATACTGATGATTATTTATTACTTTGCAAAACATGTATTATTCACTTCCATACAAAACTAAACAATTCTTTTGGTTAGTAATCAAATTAGTAATTGTTATTGGGTGTGGATATTTAATTTTTAGAAAACTCCTAGAAAACGATCAATTAGAATTTTCTGTTTTTCGACAAAATTTGATTAAAAATGATTTTTTTTCGACAAAAAACATCTTATTACTATTCATTTTTACATTTTTTAATCATTTTTTTGAAATATTAAAATGGGAAGCATTAACCTCTTTTTGTATTAAAATTAGTAGAAAATCAGCTGCAATTCAAAGTTTAGCTTCTTTATCAGCATCTTTAATTACACCCAACAGAATTGGTGAATATGGCATTAAAGCAATGTATTTTGATAATTCGTTAAGAAAAAAAATTATTGGTTTAAATATGATTGGCAATTTTTATCAAATGTTAATGACAATTATTTTTGGGGTAATCGGTTTTGGTTATTTTATTATTATCAATAATGTTTCTATAAATTATTATACATTATTAAAAATTTCACTTTTAGCAATACTTTAGGTTCTACTCTCTTTTTTGCTGCTAAATACATAAAAATTAAAGCATATTCTGCTAAAAAAGTTAGAACCTTCATAAAAAAAGTTCCTTTTGTATTAAACCTTAAAGTTGCAGTTTTGTCTTTTTTACGATTCATAGTTTTCGCTCATCAATTTTATTTTTTACTCCTTATTTTTAAAATAGATATTTCTTATTTAAGTGCAATTTCTGCAATTTCATCAATGTATATGATTGCTTCAATTGTACCTATGTTATCTGTGTTTGATTTTGTTTTAAAAGGAACTGTAGCTATTTGGGTTTTTAGTTTCTTGGGAGTTGAACCTATTCGAATTTTAACAATAACTACTCTTATGTGGTTATTAAACATTGCTTTACCTGCTCTTATTGGCAGTTACTTTGTTTTAACTTTTACTCCTAATTTAACAAAATGATTTGGTTTATTATTGTCTTATTTATATGCTATACAATTTTAATAATTTCTTTGACTTTTGGATTTATAAAAATGAAAGAATTTAAAGAAAAAGACACCAAAGAACAAACGGCGTTTTCTGTGATAATTCCTTTTAGAAATGAAGCTAAAAATCTACCTAATCTATTTAAATCTATTTCAGAATTAAACTATTCACACGATTTGGTAGAGTTTATTTTTGTTGATGATGCCTCTTCCGATAATTCAGTTGATCTTATAAAGAAATTTATTCCTAATATTGGAATGGTGACCAAAGTTATTAAAAATAAAAGAACCTCAAATTCACCAAAAAAAGATGCAATTTCGACAGCAATATCAATTGCTAAAAATAACTGGATTATTACGTCAGATGCAGATTGTATTTTACCCCAAAAATGGTTAAAAAAATTTAATAGTTTTATTAAAGAAAATAATCCGAACATGGTTGTTGGGCCGGTAAATTATAAAGCTAAAAATAATTTTTTAGAGCAATTTCAATTACTTGATTTTATGAGTATGCAAGGTTCTACAATTGGAGGTTTTGGAATTAACTTTCCTTTTTTATGTAATGGAGCAAATTTAGCATATAAGAAAGATGCCTTCATTAGACTAAATGGTTTTGAAGGAAATAATACGATGGCAAGTGGAGATGATATATTTTTGTTTGAAAAATTTATTGAAGATGATAAAAAGTCAGTTCATATTTTAAAATCTAAAGAAGCCACTGTAACTACTTTTCCAACAAAAACATGGAGCAAATTAATTAACCAAAGAACACGATGGGCTGCAAAAACTAATAATTTAAAATCTATTAACGTTAAAATAATTGGACTGATTATTATACTTGTTAACGCATTTATAATAGTGAACTTCTTTGGATTTACTATTCAAATAAATTCTTATAAAAATCTGCTGTTTTTATTAGGGTTAAAATTAACCATTGATCTATTTTTATTCGTTCCTACAATTCGTTTTTATAAGAATGAAAAAACTTTTTTAATCTGGTACATATTCAGTAGCTTATTCTATCCTTTTTTTAGTGTATTGATTATTTTTAACTCTTTATTTTTTGAATATAACTGGAAAGGTAGGCGTTTTAAAAAATAGTTCTCAAAGAACTGTTTTACAAGTAAATAAAAAAATAATTATTATTCTTGTAACGAAATGAAAAAAAATATAAAATGATTCATAAAAATTACAGGCCATATTTAAATTAATTTTATACCAATTCATAAAAGAAACAAAGAGTTTTAAGATAGTTGCAATGAGTATAATTTTACATTATATTTATAAAAATTTTAATACATGAAAAAAATAGTTACCATAATTATTATTGCTATTGTTTTAATATGCAGTGGATATTTTGCTTTTATTTATTACATACCATATAGCCAGGGAGTGAGAGCAGGAGAATTGATAAAAATAAGCAGAAAAGGGGTTCTTAGTAAAACCTGGGAAGGAGAAATAAGCCAAGGTATTTCTGGTGCACAAATTTTTCGGTTTTCAATTGAAGATAAAGAAGAAGATGTGATTAACGGTTTACAAAATTATCAAGGAAAATATGTAAAAGTGTATTATAAAGAGCGCTACAAAACTTTCTTTTGGTTGGGAGATACAAAATATTTTATCAACAAGGTTGAAAGAGAGGAATCTCCACATTTCAGAAAATAAATCTGTTGATTGTTCCTGATTTTAAATAAATTTCAAGGAAGTTTACAATTAATTTTAAGGAAACCTCTAAGAAGAAACTATCCTAACGTATTAGGAATAATTAAAGGTTATCACTATTTTAATTAGCCCATTATTCTGTAGATAAAAAACTTATGGGCAACAAAGAAAAGATAGAATAACTAAGTAGTGCTATTTTTTTAGTTAGACATAGTGGTTGTAAAAAATTGCCTTTTCTTAAAAGTTAGTTATTGGGTTTTGAGAAAAATAGTTCCATAAGTGCATCTGCCTTAAACCAAAGTAATAGCGCAATTGCTAAAAGAGCTATCAAAAACAAACCTTTTACTGGTTTCGATTCTTTTTTTCTTCCAAACTTTCTTTTGAATTCCATTTGATAACATTTTTTTAGGTTTGTGTTGAAAGTTTTATTGCACGGAGCATTTCTCTTTTCCCCGGAGGCCCAGGCAAACGCTCTACTTTAAAACCAACTGCTTGCATTGCTCTTCTCACACTTCCTTTTGCGGAATAAGTAACTAAAATCCCGTTTTCTTTAAGTGCATTATACATTTTAAGAAAAATTTCTTCTGTCCATAATTGAGGTTGAACTCTAGCTCCAAACGCATCAAAATATATTAAGTTAAAAGCATCCTTATCTTCGATATCTTCAAAAAATTGTTTCCTTTTTTCTAAAAAAAAACTGTCTGAAATTTGATGTTTTTCATCCCAAGAAACATTGTGGATTTTATTAAAAACTTCACTGTCTTTCTCTGCATTTAATACCGAGATAAAATTCATTTTATGAACTTCCTCAGAGGTAACAGGATATGCTTCTACACCAACATAATGAATCTCTTTTTTACTTTCTAAATATGTAATAAAACAATTTAAACCCGTACCAAAACCAATTTCTAATATTGAAACTTTATCAGAAGAAACTAATTTTAATCCACTATTAATAAAAACATGATATGTTTCATTAATTGAACCATTTTTAGAGTGATATTGCTCATTCCAATCAGGCAAATGAATGGTAGAAGATCCATCAGAAGTTATTAATATTTCTCTTTTCACAATTTTATATTAGTATGATTTTTTAATTTATTAACCGCTAAGAAGTCCTGCTCAAAATAACAGGTTTTAAAAATTATTTTACACTTAATAAAACACCATTTGCTTGAAAAGCATATTCTTTTATGGGTGCTGTTATTTTTGCAATTTCTTCTCTAGATTTACCTGCATCTTCAGCGTAATGTTGTAATTCTTTAACAGAAGTTTCTTTTACAAATGCTTTACCTTCTAGGATCACTTCCTTTCCCTCAGAATCTAATGGCATAAAGAATCCGTAATCTTTAAAACGAACCATTGTTTCTGTTTCAGTATTTAAGGGGAGTTTCATCCAACATCCTTTTTTGGAACAAACTTCTTTAACAGTAGATGTAAATTTAACATGAATTGTATCACCCATTTTAATTGAATTAAATTTAGCTAGCATCTCTTTTGATGTAATTGCTTTTTCTGCAGAAATTTTATCTCCATATGAATTAAAAGCTAATATTTCCTTTTTAGTTTCAATTGCTTTTTTTTCAGTTTTATAATTTTTACAAGATGCAAGAACTAAGAAAGTAATTGCACAAAATTTTATTACTAATTTCATAATTTAAATTTTTAACTTAATTACTACAAATGTAAGAATTTAAACAAGAAAATCCCTATTTACTAAGGGAAACAGAGAAATAAATTATGTACCTTTACGGCTTTCTTAAGATGATTAAATAACAAATTCAGAAATGAAAATAGAGCTTATAAAAAATTCTAAAATTGCGAGTGTCGATTTTAATAATTTACCATTTGGTAGTGTATATTCTGATCATATGTTTGAATGTGATTTTAAAGATGGAGCCTGGCAAAACCCTACAATTAAACCCTACTCTCCTATTGTTTTAGATCCTTCTGCAAAGATTTTTCATTATGGACAATCTATTTTTGAAGGAATGAAGGCCTACAAAGACGCTAATGAAAATGTATTATTATTTAGACCTTTAGACAACTGCAAACGTTTAAATAAATCTGCTGAGCGACTAGTAATTCCTCAAATCCCTGAAGATATCTTTATGGATGGATTAAAAAAACTACTAGAAATAGACAACAGTTGGATTCCTACCAACGAGGGAAGCTCCTTGTATATAAGACCTTTTATGTTTGCTTCTGGAAACGGTTTTCATGCCTCGCCAGCCGATGCCTATAAATTGGTAATTTGTACAGCTCCTTCTGGTGCCTATTTTGGTGGAAAAGTTAAGGTTTTAATTGAAGAAAAATATGCTCGTGCTGCCAATGGTGGTGTTGGTTTTGCAAAAGCTGGAGGTAATTATGCCGCACAGTTTTACCCAACAAAACTGGCGATAGAAAAAGGATATAATCAAGTGATATGGACCGATGATAATACCCACGAATATATCGAGGAAGCGGGTGCAATGAATATCTTTATTAGAATACATGACACTTTAATTACCAGCCCAACAAGCGATCGGATTTTAGATGGAATTACTCGTAAAAGTATCCTTCAAATTGCCAAAGATGCTGGAATTGAAGTAGAAGTCAGAAAAATTACTGTTTCTGAGGTGGTAGCTTCCGCACAAAGTGGAAGTTTAAAAGAAATGTTTGGTGCCGGAACAGCGGCCGTTATTTCTCCTATTGCTGGTTTTGGCTATAAAGATACAGAGTATGAGCTACCTGTTCTAGAAAAACCTTTTGCCACTTCATTAAAAAAACAAATTACAGACATTCAAACCAATAAAGTAGAAGATCCTTATGGATGGAGAATGAAGCTTTAGTTTTGAATACAACAATACATTTAAAACCTCAACTTTGTTGGGGTTTTTCTTTTTTGTAGTTTTAGCTCAAATTAAGATTATGAGAAAAATTATTTTACTTTTTTTTATTGGGATGCTTATTTCTTGCCAAAATACCATAAACAATAAAGAAACTAAAAATCAGATACATAGTAAACAATATATTACTGTTTTAGGTATTGCACAAGATGCTGGTTATCCTCATATTGGTTGTCAAAAAGAATGCTGCACTAATTTTTACAACGGAAATTATAAAAATCAAAAAGTAGTTGCCTTAGGATTGGTTGATACAAAAAATAAACAAAAATGGTTGTTTGAAGCCACTCCAGACATTACTACTCAACTATCGGATTTAGAGCAGAATCATTTAAAAACAAAAAAAATAATTGATGGTGTTTTTTTAACTCACGCTCATATTGGTCATTACACTGGTCTCATGTATTTTGGAAGAGAGGCTTTAGGAAAAAAAAGAACTACTGTTTTTGCTATGCCTAAAATGAAAAATTACTTGTCTAAAAATGGACCCTGGAGTCAGTTAGTCGATTTACAAAATATTGTATTTTCAGATTTAAAGAACGATTCTACAATTACCCTAAATAATAAACTAAAAGTAACTCCTTTTTTAGTTCCTCATAGAGATGAATTTTCTGAAACTGTGGGTTATAAAATTGAAGGAAAACAAAAAACAGCACTGTTTATTCCAGACATTAATAAATGGCAGAAATGGAGTAAAAATATTGTTGAAGAAGTTAAAAAGGTAGATTATGCTTTTTTAGACGCAACATTTTTTAAAGATGGAGAAATTAACAGACCCATGTCAG
This sequence comes from uncultured Polaribacter sp., assembly GCA_964275545.1. Classification (GTDB taxonomy): domain Bacteria; phylum Bacteroidota; class Bacteroidia; order Flavobacteriales; family Flavobacteriaceae; genus Polaribacter. Next base: position 12,276 of record CAXYCO010000015.1, read on the forward strand.
AAATCCCTCATCCGTTTATTGAAGAAACTGTAAACTTATTTAAAGACGAATCTTGGAAAACAAAAAACAAAGTTATTTTTATTCACTTTAATCACACAAATCCTGCTTTACAAAATAATTCAAAAGAAAAAATTGAGATTAAAGAATTAGGTTTTCGATACGCTTTTGAGGGAATGAATTTAGAATTATAAATGTATTCTCACACAAAATATTTAATACAAATTAATGCAACTTGTTAGAAACCTTCTTTTCAAAAAAAAACACTTAAATTAGATTATTTTAAACAACGATTATTGAAAACCACATCTTCTAATTCAAAACATTGGTACGAGAGCATTCCGCACGCAGTAACCATGTTATTTATTATTATCGTTTTTGTAACGCTATTAACCTACATTATTCCAGCAGGTGAGTTTAAACGTATTTTAATAGAAGGAAGAAATCGTGTTATTCCAGGTTCTTACAATATTATTCCTAACACACCAATTGGATTTTTAGACATGTTTAGAGCCATTCCTTTAGGTTTTAAAGCCGCTATAGAAGTAATTTTTGTGGTTTTATCTGGAGGAATTATGTTTGGAGTAATGGAAGAAACAAAAGCAATTGAAAATGTGGTGGGTACTTTTGTTCATAAGATTGGACGCGAAAGAAAATATTTAGCTGTCGTTATCATGACTTTTATTTATGGTGCATTAGGTGTTTTTGTTGGATATGAACATAATATTGCTTTGATTCCGATTGCAGCAGTTGTAAGTTTAGCACTTGGCGGAGATTTAGTTTTAGCAGCCGGAATATCCGTAGCTGCGGTAACCATTGGTTTTGGACTCTCGCCTATTAATCCATATACAGTAGGTATTGGTCATAAAATTGCAGAACTTCCTTTATTTTCTGGTGCGCTGTTAAGAAGTTTACTGTGCTTTTCGGCTTTAAGTATTATGGCATATTATAATGTCCGCTACCTAAAGAAAATATCTAAAAATCCAGAAAAAAGTCTAGGTAAGGGATTAAATGTAGACGGAATTGTGCTCTCTAAGTCTTTATCAGAGTATACAATTTCAATAAATAACTGGCTTGTAATTATTGCTTTCATTGCAGGGTTGGCGGCAATTTTATATGGAGTATTTCATTGGAATTGGTATATTAATGAAATTTCTGCAGTCTTTTTAATGGTTGCTATAGCATCGGGTATTATTGCCACAATGAAGGCTACAAAAATTAGTGAAACCGTTTTAAAATCTGTTGCCTACGTTGCTCCTGGAGCCTTTATGGTTGGGTTTGCAACCACCATTAAAGTATTAATGGAAATGGGACATATTGGTGATACTATTTCCTTTCATTTGTCAGAAGTTTTAAAAACATTACCGTTGTATTTGTCTGCTATTGGAATGGCTGTTTCTCAAAGTTTTATCAACTTCTTTATTCCTTCAGGAAGTGGACAAGCATTGGCAACTTTACCGGTTATGTTGCCCTTAGGAGAAGTCATTGGGCTAACAAGGCAAACTACTATTTTAGCTTTTCAAATTGGTGATGGTATTTCTAATTTAATAAATCCTACTTTAGGTGGACTTATTGCAATGTTAAGTATGTGCCGTGTTCCATTAGATCGTTGGTTACGATTTATTATCCCTATTGCAATAACAATATTTATACTTTCAGCAATAACATTAATCATAGCAGTAGCGGTTGGCTATCAATAATATGAATGTAAAAGACATTTTAGCAAAACTAGTAAGTTTCCCAGTATTGGGAGGTGAAAACAATCTTGAAATTATATATTGGATTCAAAATTATATTGAAGGTTTTGGAATTACAAGTACTTTAGTTCCAAATAAAGAAGGTACAAAAGCATCGTTACATTGTAGAATAGGTCCGGCAGTTAATGATGGTGCTATTTTGTCTGGACATACAGATGTAGTGCCTGTAAAAGGACAAATTTGGGATACAGACCCTTTTACACTTGTTGACAAGGATGATAAATTATACGCCCGTGGAAGTGCAGATATGAAAGGGTATATAGCTTGCTGTTTGGCTGCCTTACCAACAATGCTGAATGCAGATTTAAAAAAACCTATTTATTTTGCTTTTAGTTATGATGAAGAAATTGGTTGTTTAGGAGCACCAGAACTAATTGAAAGTATTAAAATAACATATTCTGAAAATGCTAAATATGCTATTATTGGTGAACCAACAATGCTAGAACCAGTTATTGGTAAAAAAGGCATCTGTTATATTCGAACTGAAGCAAATGGTTCTGCTGGTCATAGCAGTGGAATCCATAAAGAAGTAAGTGCTATACATGAGAGTACGCGACTCATTTTGTGGTTGGAAAATAAAATGAAAGAATTGTCTGTTGCCAATAAAGATGATCGTTTTGATCCACCACATTCAACCCTTCATGTTGGTCAGATTCAAGGAGGAGTTGCTACTAATATTGTAGCAGAATACACACGTTTTGAGTGGGATGTTCGTGTAATTCCAAAAGATAGTATTCCCGCTATTTATGATGAATTTCTTAACTTTTGTAGAGAACGTGAGCGTGAAGTTCGAAAAATTTTTCCAGAATTTACCATTACAAATACACAACTTCATCCACCAGTTCCAGCTTTAGACACCAAAGAAAGTGACAGTGTTGTAGCTTTAACTCAAAAAATATCTGGATACAATACATGGAAGACTGTCTCTTATGCTGCAGAAGCTGGGCAATTCCATGAAGCGGGCTATCAAAGTATTATCTGTGGACCAGGATCTATTGAACAAGCACACAGAGCAAACGAATTTACAACACAAGATCAACTAAATAGGTGTGTTAAAATGTTAGAGAATTTGGTAATGGAATTTACAATGTAAATATTTAGCAAAATAAACATGTAATTTTAAAACTCAGAAGTTGTTTACATAGCTGTATAATAGTGTTATCTGCTACTTTTTAGTTGAGACAACATACGTATTACTAAACTTACTCTCTTTCTGAGATATAAAATGCACGTTACTGAAATTAAAAAATCTATTTTTCTAAAATCTCTTTAATATTTGGTTTAAAGTAATTTGGCCCTTTTAAAACTTTGCCGTCCTCTCTGTAAATTGGTTTTCCATCTTCACCCAATTTACTCATATTACTGCGTTGTATTTCATTAAATACTTCTTCAATTTTGTCCTGCATTCCGTGTTCTATAATTGTCCCACACAAAATGTATAACATATCTCCTAAGGCATCTGCAACCTCAACTAAATCATTATTTTTAGCAGCTTCTAAATACTCTTCATTTTCCTCTTTCATCAACTCAAAACGTAATTTTTTTCTCTCTTCAGAAATAGTTACTGTTGGTGTATCTTGAGTATGTATTTTAAATGCTTTATGAAATGCATGAACTGCAGCTATTCTTTTTTTCATTGTATGTTTTATATAATTCCTAGTTCTATTTTTATTTTATCAAAATTGAAGTTTGACCAATCGGTAATATGACTTTTACTATTTTCTTTTTGGAAATCAGCTAAATTCTTATCTCTAATACCAAGAAAATGAATTCCTAAATTTCTGGCTGTTTCTCACTTTTTGTAGGTGTGTCGTCTATATCAAAAACAAGTAGATTTTCCTTTTTCATCTATGTAGCTTTCTTTAATAACCAAGTAGGAATTATTTTTAAAACCCAAGCAATTAATTGCCAACGTTTAGAAATATAGGCAACTCTTTTTTTCTTTTTAATTGCGCTGTAAATTTGTTTTGCTGCTTTTTCTAAAGGAACCATCCAAAAAAGTTTTTCCCCTAAAGCCATTGGTGTATCTACAAACCCAGGACGAATATCGGTTACAAATACGTTCTTTGATTTTATGGTTTTAGTCTTTAAGTATAAACTTTCTAAATATGATTTTTGAAATGCTTTTGATGCAAAATAAACCGGTGAAGCTCTGTTGCCTCGCAAGGAGGCTATGGAAGAAATACCTACCAAATGCCCTGATTGTTGTTTCTTAAAAAGAGAATAAGAAAGCGTATATAGTTTTGTTACTCCTAAGACATTGGTGTTTATTGTTTGTTCTTCTTTGTCCCAATGAAGTTTTGGGTTTATAAAACCAACCCCTGAGGATTGTACAACAAGGTCTATGACACCAAACTCATTTACAATTTCATTAAAAATTTTTTCAACATCACCAACATTTTGAATATCATTTTGCTTTACAAGGATTTGATTTGTAAATTGACTTTTAATTTCTTCTAGATTTTCTAATCTTCTACCTGTAATTGCCACTTTATAACCATCATTCACTAAAAGTTCGGTTAATGATTTTCCAATACCAGATGTTGCTCCAAAAACGATGGCTTTCTTCATTTAATTTGTAATTTTGTAAAAATTAAATTTTAGATTAATTCCGATAGCAATATATATAAACTTTACGAAAAATAAAGTAGCTATAGTTTCTATTAATTCACAACTTATAAAGAATAAAAAAGATGTTTTTAGGCGCGTATTTTACAACAGGTAGAATTATTTTTATGATTTTCTTTATTACTGCTTTTACAGCTTTAATGATATGGAGCTATAGAAAAGATATTAAGAGTCATGAGCGTTATTATAAAGATGCTGGCAAAAAAGTATTGATTTACGGGAGTATAACTATTGCCGTATTTGTTGCCATCCGTTTTATTTTTGGAAATTAAAAAAACCGACGCTATAAAGAATCAGTTTTAATATTTAGATAATTTTCTGTATCAACAAAATTATAATGTTTCTCATTGTGAATTTTAATTTTCTGTACCTAGAAAATTATAATGTTGCTCTTTGTAAATTTTAATTTTTTGTACCTAGAAAATTATAATGTTGCTCTTTGTAAATTTTAATTTTCTGTACCTAGAAAATTATAATGTTTCGAATAAAACAACATTTGTTCTTCAAAGTCTTTTGGTTGCTTTACTTCTATTTTTAGAATATTTTCTTCAGAATCCATTAAAGGTTCTAATACAGGGTTTACAAAACCTCTATAAGGAGCTGCTGTAAATTGTGTATTTCTAGCAAGTACTTCTTTGTGTATTTCTTGATCTACTTTAACTCCATACCCTTCGACCAAAGCTTTTGCTGCGTCAAAATCGCCTTCAGATTTAATGCGTTGTGTTTCTTTTAATAAACGCCCAAAAATTTCTCTTAACTTTTGATAATCGTTGATATTATAATATGTTTTACCATCTCTCACTAGTCTTTCTATTACATTGTCTTTTTCTCCTTGTTCAAAAGCCCAAGCAGAAACCCACTGACGGTTTACCATATGATCTTCTTCAACATCATCTCCTAACTTAAGACGAACTAATTGGGTCATTAATGCATTTCTAATATAGCCATCATATGAAGCTTTACCAATTTTTTCCCAATCCTCTACCAAACCTAATTCTTGTAATTTAGGATCCATTAAATAATATAAACCAACCAAGTCTGCTCTTCCTTCTTCCATGGTTGAAGCATAATTCTGAAGTGTTTCTTTGGGCTGACCAATTCCTGGGTTTATTGTTCCAGATGCATGCCCTACAACTTCATGCAATGCTGTATGTAATTTATCTGCTAGTTGACCATATTTAATCTCTAAAGCTATCTCTTCTTTATCGTTTGCAAATTCATTTAAACGACCCGTCCCACCTGCATTATTATCTGCATTTGTAATATTCCCTAAAGAAACGGATTTAGAGCCGTGTTTTTGACGAATCCAATTATTATTAGGTAAATTCACACCAATTGGTGTGCTTGGAGAAGCATCTCCAGCTTCCCCTGCAACATTTACTGTTTTATAAGAAACACCTACAACATTATCTTTTTTATGAGCTGGATCTAAGGGTGCGTTATCTTCAAACCATTGTGCATTTTTAGATAAAACTGCCATTTTCCTTGACATATCAAAATCTTTAATTTCTACAATAGTTTCATACGAACCTCTATATCCTTTTGGGTCATTATAAACCTCTATAAAACCATTAATCCAATCTATATTTCCTTCTGTAGATGTTACCCAAGCTATACAATATTGGTCCCAAACATCTAAACTTCCTGTCTTATAATATTGAATTAATAAGCCTAAAGCTTCCGCTTGTTTCTTGTTTTCTGCGACTCCTTTTGCTTTTTCTAACCAACCAATAATTTGATCGATTGCATCGCCATACATACCGCCAGATTTCCATACTTTTTCTACAAGAATCCCATCTTCTCTAACCAATTTAGAATTCAAGCCCGCTTCAATTGGAGTTTCTTTTGGACCTCTGTATGCTGTCTTATAAAACTCTAATACTTCTTCATCTGTAATATCTGGTGCATAAAAATTAATTGCTGACGCTAAAATATTATCAATATCTGCTTTTTTATTTACCTTTTTATTATCAGTTTCATTAAAAATCACTTCAATTACTTCTCTTGGTAAATCTACTCGAGATGTTTTCTTTAGTAAAACATCTTCTAAATACTCTCTCGTAAAATTTGGTTTTATCTTATCATTAGAATAATGATGATGAATTCCATTAGAAAACCAAACTCTTTTTAAATAGGTTTTAAAGGATTTAAATTCTTCTGTTTTTCTATCTCCACGAAAACGATTATTAATTCTTTCTAATGCTTTTCTTATTTTTAAATTATGTCTGTAATTTTGATCCCACATAATATCTCTTCCCGCTAAGCCTGCCTGAGTAAGATAATACACCAACTTCTTTTCTTTTAATGTTAGCTCATCAAATCCTGGAATCTCATAACGCATCACTCTAATATCAGCAAATTGTTCTACAACATAATTAAATTCTCCATTATGGGTAGAAATATTATTTTCTTTTTTTTCGATTGCGCAAGAACTAAACATTCCTACTACAAGTATTGCATTAATAATATATTTTATATTCATCTTTAATTTGATTTTATTGCTGATTATAAATGTACAAATTTTATATATTTATTTTCTTGAGTTTTTTAAACGAAGCCAAGCAATCTGATTCCTTTTAGTATAGATAAAGAAACAACTAATATCTAATAAAAAATAAAACAAACTTATTCCACTAGGAGGGTTATTACTTGGTAAAAATGGAAAAATACCAAATGCCGTACTTGGCCATTTCCAACATCCAAAAGCGGTTCCACCGATTTCTAAAATAGCTACCAATATATACATAGAGTAAAAGAACAACCTATCTTTTGGTCTTTTCCATAATTGTAAAAACATACATACTGTCATAACAAAACCAAAAACATCTGCAAAGAAAATTAAATATAAAGCTGCAAATAACACTATTACAATTTCAAATAATTGTTCTATTGCTAAATGGTTTTTTTTCACTACTGATGCTTTGCTAAATCTTAAAATCCTAGCATATAAAACTGCATGACCAAAAGGCACATATATTGGCACGTTTTCTAGTCTATAGGTATACATATGTAAAACTCTAGAAAACAAGTGCTCTCCTAAAAAACCTAAAATTAATGCATAAATCATTAATTCTTTAATTCTTGGAGCAGCTCTTAAGAACATTATTAAAAAAGCAATTAACATAAATATATTAAATGCAATTTGTAAATTTAAAATATTATCAGCAAAGTATAATCCATCAAAAAAAAGAATAAATACAAAAACAACAAACAGCCCAACTTCTCTGGTAAAAACTGTTATAATTTTCTTTAATTCGTTTTTTGGTATTTTTAAAATATTCATTAATTAGGGTATTTAAAACAATCTGTTATGTGATCGTTAACCAATCCAACTGCCTGCATAAATGCATATATTATGGTGGAACCAACAAATTTAAATCCAAGTTTTTTTAAATCTTTTGAAATTCTATCCGACAACATTGTTCTTGAAGGCACATCCTCTCTTTTATGGAATTGATTCACAATTGGTTTTCCCTCTACATAACTCCAAATAAATGAAGAAAAAGAACCATGCTCTTTTTGAATTTCCATAAATAACTGTGCATTGACAATTGCACTTCTTATTTTTAATTTGTTCCTAATAATACCGTCATCTTGCAGTAAAGATTCATATTTACTTTCTTGATATTTAGCAATTTTGACGTAATCAAAATTATCAAATGCTTTTCTAAAATTTTCTCGTTTTTTTAGAATGGTTATCCAACTTAAACCTGCTTGAAAGGTTTCTAGAATTAAAAATTCAAATAAAGTTTCATCATTATAAATCGGAATACCCCACTCCTTATCGTGATATTCTATGTATAAAGGAGTATTATGTACCCAAAAACATCGATTCTTCAATTAATACGTTTTTATTGGTTTAATTTGGGTTTGCCTTTCATTTACATATTCGAAAGTAGTATCTCCAAAAAAACCAGCTTCCTCTAACATAATTCTAATATCTTTTTTCCATTCCTTAATCGTAACCGTTGTATTTAATTCAATTGCATATGCTGTATTTTTATGCAAAGGATAATCGCCTTTAAAAGGAACTCCGCTTTGAGAATCCCACATACCAATTGTAGTTCCTGCACTATGACCATATTTACCAAGAGGATGGGTATAAATTGACGGTCTCAAACCCTCATCTTTTCCTTGAGATAAAGATTCCGCTAAAACTGCATTCCCAGTTTTACCAACTTTCATCTTATTTGTGAGAATGTCCTGTACTCTGTTTCCTTTTTTAAAGGCTACTTTTAAAAACTCTGGCACGTCATTTTCATCTTCTTTTAAAACATAGGCATGTTGCTGACAATCTGTGTTTAAACCAATATAGGTTATCCCAAAATCGCAGTGTAACAAATCTCCTTTTTGGATTGTTTTTTCCTTTTTCCCTTTAGAAAAAGATTCAATATGTGATTTTAATGCTTCGTTACTTCTTTGAATATCAATAGTTGGGTGAAACCAAGTTTCTAAACCTAAATCCGTTACTTTCTGACGCATAAACCAAACAAGATCATCTGTAGAAGTTTCTCCTGGAACGATTACTTTTTTAGAAAATGTTTCATCTATAATATCATGAGTGATTTCTACTAACTTTTTAAACAAAACCATCTCTTTATTCGTTCTCGTTTCTATCCAAGCAATGGCCAATTTTTCTGCAGAAACTAATTTTCCTTGTAAATCTTGAGGTAAATTTTCTTTCAATTCATCAAAATCTGTTTTAACCAATCCGTCAGCTAATGGAAAATGTTTTGAAAAGTTGATTCCGATTGTCTTTGGATTTTTGGTTTTTATGAGATCAACCAGAGCTTTCCATTGATTAGGTTCTTTTTCTTTATCCCATGCAGAACGAATACTTTTTCCTATATCATATCTAGCAATTGCTAATCGTTCGATACTATTTTTTTCTTTATTTCTATAAAAAACAATCATAGTTCGTCTTCTTGCATTTAACCATGTTGCTGGTAGCATCGTTTTTAAAACGGGATCTTCATTATACTCTCTAGAAATTAATAACCACATATCAATTTCTGAATCATCCATTAATTTAGGAAGTAAATTTGTGAATCTGTCCTCTAAAATTTCGTCTTTTAAAAGGCTTCTTTCTTTTTCATTTAGAACAGAAGTTCGTTTATTAGTAAGTTCTTTTTTTTCACAAGAAAAAAAAAGAGATAAAGCTAAAACTAATAATATTTTTTCTTTCATTATCGTATCTTTTAATAATTTAAAATTAATGTTAAAAGAATTAAAAATCAAGCTATTTTGGAATAATTTTTGCAATTTTACTTTTATTAAATCATTTGATTATGAAACTATTAAAACAAATTTTAATACTTTTTTCAGTATATTTATTTTTTGTAGCTTGCAGTTCATCACCAATAAAAAACAAAAGTTCAGCTTAAAGAAGAGTCAGTTGTAATTGCAAATGAGAGTTTAGAATATGAAATTATTATTATAGATATTGGTTTTAATGTTTTTTTAAACTCTATTGCTAAACCAGAGGGCTACTACTCTCAAAGTTATTTAGAAAATAGAAATAGGCTATTCGTTACAAATTGGAATATTAGAGCCAATAATCCATCAAAATTTAACTCACGGATTTATGAAAACATCATAGATTATCAGCCTAATGTTGACTATGGTTATGATGTAAACTATAAGTTATTCAATTACTTTATGTTTGCTCAACGAAAATATAAAATGTCTTTAGGAGGTGGATTTTCTGGAAGAATTAGATAGTTTTCTTTTTGTATGAAACAAAACTGTAGTCGTATTTATTTTTTTCGTCAGCTATAAAATCTTCCCTAGAAATTTCTTCCCAAATAGATGAATCTATCTTAGGGAAAAACACATCCGCTTCAAATTCTTTATGTACAATAGTAATGTCTAATACATCTACTAAATTACTTTCTAAAGCTTGCTTATAAATTTGGGCTCCACCTATTATAAAAGCGTTTTTTTCACCTGCTAACTCAATAGCTTCTTTAATAGAATTCGCAATTAAACAGCCTTCTTTATAATAATTATTATTTCTAGTAATAATTACCGAAGTTCTATTTGGAAGCGGTTTACCGATGGATTCAAAGGTATTTCTACCCATTAAAATATGATACCCTGAAGTGGTTTTTTTGAAACGTTTTAAATCTGCTGGTAAATGCCAAATTAAGTCATTATCTTTTCCTAAGGCATTGTTTTTAGCAATTGCTGCTATAATTGTTATCATAAATTCTACTAAAAGAAATCTTTAAATATTTTTTACCCATTCTTTAATATATCCACTAAAATCTTTTTTAATCGTGTATTTATCAAAGGTATTTGTATCTAAATTATCTATAATTGTATTAATTGCAAGTAAAACTTTTTCATCTTTAATCTCTGATACTTTCTCGTATATATTTTCTCTTAAAGTATCAATTTCAATTGTTGATATCATTGCTTAAAATTTTTCTATTTTGCTAATTTAGTAATCAGAAATCGAACAAATAGTTAAATAACGTTAAATTATACAGCAACGACTCCTTTTATGTGAGGATGTGGATTGTAATTTATCAACTCAAAATCTTCAAATGTAAAATCTTCTATATTCTTTACTTTCGGATTGATTTTCATTTGTGGAAGCTCTCTGACATCTCTAGATAATTGAAGCTCTAATTGTTCTAAATGATTGCTATAAATATGGGCATCTCCAAAGGTGTGAATAAATTCACCTGCTTCATAACCACAAACTTGTGCTACCATCATAGTAAATAGCGCATAACTGGCTATATTAAAAGGAACTCCTAAAAAGATATCTGCGCTACGTTGGTATAACTGACAAGATAATTTACCCTTTGCAACATAAAATTGAAAAAAAGCGTGACAAGGTGGTAAAGCCGCTTTTCCGTTTGCAACATTTTCTGAAAATGAAAGGGAAGTATCTGGTAATACAGAGGGGTTCCATGCAGAAACCATCATTCTTCTTGAATTTGGGTTTTTCTTTAAAGTTTCTATTACTTCTTTTAATTGATCTACTTCATCACTATTCCAATTCCTCCATTGATGACCATAAACAGGCCCTAAATCTCCATTTTCATCAGCCCAAGCGTTCCATATCTTAACGCCATTTTCTTTTAAATAATTTATGTTCGTATCTCCTTTTATAAACCATAATAATTCATAAATAATAGATTTTAAATGTAATTTTTTAGTAGTAACCATAGGAAAACCTTCACTTAAATCAAATCGCATTTGATGACCAAAAACACTCTTTGTTCCTGTTCCCGTTCTGTCTCCCTTTTCGTTTCCTTTCTCTAAAACGTGTTGAACTAAATCTAAGTATTGTTTCATTTTGATCTGTAATTATGTATCCGTTTAAACTTTAGAGTTAACTGATGTAAAAATAAAAAAGCTACACTGTTTTTTTGTGAAGCTTTTCAAATAATATTGTAAAGTTATCAACGATTTTAAGAATATTATTTTATAAAATTATCTAAGATGGTTCGAGATTAGCCAATAATCATTCCCGCAATTGTTGCCGACATTAATGAGGCAATTGTACCACCAATCAAAGCTTTCATTCCAAATTCAGACAACACTTTACGTTGCCCAGGAGCCAAAGAGCCAATCCCGCCTATTTGAATTCCAATAGATGCAAAATTTGCAAAACCACATAACATGTAGGTTGCCATAATAATTGATTTATTGTAGGTTAAATGTGTTGCACTTGCTACATTTTTTAATTCTGCTAATTGAATATAGCCCACAAATTCGCTAGCGGCTAATTTAATTCCTAATAATTGCCCCATTAAAGTCATATCTGCAGTTGGCACCCCTATTAACCACATTAATGGCGCAAAAGCATACCCCAGTAGAAACTCTATAGAAAGCTTATCATAAGTGGTATTTGCTGCAATTATATCATTTAAAGAAGTAACGCTTCCTATTAAATCTAAACCTCCGTTTAACATCGCAATAACGGCTACAAAAACTAATAACATAGCACCAACATTAACAGCCAAGCGCAACCCTTCCGTTGTACCATTTGCAATGGCGTCTAAAATATTAGAACCTATTTTTTCTTGAGAAACTGTAACATCCGTATTTACATCTTCTGTCTGTGGATATAAAATTTTAGAAATAACAATTGCACCAGGAGCTGCCATTACAGAAGCTGCCAATAAATGTTTTGCAAAAACCAATTCTAATTCCTTGTCTCCTCCACCTAAAAAACCTATGTAAGCTGCTAAAACCGCTCCAGCAACAGTAGCCATTCCACCGATCATAACCAAAAGCATTTCAGATTTGTTCATCTTTTCTAAATAGGCTTTTATTAATAGCGGAGCTTCAGTTTGACCTAAAAAAACATTTCCTGCCACTGAGAGACTTTCCATACCAGAAATACCTAAAAATTTAGACAAACCTATTGCCAATATTTTTACGATCCATTGAATAATCCCCAAATAGAATAATAATGATGTTAATGCTGAAAAGAAAATAATAGTCGGTAATACTTGGAAGGCAAAAATATAGCCAAAAGAATCCATATCTGAAATTAACCCTGAGAATAAAAATTCACTTCCAGCTTTTGTATATTCTAAAATTTCAATAAATAGTTTTCCTACCAGTTCAAATGCTTTTTGAATAAAAGATACTTTTAAAACACCAACGGCTATTATTAATTGAAGCGACAAACCAATAGCAACTCTTTTCCAATTTATTGCTTTTCTATTGGCACTAAATAAAAATGCCATTAAAATTAATGAGAACATTCCTAAAATTCCACGCCAGAGGGTACTTGAAGAAAAACCTTGACTAGGTGAAATTTCACCAGAAGTTTCTAATACATCTGTATTGTTTTCCTCTAAAACTAATTTTACTTCTTCTTGTGACAAAAAAGTATAAGTAATATCGTTTTCTGCCAATATTAGACTCGTGCTGTCTAAATATTTGATATTAAAATACCTAACAGTATCTTTAGGTTGTTTAAAACTAAGAATCAATAAGTTATTCTGACGGATGTAATTGCCAGAAGCTTTTAAGTCATCTTTCGCAAGCAAAGAGTATTTAAATACCCCGTCTGAAAGTACAAAAACATCACTTGTATCAATTTCTACAACAGATGTTCCATCTATTTTTTCTATAGATGAAAAACTCCATTGCTGTTCAATGCCTTGAGAAAAACAAAAAAAAGACATTGCACAAAAAACAAATACTAGTATTTTTTTCATAATTTTTATGTTGAAATTAAGAGCGCTTACTGATTTCGTCTCTTATTTTTGCTGCCAACTCATAGTTTTCGTTAGCAACTGCATCATTTAGCTTATTATTCAATTCTGTAAGAGACAAACCAGAAAAACTACTCCCTTTATTGGATGTGTTTTGCTCTAAATCTATCTGAATTTTATCAACTTCTAATTCTTCTTTTAAAGAAAACTCTTCTTCTACTTTTAAATATACACCTGCTTTGTCTAGGATATTTTCATAAGTATAAATTGGCGCTAAAAAGCGGACAGCAATTGCTATTGCATCTGAAGTTCTTGTATCTATCACCTCTTCAACCCCATCTCTCTCACAAACTAAGCTAGAGAAGAAAACCCCATCTACTAATTTATGAATAATTACTTCTTTCACAGTAATAAAAAAACGGTCTGAAAAAGTTTTAAATAAATCATGTGTTAATGGTCTTGGTGGTCTAATTTCCTTTTCTAAGGCTATGGCTATAGATTGGGCCTCAAAAGCGCCAATAATAATTGGTAGTGTTCTTGTTCCTTCCATTTCACTTAAAACTAAAGCATATGCTCCACTTTGAGTTTGACTGTAAGAAATTCCTTTTATCGTTAGTTTTATTAGACTCATATATCTTTTACAAGGTAAAAAAGCATTGTTATGGTTTACTTTTTTGTGGGCACAATTTAATAAAAATAAATAATTCAAAAATTTTATTTCTTTAAAAATGTATTTTCAGTAGACTTATAAATATCTTAAGTGTTTTGGTATTTGTTTAAGATTTTTTAATTTTTGAAATAATGAGTCCAAAAGCACACAAAATATTATTTAAATTGTTCTGTTCTATTGAATGACAAAGAAAAAACCTATCAAAATTAAATATTGATAGGTTTTTTTTGATTACTATTATTATAAAAATAATACAAAACATCTAAAATTATTAAGAGGCTTTAAAAACTTTTAATTTCTCGATTAACTTTGGAATTACTTCAAAGGCATCGCCAACAACACCATAATCAGCCGCTTTGAAAAAAGGAGCTTCTGGATCTGTATTTATTACTACTTTTACTTTTGACGCATTAATACCTGCTAAATGCTGGATTGCTCCAGAAATACCAATTGCAATGTATAAATTTGAAGCCACTGGCTTTCCCGTTTGACCAACATGCTCACCATGAGGTCTCCAACCTAAATCTGAAACCGGTTTAGAACATGCTGTTGCTGCCCCTAAAACACCTGCCAACTCCTCAATCATCCCCCAGTTTTCAGGACCTTTTAAACCTCTACCAGCAGAAACAACTGTATCTGCATCGGCAATAGTAACTTTACCTGTGACTCTTTCTACACTTTCTGATTTGACTCCCGATTCTGCAATCAATGCGTCAAAACTTTCAGTTGAGCCAGAAACTTTATTTTCGTGGATTCCGTAAGAATTTTTAGCAACTCCAACTACTTTTTTGTCTGTAGCTATTATTGTATTGCTAAATGCCTTATTTGAGAATGCCTGTCTTTTAACTGTGAATGGACTTATTTCACTTGGAATTGCAACCACATTGGATGCATAGCCAGCCTCTAAAGAAACAGCAACCATAGGAGCAGTATGCAATCCATTGATACTAGAGTCTAAAATTACTATTGTAGAATTCTGAGCCTCTGCTACTTGTTTAATTACTGACGAATAAGCTTTTGCATTAAATATTGACAAAGAATCATTTGATACAGAAATCACTTTTTCTGCACCATACGTATATAGTTCTTCTACATTATTTGCATTTATTGATAAGGCAACAACATTGCTACCCAACTGTTCAGCAACTTTTTTACCATATGAAACTACTTCAAAAGCAGATTTTTTAAATTTTCCTTCCGATGAATCGGCAAAAACTAAAACTGACATATTTTTTTATTTTTTTCCTAAAAGGTATTTAGGGTTTTATTATTATTTTTATTAAACTTAAAATATATCCTGAAAAAAATTCAGGTTAATTTAATTGAGTATTAAATTACTTTTGCTTCGTTATGTAACAAGTTAATTAACTCATCTATATTGTCTGCATCTATTAATTTAACTGCTCCTTTTGCTAAAGGTTTTTCAAATGATTTAATTGTAGTTGTATTAGCTACATCTAGAGGTTCTATAACATTTAAAGGTTTTTTGCGCGCCATCATAATTCCTCTCATATTAGGTATACGCAAATCTTTCTCTTCTACAATTCCTTTTTGCCCTGCCACAACTAATGGTAAAGATGTACTTAAAACTTCATTACCTCCATCAATTTCTCTGGTTGCTGAAACGTTTGTTCCATCTATTTCGATCTCTACACATGCATTTATAAAGTTAAAATCTACTAAAGACGCTAACATTCCCGGAACCATTTGTCCGTTATAATCTGCAGATTCTTTTCCTGCAAGAACTAAATCGTATTGCCCATTTTTCACAACTTCTGCTAGTTGTTTTGCTACAGACAAACCATCTACTGCTTCTGTGTTTACACGAATAGCATTATCTGCTCCAATAGCTAAAGCTTTACGTAAAGTAGGCTCTGTAGTTGCGTTTCCAACATTTACAACAGTTACTGTGGCTCCTTGTTTTTCTTTAAACCACATCGCTCTTGTTAAGCTAAATTCATCATAAGGATTGATAACAAACTGAACTCCATTTGTATCAAACTTAGTATCGCTATCTGTAAAATTAATTTTTGAAGTGGTATCAGGCACATGACTAATACATACCAATATTTTCATAAATTCTATTGTTTTATTTTTATGCAACGAAGTTACAGCTTTTTTTAAAAAAATACTATGCATGCATAGTATTTTTTTTAAAAAAGTTATCTAAGTGTATGAAATTGTAATTATTGCATATAATTCAACTCAATTTTAATTTTACTAAATGATATAATTATTAATTTTCATACTTTTGCACTTCTAAGAAAAATTTAAGTAAAATAAATGAAAATAATTCAATTCAGAGAAGCAATTTGCGAAGCAATGAGCGAAGAAATGCGAAGAGATGAAAGCGTTTATCTAATGGGTGAAGAAGTTGCAGAATATAATGGAGCTTATAAAGCATCGAAAGGGATGCTAGATGAGTTTGGTGAAAAACGAGTTATAGATACCCCAATAGCTGAACTTGGATTTGGCGGAATTGCTGTGGGTTCTGCAATGAATGGAAACAGACCTATTGTTGAATACATGACGTTCAACTTTTCTTTAGTTGGTATTGATCAAATTATAAATAATGCTGCTAAAATTAGACAAATGTCTGGTGGCCAATTCAACTGTCCTATTGTTTTTCGAGGACCAACAGGATCTGCAGGTCAATTAGGAGCAACACATTCACAAGCTTTCGAAAACTGGTTTGCAAACACACCAGGTTTAAAAGTAATTGTACCGTCTAACCCTTATGATGCAAAGGGATTATTAAAATCTGCCATACGAGATAATGATCCAGTTATATTTATGGAATCTGAACAAATGTATGGTGACAAAATGGAAGTCCCTGAAGGAGAGTATATTATTCCTATTGGAGTCGCAGACATTAAAAGAGAAGGAACAGATGTAACTATAGTCTCTTTTGGAAAAATAATAAAAGAAGCCTACAAAGCTGCTGATGAATTGGCTAAAGAAAATATTTCTGTTGAAATTATTGACTTGCGCACGGTTCGTCCAATGGACCATAATGCAATTTTAAAATCCGTTAAGAAAACAAATAGATTGATTATTTTAGAGGAGTCTTGGCCATTTGGAAGTGTTTCTTCAGAAATTACCTACAGAATACAAGATGAAGCTTTTGATTATTTAGATGCACCTATCAAAAGAATTACAACAGCAGACACCCCTGCACCATATTCCCCTGTTCTATTAGAGAAATGGCTGCCAAACTTTGAAAATGTCATAAAAGCTGTCAAAGAAGTCTTGTACATATAAAAAACCTATCTAAATCCTTTTTAATATTCGTTAAAAAGGATTTTATATTAAACGATGAAGGCCAAATTAACGACATTTATTATATTAATTTCTTTCGTAACTAATGCACAATTTATTCTAAAAGGTATTGTTCTAGACGAAAATAATGAGCCTATACCCTATGTAAATATATTAGTAAAAAATACTACTACTGGTACAACTACAGATGATTATGGTAATTTCTTTATTACTATAAAAAGAACTACAGCTAGAATAGAAGTTTCTTTTTTAGGTTATGAAACTGTTGTGAAAAGAGTTTCAAAAAAGAATAAATTTTTAAGAATTAAATTAAAAGAGGAAGCAGATCAATTGGATGAAATTCTTATTATTTCAAGACCAAAAAAGAGACTGAAAAAAAAAGAAAACCCTGCCTATAAAATCTTAAAAGAAATCTGGAAGAGAAAAAAAACTAATGGACTTAAAAAGGTTAACTATTACCAATTTAATAAACATCAAACTACTGAAATCGGTTTAAATAATTTAGATTCAATATTCCTAAAGGATATTTTTAAAAAAGACTACAAAGATGTTTTAGCTCAATTGCCTTATAACGAAACTGGCGTTAATTACTACATTCCATTATATTTTAATGAAATAGTAAAAAATATTTACGGGAATAATAACATTAATAAGGTAAGAGAAGATGTAGAAGCAGAAAAAACAGATGGAGTGCAAAGAAATGGTTTTGTTTTCCAAAGAGTTTCTAACACATTCAACGATATTGATATTTATAAAAATAACATCCCCGTTTTAAAAAAATCATTTGTAAGCCCTATCTCAACCTCTGGTTTTGAAACTTATGATTATGTTTTACATGACAGCATCGTTGATAATAACAAAAAATCTTATCGCATTTATTTTTTCCCAAGAAGAAATGGAGACCTAGCTTTTGAGGGCTTTCTTTGGGTTTCAGACAAAAACTTTGCCGTTACAAAAATTAAAATGAAGGTTAGAGATGATATCAATTTAAATTTTGTTAGAAAACTATCCTTCGAAAAAGAATATCTAATTAAAAATGACAGTATATTTCTTCCAAAACTTGACAGTTATAATGGGGATTTCACTTTCTCAGATAAAGATGAAGAAAATAAAGGCATGTCAATAAAGAAATCAACTTCGTATTCTAATTATCAATTTGAAAAACCATTAAAGAATAGTTTCTACTCGCAAAAAATAATTAAAATTAGACCAGATCAGTACTCAAAAGAAAAATCTTACTGGGAAAAAAGAGAAAGAAATTTAGAAAACAAAGATACTTATGCTTTAATAGAAAGTATAAAAAACAAAAAGCAGATAACAAAAATTTCTGAAACTATTACCTCACTATCAACAGGTTATTTTAATATTTCACCAAATTTCCAATTAGGTCAATATTGGAATACTATTGTTAAAAACAGTGTTGAGGGAGTAAAAATAAAGTTAGGATTTAGAACTTTTAAAACTGTTGATGATCGCTTCAGAATTGGTGGTTTTCTAGGTTATGGTTTAAAAGATGAAAAATTCAAGTACAGTTTAGAGGCAAAATACCTACTTTCCTATAAACCAAGGATTGCTTTAGGTGTTGCATACTTAAAAGATGCCGAACAACTCGGTGCAAAACTGTTGAATACAAATGGTTTAAATGCGAATGTATTTGATGCAAATGCACTATTTTCTAGAGGGGATAATTTCTTTATTTCTTCTGTAAATAGAAAAATTTTACAAATTGATTTGGAAGTAAAAAAGAATCTCCATGTTGGCTTATCATTTGCTCACAATAATATTAAATCTGCTTCACCAGAAAACTTTAATATTGATTATCTAGATCAAAATGGCATCACTCAATCTCAATTAACCAATGTAACTTCAGATGTATACCTTACCTATACACCTAGAAGGTTCGAATACGGTTTTGGTGTAGAACAAAAAATGGGTAAAAACTTATATCCTGCTTTAATCATAAATTACAGAAAAGGATATAAAGGTATTTTAGGAGGAACACATAATTACGATAAAATTCAATTCAATTATAGCCATCCCATATTATTAGGAAAACTAGGGACATTGATTGCTACTTTAGATGGAGGTAAAATATTTGGTACAGTGCCACTTTCTTTGTTAAGTCCAGTACCAGCGAACCAAACTTTTTGGATTACAAAAAGTACTTTTTCACTAATGAACTATTATGACTTTGTTACAGATACTTATCTATCAGGCCATTTTGAACAGCATTTTGACGGTCTTATATTTAACAAATTACCTTTGATTAAAAAATTAAACCTACGGAGCTTAATTACTTTCAAAACCGTTTATGGAACTATTTCTGATGCAAATATTGCCATCAATAAATCCAATATAAAATACGTTGCACCGAGCAACAAATTATATTATGAATATGGTTTTGGTCTAGAAAATATAGGTTATGGAAATATTCGTCCATTTAGAGTAGATTTTGTCTGGAGAGGAGATCATACAAGCGTCAATGGGTTAGCTTCTCCTGAATTTGGAATCAGAGTGGGTGTAAGAGCAGATTTTTAAAGAATTTTAATCTCTAAATTAAAGTGCATTTAATCTTTTAAAAACACAAATAATCATTACTTTTGCAATCCAGATTTCAAGGCATAAAAATAAAGATTTATGAGTGCAAAAGAGAGAAAGACAGTAGACTGTCTAATTGAGATTCCTAAAGGAAGTAGAAATAAATACGAGTATGACTTTGAATTAAAGAAAATTCGTTTCGATAGAATGTTATTTTCGTCAATGATGTACCCTGGAGATTATGGATTCATTCCAGAAACCTTAGCCTTAGATGGAGATCCGTTAGATGTATTAGTTTTAGGAGCAGAACCTACTTTTCCAATGTGTGTAATGGAAGTAAAACCTATAGGTGTTTTCCATATGGCAGATGAGAAAGGGCCAGACGAAAAGATTTTGTGTGTTCCTGTCTCAGACCCTCTTTGGAACAACCACAACGATATTTCTGATATTAACCCACATCGACTAAAAGAAATTACTCACTTTTTTCAAGTATACAAAGACTTAGAAAAGAAAAAGGTTGATATTGGTGATTGGGGAGATGCAAAAGAAGCCTATGCAATTTTAGATAAATGTATTGAACGTTATGAGAATAGCGAGCATAAAACAAATGGAAATTTTACGATATAATTTGTAAAAAAACCCGGTAAAAATATCAAGCCTTTTAGTTAATTCTAAAAGGCTTTTTCTTTCTCATTGATTTTATTATATTTACCACCGTTTTTAACTAATAAAATAAAAATAATATATGGAATCAATGATGATTTATATGCCAATTGGAGCTGCCTTAATAGGTTTAGCTTATATGTGGATAAAAAGATCTTGGGTATTAAAGCAAGACGCAGGAGATGGTAAGATGGCAGAAATTTCTAGCCACATCTATGAAGGAGCTTTAGCATTCTTAAAAGCAGAGTATAAATTACTAGCGATATTTGTGGTAGTATCAAGTGTTCTATTAGCAATCGTTTCTCAGGTTGTAGAGTCAACAAGTATTTTAATTGTTATTGCTTTTATTTTTGGCGCTATCTTTTCTGCTTTAGCTGGAAATATGGGGATGAAAATTGCAACTAAAACGAATGTAAGAACCACGCAAGCAGCTAGAACAAGTTTGCCACAAGCATTAAAAGTTTCTTTTGGTGGAGGTACTGTGATGGGACTTGGTGTTGCTGGTTTAGCAGTTTTAGGCTTGACAATATTTTTTATTGCTTTCTTCTGGATTTTTATGCCAAACGGTTGGACAAACACAACTGATATGACTAAAATATTAGAAACCTTGGCTGGTTTTTCTCTAGGAGCAGAATCAATTGCTTTATTTGCTCGTGTTGGTGGTGGTATTTATACCAAAGCAGCAGATGTAGGTGCCGATTTAGTAGGTAAAGTAGAAGCAGGTATTCCAGAGGATGATCCAAGAAATCCTGCAACAATTGCAGATAATGTGGGAGACAATGTTGGAGATGTTGCTGGAATGGGTGCCGATTTATTTGGTTCTTATGTAGCAACTGTTTTAGCAGCAATGGTTTTAGGGAATTACATTATAGATGTAAATAATATTGATATATTTGAGGGTTTTGGTAAAATAGGACCAATATTACTCCCAATGGCAATAGCTGGGGTTGGAATTATTATTTCTATGCTAGGTACTATGCTTGTTAGTATCAAATCTAACGATGCGAAAGAATCTCAAGTAATGGGAGCTCTTAATAAAGGAAACTGGTTCTCAATTGCTTTAGTTGCAATAACATGTTACTTTTTATGTATTTGGATGTTACCAGAAACTATGAAAATGAATTTCTTTGAATCTGAAGGGAATGTATTAAAAGATATTACTTCAATGAGAGTGTTTTATGCAGCTTTAGTTGGTTTATTTGTTGGAGCGGTAATTTCTTCGGTAACGGAATACTACACAGGTTTGGGTAAAAAACCAATTTTAAATATTGTACAAAAATCTGCTACAGGAGCAGGAACTAATATTATTGCAGGTCTAGCTACAGGTATGATCTCAACTTTTCCAACAGTAATTTTATTTGCTGCTGCAATATGGTCCTCGTATGCTTTTGCAGGGTTTTATGGTGTTGCCATGGCAGCCTCTGCGATGATGGCAACTACAGCAATGCAATTAGCCATTGACGCCTTTGGACCTATTGCAGATAATGCAGGTGGAATTGCTGAAATGAGCGAACAAGATCCTATTGTAAGAGAACGTACAGATATCTTAGATTCGGTTGGTAATACAACAGCAGCAACAGGTAAAGGTTTTGCCATTGCTTCTGCTGCATTAACTTCATTAGCTCTTTTTGCTGCTTATGTAACCTTTACAGGAATTGACGGGATTAATATTTTTAAAGCACCTGTTTTAGCAATGCTATTTGTTGGTGGAATGGTACCAGTTGTATTCTCTGCTTTAGCTATGAATGCTGTTGGTAAAGCCGCTATGGAAATGGTTTATGAGGTTAGACGTCAGTTTAAAGAAATTCCTGGAATTATGGAAGGTACTGGAAAACCAGAATATGATAAATGTGTGGCAATTTCTACGGAAGCATCCTTAAAAGAAATGATGTTACCTGGTGTATTAACCATTGGTTTCCCAATAGTAATTGCTTTTGTTCCAATGATTTTTGGAATGGACAATTTAATGATCGCAGAAATGCTAGGTGGGTATATGGCTGGTGTAACTGTAAGTGGTGTACTATGGGCAATTTTTCAAAACAACGCCGGTGGTGCTTGGGATAATGCTAAAAAATCTTTTGAAGCTGGAGTTATGATTAATGGTGAAATGACACATAAAGGGTCTGATGCTCATGAAGCAGCAATTACTGGAGACACTGTTGGTGATCCTTTTAAAGATACTTCTGGACCGTCAATGAATATTTTAATTAAACTTACTTGTTTAATAGGATTGGTCATTGCGCCTATTTTGGGAGGACATTCTTCTGAAGAAGCTCACAATGCGAATGAAATTAAAAAAGAAGTTAGTCTTGATATTGAACAAACTTCTGTAAATACAACGATTGCTTCCACTTCTATCAGTAAAAGTGTGAATGGAAAAACAGTTACCGAAACTGAAAAAATTGTTATTTCTGGTACTTTAGAAGAAGTGAAAACAGCCATGAAGGAATTGAATGGATATAGCGGAGATGTTGAAGTAGAATTGAAAAAAGCAGAACTACTAACAACACCCTCTACTCCTGATACACCTGAAACTCCTAAAGCGAATAAATAGGAATTAGAACTGTATATTTTATTTAAAAAAACACCTCAATTGAGGTGTTTTTTAATTGAATGTGAATTGTATATTGTTTCCTGTAGTTTTTTGAGCTAACTCATTTATGGCGTTCCTAGATAATTGTAAAATTCTTGGATACCCCCCTGTTACTTGACAATCCCTCATCAAAATAATTAATTTTCCTGATGGAGTTAATTGAACAGTTCCTGGTAAAACGGCTGAGGTTAATAGTTGTGGTAAATAATTCTTTATAGGCTCTTTTAGTTGATAGCCCATTCTATTATTTAAATTTGATATGGTAAAAACCTGGTTTTTAATTTGTTTTTTTTGAATATCATTTAACAAATTAAATTCAGGGCCTTCATCACATTTCAGCTCTTGAGAGGTAAAATGAATTTTTAAAATTTTAATAGAAGTGGTTGACTGTTCTAAATCAGAAGGAGAGCTTGATATGGGTAATAAATCATCTTTCTTAATTAGAAAGCTACTTGTTATGCCCTTATAAAAACTTCTACTCTTTAAAACTCTTTCAGTTAAAAAGCCGTTTTTAACCGCTACATAACATCTCGCTCCAAACTTGATGTTTCCAAAAGACAACACATCATTTTTATGTATTTTAATTCTTGCGTTTAACAGTATTGGGATGTTATTTATTTTTGCTGAAAAATCACCGCCGGAAATACTAATATACGTTGCTGTTGAAAATTCTAAAACACATCCACCAAAGGTTATTTCTAGTAAAGCATCTTCTAAAGAATTGTTTAAAATATGATTCGCAAGATCTGCAGCATACCTATCCATAGCTCCAGAAACAGGAATACCTATAGAAGCAAAACCTGTTCTGCCTTTATCTTGAATTGACGTATAAAAACCAGCCTTTAAAACCCTAATCATTTAATACCGTTTTAGAAATTATATCCTTGTTTTGTATGACTTCTTTTTCTAATTGATAAAATTCTTCGACAGAAACTGAGGTGAATTTAATTTTATCTCCTGCTTTCGCAAAGCAAGGATTCTCCTTTTTAGGGTCAAACAATTGAATTGGAGTTTTGCCTATAATATTCCAACCGCCGGGAGAATCTAATGGATATATCCCTGTTTGCGCTCCGCCAATAGCAACAGTACCTTTAGTAACATCTAATCTTGGAGTAAGCCTTCTGGCAACATGCAATTTGGCATCCAAACCACCTAAATACAGAAAACCTGGTAAAAATCCGATAAAAAAAACACGATAGTTCTTTTCTGAATGAAGCTGTATTATTTCTTTAACTGATAGGTTCGATTTGTTGGACATTTCTTCCAAATCAATTCCAAATTTTAGATCATAACAAACAGGAATTTCCCAAATATATTTTTTTTGAGTATGGTTTTTAACTTTCGACGTGTAAATTGATTTTAATTCTTCTATTTCTTTGTAAAAATCGATAACCTCTGCCTTTAATTTTATGGTTAAAGAATGATAACCAACTATTATATCGGTATAAACACCTTTTCTTTTTATGAGGAGTTGGTCTTTAAAAAATAAAATATCTTTTAAAATGTCTTCATGAATAACAGCATTCCATTCTATTAAAATAGCTTGTTTTCCAAACGGTTTGTATGTGCGTTTAAATGCCAACTTGAATTCCTTCTTTCTTTAATTTTTTTGAGATATTTTTTACAATTTCTAATGAATTTACAGTATCTCCATGTACACAAAAAGTATCTGCTTTTATTGTTTTCTCTATACCAGAAATTGTTTTTACCTTCTCTTTCTCAATCATTAATAAGAGGTGTTTAAAAACTTCATTTGCATTTGTGATTAAGGCATTTTTTTGAGTTCTGGAAACAAGTGTTAAATCAATATTATAATTCCGATCGCAAAAGGCTTCATATTTAATTTTAATATTATTTTCTAAAGCAACTTTCTCAATGACTGAATGGTATGGGACATATAAAAATAATTCTTTTGAATAGGTATGTATCGAGTTTATAAATGTTTTTGCATACTTTTCATTCACTGCAATTAAATTATATAGGGCACCATGGGGTTTTATATGATGGAGTTTTTGATTGTAAAAAGAGAGCCTCTCAATAAATACATCTAACTGGCTTTCTAGACTTTTTTGAAGTTCTCGATGCGAAATATCTAAGATTTTTCGTCCAAAATTTTCTTTGTCTGGAAACGATGGATGTGCGCCAATTAAAACCTTTTTTTTGATGGCTAGTTGAATTGTTTTATCGATAGTTTCTACATTTCCAAAATGGCCACCACAGGCAATGTTGCAAGAAGAAATAAAAGACATTAGCAAAGGTTCATTTGCGACTCCTTCTCCAACATCACAATTAATATCAATCCTCATCTTAGAATAAATTAAATACTTTTAAAATTCCTTTTGCTCCTAAAAAGATAGTGATTGCTAAAATTATAAGACCTGAAATATTTTGGGTTTTAGAGTTTGTATAACTTCCTAAAACTGATTTTTTATTCATAATCCATACTAATATTCCGGCAATTACTGGTAATAACATTCCGTTTGCTACTTGCGCAAATTTTATAATTTCAATAGGCTTAATACCTATTGATGAAAACAAAACACCCAAAAACAAAATAAAACCCCATACAAACCTAAACGATTTCGACTTCAATCCACCTTTCCATCCTAAGCAACCTTTTGCTACATAGGCAGCTGCTAAGGGAGCCGTAATTGCAGATGTTATTCCTGCAGCAAACAAACCAAATGCTAAAAAATAGGTAGCAAAATCGCCATATAAAGGTGCCAATCCTTTTGCCAAATCTGCTGCATTAGAAATATCTCCAAACGGAATTGCAGCAGCTGAAATCATAATTGCCATAGAAACTAATCCTCCTAAAGCAATAGAGATAATGGTATCTTTTCTAGCTAATTTTATGTCTTCTGTTTTGCTCCATCGTTCTTTTACTAAGGAAGCATGCAAAAATAAATTATAGGGTACAACCGTTGTTCCAATTAAACCAATAATTGTTAACAAGCTTTTGTCTGGGAATTTGGGAATAAACATACCTTTCACAATTTCTAAAACATTTGGTTTTGTAATAATAGCCGTTATTAGAAATGAAATACTCATCACTAAAACCAAAGCTACCAGGGTTCTTTCTAAAAATTTATAATTCCCGATATAGAGCAAAACAAAAGCAATAATTCCAATAACAAGACTCATAAAGTTAATGGAATAAGAACCAATTTCAACAATAAATTGACCAAAAATAGTTTCTAATCCTAAAATTCCACCACTAATATTTCCTGCTTCATAAGATGCGTTTCCTACCACAATTGCCGATAAAATTAAAATAGTAATAAACTGTTTTAAAAACGGAATCTTAATCTCTTCTCGAATAACTTCAGACAATCCTTTTTGAGAGATGATTCCCAATCTTGCCGCCATTTCTTGCAAAACAATGGTAGCAATAAGGGAAAGTAGCATTGCCCACAATAAAGTAAACCCAAAATTCACACCCGCTAATGTGCAAATTGTTACAGTGCCTGGTCCAATAAAAGCTGCTGCAATTAAGGTTCCTGGACCAATATTTCTAAACCATTTTTTTACCACAGAAACACTTATTTAATATCTATCAATAAAGATACTTTTAAAAAAAGAAAAACACCTCAAAGTAGAGGTGTTTTCTAAAGATAGAATACTAAATTTATATTTAATGTGCATAACGTTGCGGTCCTCCTCTTTGGATTTCCTCGCTTGCATTTTCTTCAAACTGTTTAAAATTAGTTCTAAATGCATTCGACAATTTGAATGCTGTTTTATAATAGGCTTCATCATCATTCCAAGTAGCCCTAGGACTCAATAAATCTGTTGGAACTCCAGGACAGCTTCTTGGCTGCGCTACTCCAAAAACTGAATGAATATGATAATCTTCGTATGAATAACTTCCTAAATCACCATTTAAAACGGCAGTAATCATCGCTCTTGTATATTTTAATGGCATTCTTCTTCCAACACCGTATTGACCACCAGACCAACCTGTATTAATCAACCAAACATTTACGCCAGCATCTTTCATCTTTTTGCTTAGCATTTCTGCATATTTAGTAGGATGTAAAGGCATAAAAGGTGCACCAAAACACGCTGAAAAGCTAGGTACAGGCTCTGTAACACCTGCTTCAGTTCCTGCAACTTTTGCTGTATAACCAGAAATAAAATGATATGCTGCTTGATTGGGAGTTAACTTAGATATTGGAGGCAAAACACCAAAAGCATCTGCAGTTAGAAAGAAAATATTTTTTGGGTTTTCACCAATGGATGGTTTTTTAATATTATCTATGTGATATATCGGATAACTAACTCGTGTGTTTTGAGTAATTGAAGTATCTGCAAAATCAACAACACCTTTATCATCCATTTTTACATTCTCGAGAATTGCACCTTTTTTAATCGCTGCAAAAATTTCTGGTTCTTGCTCTTGCGATAAATTAATCACTTTTGCATAACATCCGCCTTCAAAATTAAAAACAGTATTTTCTTCCGTCCAACCATGCTCGTCATCTCCAATTAAGCTTCGATCTGGATCTGTAGATAGCGTGGTTTTTCCTGTACCAGATAATCCGAAGAAAATAGCGGTATCTCCTTCTTTACCCACATTTGCTGAACAGTGCATTGGTAAGGTATTTTTATACACTGGTAAAATAAAATTTAATGCAGAAAAAATTCCTTTTTTAATTTCTCCTGTATAACCAGTTCCACCAATTAAAGCTATTTTCTTCTCAAAATTTAAAATTGCAAAGTTATGCTGACGTGTTCCATCTATTTCTGGATTTGCCATAAAACCTGGTGCATTGATGACTGTCCACTCTGGAGAAAAATCTTTTAACTCTTCTTTTGTTGGTCGTAAAAACATATTGTAAGCAAACATATTGCTCCACGGATATTCATTTACAACTCTAATATTTAATTTGTAATCTTCGTCTGCACAAGCATAACTATCTCTAACAAATACTTCTTTGTTAGACAAGTATTCTGTTACTTTAACATATAGCTTGTCAAATTTATCAGAATCAAAAGGTAGATTAATATCGCCCCACCAAACTTTATCTTTTGTAATAACGTCTTTAACTATAAAACGATCCATTGGAGATCTACCGGTAAACTCACCTGTATTAACAGCAATTGCTCCTGAAGAAGATTCTTTTCCTTGTTCTTTTTCAACTGTCTTATCATGTAACTCACTAGAAGATAACTGATAACGAATTACAGCATTCTTGATTCCTAGACTATTTAACGAAATCGATTTCGTATTTGTATCTACCATATCAATATTTTTTTTAGTTTTTAATATATAGCAAAATTAAACAATATTTTAAAACAGGCTTGTTATAAAATAATATTTATTATTATTTATTTATTAAGACCCTTTTTCAAGAATATAAAAATCATTAGTACCCATCCCATAATTAAAAATAAACCTCCCAAAGGAGTTAAAAACCATATGCTTTTTGCTGTAATTGAAGTCAAATTAATGCTATATATAGAACCAGAAAATAAAAAGATTCCTACAAAGAAAATAGTACTAATCCTATTTTTTTGTATTGTAGAAAACCCTTTGTATGTATTAACAAATAATAGAATGATAACGTGATACATTTGATAACGAACCGCTGTTTCAAAACTTAATAATTCTGCTGATGTTAAGCTTTCGCTTAAAGCATGTGCCCCAAAAGCACCTAAAAAAATGGCAAACATTCCTAAAAAACAGGTAATTACTAAATTTTTAAACATTATTTGTGGTTTTTGTTAGATTTTAAACAATTGATGTATCTTCGTATCTACACAAAAATACATTATTTCTTTATGAAAAACATATTGGTTATTGGCGCAGGAAAATCAAGTTCAGCTTTAATAAAATATCTTTTAGACAAATCTGAAAGTGAAAGTTTGAAACTTACAGTTGCAGATATTTCTACAGAAAACGCAAATAAATTAATCAACAATCATAAGAATGCAAAAGCAATTATTTTGGATGTTTTTGATAAAAATCAACGGGAAAATCAAATAAAAAAAGCAGACATTGTAGTTTCTATGTTGCCTGCAAGGTTTCATTTACAAGTAGCTAAAGATTGTATTTCATTTGAAAAGCATATGGTTACTGCTTCTTATATTTCTGATGAAATGAAAGAGTTAGATGCTGAAGCAAAAAAGAAAGGCTTAATTTTCATGAATGAAATAGGTTTAGATCCAGGAATCGATCACATGAGTGCTATGCAGATCATTGACAGGATTAAAAACGAAGGCGGAAAAATGTTGTTGTTTGAATCTTTTTGTGGTGGAATCGTTGCTCCAGAAAGTGATACTAACTTATGGAATTATAAATTTACTTGGAACCCAAGAAATGTTGTTTTAGCTGGCCAAGGCGGTGCTGCAATGTTTATACAGGAACATACTTACAAGTATATTCCATATCATAAATTATTTAGAAGAACAGAGTTTTTAGAAGTTAACAACTCAAAATTTGAAGCCTATGCAAATAGAGACTCTCTAAAATATAGAAGTGTTTATGGTTTAGATGATATCCCAACAATGTATAGAGGAACTATACGAAGAATAGGCTTTTCTAGAGCTTGGAATATTTTTGTTCAATTAGGAATGACGGATGATTCATATGTAATAGAGAACTCTGAAAACATGAGTTATCGTGATTTTGTTAATTTATTCTTGGCTTATTCTCCTTCAGATTCTGTGGAATTAAAATTACGCTCATATTTAAAAATAGATCAAGATGATTTAATCTGGGAAAAATTGCTAGAGCTAGATCTTTTTAATCCGAAGAAAAAAATTAATTTAAAAAAGGCTACTCCAGCTAAAATGCTTCAAAAAATTTTAGAAGACTCATGGACGTTGGAGGAAAATGACAAAGATATGATAGTAATGCAGCATATATTTGGTTATGAAATTAATGGTCAAAAACAACAAATAGAAAGTAGCTTGATTGTTTTAGGAGAAAATCAAACCTATACTGCTATGTCAAAAACAGTAGGGTTACCTGTTGGAATAGCTGCTTTAAAAATTTTGAAAGGAGAAATTAAAACTCCAGGTGTTCAGTTACCAATATCAAAAGAAGTTTATGAACCTATTTTAAAAGAATTAGAAAATTACGGAGTACTATTTAAAGAAAGCGAAGTACCCTATTTAGGATATAATCCAGAAAACGTAATTGGGTAAAAATTATATTCAAAAAAGTTACAATGATGTTTTTTGTATAAATTATTCTCAAAGATTCGTGAAAAAAATTTATTTGCTTCAACCTTTTTATATTGAACTTTAAATGGTTTAAAAATATCGATGCATTTTTTCTAAAGACTCCTCAGATAAAACATTATAAAAAAATAAATTTCACTTAACTTAAACAAGGAAAATTTACATTTTTAAATAAAAATCTTTTGTCAAACCTATATACTCTTCTGTGTATTGATGACGTTCAGTTTCTATAATTAACCTTTCCTCTTTAATTTCTGTTTGAATAAAAGAAAACTCCATCAAGCTTCTTTTTATTTCTGATGTTTTATTTCCTTTAACCCTACATACTCTATTTAAAAACAATCTGTTTTCCTTTGCTAAATCGATAAAATTATTTTCTTCTTTACAAGGAATAATCACAGAAAAAATTCCCTTTTTTGATAATATTCTTGAGACACCTTTTAATAACGCTTCAAAAGAAAGGGAAGACGTAAAACGTGCATTGTTTCTTGCCTCGTCTTGAGTTTGAAACTCGTCGGTATAGAATGGTGGGTTGGAAACGATTAGATCATAGGTTTCTTGTTCCTCAGCGAGTTCATTAGCAAATTCTTGAAAAGTAGTATGATAACAATACAAACGATCTCCCCAATTAGATTCCTCAAAATTAGATACCGATTGTTCATAGGCATTTTCATCAACCTCAATTGCATCTATTGTTAGTGCATCAGAGCGTTGAGCAATTATTAAAGAAATTACACCAGTTCCAGAACCAATATCCAAAATTGAATTCGGATAATTCTCTACAGAACACCACGCACCCAATAAAACGCCATCAGTACCAACTTTCATAGCAGTTTTATCCTGATGGATTGTAAATTCTTTAAATCTGAAAGGTGTACTCAAAATAATATTCATTAAAAAAAAGTTCCATGCAATTAAACACAGAACTTTTAAAATTTATCATTTAAACTTTAGCAGAAAGGAAGGGATTCGAACCCTCGGTACCGTTACCGGTACACTACCTTTCCAAGGTAGCGCCTTCGACCACTCGGCCACCTTTCTATAAATACAATTCTATTAGCCCCTTAGGAGTTTCAACTTGTATTGTGCTGTTTTCTCGATCTACTTTTTTAATAAAATCATCAACCATAGGAATAAAAATTTCATTTCCATCTCTGTCAATTTCGAAAAGCGGTTGTGCAGCCTTGTCATTTATATGAACAATTTCTCCAACTTCTCCAAAATTCAAATCCACAATTTTGAAACCAATTACTTCATGGAAATAAAATTTATCACCAGATAATTTTGGCAACATGGTAGAGGGTAAATAAACACCACATTTTAAAATAGCATTCGCTTCTTCTTCGGAATATACATCTTCGAACTGAACACGCAACTGGTTTCCTTTGTGAAGTGAACTTTTATCAATAAAAAATGGAACCAAATTTGTGCCAAATTCGACATAAACTGATTCCATTTCTATATACAACTCAGGCTCG
Organism: uncultured Polaribacter sp.; assembly: GCA_964275545.1. Lineage (GTDB taxonomy): Bacteria > Bacteroidota > Bacteroidia > Flavobacteriales > Flavobacteriaceae > Polaribacter. Next base: position 44,252 of record CAXYCO010000015.1, read on the forward strand.
TCAGTATCTAATTTGATAACAACTTCTCCTTTAAAACTATATTTTGTTACGATTTTGCCTAAATAAAAACAATCTTCTTTACGCATCTTCGTATCAATTATAATTTATTCTGTTGCTTTTTCTTGAGCTTCATCTATTGTTTCAGGAGCTGATTCTGCAACCTCTTCTGCTTCAGCAACTACTTCAACAACCTCTTCAACAACTGGTTTAGCTGCTTCAATTCTTGCTTCGTTTACTGCTTTTTCTGCTGCAAATGCTTTCGCTTTTGCATCAGACTGTGCTTTTGATAATCCAGCTTCTTTATCAGAAACTTTAGCCGCTTTCTCTTCCAACCAAGCAGTAAATTTAGCTTCTGCTTGCTCTTCCGTTAACGCACCTTTTCTTACACCACCTACTAAATGATTCTTCAACATCGCACCTTTGTATGATAAAATGTTTTTTGCAGTATCTGTTGGTTGTGCACCACTTTGTAACCATTCTACAGCTTTATCAACATTTAAATCAATAATTGCAGGGTTCACATTAGGATTGTAAGTACCAATTTTTTCTAAGTATTTACCATCTCTTTTTGCACGAGCATCAGCGGCAACTATCCAATAAAATGGCTTGCCTTTTTTACCGTGTCTTTGTAATCTAATCTTTACAGACATAATTTGTTAATTTTTTAAGGTTCTCGACCTTGATTATTAATACTCTTACTATCTCGTAGTAAGTGGGCGCAAATATACAAATTAATTTAATTATTAAGATTTAAAACTCACTAATTATTAAGCAGTTAATTTGTTTCCCTTTTGTTGATAAGTCAGCATAAATTATCAAACTAAAATCTTTTATGTTTTTGTATTTTTATTCGCCCAAAACATCTACAAAAAAAACCATTTATGTACTTAATTTTTGATACAGAAACCACCGGTTTACCCAAAAGTTGGAATGCCCCAATTTCAGATATAAACAACTGGCCTAGGTGTGTTCAAATTGCGTGGCAACTGCATGATGAAATGGGAAACTTAATAGAACACAATGACTTTCTAATAAAACCTGAAAATTATAATATTCCTTATGATGCAGAAAGAATTCACGGAATTTCTACTGAATTAGCTGAAGAAAAAGGAATTCCTTTAGAGCAGTGTCTAGTTTTATTTAATAAGGTTTTAAGCAAAACAAAATTTATTGTTGGTCAGAATTTAAATTTCGATCTTAATATTATGGGCTGCGAGTTCCATAGATTAGAGATTGAAAACAAAATGAGTTCCCTTCCCGTTTTGGATACGTGTACAGAAAAGACAGCATTTATGTGCCAAATTCCAGGAGGTCGAGGCGGTAAATTTAAACTACCAACATTAACAGAATTACACAATCATTTATTTGGTCATAATTTTGGTGATGCTCACAATGCAACTGCAGATGTTGAAGCAACAACACGTTGTTTTTTAGAATTGATTCGTATTAAAGAGTTTACAAAAGAACAATTAGATGTAGATGCAGATTATTTTAAGAATTACTCAGAAGCAAATCCAAAACCAATTCAAGTTATTGGTCTAAAACATATAAATCTTAAAAGAGAAAGTGAAAAAATTCGTCAACGTCTCAATAAATTAAAGGATACAGCAGATACAAAATCTACTTCCGTAGGTTTAGCTGAACTAGAAAATATTCAATTTTCGCATTTACACAATCACACACAATATTCTGTTTTGCAATCTACGATGCAAATTGGCACTATTATAAAAGCTGCTGCAAAAGACAATATGCCAGCGGTTGCCATGACAGACTCGGCAAACATGATGGCTTCTTTTCATTTTGTAAGCGCCATTTTGAATCACAACAAAACAGCAGCAACCTCCAATGAAACCAATTGTTGGTTGTGAGTTTAATGTTTGTGAAGATCATAAAAACAAATCGCAAAAAGACAACGGCTACCAAGTTGTTCTATTGGCTAAAAATAAAAAAGGCTATCACAACTTGGCAAAAATGTCTTCTATTGCCTTTGTAGATGGTTTTTATTATGTTCCAAGAATTGACCGTGAGATTATTAAAAAATACAAAGAAGATATTATAGTTTTATCAGGAAACCTATATGGTGAAGTGCCTAGTAAAATTCTAAACCTCGGAGAAAAACAAGCTGAAGATGCTTTAATTTGGTGGAAAGAAGAATTTAAAGAAGACTTCTATATTGAGTTGATGCGTCACAATCAGGAAGACGAAAAAATTGTAAATGAAACGTTATTAAAATTCTCTAAAAACCACGGAATTAAAGTTATTGCGACAAACAACACCTTTTATTTAGAGAAAAAAGATGCGAATGCGCATGATATCTTATTATGTGTAAAAGATGGTGAAAAACAAGCTACACCCATAGGAAAAGGTCGCGGTTATAGATATGGTCTACCAAATCAAGAGTATTATTTCAAATCTTCAGATGAAATGAAAACGCTTTTTGCGGATTTACCTGAAGCAATTATTAATATTCAAGAGATTGTTGATAAAATTGAAATATTTACACTTGCAAGAGATGTTTTATTACCTGCTTTTGATATTCCTGAAGAATTTGAAGACTCGAGAGATATAGAAGACGAAGGAAAACGTGGTGAGAATAATTTTTTAAAACATTTAACTTTTGTTGGCGCAAAAAAACGATACGGAGAAATTACAGAGTCTATCAAAGAACGTTTAGATTTTGAATTATCCGTAATTGAAAAAACAGGCTATCCTGGTTATTTTCTAATTGTAGAAGATTTTATTCGAGAAGCTAGAAATATGGACGTTGCTGTTGGTCCAGGTAGAGGATCTGCAGCGGGTTCTGTAGTTGCTTATTGTCTTTGGATTACCAACATAGACCCTATTAAATACGACTTACTTTTTGAGCGTTTTTTAAATCCGGAAAGAGTTTCTATGCCCGATATTGATATTGATTTTGATGATGAAGGCCGCGGACGCGTAATGGACTATGTAATTGATAAATATGGCGCAAATCAAGTGGCACAAATTATTACATATGGAACAATGGCAGCAAAATCCTCTATAAGAGATACTGCTAGAGTTTTAGATTTACCACTTTTTGAAGCCGATAGAATCGCAAAATTAATTCCTTTAATAAAACTAAAAAATATTTTTGGTGACGATGAAAAAAGTAAAGGGAAAGTTGCCGGTTTAAGATCTGAGGACAAACAGTTGGTTGAAGAGTTAAAAAGTTTATCTTTTGGAGCCGATCTAGTTTCTGAAACTATTAACAAAGCAACCATGTTAGAAGGCTCTGTTAGAAATACCGGTATTCATGCTTGTGGGGTTATAATTACACCAGGTGATATTACCAATTATGTGCCAGTTGCTTTGGCAAAAGATTCCGATATGTATGTAACCCAATTTGATAACTCTGTAGTTGAATCTGCAGGCTTATTAAAAATGGATTTCTTGGGACTAAAAACATTGACTCTAATTAAAGATACCGTAAAGATTGTAAAAGCAAAACACAATGTAATTTTAGATCCAGAAAATTTTCCTTTGGATGATAAAAAAACGTACGAACTATTTCAAAAAGGAGAAACCGTTGGTATTTTTCAATATGAATCTCCAGGAATGCAAAAACACATGCGTTCTTTAAAACCAACTGTTTTTGCTGATTTAATTGCAATGAATGCCTTGTACAGACCTGGCCCTATGGAATATATTCCAAGTTTTATTAATAGAAAACACGGCACAGAAGATATCGAATATGACTTACCTGCTATGGAAGAATATTTGGCAGAAACCTATGGTATTACAGTGTACCAAGAGCAAGTAATGTTACTCTCTCAAAAGTTGGCCGATTTTACTAAAGGTGAAGCCGATGTTTTGCGTAAGGCAATGGGAAAAAAACAAATTGCAGTATTGGATAAAATGAAGCCTAAATTTGTGGAGCAAGCAGCTGCAAATGGCCATGATGCAGATAAATTAGAAAAAATATGGAAAGATTGGGAAGCGTTTGCTAGTTATGCCTTTAACAAATCACATTCTACTTGTTATGCTTGGATTGCTTATCAAACGGCCTATTTAAAAGCACATTATCCTGCAGAATACATGGCTTCTGTACTTTCAAATAATATGAATGATATAAAATCAGTTTCATTCTTTATGGAAGAATGTAGGCGTATGGGATTAGAGGTTTTAGGTCCAGATTTAAATGAATCTTATTTGAAGTTTTCTGTAAACTTAGAGGGTGCTGTTAGGTTTGGAATGGCTGCTGTAAAAGGAGTTGGTGCTTCTGCAGTAAGAGCTATTATTAAAGAACGAAAAGAAAATGGAAATTATACATCTATTTTTGATTTAGCTAAACGAGTAGACCTTCGCGCTGCCAATAAAAAGTCGTTCGACAGCTTGGTAAAAGCTGGTGCTTTCGATTCTTTTTCTGATACGCACAGAGCTCAATATTTTTCTACAGACGAAAAAGGGTTGACTTTTTTAGAGCGCGCCATGAAGTTTGGTAGTAAATATCAAGAAAATGAAAATTCTTCACAAGTCTCTATGTTTGGCGAAACATCTACAGTACAATTTCCAGAACCTGATATTCCTGAGTGTGAGACTTGGGGAACCATGGAGCTTTTGTCTCAAGAAAAAGAAGTCATTGGAATTTATATTTCTGCGCATCCTTTAGATGATTTTAAAAATGAATTGAAATTTTGTAATGCTTCACTAAAGCATTTTAAAGGAGATATTGCAAAATATGTAGGAATGAATTTGGCCTTTGCTGGAATAATTTCTGATGTACAACATAGGGTTTCTAAAGCAGGAAAAGGGTGGGCAATGTTTACCATAGAAGATTATGGAGACAGCAACGAATTTAGAATTTTTGGAGAAGATTATTTAAGAATGAAACACTTTTTAGTGCCAAATTCTTTTCTATTTGTTCGCTCAACAATACAACCTGGATGGACAAATAAAGAGGGTGTTACAGGAGAACCAAGATTAAAGTTTACAGAGATGAAATTATTGCATGATATTATGGACGAACTCTGTAAAAAAGTAACTATTCAACTTTCTTTAGCAGAAATTAAGGAAGATACTATTTTGAATTTGGAAACTATTTTAAAGAACAAACCTGGTAAACAATCTTTAAATTTTACGGTTTGGGATGAAAAAGAGAAATTAGAGGTGAGTTTACCGAGTAGAAATACTAAAGTTCATATTTCTAATGAACTACTCGCAACTTTAGATAGTCAGCAAATTAAATATAAGTTAAATTAAAAATTAAAACTCCTAACTGTAAATTAATAACAAGTTAAATTAAGAAGTTATTTCCCTAAATAGGGTTTCTAAATTTTTATTTTGCGCGTTCAGTCCAATAATTTTTATATTATTCTCTTTGGATAAATCGAAAATTTTAGAGCGCATATCTTCCTCAGAATTAAAAGTTAATTCCCAAGTATTTTCGAGTGTTGACCTTGATGAAATTAGGCTAGACAAATTACTGAATATCGTTTTATCAATAGAAACATTGAATGTAACTTCTATTATTTGATGACGACTATTCTGAAGTTCAATTAACTTTTTATCAACTAAAATTTCACCTTTTTTAATGATAATTACCCGATCACAGACTGCTTCTACCTCTTGCATAATATGGGTAGAAAACAACACCGTTTTTTCTTTTCCTAACTCCTTTATTAACTCTCTAATTTCTACCAATTGATTTGGATCTAAACCAGTTGTGGGCTCATCTAAAATAAGTACTTTTGGATTGTGTAAAATAGCAGCTGCGATACCCACTCTTTGCTGATAGCCTTTAGATAATTGATGTATTTTCTTATGCGCTTCTGTTAATAACCCTACTCTATCTATGCTAATTTCTATTTGACTCTTATCTGTGTTAAATATAGCTGCTTGAAATTCTAGATATTCACGAACATACATCTCAGCATATAGAGGATTATGCTCAGGAAGATACCCAATATGCTTTTGTGCTTCCAACGGATTTTGCAATACATCAATTCCATCAACAAAAACTTGACCAAAATTTGGTTTTATAAAACCAGTTAAAATTTTCATCATCGTCGATTTTCCAGCTCCATTTGGACCAAGGAAACCAATAATACTGCCTTTATTTGCAGAAAATGAAACCTCTTTTAGAACTCTTTGAGCTTTATAAATTTTAGAAACAGAAATTACCTCTATGGACATATTACAAAAATAGTTTGATTTATATTGATACCAAAATTCTATAAACTTTAGTTCACAAAAAAACCGGTTGAAGTACTTCAACCGGTTATAGAAATCTTAACGAATTGTTATTCAATAATTAATTTTCTTGTAGTTTGTTTATTTCCGTTAGTAATTTTTACTAAGTACAACCCAGCGCTTGTTTTATCAAAATTAATTTGTTCAGAAAATTTAGCATTCGTATCAAAGAAATTCTTCTCTCCTATTAGTCTTCCACGGATATCAAATAATTGAATAGAAACCTTTTCTGTATTGACAACCTCGAAATTTAAATTAAATTCTCCTTTAGAAGGGTTTGGATATATATTAAATCCAGAAAATGCAAAATCTTCAATTGAAGCTGTAGCCTCCTCTACTATAATAGTGTAATCTTCAACTTCACCATCAAAATTTGTATCACAAGGAATTGGATCAATATTATATTTAGAGGAAACCCTCATTACAGTACTACCTAGATTAGCTCCCGGCGGAATTGTTATGGATAGTGGGCTTAGATCTGTTGGACCGTCATCAGTACTTGTAGCTGATCCCATATCATAGGCCTCATTTGCTTCATCAAAATTACAATCTTGATTCCAATCGATCCAAACAAAAGAATGTACAGTATATTGTTGTGCTCCATCATCTGTATTGACATGTATCGTTATTTCGTGAGTTTCGCCTCTTTTTACAGCTGTAGAGATAGCAGTATAATCAAAATAACCTTGTCTAGAACCAGTTGCATCTCTTTTTGTAGTTGCATTATCTATAGTGTTAAACTTAACTAAAGTTGTGCTTGTATCATAAGTGGTATTTCCAACAGAAGCACAGGCCGTACAACTTAATGTTGTAAAACTAAACACAGAAGAAAAACTACCGGTACCACAAGGACTCTTTCCTCTTACACGCCAATAGTAGGTTGTAGTTTGATTTAATCCTGAAGGTACATAAGAGCTGGAAGATGAACTTCCGCTATTAACAATAGTAGTAAAAGTATTGTCTAAAGCTACTTCTATTTCATAAGATGCTGAATTATCATCAGCATCCCAAGCTAAGGTAGGTGTAATAGATTCATCTACATTTCCATCCGTCGGTGCTGTTAATGTTACATTTCCAGGCACTCCATTAAAAACCTCTAAACGAACATCTGCATCTTTACTTATGGCTCCTGAGGTAGCAATAATTTTAAAATCATAGGCTCCCGGAGCAACACCAGATATACCAGAAACTGTAAGAGTTACTGGGGTTCCGTCTGCTGATACAGTTACTGGATTAAATGTTGCAGTTGCATTTGTTGGTAAGTTTGATACTGAAAAGGTTGAAGTACCAGTAAAACCTAAAAAAGTATTGTAAGTAATATCATAAACAGCATCATTTGGTGAGCAGACGCTTGCTTCTGGACTAGCAACAGCTAGAGCAAATTCTGACTCTTGAATTGTGAAATTAGAAGAATTCATGGCAAAGAAAATATTATCTTTTCCCTCTACAATAATTCTTGCTTCTGTTGTATCGCCACCTCCAGTTACTGGCACTGTAAAACTATGACTCCCATCATTATCTACATCGGAAGCTAAGGTATAAGGAAAAGTAATACCTCCATCTATGGATAATATTATATTTACTTTTGGAGTATTTACATCTCCTGTATTTGTTCCCGCAACGTCCCAAGTAACTGTTTTTGTAGAGCCAGCATCCCAAGTTATACCTGTTGTTTGAGAGGTAACTAGAAAAGGACCTGCATTTTCATCAACAGTTACTTTCATATTGTCTCTTTCACTGTTTCCTCCCCCAGCGTTGTTATCTCTAACTACAAGTGAGAAATTCATGTCTCTAGAAACTGAAGGTACAACTTCCCATGTATTAGAAGTATTTCCAGCTACAACTGTTGCTAAATTTGGCATATATCTGTTTGGAGATGTACTAGAAGATATAGATCTAAAAGCAGGTCCGCCCGTATTTGTGGGTGTTGGAGGCATAGTTGCTATTTCAGTATCTGTTTGTTCCCAATTATAAGTTAGCACATTTCCACTATCTGCATCTGTACCTGATCCTCTTAAAACAAAAGGCGTAGACTTAGGAATTGTGTGGTCTTCACCCGCATTGGAAGTAGGTGTACTATTTCCATTGGAAGTAGTCGCTCCACAAGATGCTGAACTTTGAATTGTAGACCACATTTGATCGATACTAACCGCATGAAAATGATCGTCACTATTATTTTGAACATTCGGTGCACAAATTCCTGCATATCCCATAATGGTGGATGCACTTCCTGGTTCCACTGCAGTAGAGTTCGTTCTATTACAGGAATTATTTTGTGTATGAGTCGCTCCAAACTGATGTCCCATTTCATGGGCAACATAATCGATATCATAAGGATCATTTACCGGAGTTCCAATGCCTGTTACACCTCTAGCTTTTTGACCAGAAACACAAACCACACCTAAACCTGCTAGACCAGAACCACCAGTGCTAAAAATATGTCCAATATCATAATCTGCATCTCCAATTTCGCTATCACAAATTGTTTGAACTTGATTAATCATTGTTCCTGCATCACCATCTGTAATATTATCTGTACTAGCATCTAAAAAAATAACTTTATCGTTGTTTGCTACAATTTCCATTTTAACCCCTAAATCTCTTTCGTAAACCCCATTAATTCTTGTCATAGAGGTATTCATTGCTGATAAAACTGCTGCTTTTTTTTCTGCATCTGTAGCCGATGAAGGAACCCCCTGTCTATTTAAATGAAATTGTGCATATTCGCCGGAACAAACTAAAGCTAAACGGTAAGTTCGTAACAGTCCGTCATTGGCATTATTAGTTGAGAAGTTATTATTAGATTTTATCTCATTATCAACCATACATTCAAAATCTGACTGTATTTTACTTAAGTCTCCTTTACTGTAAGCTATATACATATTGTTGTCATTTGTATATGGATCAACATAAAAAGTTTTATCTCCTGCACTAAATACTATAATGTGTAAACCATCTGTACCGAAACTAAATCGCACTGTCTTAGAAGGATCATCGATACCTTTTCCGACAAAAGATTTAATCATTGGGAATTTTTCAGAAAGTTCAGTTGCCATTGATGGCGCTTCTTTAATAGAAAAAGCTTCAACACCTTTAGCCGTTGGAAATTGAATTACGTTTCTACCTTTAGAAAGTATATTTTTCACATTCTTTTCAAAGGCATTATAATTGAGAGAATACACTTTAGATTTTACAGGAATATTTTTTCTTAACTTTAATTCTTTTTTAGAAAAGTTATTTTCTTTTTCAGAAACTAAAACCCATTTCTCTGATTGTCCGAATGAACAAAAAGCAGAGAACAGAAAAAGTATTAGATAAAAGTATTGTAATTTTAGTTTCATAATAAGGGATTATTTTATTTAAACAGATACACCAAATATAATCAAATAATTATCTTTGCAGTAATATTTATGAATAGAACCATTTTATTAAAAGACTTATCTGTAAAAGATTACAAAGATACTTGGGACTATCAAACAGATCTACTACAAGAGGTAGTGGATATGAAAATTGATAATCGTAGGAATAATAACAAAAATATAACTAAAAATCATTTTTTATTTGTGGAGCATCCCCATGTATACACACTAGGGAAAAGTGGAGATTTAGGCAACCTTTTGTTGGATGAAGAGCAGTTGAAAGAAAAAGGTGCAACTTTTTATAAAATAAATCGGGGAGGTGATATTACCTATCATGGGCCTGGGCAAATTGTTGGGTATCCTATTTTAGATTTAGAAAATTTTTTTACAGACATTCATAAATATCTTCGTCTCTTAGAGGAAACAATCATCTTAACCATTGCTGAATATGGTTTAAAAGGAGAGAGAAGTAATGGCGAAACTGGAGTCTGGCTGGATGTTGGGACACCTTTTGCTCGTAAAATTTGTGCAATGGGAATTCGATCTTCACGTTGGGTAACCATGCATGGTTTTGCTCTAAATGTAAATACAAATCTAGGCTATTTTGACAATATTATTCCTTGTGGTATTCGAGGAAAAGCAGTGGCATCTATGGAATCTGAATTAGGAAAAAAAATAGATTTAGTAGAGATAAAGGAAAAAATTTTAAAGCACTTTAAAGTGCTTTTTGATGTTGATGAATTTATAGTTTCATAAAAATACATTCATTAAATAACAATACCTAAAATTAAATATTACTTTTCTTCGTTAAAATATACTTTATAATATTTCATTTTTTTCTCCTCATCATATCCCCTTTCTAGATATTCTGAAGCTGCTTCTGGAGCATCTACATCTAATTTAATATTGATGTTTGTGTCTAACTTAATCTCGGTCTTTAATTTGCTTTTTTCTTTTTTTAAAACAACTCCAGAAACGTCAAAGTTATTTCTAATTAATACGTCGTTTAAGGTTTCAAAGTGTTTTTTGTAATCATCAAATAATTCTTTGTGCTTGTCTTTTTCGAAAACCTCATCTTTAAAAGTAGCATAATCTACAGATTCATTTTCTTTAAAATAATCGACTGTATTTGCTAAAAAAGAACCTTGCTCTTGCATGCCTAACTCTGGCTTAATAACTTCTTCTGAAAATTCTTTACACATTTCTAGGTAGCTCTGCGTATGAGAGTTGTAGTCATCTGCCAGTTTTACACTCAAGAAATTCTTAATCCAATATTGAGCATCATAATTGTTATTATCTATAGATAAAACAACGGTCCCCTCAGTATCTGAAGTATTTAGAATTAGACACCCTTTATCTATTTTTTTTGTTGATATCCCTTTTTGAACAACCACATCAAAACTATCATTGTCATCTAAATAGGTTTGAAAAAAATCAACTTTATTTTCAATTTTAAAGATACCAATTGCTTCTGTAAGAACATCTTTATATTCTATTCCTTCAATAAAAACAACAAGTACATCTCCTGTTTTTATTTGTGCAGAATTAGATTGCTCATATAAATGATTTACAATGTTTTTAGAGTATTCTATAAAACTACTTTCCTCTTTGAAAACTTCTGAAGCATAATTATTCAACTCATTTAATCGAACATCTGCATGATGAGAAAAACGATAGCTTTGTGTTAAACCACCAAATGGTTTTAATAAGTAGCTCTTCATTAAATCATAGCCTTCTTGATCAAAACGTATACAATCTTGTGAGAAAACATTGTGACCACTATTATATTTATTAGCAACTTTATGAAGTATACATTTGGTAATTTCAGCACGTGTTTTTTTAATCATCTTGTAAAATTTGGACTGTAAAAATAGTTGAAGTTTTTAAATAATTAGAGAATAATTGAATGAGATTCTTAGCAATATAATTCTATAAGTCTGCAAATACCTTTGGTCATAATTGTACGTTTTGTTTTAAAATTATTAAGAAACAAAAAGGAAATAGTGAACGCAGTAAGTAGCCTCTAAAAACTACAGTGTCAACTTTAATTGCTCTGGCAACAATTTAAAAGTTTTTCTATGATAATTTGTTGCACCAAATTCACGAATTGCATTGCGGTGTTCTTTGGTTGGATACCCTTTGTTTTTAGCCCAATTATACATAGGGAATTCTTGATGAATTTTTTTCATATAGTGGTCTCTATGTGTTTTTGCCAAAATGGAGGCAGCTGCAATACTCATATACTTCGCATCACCTTTTACTATTGTTTTGTGGGGAATTTTCTTATAATCTCTAAATTTATTCCCATCAACAATAATAAATTCTGGTGTAATTTTTAACTTATTAATTGAACGGTGCATTGCTGTAATAGATGCTTGTAAAATATTAATTTCATCAATCTCATCTTGCCAAACAAAGGACACACCAAAAGCCAACGCATTCTGCTCTATAAATGGTTTTAATTCTTCTCTCTTTTTTTCAGACAACTGTTTAGAATCATTTAAAAAAGGATGAAAGAAATCTTTTGGTAAAATTACAGCAGCAGCAACAACGGGTCCAGATAAACAACCTCTTCCAGCCTCATCTGTTCCAACCTCTAAAGAAAAACCACTATGATTTAATTTAAGCATTTACAAATTAACAGTTTCTATTGAAATTATTCGTACAAATTATCGTTTAATTATTTTACATTTGCTTTAGTGAATATTTAGTATGATAAAAAAAATATTTCTCCTTATAACCAGTCTTTTATTATTTTCTAATACTCTTTTTTCTCAAAAAATCGGAAAGAGAATAAGTGACCTTAAAATTAATAACACCTCTGTTAACGATAGTCTTAGAAATACCAAAGAAATCAAAGTAAAACTCTCAGGAAAAACAAAATATACTGATTATAAAGTTTTTTCCCACAAAAGAGACACTTCATATATAGATACTACATTAACTATCCAGAAAGAGTACATATTCAATTTTTTAAGAACAGATAACTTCGAATTATTAGGCTTTCATAATCAAGGACAAACTTTTAATAATTTAGGACATAGTTTTAATAATTTAAAGCAACTTCCAGATATTGGTTTTACTGCAAAACAGTTTAATTATTATGAGATTGATAATATAAAATACTTTGAAGTTCCGACACCAACTACAGAGATTTTATACAGAACAGGTTTGCAACAAGGCCAAGTATTAGACGCACTATTTGCACTAAATTTTTCTAAAAGATTTAATGTTTCTCTATCTTACAAAGGGATTCGTTCATTGGGAGCTTACAGAAGATCTTTAGCAAGTCACGGTAATTTTAGAGCAACATTCCAATACAGAACCAAAGAAAACCAATATGAGATTAGAGGTCATATTGCCAGGCAAGACTTATTCAATCAAGAAAGTGGTGGACTTACAACTAGTTCTTTAAATAGTTTTATTACAGAAGATCCTAATTTTGAGAATAGAGGTAGATTGGATGTTAATTTAATTGATGCTGAAAATCAATTTGATGGAAACAGGATTTATTTAGAACATAGCTACAAGTTATTAGCAAGCAAAGATACCGTGAACAAAAAAGATTTTAGCAACTTAAAAATTGGACACATTCTTACCAACGAAGACAAAATGTATCGGTTCAATCAAACAACTTCTACGACATCAATTTTTGGAGATATTAATGCATCTGAAGCAAAAAACTCTGATGTAGAACAAAAGATTACTAATAACGAATTAAATCTAGAATTTAACTCTAAATATGTTCTTGGTCAGTTTAAAGCCAAAGTTAATTTTACCAATTACTCTTACGGCTATGACACCATTTTAAACACTGCAAGTTCAATTAACAAAACAAAATTAAAAGGAAATGCGATTTCTGTAGGAGCAGATTGGAATGCAAAAATCAAGAATTTTAAACTCAATGTCACTGGTAATTTAACTCCAGGTGCTGGCAGATTGTCTGGAAACTTTTTAAAAGGAGAAGCGATCTATAAAAAAGATAGCTTGTTTGTTTTGAAAGGAAGTGTATTAATTAGCTCTAAATCTGCTAATTTCAATACTCTTTTACACCAAAGTACCTACGATGATTATAATTGGCAAAATAATTTTAGCAATGTAAATACAAGAGATGTAGGTTTTGAAATGAGTTCACCCTGGATAAATACCTCATTAAACTTTACGAATATTGATAATTACACATATTTTGACGAAAACAATTCCCCTCAGCAATTTACCAATCAAATAACCTATTTAAAAGTGAAAGTAAATCGTGAATTTAAGTACAGAAAATTCGCTTTAGACAATACTTTTATGTTTCAAAATGTTAGTAGTGGAAGTTCTGTTTTTAGGGTACCCGAAATTGTTACTAGAAATACTTTTTACTATACAGACTATTGGTTTAAAGGAAAACCAATGCTTGTAAATATTGGTGTCACTTTTAAATATTTTACCAAATACAAAGCCAATGCCTACAATCCGTTATTGGCAGAATTTACCTTGCAAAATACAGATGAAATAGGCTTTCCTACTTTTGATGTTTTTTTTAATGCACAAGTAAGAAGAACCCGTTTGTATTTAAAGGTTGATAATGTAACCTCTGATTTCACAAAAAAGAATTATTTCTCTGCACCCAATTATCCTTACAGAGATTTTACAGTCCGGTTTGGTTTGGTTTGGAATTGGTTTATATAGCCACAATATGGCAAATACGAAAAAGTCTATAAACGGTTGAAAAAAGCACTTAAACACCATTGGAAACTCTTTTTAATAGCAAGTTTAAGTCTTGGTTTAGCGCCCTTTAATCCGCCTCATATTTTAGGGAAACTGCAATGGATTTTGGGAGGAAATGCCTTTTCTGGTGAAGATGCTATGCAGACTAAAGATTGGTTTGATGTTTTGCTGCATGGAAGTCCTTGGATACTCCTTTTAATTTCTATAGTCCTAAATCTTTTCGCATTACAAGCAGAAAATGACTAGAAATAGCACTTTCTTTGCTGGCAATTTCATAAAATCCTTTAGAGGCATAAAAAGAAATAGCGATGGGATCTGCAACTATGGTCATTGATTTAATTGTCTATGGCTAAACTACTTTAACTATCACACTCAAAAAATTATTATTGCCTGTAAAATACTTTTTCAAAAATAGTATGTCCCTATTTTACTTTTTAACCAACTGCTTTATTTTAATATTAAAAGCAGCAAACAATAAGGTCATAAAAGGGCTCAACCAATTAAAAACTGCATAAAATGCATAATCAAAAACAGGCACTCCTAAAACTCCTGAATGATAAGCACCACAGGTATTCCAAGGAATTAAAACTGAAGTTACAGTACCCGAATCCTCTAAAGTTCTACTTAAATTTTCTGGTGCTAAACCTTTGTCAGCATAGGCTTTTGCGTACATTTTCCCAGGTACAACAATTGCTAAATACTGGTCTGAAGCTGTAAAATTTAGTCCTATACACGTAAAAACGGTACTAGCAAACAAGCCGAAAACAGAATCAAAAAGACTTAACATAAAAGCACTAATTCTTGCTAGGGCTCCGATTGCATCCATAATTCCTCCAAAAACCATTGCACATAATATTAACCAAATTGTTCCTAGCATTTTAGCCATTCCACCTGCAGTAAATAAATCTGCTAAAGCTTTATTTTCTGTGGCAACAGAAGTTTCTACGGTAATAGCCTGCATGATGCTTTTATATGCTGTAGGGAAATCTAATTCTTCGACTCCAGCAATTTGAGCAACTACGGCTGGCTGAAAGATCAATGCAAAAATAGCACCTAATATGGTTCCTGCTAATAATGCAATTAAAGGGGGTGTTTTCTTTACAATTAAGGCTATTACGATTACAGGAACTAAAAACAACCATGGAGAAATATAAAACGCCTTATCTATGTCTATTAATAAAGTATTAACGTCTGCTACCCCTTCGGTATCTAATGTAAAACCAATAATAATGAACACAACTAAAGTAATAATTACTGTGGGCACCGTTGTAAATGCCATATATTTTATGTGCGTAAACAAATCTGTTCCTGCCATGGCAGGAGCTAAATTTGTAGTGTCAGACATTGGCGACATTTTATCACCAAAATAAGCACCAGATAGCACAGCACCTGCTGTCATACCCAAGGAAATACCCAATGCTTCTCCAATACCAATTAATGCAATACCAACGGTAGCAGAAGTAGTCCATGAACTACCTGTAGCAATAGAAATTACAGCACAAATAATAAGACAGGCTGCTAAAAATATTGTTGGGTTTAACACTTGCAATCCGTAGTAGATCATTGCTGGAATAACACCACTAATTAACCAAGTTCCCGCTAAGGCACCAACCATTAATAAAATTAAAATGGCACCTGCTGTAGATTTTACATTTTCTGAAACCTCTGCTATCATAGATTTGTATGAAACTTTATTTCTAAAACCAACAACTGCTGCAACTGCTGCACCTAATAACAATACAAATTGATTACTTCCACTTAAGGCATCATCACCAAAAACATAAACATTATAGGCCAACATTGCAACTAAGGCGATTACTGGAAATAAAGCTTCCCAAATATTCAATTCTTTATTGTCAATTATTTTTTGATCTTCAATTTTAATTTCTGATGAATTTTTGTTCTCTTGCATTCTTAAATTATTTGTTTGTAATGTTACGATTTTACAGCAAAGTATGCAAATTGAAAAAGGTCGCTTTTTAAGCCACCTTTTCTTTTATTTTAAATCCCTTGTAAACAATTAAAACGTGAATCTTTAGTTGAAATAACTAAATATTTGATTTGTATGATTTTCTATAAAACTCCCACCTCTAGCATACAAGCTTTCATCATTTGATAGGTTCTCGAAATATCATTATCTAGACCAATAGAGAAACGAATTAATCCATCTGAAAGTCCCATTTCTTTTTGTTCTTCCTCAGGTATTTCTGACGATGTTGAGCTACCAGGAGCAGAAAATAATGTTTTATAAAAACCTAAGCTTACCGCTAAGTACCCAATATTCTTCTGTTGCATTAACTCCATTAAGGCGTTCGCTTTTTCTAAAGAACCTGCATCAATTGTTAGCATTCCTCCAAAGCCATATTCTTCATTCATCATGGATTTAAAAAGTGCATGTGAAGGATGCGAAGTCAACCCTGGATATACCGTTGTTAACCCATCAGCTTCAAACTTATCCGCTAAAAAAGCAGCATTATGGCTATGTTGCTTCATTCTAATATGTAAAGTTCTCATATTTTTTAGAACGGATGCAGCACGTAAACTATCCATGGTAGCACCTAATAGCATACTAGCACCATCATTTACATTTCGCAAATCATCTATAAATTCTTGGGTTCCACAAACAACACCCCCCACAGTATCTGAAGAGCCGTTTATAAATTTCGTTAAACTGTGACATACAACATCTGCACCTAATTTTACTGGTGAAATGGACAATGGAGAAAAAGTATTATCGACCACTAATTTTAAATTGTATTTTTTTGCCAATGCTGATAACCCTTTAATATCTGCAACCTCTAAAAGTGGATTACTAACAGATTCACAATACAACACTTTTGTGTTTTCTGTAATGGCAGCTTCTACAACATCTAACTTTGTAATGTCTACAAATGTAGTGTTGATGCCTAGTCTTGGAGTAAAGTTTTTTAAGAAAGCATAAGTACCACCATAAATTGTTCTGCTAGAAACTACATGATCTCCTGCTCCACACAATTGCATTAAAACTGGTGTAATTGCCCCCATACCCGAGGCTGCAACATTTGCTGTTTCTGTACCTTCCATTGCCGCCAAAGCTTCCCCTAGATATAAATTACTAGGTGTTGAATGGCGAGAATACAAATAACAACCATCTGCATTTCCTTCAAAAGTATCAAACATGGATTTTGCGGAAATAAATGTGTAGGTTGAAGAATCTGAAATTGATGGATTTACACCACCAAATTCACCAAAATATTGTAAATCTTGAATGTTGTCTGCAGGATTGAATTTCATAATAGTAGTTATTTATTACGTAAAATAACAATATATTAGATAAAAAATCAATGCATAGACTTAAATATAGTTTATTTATCTATATTTGATTGAATTACCAGTTTTAAAAACCATTAAACAGCTTTTAAAATTCCTTTTTTAGAAAATTAGCATGTTAGACTCTATAGACAAAAAACTCATTAACTTATTACAAAACGACAGTAAGCAAACCACAAAACAATTGTCTTTGCAATTAAATTTATCGGTCACTGCGGTCTATGAACGCATAAAAAAGTTGGAGAATCAAAAAGTAATACAAAAATATGTGGCTATTATTAGCAAGCACAAAATAGAAAAATCTTTTTTAGTTTTTTGCCACATTAAATTAATTCAGCATTCTAAAGAGTATGTGTCTACTTTTGAGAGCGAGGTCTTAAAACTAGAAGAAGTTTCTGAATGTTTCCACGTAAGTGGTGACTATGATTATATCTTAAAAATCTTTGTAAAAGACATGGACGCCTATCGTGATTTTATGGTAACAAAATTAACTGCAATAAAGTATATTGGAAGCACACACAGTACTTTTGCTATTGAGGAAGTAAAGAATACCTCGGCCATACAATTGTAAGAGATTTTTTTTTCTTTGATTTTGGTTGACTTTTCTATATTTTTTCCAACTCTATAAAAACATCTTGTGTTTTTATTAATTGATTGTAAAATTCTTTTAGATAAAAATACTCATCACTTAAGTATGCTTTTTTATTAATTATATATCTTAAAGACAAATTAACATTGTTGGCTTTCTGAATTACGTTAAAAATAAATCCTCCCCCTTTATTAGGCAGTGAAAATGACGTATTTTTTGGCAACTTTTTAACTATATATCCGTCAGGTATCTTTAATGTTAACAAATAGCTAGTCTTTCTCTTGTAACCGAAATCAACCGAGTAATCTCTTTTATTCATTTTAAAAGGATTCTCACTAAGCTTATCAATAAAAAAAGGATTAATTAATATTTTTTTATTTCCAATTATTTCATGTTCTATATTTATTTTATATTTTTCTATAAGTTTTTTATTAGGCTCAGATAAATTAATAATATCAAATTCATCAACTTCAATATCTGGATAATTAGTCTCAAAATCATTTAAAACATCATCATTTTTTGCGCCTAGTAATTGATTTCTTTTATTTAATGCTATATACCCTTCACTCTTTACTAGCAGAGTACCAGTTGTCTTTTGTTCATTAAATATTAACGATAATCTGGTGTTTTTAGAAGTTGACTTTATCTGATTAATATCTTCCCAAAAACTTCCATTCGTAAAATCCATTACTCTCCCTTGGCCATTTAATGCCTCAAATTGTATTAAACCAAAAGGGA
Organism: uncultured Polaribacter sp.; assembly: GCA_964275545.1. Taxonomy (GTDB): domain Bacteria; phylum Bacteroidota; class Bacteroidia; order Flavobacteriales; family Flavobacteriaceae; genus Polaribacter. The sequence continues at coordinate 63,170 of CAXYCO010000015.1, forward strand.
GGTTTTTATCTGCTGCATCTAAAAAATATATTTCACCATTTAAAACAACTTTTACTATTAAATAATTAAAATCATCATATACCGGATATAGTTTTGTAGGCAAACCTCTAGATCTAGTTGCTAACAAAACTAGTTTACTTTCAATTTCAGCAGCTTGTAAAGCATTAAATAAAGACAAGTTAATATCAAAAATATTCCCTTTTTTAGTTTCAAATGCTTTTTTTACTGAAACTTTTTGAGTGGGCCAATAATCACCATTCCATGTGTAATGATTTTTTATCAAACGAAAAATATGATTTGCTTTTGTAAATTCACTTGGATTAGAAAGAATAGAATCATGCACAACTTTTTTCTTAAAAAAACTTTTCTTATGGCTCTGGTTATCTAAAAAATTCACCCTAAGCTTCTTATCTGCTACTTTCCACGTTTTAGTGTAATTAGTTACTTCTCCTTTAACATTTGTGTAAGATTTTAAGTCAAAAGATATTCTAGAAATAAAATTCTTTTTACTTAACATATACTTCTCTTCTTTAAATACAGGAATATCATCCATTCCGTAATCTAATAGAAGACAAGTTCCGATTCCTATACCAGGAATATAGACACACCCTTTTTTTATTGAAGGATTATCTCTGTTTAATTTTAAAAACCCAATAATTCTAGCATTATACTTCCAGTTCCCTAGGATTGCCGCATTAAAATTACTTTTAATTTTAGGGATATCTGATTGGAAATACCAATCATCTATTCCCGAATACGGAGAAGTAACTGAATACTTATATTCTATTACACTGCCTATTTTAATATTAGAAAGCGTAAATGAAATTTCTTGCCATTTTTCATTTGTTTGTTTTTTATAAATATTACTCTCTAATAAATGGTTTCTTTTAATCTCTCCAATACTAGATATATTATAAGTAACAGCTTTTATATCATGTACTTTTTCTTTTCCATAAAAAGGTATTTTAATAGTGGCTCTTTTAAAACCATCTTTTTTTAATATCTTTATTCTAAAGTAATAATCAGTTGTAAAATTAAATTTTCGTTTAGGGTTTACATAAAGATTACCGTGTTCGTATAACACTAATGCATTTGCTGTTGAATCTTTTTCATAGAACTGCATTTTTAATTCTTCTATAGTTACCTCCCCTATAGGTGTTGTTTTTTCTTTTTGTCCATAAAGAAATAACGAACCAAAACATAAAATAATAGTTATTATCTTACTCATTATCCTTTTACCAATACTATTTTTTCTGATTGCTTTTTTACCAATTGACCATAAAAATCTTTTAAAACTAAATAATACTGAGGAGTAATAATTGATTTATTGATTTGTAAAATAGACATTGTTTTAATTTTGTTACCAGTTTGTGTTACTTGATATTTAAAAACACCCAAGTTTTCTGGCAAAGCTATTGCTAGGGTTTTAGGCAAAGAAGATACCGTATAGCCATCTGGAATTTGGATTGAAACTGTATTTTTATCTTTCCATGGGGTAATAAAGTCTACAGGGAATTTCCTCTCTTCTAATTTAAAAGGATTTGTGTGTTGGGCTAAAATCAATAGAGGCTCTATGTATAATTTCCCATTTATTTCTTCAACTAAATCTTCGCTTCTAAACTTTATATTTCTATTAATAGCTTTACCTATTGCATTCTTATTTGCTATTTTAAAATTTTCTATTTCTACATTATTCTTTTCTTCAAACTTTGTAATGAGCTCTTCCTCCTTTAAATGATTGTAATTCTTGCGAAAATTTAAAGCCTTTAGGTTATTAAATTTAGTTATGGCTAAACCCTCTAAAATTAAATCATCTGTTATTTTTACCATTAGTAAATTTTCTTCAAGAGCTGGTTTGGAAGGTGATAATTTCACCCAAGAAGAATTTCCATTTTTAGTTACAACCCTTCCATTCCAGTTTAAAACTCTTGTTGGTAAAACATTTGGCAAGCTATAGGGCTCTGTAGCATCTAGAAGTACATAGGAGTTGTCAGGAAATTTAACCATCGAAATTACATAATTAAAACCGTTTAAAGTAGGAAACAAAGGAACTCCGTTTGACCTGGTACTTACCAAAACCGGATTGGCATCCAGGCCTGCAAAACGCAACATAGACGTAAGCATTAAGTTAATATCTGCAGAATTACCTACTTGTTCTTTGTAGGCTTTTTTTACACCTTTATCTGTATATATTCCTACATAATCATTCCATTTTACTTTAGATTTTACCAATTGAAAAATTGCACTAACTTTTGCAAAATCTGTTTTTGCTGTGCTTAGAATTGTAGTTAAATCGTCTTTATAATAACTAGATTTATTTAATTCGGAACCAAAAAGAGGGGATTTATAGATTTGCTTGCTTACATCTTTCCACGTATTTGAAAAATATTCAGGAGCAGAATCAGGCCAATTTACCGATGTTAATTCGTATTGCAAACCACCTCTATAATTATGAATGCTATTTACAAATGGCTCATTATCTTTTAAGGCAGGGATATTTTCTGCATTAAATTTAGAGATTTTTTTTCTATAATTTACCTCCCCTGTTTCAAAGGAAGTACTTGTAATAGATCCATTTTCTCCTCTACTTTTAAACTTTAGATTTATTGAAGTACTTTTTGAACTCTCTTCAGGTCTTATAAAATAATATCCTTTATTTTTTTTACTAAAAATAAAATATTCTGGAATTTCTATTTTATATGCTAGTTTTTTAACTGGTATATCATACTGAAATTGTAAATCATCTATACTTTTGTAAGGTGACACGTGTTTATATTTTAGCTCTATAACACACCCCTCTTTAATGCTTGGCATTGTAATTTTCTTAACGCTTCTATATTTGTTTCTTTTTTCATCAAAAACACCGCTTTTGGAAAGTTTTTCTTTTTTAATTTTTCCATTTTCTAAATTAAAAGTGTATCCTTTAATAGAATTTACACTTTCTTTTTTTCCATTTTCTGGCTTGTAATACCTTGCATATTGTGTAGCCTCTTCAAAGCCTTTTTTGTTATATACTTTTATTCTAATATGAATGTCTGTTATTACTTTAAAACCACCTCCTCCTTGAACAAATTCAAAATATGTTCTTCTTTTTTTATACAAATAAGCGGCATCTGCAGTAGAATCTAAAGGATAAAATTTCTCGGCTAATTCGTCTTTAGATACCTTTCCAAATGTATAGTCTTGCGCAAAATTAGATGTAGTTAGTATTAGTAATAAAATTGTTAATGTCTTTTTCATCTTACTTTATTTTTTTTTTACCAAAACTATTTTTTCTGATTGCTTTTTAACCAAGTCATTATAAAACCCTTTTAAGGCAGCATAGTATTCTGGAGATATAATAGCCTGATTAAATTGTATAATAGAAATAGTTTTAATCTTATTCCCAACTTGTGTTACTTGATACTTAAAAACACCTAAATCTTCTGGTAAACCAATAGCTAAAGTTTCAGGTAAAAACTCTGCTTTATACCCCGATGGTATCTCTATTGAAACCCTACTAACATCTTTCCAGGTAGTTATAAAATCTACTGGAAATTTTCTCTCTGTTAATTTAAAAGGATTTTGATTTGAAGCTAAGAAGATGATAGGTTCAATATATAATTTGTCATTTATTTCTTCTATTAAATCTTCGCTAATAAACTGAACACTTCTAACTATAGGTTTCCCTAATACTTTTTTGTTTAAAACTTTATAGTCTTCTATTTCAAATTTATATTTATCTTCTAGCTTCCTTATTATATTATCTTCGGTTATATGGTTATTGCTATTCCTGAAGTTTAATGCATTCAAATTATCGTATTTTGTTCTTATTAAACCCTCTACCGTAAAATCATCTGTAATCTTAGCAGTTACCGTATTTTCTTCTAAAGCATATTTAGGTGAAGTTAATTTTACCCAAGAAGATGCTCCGTTTTTAGTTACAACTCTTCCATTCCAGTTTAAAACTCTTGTTGGTAAAACATTTGGCAAACTATAAGGTTCTGTGGCATCTAGAAGTACATAGGAATTATTTGGAAATTTAACCATAGAAATAACATAATCAAAACCTTCTAAAGTAGGAAACAGAGGAACTCCATTACCTCTAGAACTAACTAAAACTGGATATGCATTTAACTCTGCACTTCTTAACATAGATGTTAACATTAAATTTATATCGGCAACGTTACCTGAACTTTCTCTATACGCTTTTCTGACACCTTTTTCTGCATATTTACTATAAGAACCATTCCACTTTACTTTAGATTTTACCCATTGAAAAATAGCATTAATTTTATCTAAATCTGTTTTTGAATTTGCTAAAATTACTTGTAAATCATCTTTATAATAACTTGACTTATTTAATTCGGATCCAAAGTTCGGATATTCATGAATTTGCTTACTCACATCTTCCCATGATCTTGCAAAAGGTTCTATAGCACTATTTGGAAATTTCCTATGTGAAAGTTCAAGTGAAAAAGTAGATCTATAGTTATTTATATTTCCAACGTAATCTTCCTGTTCCAAGGCAGGTATATCGTTTGCTTTTATTTTATATATATTTTCGAAAAGTTTAATTTCTCTGGTTTTTAGTTTAATATCTCTATCATTTTCTCTAAACGAATAGTTAATCGTTCTATTTTCTTTAGTTTCTTTTAAATTAATTGGTAAATACCCTTTTGAATATTTTTTAAAAACAAAATACTGAGGAACTCTAATATGAATATCATTTTTTTTTATGGGGATATCTTCTTGTAAAATAACAGACTCTATGGTTTGAGAATAAGGTGAGGATACTTTATATCTTAATTCTAAAACAGCACCTTCTTTTACTGATGGAAATGTAAGTTTTTTAATACTCCAAGATTTACTTCTTTTTTCATCAAAAATCTCTTTTTTTGACAACTTATTTTTTATAATTTTCCCATTTTCTAAATTATATGTAATTGCTTTTAACCTAGTGATGGACTCATTTCTACCACTTTCTGGTTTGTAATAGGCAATTTGCTTTGTAGCCTCATTAAGCCCTTCCTTGTTGTATATTTTTATTCTTTCGACAACTTCTGAAATTTGTTCCCACCCTTCTTCTCCAGAATAATTATAAGATACTTTCTTATATTTATATAAATAAGCGGCATTTGCAGTAGAATCTAAAGGATAAAATTTCTCGGCTAATTCGTCTTTAGATACCTTTCCAAATGTATAGTCTTGCGCAAAATTAGATGTAGTTAGTATTAGTAATAAAATTGTTAATGTCTTTTTCATTTTAGCTTATTTTTTCAATTTCAATAAATGTTTTTTGAGAGTTTATAATTTCATTAAAAAAACTCTTTAAATAATTATATTCTTCAACAGAATATAGCTTTCTGTTAATTTGATATTTGTAAAATATATTAATCGTATTGTTCTTTTCTATAACCTTAAACTGAAAAGAACCTCCATTATTTGGCAAAGAAATTCCTTTTGCTGATGGTAATTTCTTAACTCTAAATTCCTTAGGTATTTTTAGATTTAATAAATAAGTATACTTTCTTTGGTAACCAAAATCTACAGGGTAATTTCTCTCTTTAAGTTTAAAAGGGTTCTCTTCAATTCTTAAATCAAAAAAAGGATTGATTCTTAAAATATTAAAATCATCTACTTCACTTAAAAAAGTAACATCAAATTTTTCTTGTAACGGTTTATTATTTTTATCTAAATCTATAATTTTATTGTCTTCTATTTCTAGATATAGGCTTTCCGATTCTATATCTTCTAAATATTGTTCTCTACTTTTATTTTTAATCGCTTTTCTTTGATTGCTTGCAGCATAGCCTTTTTTAAATTTAGAAATTGTTCCTATAAAGTTACTCTCTTTATCTAACACCAACTTAACTCTAGTTGTTGTGGAAGATTTCTTACTTGTTTTTATTTTCTCCCAATAACTTCCTTTTTTAAAGTCTAAAATTCTTGCATCACCATTTAAGCATGTTAAGGGCAATTCTCCAAAAGACAAATATTTATCCGTGGCATCTAAAAAATAAACATTTCCTTCAATTACCACTTTAACAATAACGTAATTAAAATCTTTAGTAATTGGGGTTAATTTTGAAGGAAAACCATTTTCTCTGGTTGATAAAATAGCAACATAACTTTCTATATTTGCAGCCTGTAAACTATTATAAAGAGAGAGATTGATAACATCGACACTACCAACTTTACTTTCAAAATCTTTTTTTAGTTTTATTTTTTCTGATTTCCAATATTTATTATTCCAATTAAAATGGTTTTGAAGGTAGTTATATATTTTATCAGCTTTTTCTAAATTATTTTCAATTGCGAATACATTTTTCGGAAAGACACTTTTAAAATATCTTTTCATGGAGGTTTGGTTATCTAAAAAATCATCTCTAATAGTTTTATCTGCATCTTCCCATGTTTTTATATAGTTTGTTACTTTTTCTCTCACATCGTCTGAAGTGCCCGCATAACTTTTTACTTTTTCATATTCAGTTTTAGACACTAAATCAAAATTTAGTTTAGAAATATAATTTTCCTTACTAGTCATATAATCTTCCTCCTTAAACGCAGGAATATCATTCATTTCATAAGATAAACTCATACAAGATCCGCCACCTAAATTAGGTATATAAACACAGTTCTTTTTAATAGTTGGGTTGTCTTTATTCAATTCTAAATAACCGTTTAACCTAATATTAAACTTCCAATTAAGCAAAAGTGAAGAATCATACTTACTAACTATTTTCGGAATATCTGACTGAAAATACCAAGCATCTAAATTAAAAAAATAAGGTGTGTTCAATGAATATTTATACTCAATTACAGAGCCTTCTTGGATATTTGGCATCGTAAAAGATATTTCTGACCAACTAGCACTTATCTCTTTAGTAAAAACATCTTTTCTATTTAAAGATGATTTTTTTATTGATCCTTGGTCATTTAAATTATAAGTTACCCCAATAACGTTAAATACTTTTTCTTTCTTATAAAAAGGAATTTTAATGGTTGTCTTATTAAAGGCTCGTTTATTTAAAATTTTTATTCTAAAATAATATTGTGTTGTTAGATTAAAGTCTCTGTTTTTATCATGATATGTAATCCCTTTCTCAAAAAGAACCACTGCATTGGCTGTAGAATCTTTATCATATAGAGTCATTTTCATTTCATCCATGGATGTTCTTCCCATATCTGGGAGTGTAAGTCCACTTTGGCAAAATGTATTGCATCCAATTAAAAACAATACTATGTTAAAAGCTTCTTTCATTTGGTAATTTATTTTTTTATTAATGCAATTCTTGTATTCTCGTATCTAGCGATACTTCTTCTAAAGATTCTATAGGTTTTATAGTCTTCTTTGGCATAAGTTCCAGACTTTATTAAAAGTTCTTTGGTGTATTTTAGGGTTGAATCATCTAGTTTTTCAAAAGTAATTTTATAGTTTCCAAACTTGGTAGAGAGTTCTTTGGTTTCTGGTAACATCTCTAGAGCATACCCCTCTGGAATTTTAATTGTTAACTCATCTAGATCTTTATATCCTCTAGAGATTTTGAGTGGTAATTTTCTTGATCTATATCTTTTAGGAACATAACTCATTCTGTTGAAAACATTGACTCGAAATAAATATTCTCCTTGATTCACAGCGGCATAATTTTTTATAGACATTTCTAAGTCTTCTGTAAAAACAACTTTGTCCTTATCATTATTTAGAGTAGCCAAACCAAGCTCTAAATTATTATTATAACTCCAATCGTTAGATTTATATCTTTTTATTAAGTCTTCTTTTGAAAGTGTTTCATACCCTTGTTTGTCGTCATATTGTATTCCTTCAGATACTCTTAATAATGTTGCTTTTACATGTCCTTCTGAATCTAATTGAAC
>CAXYCO010000016.1:0-27219 GCA_964275545.1 uncultured Polaribacter sp.
ATCAATGTTAAAGCCTCGTTTGATAGAGGAAAAGATGTTGATTTTGTTGCGTCAGGGAAAAATTTCTAAATGGTTTTCTGGGATTGGTCAAGAAGCTATTTCTGTTGGAGTTGCTGCTGCTTTAAAAAAGGAGGAATACATTTTACCCATGCACAGAAATTTAGGTGTTTTTACAACAAGAGAAATTCCTCTGTATCGATTATTCTCTCAATGGCAAGGAAAAGAAAACGGTTTTACAAAAGGACGTGACAGAAGCTTTCATTTCGGAACACAAGAATACAATATTGTTGGCATGATTTCTCACCTTGGACCACAATTTGGGATTGCAGATGGAATAGCTTTGGCGAATACCCTGAAAGATAAAAAAGAAGTTTGTGCAGTATTCACCGGTGACGGAGGAACCAGTGAAGGAGATTTTCACGAGGCTTTAAATGTAGCATCTGTTTGGAATTTACCTGTATTATTCTGTATAGAAAATAATGGTTACGGACTTTCTACACCAACCTCAGAGCAATTTAAATGTAAAAATTTAGCTGATAAAGGAGTTGGATATGGTATGGAAAGTCATATTATAGACGGAAATAATATTATTGAAGTTTACACAAAAATTAGTGACATTGCAGAAAGCGTTCGCAAACGCCCGCGTCCTATTTTAATTGAGTTTAAAACCTTTAGAATTCGCGGTCATGAAGAGGCTAGTGGCACAAAGTATGTTCCAGAGGACTTGATGAAAACCTGGGCAGAAAAAGATCCTATCTCAAACTTTAAAGACTATTTATTTTCTTCAGGTGTTTTGACGGCAGAAAATGATGCAGCTTATAAAGCTGAAATAAAAGCAGAAATAGAGGAACACTTACAAAAAGCTTACCAAGAAGACACCATAAAATCTACCCCAGAAAATGAGCTAAATGATGTTTATAAGTCGTATGATTTTGAAAATATTCCTCCCTCAGAAAATAAAAAACGGATTCGACTCGTAGATGCTATTTCTTTAGGATTAGAACAATCTATGCAAAAGCATGACGATTTGGTAATTATGGGGCAAGACATTGCAGAATATGGTGGTGTTTTTAAAATCACAGATGGTTTTGTAGACAAATTTGGTAAAGAACGTGTTAGAAATACACCCATTTGTGAAAGTGCAATAGTTGCAGCAGCTTATGGCTTATCTGTAAATGGTATGAAGGCAGTAATGGAGATGCAATTTGCAGATTTTGTTTCCTCTGGTTTTAATCCTATTGTAAACTTATTAGCAAAATCTCATTATCGCTGGAACGAAAAAGCTGATGTTGTGGTTCGAATGCCATGTGGAGCAGGAGTAGGAGCTGGTCCATTTCACAGCCAAACAAATGAAGCTTGGTTTACAAAAACACCAGGTTTAAAAGTTGTGTATCCTGCGTTTCCACAAGATGCAAAAGGTTTATTAGCAGCTGCAATAAATGATCCAAATCCTATATTATTTTTTGAGCACAAAGCATTATATAGATCTGTATATCAGGAAGTTTCAGAAGACTATTTTACACTACCAATTGGCAAAGCAGCACTTTTAAAAGAAGGAAATGATATTACAATTATTACCTACGGAGCAGGAGTTCATTGGGCTTTAGAAACTTTAGAAAAGAACCCTATTATTAATGCTGATCTAATCGACTTAAGAACCCTGCAACCTTTAGATGTAGAAGCAATATATACATCCGTAAGAAAGACAGGAAAAGCGATTGTTCTGCAAGAAGATTCATTATTTGGTGGAATAGCAAGTGATGTATCAGCTTTAATTACAGAGCATTGTTTTCATTATTTAGATGCTCCTGTAAAAAGAGTAGGAAGTTTAGAAACTCCAATCCCTTTTGAACCAAGTTTAGAGAAACAATACCTAGCCAAAGATCAGTTTCAAATCGCATTGATAGCATTGGCAAACTATTAAAGTTATATGATTAGTAAAATAGCAATAGTTGTACAAAAAAATATCTAAATTTAATTTTAGGTATGACTTATAAAATGTTTTTTTATCCATAAAAAAACCGAAAAAAGCTTCATTAGATAAGAACTTAGTTCGTTTTATATTTCCTTTGCTATCTTCATTTTTATTAGCTTAAAACTACATTTTTATTTATCTTTATGTTTTATTAAATTAATTTTACAAATGAACAAACAAGTTATATTTAAAAAACGACCAATTGGAAATGTTGAGGCTGATATTTTTGAATTACAAAACACTGAAATTCCAGAATTAAAAGAGGGCGAAATATTAATTCAACACCACTATATTTCTTTAGATCCTGCAATGCGAGGTTGGATGAATGATACAAAATCTTATATCCCACCAATTGCTATAGACGATGTTATGAGGGCGGGTTCTATTGGTAAGGTTATTAAGAATAATGGCAATCCTAAATTTGAAGTAGGAGACTGTGTTACAAGTTGGGGTGGTGTGCAACAATATGCTGTTACAAATGGAGATGGTTGGTATAAAGTTGACGATCGTTTAGCGCCCATGCCAATGTATATAGGAACACTTGGTATGCCAGGTATGACTGCTTATTTTGGTATTACAGAAGTTGGTAAAATTAAAGAAGGAGACATTGTGGTAGTTTCTGGTGCCGCAGGTGCTGTGGGAAGTATTGTTGGGCAGATTGCAAAAATTAAAGGCTGTACGGTTATTGGTATTGCAGGAGGAAAAGAAAAATGCGATTATGTTGTAAACGAATTAGGCTTCGATGCTGCTATTGACTATAAATCAGAAAATATTTATACTGCATTGAAAGAAAAATGTCCAAAAGGAATTGACGTTTACTTTGATAATGTTGGTGGTGTGATTTTAAACGCCGCTTTAAGTAAATTAAGAATGCATGCAAGAGTTGTTATTTGTGGAGCCATTTCTCAATACAACAACAAAGCAAAAATAGAAGGGCCAAGCAACTACTTATCTTTATTGGTTACTCGCTCTACAATGCAAGGGATGGTAGTTATGGATTATGTAAAGGATTATGCAAAAGCAGCCAAAGAAATGGGGACATGGATGCAAGAAGGCAAATTAAAGTCGAAAGAAGATGTTTACGAAGGCATTGAAAATTTTTACGAAACCTATCAACGTTTGTTTAGCGGAGATAAAAAAGGAAAGTTAGTTTTAAAAGTTATTGAAGAGTAGTGGAATTAGAACATTTTTTTCAATGTCCACATTGTTGGGAAGAAATTTCAATGATTTTTGATAAAAGTGTTCGTTCTCAACGGTATATTGAAGATTGTGAAGTTTGTTGCAATCCGATAGAGGTACATCCCACTTTTGAAGATGATACGTTAATCTCTTTTGAATCTAATTCAATAGATCAATAAATTATTCAGTTGGATTTTTCCAACTGAATTTTTTATAGATGGCAATCCAATCTTCTGGAAATACTGCATATACTTTTAGTGGTTTTTTTGAATATGGATGGATAAACTCCAAACTGCCAGCATGTAAAAACATGTTTTTACATCTAAAATTTTTATCAAACATCATGTCATGGTTTTTATCACCATATTTTGTGTCGCCAATTAACGGATGAGAAATTTTATTCATGTGTACTCGTAATTGGTGCATTCTGCCTGTTTTTGGCTTCATCTCTACCAAGCTATAGCGTGAGGAATCATAGGGTTTTACAGGAATATCTAAAATAACTTTTTCTAAGGTTTTTAGATGTGTTAATGCCTCTTTGTGTACTTTTCCATCTCTTCCTTTTACCGGAGAATCTATTATTTTTGTTTCAGGAGTATGGCCACGAACAATGCCATAATATATTTTCTGAATTGTATTTTTAGTAAATAATTCTTGAAACTTTGCAACAAACCGAGTTTCTTTTGCCAATAAAATAATCCCTGAAGTCTTTCTGTCTAAACGATGAATTGGATACAATTTGATACCAACTTGCGCCTGTAATAATTGCAACAATGATTTTTCTTCGGCAACATTTCTTGAGTGATGTGCATGATGGACCAATACATTGTTGGGTTTGTTTACAGTGATACAATACTCGTCTTCAAAGATGATTTCTAGAGGTCATTTTTTATGAGAGAATTTTAAAGAGAGAATTAAGGCTCAACGTTACCATTCCACAAATAAAAAATCCAATAAAGAGCGGTAGGGCAGTTGTATCGATAAAACTACCAATATAGGTGGCTATTGGAACTGCCATGATTGTTGATACGAAACCATTTATTGCGGCCCCAATCCCTGCAATATGTCCAATGGGTTCCATGGCTAAGGCCCTTAAATTTCCGAAAAGAAATCCTAATGAAAAGAATTCCAATGCGAAAAAGAGAATTAAAATAGTGCTATCGGGATTTTCTTTTCCTGCGAAAAGAGTAATGTAGGTTAGAGAAATTAATGTAAAAAGCAATGCAAAAATCGACACTAATTTGAGCATTCCAAATTTCTCAACAAAATTTCCGTTTAAAAAAGTGGCCAATCCAACACCCACGGCTAAACCAGCAAAAATAAAAGGGAATTCTTCTTTTAAATTATATTGTTCTTGAAAAATTAACTGACTTGCACTTAAATATACCATGAAGGAACCCGTAATAAACCCAGAAACTAAGGTAAAAACTACGGCGTGTTTGTGTTTTATAAACTCTTTGGTACCCTCAATAAAAAGGGATACTTTAAAATTTCTTCTTTTTTCTTTGGCTAAAGTTTCTGGTTGACGTTTCCATACCCAAAATACTATTATAAAACCAAAAAATATTTGACTATAAAAAATGGATTTCCATCCATATACATCTAGTAATAATTTGCCTAAAGCCGGAGCAACAATGGGCACTAGAATAAATATAACGACAACAAAAGACATTACTTTGGCCATGTGATTTCCACTAAAACGATCTCTAATCATGGCAATACTAATGGTTCTAGGGGCTGACAAGCCAACACCTTGTAAGATTCTACCAAGAATCATCATTTCTAAACTGCTAGCAAAAACACAGACCAAACTTGCGAATACAAATAGTGAAAAGCCAATATATATAACAGGTTTTCGCCCAAAACTATCCGATAAAGGCCCAGAAATTAATTGACCGAATCCTAAGCCCAAAAAAATCATGGTAATTAATAACTGATTATTTTTGGTTTCATATATCCCAATAGAATACCCAATTTCATTAAGAGCTGGTAACAATGCATCTATAGAGAGCGCTACCAATGACATTAAAGCAGCCATGATTGTAATAAATTCTCTTTCTGATTTTCTTTTAATTTGCATGGTTGCAAAAGTACGTGTTATAGAATTGTTTTAAGGAAATAAGAAGCACTAAATAGGGAGGGGTTAATTGATTTACTTATGAACACATGTAATATAATCATCCTCTATAATTAGCTCCAATATGACATATTTTTTGTGAATGTCAAACAAATACCTTAATTTTAAATCAATAATTGATTATACCAGTTTAAAAAGAGAAATTATGAAACACCTATCTTTTTTAATCCTAATATTTATCCTAGTGGGCTGTGGAAGTATCAAAGAAATGCCCACAGCAGAAAAACTATCTGCATTAAAATCTGCCGTAGAAAATAAAAAAATACAGTTTGAAGCAACATCAGCAAATGCAATTGGACTTGCCAATGTTAGTGGAATTAATAATTTAATGCCTATGGGAAGTAATCAGTCTAATATCAGTTTAATTGGAAATTCTAATTATTTTATTATTGATAATGATTCTATAAAAATGGACATGCCTTATTTTGGTAGGCAAGATGTTGCCAAAGTATATAATGGAAATGATATTGGCTTTCAATTTGATGGGAAGTTTTCAAAATACTCTCAAAAGTTTGATGAGAAAAAAGGACAGTACACATTAAACTTTTCTCTAAATCTAAAGAGTGAAAACCTAAATGCTACCTTATATATTTATTCAAATAACAAAGCAAGGTTAGATGTAAATAGCTCTATAAGAAGTGCCATATTTTATTCTGGTGACTGGGAAGTATTAGAATGAGATTATTTACTATTAAAAACCCTATTTAACATAATATTAATTATAGTACAAATGTATTGTTTAGTTAGTAAGAAAGGTTTATCCATTTGATAGCTATAATGCAGTATTATGTAAAATATCCCAGAAGCATTCGTTTTCATAAGAATAATTAGAACTTGGGTCATTAAACTATTAAGCGGTTTGCTTCGCAGAGTTTTTTAAAACATTTGTATCTATAATTAGCCGTTATGTAAAATAGCCGCTACCAAACGCTCGATTGTTTTATAAAATCAAATTGCTCTGGCAATTTATTTTACATACAATTATCCAACGCTTGCCAACGCCAAAATAAAAGCTAACCTTTTTGCTCTTATTAAAAATCGCGTATTCGATAAAATGTACGTAATAAAAAATTTTAGACGATGCTCGTGGATTGCCACAAGAGCATAAATTTTATGAAATCGACTTTTTAGGAGATTTACGAACACATTTGAAGTTTCTGCAAATAATTAAATATGTGAGTAAAAATAAAATTCTATGCACTTGCTATGTTTAGAACTTCAATTAATCCTTTTTTTAATGATTCATTATCTTTTGTCTTGAAACAAAAGAAACAAAAATTCAAGGCTGCATAAACTTTTGGAAACAATGAACGGCTCATTCGCTATATTTTAGGAAACATTGTAACTGTTAATTGCTTGAATTTTGTAATTAACTCTTAAGAAACGTATTACTAAACCCTAAAATATGACGCTCATTCCCTATTGTTTTGCCAAAATTTTATGAGGCCAAGTTAAATAAATATGGATACTATTCGAAAAAAAACTCTAACGAATTAGAAAAATGACGAACAAATAATTAAACTCTACAGAAGAATGCTAGATTATCTAATAAGCAAATTGCTGCAGAAGCTGGTATTGCTGAATCTACCTGCTCTGAAAGGATGCGGAAATTACAGAGAAAAAAAATATTCTTCGGGTTTCACGCTTTTGTTGATTCTTCTAAACTTGGTACGAATATAGAAGCAATGGTTGCTATAAAATTAACCAAAAACACAAAAGATCAAGTTGATCATTTTAAAAACGCAATGTCTTTGTTGCCTGAGGTTGTGAATGTTTACCACTTAGCGGGGCAAATAGATTTTCTGCTTTACATTGCAGTCAGAGATAAAAATCATTTAAGAGATTTTGTAATGGATCATGTCACAAAAGATTATGTAAAAAGTTTAGAAACCTCTTTGATTTACGATTTTTCACAAAACCCATTGTTTCCAATTTATTTAGAAGATGAATAGAGGTGAAAATCTAATTAAATTAATGATTAGATCTTCTCCTCTATAATTACTAATTGAAAAAATAAATTTTGTTTATATTTTTAATTTGAAACAAACAACTTTGGTTTCAGACATCGCTTCAATAGCGGACTTTACTCCTTCTCTACCTATTCCGCTACTTTTAACGCCACCAAAAGGCATTGCATCTATTCTATAATCTGTAGAATCGTTAATCATTACACCAGCACACTCTAGTTCATTAATTGCTTTATGTGCATTACTAATATCATTCGTAAAAATTGCCGTATGTAATCCAAAAGGAGACTTATTACAGTTCTCTATAGCTTGATCTAAGTTTTTTACTTTTGAAATAGTTACCACAGGCCCAAAAACTTCTTTGTAATTGGCAATATTATCATTGCAGGCAGCCTCCAATATGGTTGGTGTATAGCAATTACCAATTGTTTTTCCACCACTAATTATCTTAGCTCCATGCTCAATACTTTCGTTAATAAATTTATCAATTTGATTAATCGATTCTTTACTTATAATTGGTCCAATATCTATATCTTCAGATAATGGTGAACCAATCTTTAAAGTAGAAGTTAATTGAGAAAAATTATTTAAAAATGAATCGTAAATATCCTCTTCAACAAAAATTCGTTTTACACCAACACAATTTTGACCACTTGCAAAAAATGCGCCTGAAACACAAGATTGAACAGCGTCTTCTAAATCAGCATCAGATAAAACGATTACAGGAGAATTAGAACCAAGTTCCATCACTATTTTCTTTAAACCTGCTTTTTTCTGAATAATTTTTGCTGCTTCCACTCCACCCGTAAAACTTATCAATCTTATGCTATCATCGCTAATGAGCGCATCGCCAAAATATTCAGGAGAACCTGTAATTATGCTTAACATTTCTTTTGGTAAACCAGCTTCAGAAAGAATTTCTCCAAACTTAATGGCTATTAAAGGTGTATAATCACTCGGTTTTAATATCACCGGGTTTCCTGCAGCAATTGCGGGTCCCAATTTGTGGCAAATCAAGTTTAAAGGGTCATTAAAAGGTGTAATGGCAACAACAATACCAATAGGGACTTTGGTTTCGTACCCAATTCTATCCTCTGAACCTGGAACAGCATTAAAAGGAATGGTGGCTCCAATTATTCTTCCTGCTTCTTCTGCAGAAAGTTGCATAGTATTTAGAGCTCTACTGACTTCTTTTCTTGCCTGAACTATTGTTTTTATTCCTTCTGTTGCTATAAGATTCGATAATACATCAAATTCTCGCTCCATTATGGTTACGGCTTTTCTAAGAATTGCTATTCTTTTTGAAGGAGACATTTTTTTACCAATAGCCTCTCCTATTTTTGCTAAATCAAGTGCATTCATTACATCTTGCTTAGTCGACTGAGGAACTGTTCCGATTTTATCTCCTGTGTAACTATTATAAACAGGTACAGTAATTGTGTTTTTTTTATCTATCACCATGTTTTGAGTTTTAACCGTTAACTATTGATATGATATCATTATACAAAGCAAAACCTGTTTCAATTTTTCCTGCTCCTGCTCCAACTATCGTAGTATCTCCTAAAATACTAGAGGTGATTTTTAAGGCATTAGTAGCATCTGAAATACCATATAATGAATCATTCATTGGTATCAATTTAGGGCAAACTGAACCATGAACATTACCTTTATCATCCTTCCAAACGCTTCCAGTTAGTTTCCATCTCTTATTATTTGCTGATGCTTCTTTTACATCCGAAAGTGTAATTTTAGATATTCCCTTCACTTCAATATCTTCTTGAATTAATTGCACATCAAAAACAACATTTGCCAAAATCATTACTTTAGCCAACGTGTCTAAACCTTCAACATCACTTGTAGGATCTGCCTCTGCATATCCTAGTTTTTGTGCCTGTGAAAGTGCATCATTATAAGACATTCCTAATTCCATTTTAGACAGAATATAATTAGATGTTCCGTTCATAATACCACTTACAGAAGTAATATCTGAACCTAAAAGACCATTGTTTAAAACATTTATAATAGGTGTACCACTCATTACAGTTCCTTCAATTGCTAACGTTTTTCCCTTTAGTTTAGCCAAATTAAAGATGTGTTTATACCCTACAGCAAAAGGACCTTTATTAGTAGTAACAACATGTTTGTCAGAATTTAGTGCAGTTTCTATATGGGATAGTGCTGGTTGTCCTGTTTTAATATCTGTGAAACTAGCCTCAATAATGATATCTGCATTAATTTCTTGTATTGCTTTAGGAATGTCAAGTATATTTTCTGTTAATAAACTATAATCACCATTATTAGCATTTGCAAGTATATTCTGCATATTTATACCATTAGCATCGATCTTACTACCTTTCATTGTATCCAAAATTCCTACTGTTTGTATTTCTAGATTTTTAGCTAACGGTAATATCGAATTATTTCTTAAAATAATTTCAGCTAATCCTTGTGATACAATTCCAAATCCTACATATACTATTTTTACCATTTATAATTATTTAAATTCATTTTTATATGACAAAACTATATATATATTCATATATAATTATTATCACAGTAAACTATTCTGTTATTATGTATTTTAAATGAATTATATTCGTTTGTTGACACAAAACTTATTTAAAACAAAATTTAAATCGTTCGTAAAATATTTTAGTAAGCAGATAAATTTTTAGCGAAGAATTTTGAGATCTAACTTTAATGTGTTTTTGAATATAATCTAATATTCAAATTGAATACTATAAAAGAATGTAATAAGTTTTATTTTTCCATTTCACACACATTATGCTTCCCTCCTATGTCGTCGCATAAAAAGTGTTCCATTAACATTGTAGAAGAAACTTTTGAGAATAAATTTTTTTAAGAAACTGTAGATAAACTTTCGCTTTTAAGCAAAGCTCAAGTTACATAACGCAGAACATTATAGTACATTTTATAAATAGGTTTATCCTGTGGATGATTCATAATTAAAAGCTTCCTTTATAAAATATAGCCATTTTTCAGGCTATTTACACATAATATCAGATATAATGGCTGCCAGACTTATATCGATAGTAATTATGTACAAGCTAATTGTGGCTCCGTTAGATTAAATATTATTGTGTATCTATAGTTTACTACATGTTATGCTTAGATTAAGTAAAAGCGTATGTAGTACCATCAAATATTTGGTTTTTTATTGCGAAAAAACACATTTAAAATCTAGCTAATTATATTTTTATTTCTTTTTTTATATTTGAGTATATTTGATAAATATCTGTAAATCAGGTTGAATTTTGATAAAAAACCTCATTCTTTTAGTTTATAGTGCATGTTTCTGTTTAAATGCACAGACCAAGTTGGTATATGATACTACCAATAATAAGGACTATCAATCAGCATTACAGCTATTTGAAGACAGAAACTATGATAAGGCGTTAGCTATGGTGAATATTGGTTTGGAAAAAGCCAAGAAACTACAAGATAAAAACCAAATCGCCTGCGGTTATTTTTACCAGGCTCGATACTATGAAAAATTAGGCCCTTATGAGGAAAGTATTCGTATATATAATAAGGCACTTACTATCTTTAAAGCATTAGATGACACAGCTCAAGTATCGCGTTGTTATTATAAATTAGGTTTCAATCATTTTAAAATCGCAGAATATGATATAGGCTTAAACTACTATTTTAAGTCATTAAAACTTGACGAAAAAAGAAATTACAAGCCTGGTATAGCCTTAACACTTGAAAGAATTGGAAAACTGTATTTGAATACTGGAGATTTTTATAAAGCACGTGAAAGTTTTGAACGCTCCTTAGCTATGTTTATTGAATTAAAAGACGACTATCGTACGATAATGAATGAACAGTGCGTAGCTGTTACTTACCAAAAAGAAGCCATGAGATTTCAAAATGATAGTCTTTTTAACAAAGCTATAGATCTATACAAGGTAATTCTTCCAAAAACATCAAAAATATCACCCGAAATGTACGCTTCACTATTACAAAATATTGGCTCTTCGTATCGATTTTTAAATCAATATGAAAATTCTCTAGAATATTTAAAGAAGTCATTACCTATTCAAGTTAAATTGGGTTTACATAAAAATTCTTCGCATACTTGTAATGATATTGCAGAAACATACTTAGATATGAACAGATTATCTGAGGCAAAAACATACGCCTTAAAAGCTATTGATTTAGCAAAGGGATTTGCCTTACAGCAAGAGCGATATGCCTACTATGTACTTTACTTGATCGACGAAAAAGCACAAAACTATCAAAGTTCACTAGCCAATTATAAAAAATATCAAATATTGGAGGATAGTATTTTCTCTCTTAAGAAAACAAATAAAATAAATGATTTACACATAAAATATGAATCTGAGAAACAGCGTTTAACTATTGAAAATCAAGAAAGTAATATCGCCCTTCTAGATGCTGAAAATAGTGTTAAAAATCAATGGCTAATTTTTGGTGGCTTGGGGCTTTTGTCCATCTTTTTACTGTTTACAGTTTCTAAATCTAGAAATACTGCAAAAAAGGAGAAAAAGCAACAAGAAAAATTCTCTCAAGATCTCATGCAATCTCAAGAAAAGGAACGCACCAGAATTGCTAAAGAATTGCATGATAGTGTTGGTCAAAAATTAACTTTAATTAAAAGAAAATCTCAAAATACAGCTCAAATAGAGTTAACAAACCTCACTAATGACGCCCTTGAAGAGGTGCGAAGTATCTCTAGAGGTTTGTACCCAGCATTGCTTAAAGAACTGGGGTTGTCTAGAAGTCTTACTCAATTAGTTGATGAATATGACGAGCAGACCAAATTATTTTTTACCGTGGATATAGATCCAATTGATGCCTATTTTACAGAGTCTGCTAGCTTAAACTTTTATCGTTTAATACAAGAATGTTTAACAAATATTGTAAAACACGCCAAAGCAAAATCGGTAACGGTTTCTATTAAAAAAGAAAAAGAATCGATTATTACCTTAATTGCCGATAATGGAAAAGGATTTAATTTAGAAGACAGTAAGAATCAAAATACCTTAGGTTTAAAAACCATTTTTGAACGTATTAAAATCTTAGAAGGACAACTTTCTATTGATAGTGAGCTAAATACTGGTACTAATTTTATTTTAACAATACCTCTGAAAAATGAATCATAAGATTTCTATACTTGTTGCAGATGATCACCCAATGCTTTTAAAAGGGTTAATGCATGAATTGACTGAATATGGATTCAACGTATTAGAAGGCGCTTCTAATGGTGCGAAAGCTCTAGGAATTATAGATTCAAAAAAACCAACCATTGCTATACTAGATATTAATATGCCCCTATTAACAGGGTTTGAAGTTATTAAAAAATGCAAAGCAAGAGGATCATTGACCCGATTTATTATTCTAACCTCCTATAAAGAAAAAGAAGTCATTTTAAAGGCTAAGAAAATGGGGGTATCCGGTTATCTTCTTAAAGATGAACCATTTTTAGAAATTAAGAATTGCATACAAGCTGTAATGAAAGATGAATTTTATGCAAGCAAAGTTTTTGATGAGGTTTTTAAAACAGAAATTTATCCTGAACTTGAAAAAATTAAATACCTCTCTCCCTCTGAACGTACAATCGTTCGTCTAATCGCTCAAGAAAAATCGTCGAAAGATATTAGTGACCTTTTAGCCATTTCAATACGAACGGTACAAAAACACCGTTCCAATATTATTGCAAAATTAGATCTATCCTCTGATTCTGACGCTTTATCAGTCTGGATTACTAAAAACAAAGAAATATTCTTGTCTTTATAAGTCTTTAAATTAAAGTGCTTTTAATACTTAAATACGTACCCATACGTAATTTATGTATGTTGGTACTTAGTATAAAGTTTATTAATGATACTTAGTTTTACATCATACTAATTTAAAAACTATACTATTATGAAAACTCTATGCTCTACCATTTTACTTATCGCTTTTAATTTAACACTCATCGCTCAAAGTGAATTTGATGTTACAGAAAACATGAACTATTTTAATGAGGTGGTTTCCGACGTTGAATCTAGAAATATAAAAAAGATTCAAAATATGGTCGCAAATTATAACATAGCAAATGCAGATGGATTTAATTCTAAAAAAAGTTCAACGTATGATGTAATTTTTAAAGAATACAATTGTAAAATTATAACAACGTATAATTCAGAAGGAAAAATTCTGAATTCTACAGAAGTATATTCAGACATGAGATTGCCTATGTCATTAATGAATCAGATACTAAAAGAAAATAAAAAATGGTATGTATCTAGCAATATTCAAACTATAAAATATCATCATAAAAAAGATTCTTACAAGTTATACCAAATTGAATTAAGAATGGACGATAAAATTAAACAGTTAAAATTTAAAATTAACACAAAAAATAATAACAAATCATATGTTGTGTCGAATTAAAAATATCTTTGAATTATTTGTTTTTAAATATTCACACAATGTAAAAGGCCAACTTCATTGCAAGTTGGTCTCTTTATTTTAAAAATTTGAAAGCTACTAAAAAATTGTACAATTCCATTTCATAGATATTAACACTTCCCTCCTAAGCACTCGTGTAAAAAAGTATATACTCATTTTTATATATGATAAATGAGGACTTATGTATCTGGTATACTCGATGTAATTAACATTATAGTAGAAAATTTTCAGGAATAAATTTTTTTTCCAATAAAGTGTACAAAGAACTTTCGCTTTTAACCAAAGCTCAGATTACATATCGCAGAACATTATAGTACATTTTATAAAAATTAGCGTAATAGCGATTTTAACGATATTTTACATAATTTCAGATTGCCTGTCGGCAGACAGGTATAATGTCTTTAGATTTATACCTCTTTCCTCAAAACCTCTAAGGGCGGACTTCTTAAAACCGATTTTAAATTACTCAAACCAATAACAACGACTAAAACAGTAACTGCTGGCAAAAAAATAAAAAACGGAACTAATGAAGGAATAAAAGGCTCTTTAAACAATAAAGTTGCCAATAATTGGCTGCCTACCAAAGACAATAAAACACCTATTAAACTACCTAATAAACCTAAATACACATATTCTAAAGCTGTAATTTGTAGTATTTGTTTACTTTTTGCGCCTAGAGTTCTTAACAACACACTTTCTTTAATGCGTTGGTATTTACTGTTTCTAACAGAGCCAATTAGTACAATAAAACCTGTTAAAATGCTAAAAAAGGCCATGAAATTAATAATCCAAGAGATTTTATCTAAAATATCTTCAACAATAGTAAATACTTGTCGTAAATCTAAAATAGTAACATTAGGAAAATTTTGCACCAAATCTCTTTGCAATTTCGCAGAACTTTCTTCACTGGGTACATAGGTTGTTATCACATTAAATTTAGGCGCATTTTCTAAAACACCTTCTGGAAATAAAATCAGAAAATTGACCTGCATACTGCTCCAATCTACTTTTCTAATACTTCCAATATTGGTTTCCATTAAAACACCTTGAATATTAAAAACAACAGTATCCCCTACTTTTAAATTAGCGTCTTTTGCAAGATTATCTGCAATAGATACAGAAACTTGTTTTCCTTGTTCAGCTTTTCCAATAAATGTCCCTTCTAATAATTCTTCTGTTTCTGATAAAACGCTTCTGTAGGAAACTCTAAATTCTCGATTTAGCATCCATTTTCGTATATTTAAAGTAGAGTCCTTTCTAATTTGATTCGCAGATTTTCCTTTAATTTTTTCTATTCGCATTGTAATGATGGGTATGTTATCAATCACTTCCAAATCTTTACTTTTAAAATTATTTAAAAGTGCCAATTCTTGATTGCTTTGCACATCCATTAAAATAATATTCGCATCTGTTTTTTTGTTTTCTATAGATGTTTTTGCCAATAATATATCTTTGGTAAAATATAAGGTGCTTATTAGAAAAGTACCTAATCCAATAGCCAAGACCAACACCATTGTTTGGTTATTGGGTCTGAATAAATTTAATAAACTTTGACGTTTTGTATATCCCCAAGAACTTGGGAAAAACTTTTTTATTACCCTGATAAATATATTGGTAACACCAGCCATTATTGCAAATGTAATACAAATGCCAAACGTAAATATGATTCCATTAACAGCACTTTTTAATATCCAAAAGGAAAATAAAAAGATAAAAAGAAGAATAGCCATAAAAATGAATATTCGAGCTTTTTTTGGCTTTTGTAAATTATCTTTTGCTCCTCTTAAAACTTCCAAAGGTGAAATATACCAAGTACCTAAAAGTGGTAATAAAGCAAATAAAACCGACATTAAAATACCCAAAGTCACCCCTATGATTATAGGTTGAAATGAGATGGATATGTCTACGTTAAAAGGTAAAAAATCTTGTAAAATATAAGGAAAAGCAAATTGTAAACTTGTTCCAATAGTCGATCCTATAATACCTCCAATCAATCCAATGCCTGTAATTTGAATTAAGTAAATTAAGAATGATTGCTTTCTTGAAGCACCTAAACATTTTAAAACAGCAACGTTATTTAATTTTTCTTTGATGTAAATATGTACAGAACTTGCAATACCTATGCAACCTAATAATAAGGCAATAAAAGCGACTAAATTTAAAAACCGACTCACATTGTCATACCTTCTTCCTAGGCGTTGACTTGTGCTTGTATGTGTGTCTATATCTGCATTTTCATTATCTAAAATAGGATCTATTTTTTTATCTAATAATTCTAAATCCATCTCAGGAGCTTTAAAAAAAAATTGATATTCTTTTCTGCTTCCTGCTTGTAATAGTGCTGTTTTATCTAAAAATCGGAAAGGAATTAATACTGATGGTGCTATTGAAGATGAAATTGCGGTACTTCCTGGAATTGATTTTAAAGCACCAATAATTAGAAACGTAACTTTTCCTAATTTAATAGAGTCTCCAGGGTTTAAGTTATATTGTAGCATTAAAGTGGCATCTACCAAAGCACCTCCTAGTTCTTGGTAGTCATTTCCTGCATTTTTTGGGTCTGTAGTTAAATCACCATAAAAAGGGAAACTCCCCTCTATAGCTCTAACTTTTACTAATTTTGTTCCATTATTTTTAGGGAAAGCAGCCATAGAAACAAAATTCACTTCAGATGCATCTGCTCCTAAAGAGTCAATAATTGCTTTTACTTTTTCTGAGGGTTTTTTTCTACTACCAATAATAAAATCTGCACCCATCAATGATTTAGATTGTTTTTTAATATTCTGTTTTAAATTATCGCTAAACAATTGAATGGAAACGACAGCTGCAATTCCTAAAATAATGGACGCCATGAAAAGCATCAACCTAGAAAGGCTAGTTTTACCATCTCTCCAAGCCATTTTAAAAAGCCACTGAAAGTTTGCTTTTGAGTTGAGTTTGCTCATTAAATGCTTCCTGTTTTTTCGTTAGATATGACCTTCCCTCCTTTTAGTCTTAAAATTTGTTGGGTTCTCTTTGCCAGTTCTAAATCGTGTGTAATAATCACTAAAGTTGTGCCAGCTTCTTTGTTCAATTCAAAAAGCAATTGAATTACTTTTTCGCCAGTTTCTTCGTCTAAATTCCCTGTAGGTTCATCTGCAAATAAAATAGAAGGTTTGTTAGAAAACGCTCTAGCTAAAGCAACTCTTTGTTGTTCACCTCCAGATAATTGTGAGGGATAATGATGCAGACGATCTGCCAAACCTACTTTTGTTAATAACTCAATTCCAAATCTATCTGCATTTTTTTTACCTTGTAATTCTATAGGTACAATCACGTTTTCTAGTGCTGTTAAAGTTGGTAACAATTGAAAATTCTGAAAAATAAAACCGACTTCTTTGTTGCGTAATTCAGCACGTTCGTCTTCATTTAAATCTTGTAGAGGAGTTTCACATAATTCAATAGTTCCTGAAGTTGGATAATCTAAACCTGCACACAAACCTAACAAGGTTGTTTTTCCACTTCCTGAAGGTCCAACAATTGAGAAGATGCTCCCCTTTTCTACTTCAAAAGAAATATTGCTAATTACCGTTAATTGTTTAGAACCACTTGTATAAGTTTTCTCTAAATCATTAATCTTTAATATCTTTGACATTAATTTTTATTTAATTTTTTTACTAAAATATGCTAACCCTGAAAAATAATCATTTGATGATGAATATCAACAATCAAACAAGAACAATTTTCTTAAAATTCTGTTATTTTTCAATCTTATTTTTACTCCTTTCTTGTAAAACTGATGTGCCTAAAAAAGAAAATATTTTAAAAAAAGAAGTTACTATTACTGAAACAAATAGCACAAAAAAAAGCACTTCAAAAAGAATTGTTTTTTTCGGGGATAGCCTGACTGCAGGTTATGGATTAGATGATGTTGAAGAAGCTTTTCCGAGTATTATTCAGAAAAAAATTGATTCTCTGAATTTAAACTATATAGCCATAAATTCAGGTGTTAGTGGAGAAACTACTTCTGGTGGAAAAAATAGAATTGATTGGGTTTTGAATCAAAAGCCAGATATTTTTGTTTTAGAATTGGGTGCAAATGATGGTTTAAGAGGTGTGCCTTTAAAAGAAACAAAAAATAATTTACAAGCAATTATTGATGCTGTAAAAACTAAATATCCTGAATCAAAAATCGTGTTGGCAGGAATGCAAATCCCACCAAATATGGGACAAGATTATGCATCAGAGTTTAAAAATATTTTTCCAACATTAGCACAAAAAAATAATTTAACTTTAGTTCCTTTTTTATTAAAAAACGTTGGAGGTATTTTAAGTCTTAATCAATCTGATGGAATTCATCCTACAAAAGCAGGTCATAAAATATTGGCAAAAAATGTTTGGTCTGTACTAGTATCCCATATTAAGTAATAAAAAATATTCTTTTTTAGAAAATGGAAATTAAAGTTACTTATTTTATATACTTTTAATTAACTATTCAAAAGTGAGTTTTTAAATATAGTAAAACAAGTAAAAATATATTTGTACAAAACCGTGAAAATTTATATTTAAAACCATTCCATACACATTGCCACTTCGCTCCTATTGGTATTTCGACTTCGCTAGATATAGGCTATCACAAAATATTCTAATAAATAGCTACTCGTGAAACACATGCGGTTTCATTCTTTTTTTTAAGAAAATTTTTAGAAAGAAAAATTGAGAAATAGAAAGCTTTTACCCAAAGTACAATAACAGCTCGCAGCATAGTATAGTATATTTTTAATTAGGGATTATTCTATGGATGATTCATCATTAAAAGCAAAATAGAACCATTTAAATGACCGTCATATTTCAGGCAAATAGTAGTGTTTTCTTTAAAATGCTACTATTATTATATCAAAGAAATCGTATTCATGGCACAATGAGCGATAATTACTGGCCATAAGTTTCTATCAAATTTCACATAAACAATTCCCATTATAATTCCAATGAGTGCAACGCTAATAGAACGGTCGGAAATATCATAAGAATGTCTAAAACCCCATATACATGCCTGAATAATAATCGCTATCACGGTTTTAAATTTCCAATTCGAAAAGAGTCCTTCTACCCATGTGATTAAAAACCCTCTTTCTAATAATTCTTCAAGTGCAGATTGTAACCATACAAAAAGAATTACTGAAAAAACATACCCATAATCGCCATTACTTAGGGTTTGCCCAGTACTTGTGCCTTTTGCAGCCTCACTACTTTCTTTAACAAAAGAAAATGAATCTTGTATGAGATCAAAAATAAGGAGCATGGCAATGATAATTATAACAACAACACCTGCAATTAAAAATGTTTTTGGAATGCTTTTTGGTCTTCTCAATCCAATACTTTTCCAAGTAATACCCCGTCTTTTCATAAACAAAGTAGCCACGAGTAAAGTAGTTCCTGAATACAAAAAACCAGTGACCAAATAATGTGTATTTGGAATGTATGTTTCCCGAATTAGAAACATAATTGCAATGTAAATAATCAATTCGAGTAGGTACCCTTTTGGTGTTATCTTTGTGGCTGTTTTAATTCTCATATAGTGCTTATTTTTTAAATTTTACAGCAGTACCATAGACCAAAATTTCTGAGGCTGCTTGTACCACCATTGCTGTAGAAAATCGCACATTAATTACTGCATCGGCACCAAGGGTATTGGCTTGCGCAATTAAGCGTTCAGTGGCTTGCTCTCTTGATAAATTAAGTAATTTCGTATACTCATTTAACTCACCTCCTACCACATTTTTAAGCAATGCCAATGCATCTCTTCCTAAATTACGTGCTCTTACTGAGCTTCCTTTTACAATTCCTAAAACTTCAATAATTTCTTTGTTAGGAATGTTTTCTGTTGTGGATAGTATCATCTTATTTTGTTTTTAGCGAACTTATAAGCAAAGTCGTTGATGGAAAAATAATAATGATAACGGTGTCTGTTTTTAATTCATACGGTTAATGAATACTGATAAAGTAGTGTTCATCAGTATTTTAATAATGTTGGTCATTATTATGGCTATGTTTGTCATTAGATATTTCAAAATGATTTAATTTATGTATTATTGATCCCTATGAGACAAAATAATAGGCAACACTTCATTTTTAACCTTATTACCATTTCGATCGTTTATGCGCTGGGATTATTTGCTCAGATAAACGATTATATAAGAACTGGTAGCCTGTTGGTAATTAGCGCTCTTTATGGCATAGTATATCTACTTTTTCTAAAAGTAGCGCGATTAAAACGCTTTCATAAATGGTTGAAATATAATCAAAACATACTGCTAGTATTGACCAGTTTAATTTGTTTTTTCGGGATGATAGATTCGTATCCTAATTTCTGGTTTGCACTTGTATTTGCTGAATTATTTGTTTTTGTGTATGTCTATGCCTATTTTAAATTTAGAAATAAAAATACGGGCAGTATGCTTCAAAAATGGGGCTTGTTCCGATTTTGTTTTCGCATGTTTTTTATTGCAGTGACAGTGTTATTAATACTCTCTATTCTCTATGAACATGAAGTTTCTTCACAATTTCTGGATCCTTATTATTTTGTTTTGTTATTGGCTCTTTTAATAGATGTATTGGTAAATCATCTTAGAAGTACCGTACAATTAAAAAATGAACAAACACAAGCCGAATTATTGCATTTAAGAAGTCAGTTGAGTCCGCATTTCTTTTTTAATACCTTAAATAATTTGTATGCATTGACCATTAAAAATTCTAAACAGGCGCCTGCAGTTATTTTGAAATTGTCTGAAATGATGCGTTATACCATTTACGAGGGAGAAAAGCAGCGTGTTCGCATCAAAGACGAGATTGCCTATTTAGAAAACTATATAGAATTGCATAAAATACGGTATAAAGATCCTGTGCTATTTGAATTCAAACATTCCATCGATACCACACTCACCATTGCTCCTCTCCTATTTATTAATCTTTTAGAAAATGCTTTTAAACATGGTGTAGAAAGCCTAACTGAAAAGGCATTTGTAAACATAAATTTAACAAACGATGCCGAATTTATCTATTTTAGTATTGAAAATAATTTTGATGAAAAGGCAGATGACACCCCTAAAGGCATTGGATTGATCAATTTAAAACGAAGATTATCTTTACTATATCCCAAAACCCATGCCTTAGCGTTTTCTAAAGATAAGAATCTGTATACTGCAACCTTAAAAGTTTCCATATGAATACATTTATCATTATTGACGACGAACCTTTAGCACATGAAATCATTGAGGAGTATTGTAATATGCTTCCGCATGTGCAGCTAAAAAGGAACTGTTATAACGCCATGGAAGCCATCGATTATTTAAACAAGAACAAGGTAGATTTTATGTTTTTAGACATTCATATGCCAAAACTAAAAGGCTTCGATTTTTTGAAGACTTTAGTGAATCCGCCAAAGGTAATTGTAACCACAGCTTATAAAGAATTTGCTATTGAGGGCTTTGATTTGAATGTAACCGACTACCTCCTAAAACCCTTTAGCTTCGAACGTTTGGTGAAAGCTGTGAATAAGGTCGTTGAAAGTGAAAATATTGTAAAGACAAGCACCAGCACAAACACTAAAAAGGAGTCCTTCAAATTCTTTGTGAAAGGCGATAAAAAGCAACATTATATTGATGCCAATGATATTTTATATGTTGAAGCCTATGGGAATTACTCAAAAATACATCTTGATAATGAAAGAATTTTGAGTCATGAAAAGATGTCGTATTTCGAAAACTTTTTGAAAAACAAAGGTTTTTTAAGAGTGCATAAATCTTTTGTGATTGCCAGGGACAAAATAAAATTCATAGAAGGCAACCGTATTATAATAAACGATCATAAAATACCAATTGGTCAAACTTATAAAAGTAGTGTTAATAAACTTTATAACAGTTAAATACCATTGCAGTCAACTTATTATTAGCTAGTATGTAGTTTGGCAAAAAAGAGTGTTTACCCGCTTCTTTTCTGTTTAATTGATAGGCTATTGGGCACTGTGTTATAAATTTCAGTGATGATTACTGCTTTAATAATACAATCTAAAATCAAGAAATTTGCACACATCGTAATATCTTTGGTGCAACTCCTCTACGACATCGAACATATTATCATCTTCTTTAAATAAGTTAAAGAATGCTTTATCGAGGTTTGAGCTCGTTATGCCATTACATTCATTGCCATAGCCAGAAATGGCTTTTGCACACGTAATATCTAAAAAATACTGTGCTTCTTCCTTGTCTAAATCGAGTACTTTTGCATTTGAAAAGTGTAAAATCTTTCCTTTTAACCTTCCTTCAAAAATTTCTGCAATTTCTTGTAGGCTATAGTAGTAGTCGTTTAAACAAATACTATTTGCTTCACCCGCCATAACCAAGTAGATAATCTCATAGTCTTTAAAATTATGATCATCTGAGACCAATGTACTTAGGCTAGCCTCTAGTCCTTCAATAGTGTCGCATGTATTATAAATACTTGCTATTGCATATTGCTTCGTTAATTGTTCTAAATTTTTCTGTGCTTCGGTAATCGAGTCGGTTTCTATAGTATCAACGCCTTCTAAACAGTAAATAAAATACTCTGTATCAATGCATTCTACTTGAGGAACTTGCTGTCTTTTTTGTAACAAATTGGAGGTTTTAAAGGAGATCTATTAGAACACTAAATTAATACAACTTTTTTATATTTCCTTCCATTTTTTTTAAAATACACATAATTTTGATCCTTTATAGTGCTATTGGATCTGTGGAGGGATCATTTCAACTTTCTAAAAACAATCCTAATTCAATTTATTTAAATAGAGTCATGTACGGATTATAAAATAATATAAAACTAGCAAACTCAGAATATTTAAGAATTTTTGGCACAATGGATAATGAATGATGTATGTTAACATTCCTAATTACATGGAAAATTAGACCAAAATAGTTGTTTCTCTGGATGATTTATTATTTTGTTCATCAAAATAAAAGTCAACTCTACCCAGATATATGCCATAAGCACCAACTTGATTGACAAGTAAATTTTTATCCTCTATATTTTTTACAATAGTAGGTTTTGGTAAAAATGTATGGGTATGACCGCCAATAATCAAGTCAATGTCTTTCGTTGCTTTTGCTAAATTTAAATCAGAAATCTTATTCGGATTATTTTTATAATAATATCCCAAATGCGATAGACAGATAATTAAGTCACATTTTTCCTCATCTTTTAATTTTCTTGTGATGTCTTGGGTTATTTCAATAGGATCTAAATATCCTGTTTCCTTATACATTTTTTTACTTACCAGTCCTTCTAGCTCAACACCTAAGCCAAATATGCCAATTTTAATATCATCTTTAATTATAATTTTATAAGGTTTTATGTGCGTGTCTAAAACCGTATTTTTAAAATCGTAATTCGCAGAGACAAAATCAAATTTTGCATTAGGCATTTGGGCAAACAATCCATCAATCGAGTTGTCAAAATCATGATTCCCTATCGTTGCTAAATCATATTTTAGCATACTCATGAGCTTAAACTCTAGTTCTCCTCCAAAATAATTAAAATAAGGAGTTCCCTGAAAAATATCTCCAGCATCTAATAGCAATGTATTTTGATTTTCTTTTCGTATTTGTTCAATCAATGTAGCTCTTCTAGCCACTCCTCCTCTATTCGGATTCCTACTATGGGTTGCTTTAAAAGGCTCTATATGACTGTGGGTATCATTGGTGTGTAAAATGGTAATATGACGTTGTTGCTTGCCAATAAATGACGGTATTGTTAAACTGCCAACCATTGCCAATGCAGAAACACCCCCTACTTGTTTTATAAAATTTCTTCTTTTCATTAGTCGATTGTTACACGTTTGTCTATGGTCGTTGTTAAAGTATCTACTTTTTCAAAATAATCAAGAATAGCATCTCTTACCTTATACTCTAATTTTGTTAGTTTTTCTGGGTTTATAAAGAAATTCATATTGTCTCCACCGCCTTGTAAATAATCTGATGTGAGTACATTGTAGGTTGTATTATTATCAAATTTTTTATCATTTATTTTTAGATTAAACTCATTTTCTTTAATGTGTAATGCTATACTTTTTGATAAAGGGTGGGCCTTTTTATTTTCAATAAAATAATTAACTAATTCTATAATTTTATTCCCACTAAGATTTACAACAACAAGTTCATTTTCAAAGGGCATTAATTTAAATGCTTGCTCTTTTGTTACTTTACCAGCAGCAATGGTTGCTCGCAACCCTCCGTAATTAAAGAGTGCAAAATCGATAGTTGCATTTGTTTTTTCTTTAAAAATAGAAGCCCCCATTTCAAAACACATATCTGCCATTAAATTCCCAAGAGAACTCTGCATTGCAAAACGTTGTTTAGTGATATCTTTTGGTGTGTAGCTTAAAACCTTTTCCATTTCTCCAATCAGTTTTTCTTTGTAAGGAGCTATAATATGGTCTATTTCTTTTGAAGATTCAATAGTACTATCAATAGCAATGGTCTTTGCCGTTATTTTTGTGAGGGTTCTATCAACTTTTTTGCAAGAGACTAGCACAAGAAAAAAGCAAAAAAAATATAATGGTTTCATTGAATTATAATTTGATGTGAATTTAAAAAAAAATATATAAATGTTTTGTTGTTTTTCTCACACAAGAATAAATATCAATAAATGTAATGCAATATTTAAAATTAGTAGCTAAACCAGAAGACAATCTGCGTTTGCTCTATTTATCTAATATTTAAACAAGCACTAGACTTAGAGTTTTATAATTTCTGATTGAGCTCTCCATAATTTTATTGTAATAGTTTCAGATTAGTTTGCTTATTTATTTTATAATTTATGAACATTTGTGTTAATAGGATTTGAATTTGTGCAAATCACCACCCAACACTAAAGCTGCGGAGATGATCATAACATTCTTAATGATATACTGTCCTTCTAAAGTTAATAGTAATGGATTCATGTTTTGAAAAGTTACTTCTGGTAAAAATACCAATGGCAAAAAGGTACCTATCATCTGAACAAACAATAAACCAATTGCCATTCTATTTGTTTTTTTGAATAGAAAGAAGATACCGATACATACTTCCCAGTAGCCAATTGCGTGTAGCCCAAAATTCAGGCTTCCCGAAAGGCAACCAAGACACCGTGTCTTTTAATAAGCCTTCCGCAGGAGATAGGCCAAGGGGTTTTAAAGCTCCAAACCAAATAAAAATTATTGCTAACGAAAACCTCAGCGCAGGTTTACTGAACTTTAGCATTGTTTTTGTTACCGAATTATCGATCGCTTTAAATGAGTCTAAACGCACAAGGTTTCTTTTTAGTTACTATTATTCTAACAACAAACCTTTAAAATTTGTTATTTCCTTCGTGTTATTTACAATAGTGTTAAGTTCTTCTGAGAGCGGTTTTAATTTCATTTTAGTTACTTCTAATGCAATATCAGTTAGTTTTATTTTAAAATTTGCATCAAAATCTGTATTCGTTTCTTTATAGTCAGATCGCTGGTGTGCACCTCTACTTTCTTTTCGAGCAATGGCTCCTAAAATAGTTGCTTCTGCAGACATTATGGAACCTTCTAAATCAAAGGCCAACATTAAATCTTCAAAACCTTCAGAGTCGGGACGTACATCTAAGTTTTTAAGAGATTCTTTTAGTTTATTAATTCTCTTAATTCCTTCTTGAAGTTTATCTTCACTTCTAACTACACCACAATGCTCCCACATAATATTTCTTAATTCGCGTTGCAAAGGGCGTGCAACTTCACTTCCGTTTTTTATGAATGCATCTATTTTTTCATGTGCTTTTGCAATTACTTCTCGAGAGCGGTATTGAATATCCATATTTAAAGAGCGATCTGCCGCAGCTGCTCCTGCACGTTTTCCGAAAATAAGTATTTCTGCAAGTGAATTCCCACCCAGTCTGTTTGCACCGTGCAAACCACCAGTAACTTCACCAGCTGCATACAAACCTTCTATATTTGTAGCATGATTGTCTGGACTAACAACGATACCTCCCATAGAGTAATGTGCTGTTGGTGAAACCTCCATTGGAGTTTTTGAAATATCAATCATTAGGGTATCTAAAAACTGACGATACATTCTTGGTAATTTTTCAATAATCATTTCCTTTGATTTATGGCTAATATCTAAAAACACACCGCCATTGGGTGTTGCTCTACCTTCTATAATTTCTGTATAATTGGCCATGGAAACTCTGTCTCTTGTAGATAATTCAAGACGTTCTGCATCATAATTTTTCATAAAACGCTCACCTTTACCATTTATAAGATGGTCCACCTTCACCACGGACTGCTTCGGTAACCAAAGCTCCTGCAATTTCTTCTGGAATTACCATGCCTGTTGGATGAAATTGAACCAACTCCATATCGGTTAAAGTGCAGCCTGCTTTTAATCCAAGATAAAAGCCATCACCTGTATTTTCATTTCTTCTTGATGAACTTTTTCGCCAAATACGTGTATGACCACCAGCTGCAAGGATTACTGAATCTGCTAAAAAAAACAGTTCGTTCACCACTTTGAACATTGAATGTCATTGCTCCAAAACAAATATTATTATGGACTAATAATTCTGTTACATATTGCGAATCGTGTATGGGGATGTTTAATTCTTTTGTTTTTTTGATTAGCGCCATTAGTATAGAACGCCCTGTATAATCTCCAGAATAGCATGTTCTTCGATGCGTATGTGCTCCAAAAAAAACGTTGATCCATTTTACCGTTCTCTAATTTTGCGAAATTTGCACCCCATTTATCTATTTCTGTAACTAGTTCAGGAGCTTCTTTGGCCATTAATTCAACCATTCTTGGTTCAGAAAGTCCGTAGCCCTCAATCATGGTATCTGCAAAATGCTGTTTCCAAGAATCTTCTGGGTCTACATTACCAAATGCAGCATTTATTCCGCCTGCTGCCAAAACAGTATGTACATCTTCTTTTATTCGTTTCCCTATTACGGTTACTTCAACACCAGATTTTTTGGCTTCTATTGCGGCACGAAGCCCAGATCCTCCACTTCCAATAACCAAAACATTAGAAATATGTGTGGTGTGTTTTATTACTTTTGTTGCTTTCATTTTTTATATAATTATGAACAAAAATAATTGTAAAATTCTTTTTTTTCGATAACATAAAACGATTAAGCCAATGGGAAAAAGCGATTGCTATATTTAAAAAAGCATTTTTTTTTACTTTATAAACCTTGTTAGATATATTAAAACTCACTAGATTTAAGCAAATTTGTGAGCTCATTTACAAGTTGTTTTATAATGCGTTTTTTTTCAAATCCTCTTGTAGAAACCAAATTCACATCTAATTCTAACGTGTTTTCTTTAAATGTAAATATTCGTGTTAAGTGTTTCTTTGACATATACGTTGCCGCAATTTTCGGTAAAAACATAGTCCCTCCATTCAAATCAATAATATTTTTTAAAGTTTCTAAATTTCCTTTTAAATATTTGATTCTATTGTTTCTTAAGGTTTCAAAAGATTGAGATCCCAATTCTTTAATT
>CAXYCO010000017.1:0-28051 GCA_964275545.1 uncultured Polaribacter sp.
AGCCCTTCAGACACTTTTAAGTCTTGTAAGTGGTTTATCCATTTTAAAATAACATTTGGCCTCACAAAATAACGCTCTGCCCATCTTACCATAGCCTCGTTTCCAACGGCAATTACTTTTACAATATCTGGGTATGTATTGGCCAAGAGTACCGCTCTTGCAATCTCGCCTTCATTTTGCGCACTTTCCGCCTCATGGTTAGGAACCTGATCTGTCCAAGCATATAAACAATCTATCCATGCCCCAAGCATCACATACATTTCAAATTTAGGGTCTTCTTTTTTAAGTTCACGAATCGCTTTTAGAATATTTGATGCGTGCGGAAGGTCTGGTTGAACATTATAGGTTCTAATTATTTTTATACCCATAGCACTCAACAACTTCATATCATCCTTTAATTCAGTAATTGTAGGTTGATTAGTCCTAGTTTTCCCACGATAACCTCCGTAAGAAATTGCTGGGTAATTAGGATTACCTAAAATATCTTTTGCGCTCAAATTTGATTCTTTTTTAGCTACTAATGAATTATTTGTTTTTTTCTCTAAACGAGTACAAGACATTAAAAGAAACACTACCAATAAAAATGATACTGTTCTTTCAAGCCTACTTATACTCGTATTTTTCATCTATGTAAATCTACAATTATACGGTTAATGTCTCCTGCTCTATCAAACAACGACTTGCTGTTTTTTGTATCTAGTGTTAATCCATTAGACTCAAAAACAGTATCATTATTATAAAAAATACTAATTTTATCTGAACTGGAAATTCTATAAATGATTGGTGCTTGACAATAGGTAAAACATAACATGTTTCTGTCTAATGGTAAGCTTTTAAAAGCGTTATTTATATCTACATAAGTAAATGGTATGGCTTCTTGTAAAAATTCTTTGTCTCGCAATAATCTTGGATTAAACCCTAAGACTCCATTTTTAATAAAAACTCCTAATTCACCAAACCTACAAAGTATATCTTCTTTAACTTGCCCTGTCATTCCTGGCTGCTGAGCTCCTTTTCCTGCGGGTGTGTGTGAATATGGATCTGTTGGAAATGCACCGTATAGTTCTGGTGATTTATGAACTCCAATGCCTTCATTAATTTCATAATAATGTTCTAAAAGTCTTCCTACAGTTACTTCGTCTTCGTTATTTTTAACAGCTAATAGACAGTTTTCTTGCACTGCTAAAAGTAATTTAGAAACCATGTGCCAATAAATTGAACCCAAGCCTTCATAGCCAAAAAAATGTTCCAGATCTACCTGTAAAGGATTTATGATCAAACATTTCTTCAAAAATATCTAATAATATAGATTTTTCCTGATCGATTAATGGTTGATATTTTTTTTCTGACAAGTTATCAATAGCCATTTTTAAACTTTCAGCATTGTTAAAATTGCCGTTAAAATGATATTTCCCTGTTTTATCTTTTTCTATAATTTGTGAATTACCATCAACCAAAAGTTGTTGCAGTAATTTAGATTTTTTTAGGGATGAGGCTGGAATATTGTTCTTGTCTGAAAATCGGGATAACTCTTTGTTTGGGTATAATATGTAACTGTATTGATCTTCTCTAAAAAGTGAACTTGCTTTTAAAGCATCTAATAAAGACAA
Organism: uncultured Polaribacter sp.; assembly: GCA_964275545.1. Classification (GTDB taxonomy): domain Bacteria; phylum Bacteroidota; class Bacteroidia; order Flavobacteriales; family Flavobacteriaceae; genus Polaribacter. Next base: position 1,611 of record CAXYCO010000017.1, read on the forward strand.
AGCTTCTTTTGGTTGTAAATAACCAGAACTTAATACTGCAACTTGTCCTTCTAACATCTCAGACAAATGAGAAATAGCAACTTCTTTGTCATTCTCAACAGTCATTAAATTGTAGGCATGGTATAAATTGTCTTTTCTTTTATTTCCTAAAATTGTATGATCTAAATACTTTTTTAGTAGCTTAAAAAATTCTAATAAATCCTCTTTAATTATAGTTTCTTTATCACTTGTAAAACCTTTTTCGTAAATATTGGTTCTATAATCACTAGCTGCTGTTCCAAGACTGTCTAAAATAGTTTTTCTATCTGCATTAGAAACTTTACCCAATAATACATGCACATTATCGTATAATGTACTCAGTACCTTTTTGAAAAATACTGTTAACTCAGTTGAAATATTATAATGTGTATCAAATGATTTTTCTACTATACGTTCAAAAAAATGTACAAATCGTCTTAAATAATACAGGGTTACCATTGAAACTCCATTTCCAACTAATGCATTGTTGGCATCATTCCATTCAGGTCTTTGAGTATTTAACCAAATACCCGCTTCTGGAATAAAGTTTGAGACTTTTGCTAAAACAGTTGCTAATAACTTTTCAATCAAATTAACTTTATGAATAGAAGAGTTTTCATCTTGAAGCAAAGCACCATCTGCACCGAGTCTTTCTTTAAGTATATTAATTTTTTCATCTAATTCATAATCAAAATCAATGGTATCTTTGGAGTTTTTTAGAATGTCTCGATAACTCTTAATTTTATAAGGCACATTTGCATACACAAACAAATCTTGAGTAAAACAGCTTGATAGTTTAGTTGGATAATGATTTTCGATACACTCTAAAAATTTTAAGAGATAGATAATTTGATGATCTCCCCAATATCCAATGTAGGACCATGGGTCATCTTTTTCAATAATTTCCCAATCAAAACCATCTTTTGTTACTCTGTAAGGGTTGTACCCCTCAAAAGTTGTTGCATTAAGAAACTTATGAATCATTCCTTCTATAAATGCAGGATATGAATGTGCTAAAGCTTCCCAGTTTTGGAAAATATCTCTCCAGTTACCTTCGTAATCTAAAATTTTTGAACCATCAATTTCACTTCGAGTATTTATCGAAAATTTATTCCAAGGTCTGCTTGGGTCTCCATGTCTTCTACTAAATTTTAAAGGCAAATATTCATAACAAAGACGTTTAAAGTTTTTATCTTCGTCTTTATCAGCAATATCTTTTATAAATTCAAGATCAAAATTTTCTGGTAATGCACCTAAGATTTTTTCTTTCTTTTTTACTACTTTTTTATTTGCTTTTGCAATGTATTTTACAAAATCATTTTTTTCAATTTTATAATTATTATCAAAAATACCACCTCTCATAATATTGAAAAGTGTATTTGAAAAGTGTCTTGTATTTCTTAATTTATTATCTCCAAGTTGAATTCCATCTGAAGCACCAACAAGTTCTAAAAGATGTTTTGTTCCGGCGTCAATATCATTTTGAATAAGTGCTTCAAGGCTAACGCCGCTTTTTATTGTTTCAGAAACAGCATTAATATTACTAATCGTTTGGTTTACGTTTGCAACAAACATCCAACTCTTATTACTGTTGGAAGCGATTGTTATATCTTTAGAAATAAAGTAGGCTCCTTTCTCTGCTTTAATATTTTTTTCTTGAACGATATTTTTACCTTTTCTAAAGGCATCTAATTGTAAAGAGGAGACTAAATGGATGGGCTTATCTAAACCTGAAGACCAAACAATATTTGATTTTAACGCTTCACTAGGCTCTGCTTTGTCTACAATAATGGCACTTAATGCAAAGATACCAATACCTGTATCGGATTCTAATTCACTTTTTTTATATGCATCTACAAGATTACTGGCAGCGTTTTGAAAATCTGATGCCACACCATAAGGCATAATATTTTGAATTCCATCAAGAATTGTTACATCAACTTTTTTATTGGAGGTATTTATAATTGTTGCTTTTCTGACAAAACCAAATTGATTGCTAGAGCACCATTGATATCGAAAGGAAATTCCAAGATCTTCATTAATTTCTTCAAAAAGCACTTTGTTTCCATAGCTATTCTTGTAGATATTTCTTTTTATGGTATAAACACCTTGGTAGTTGTTTGAAAAAGGTTCCCACAAGAAAGAGGTACCATCTATATGAACATGAACAATCGTTTTACTGCCGGTAATTTCAGCTGATTCTGTTATCTTATCATCTGTATAATATGGGAATAATGCATTATTCGCATCTTTTCTACCTGCGGTTAAAGCGCCATTACTGGAAATAAACATCCAATGATTGGAGTTGCTAACAAGACTCATAAAAAAGGGTCTCATTTGATTACTATTGGAAATTTTGTAATACACATCGTTGTCAAAGGTTACTAATTCTCCTTTGACTTTACTCTCCTGAAAAAAAGCAGGTCTGTTCCCAATATATATTGGATTTTTACTCATTTCTTCTGGCAATGTCTTTGTTATTGTATTTTGAATTGTAATATCCAGCATTGTAAACTTTTAGAATCAATTATAGAATTGATTTATGTAAATAAAAATAATTTAAAAAACAGTGAACTAGGCTTTAGCTCTGGTTAGTTAAAAAATGTCATTTTAGAATTTTGATTAATTTTTAGATCAAATCGTAAAAAAATAAAATACTTTCTTTTTAAATGAACTCTTTAAAATAGAGATAAGCATTTAAGCTACTCTAAAATAAAGAGTAAAAAAGTAGCGTTAAAATGTTAACGCTACTCTTTAAATCAAATAATTATTGGAAAACCTTTACATAATCTATTTCCATGGTATCCTCTGTAAATGACGAGTCAATAGTTCCTCCTAAAGTTCCTCCCATAGCGATATTAAGAATTAAAAAGAAATCTGCATTAAATGGTAAACTCCCATCATTTGCTAACTCATAAAATGGAGCATCATCTAGATATATTTTTATGGCAGTATCTGTCCATTCCATTGTATATAAATGAAATTCAGATGAAGCATTTGCTACTGCAGTTGTTTCTCCATAACTAGCGTTTGAAGAACTAGCAGTATCATACCAATGACAAGTTCCTAACGTGGTATTTTTATCAGCTCCAGTTTGCTCCATAATGTCTATTTCTCCAGTTTGTGGCCAACCTACAGTAGGAAAATTAGCTCCTAACATCCAAATAGCAGGCCAAGTTCCTGCAGAAGCAGGTAATTTTGCTTTTACTTCAACTCTTCCATAGGTAAACTCATACAGTCCTTGTGATTTTAATCTAGCAGAAGTATACCCTCCATTTCCATCAGCTTTTGCAGTGATTATTAAAGAACCTCCTTCTACTTTTGCATTTTCTGCATTGTTAGTATAGTTCTGTAATTCTCCATTACCCCATCCACCTGCTCCAAGGTCATAGTTCCAATTAGCTGCATTTGGTGCTCCATCTGTATTAAAGTCATCTTCCCAAACTAAATTGTTGTAGGTATAGTTTGCACCCTGCTCTGGTTTGGTTGAAGTAAATTTATGATACCAAGCAGCTCCTTCACCTGTGGCTGGGTCCTCAATAACTCTTACAATTAATTCATCATTAGAAATAGAAATAATATCATACGTACTGGCACCTACAAACCACCCCATGAATCCTCCTTCAGAAATTTCAAAAGAGGTACCTCTATAGGGTACATTATTATAAGTACCCTCTGTACCAGCTTTAGATGTTGAAGGTGCAAAAGAAATATTTTTAACACCAAACATATTAGTTGCAACGCTAGCATCATGGCACTGATCACCGGCAACTCCTATAAAATTGGCATAAGTTCCAGGCACAAAGGCTGGTCCTACAGTTTGCTCAAATGTAATTCCGTTAGCAGTTCTTGTAAAAACAAACTCATTGTCATACATGCACCCTTTTTCGGTATCCCAAGCTCTAATTCCATTCCACCATGCTTCATAAGCAAATTCGCCATTTCCATAATCATCAGTTACAGGTCCTAACCCAACATGAACATCTTTATCTGCTTGCCAGTACCATTTTTTACTATCGCCAACATTAGCACCACTTATTAAGTTTTCTGCTTCTACATCTGTAAAAGAACTAAATACGGTAACATCCATAGATTTTGTTGAAGATACTCCACCAGTTCCATTGGCTTTTACAACAACTGTATAGGTATTTACACCAACTTTAGAAAACCTTTTTGATAGGATTCCTGATGGTGAAGCTTCTGCAACTCCATCAAAATAGTACACATAAGAAGATGCGTTGTCTGCTGTTGCAGTAAAGTTTACAGAACCACTTCCGTCTCCATCTGGATTATTGGAATCCTGTCCTACAATTTCTGCTGTAATTGAAATGTTTGAGGGACTAACGATTTCTCCAATTTCGTAATCATTTTCTTGGCATCCAAAAAAGGCAGCCATTAGAGAAAATAGAAATACATAAATATTTTTAAATTTTTTCATACTATACATCTTTATTTATTAATTCGTTAATGCTAATTCATCATAATGGTAAATAGAATCATCACCCGCATTACCAAAATCAAAGAATATTACTACTCTATCGTAGGTAAAAGATAAATCAGCTCCAGAGAGATCAAAAATCAATTCTTCCCATGAATTTGTGGTTGATGTTGTTGCGTCTACTTCAAAAAACTGAGTATTATCAGCAGAATTTTCTAATTTTAATCTAACAGTAGCTCCAGATTTTGGAGACCATGTTTTAATACTCATCTTGCTGTAAGTATTAAGATCTAAAGGTGTAGTAACATCAAAAAATGCTCCTGCCCATACTTCTGAACCTGCAGATTTGGTAAGCTTCGCTGAATTTGAAGTAGTATTTACTCCAGACATGTCTGGATTTGGCACCACTTCTACTGGCGCAATATTTCCAAAATCTGTAAATGCTGGCGGTGTCCCTTCAAAATCTTGAAATAATAAAGGAGTATTCGTTCCTCCACCAGAATCATTTACCAAATTAATTTCGTCATAGAAATAGGCAGAATCGTCACCTGCATTTCCAAAATCAAAAAATAGTACGACTCTGTCATAGGTAAAAGATAAGTTAGCTCCTGAAAGATCAAAAATTAATTCTTCCCAAGCATTTGCATTTGATGTTGTAGCATCTACTTCAAAAAATTGAGTATTGTCTAAAGAATTTTCTAATTTTAATCTAACCGTAGCTCCAGATTTTGGAGACCATGTTTTAATACTCATTTTACTGAAATTAATTAGATCTAATGGAGAAGAAACATCAAAGAATGCTCCTGCCCAGACCTCTGAGCCTGCAGACTTTACTAATTTAGCCGTATTTGAAGTAGTATTAGCTCCAGACATATCTGGATTTGGCACCACTTCTACTGGGGCAATATTTCCAAAATCTGTAAATGCTGGTGGTGTCCCTTCAAAATCTTGAACAGATTGAGTTACAACACCTGATGCAGCCTTGTAGAAATAAAAGTTATCTATATAAACTACCCCAGCAGTTCCTTCAGAATCTATTAAAATCTGTGTTATTTTATTTTTATTTGCAAGATTACCCCCATCAAAACCCGTCATGTCTAGATCGATACTTTGCCAAGAACCTCCTATAGTTGTACCCAAAGATTCGGTATCTTCTCCACCATCAATTGTATTTACAATTTTCACTAACAACTCGTTTGTAGTTCCTTCTGGCACCCAATAATCTATGTGTAATTTTTCCATAGAAGATACGTCAATACCATTTGCATAATTAGTTACTATTCCTAAAAAATCTAAATTGGTTAATTTCCACACATTATCTGTACCTATAGTGATTGCATCAAAACCTGATGAAGACCAACCTGTAGGTAACTCATCTAGAGTTACACCTGCATAGACATCACTAAAAATAGAGACTACATCTGATGCTTCTCTGGCTGGAGGTGCTGCTACAGGAGCTAGAGGTGCTAAAATTTCTGTTACTTCAAAATCTACTGTATATTCTGTAGTTTGTATAGCACCACCTTTTGCAATCACTTTCACTGAGTAGATTCCTGGAGCTGCATATTGATACGAAAATGTATCGCCTATATTTGCAGTTCCCACAGGTTGTGTTACTCCCGTTTCCCCTGAATGAAACTCAAACATTGAGGCAAAATCTGCAGTAGCAGTTATATTTACTCTCTTTGAAACTGCTGCATCGTTCTCTATGGTTACCACTAAATTTTGAGGAGCTTGAAAAGAAACAATAAGCTCTTGTGAAACCTCTGTAGTATCTCCTTTCGCATTATAAGCAACGATATTAATAGTATAAGTTCCTTCTGTATATGTGTGTTGCACATTTTTACCATTTTCGATATTTACTACATTATCTGGATCTGGTGTTGCATCACCAAAATAAATATCGAAAGAACTCGCTCCTTCTGCAGTAGGTGTTATGGTAACCAAGCCTGAATTATCCTGGGTAATCGTATATACTGCTGAAACATTAGATGGTGCTGGTATGGCATCTAAAAAATCTAGACTTCTTTCATCTGTACAAGCATTAATTATAAACAGTATAATGAATGCTCTGTATATTATTTGTATTTTTTTCATAAAGCTATGGTTTAATATCCTTGATTTTGTGACCAATTTCCTTGAGAAAATTGAATTTCTTCTAACGGAATAGGAAATACTTCATTTTTACCAGTTGAAAAACCTGGTATATTAGAACCTCTTCCTGTTCTTACTAAATCGAAAAAGTGATGTCCTTCTCCAACCAACTCAACTCTTCGTTCACGGTAAATTGCATTTGTTAGTGCTGTTCCAGCAGACGTTACATCATTTGAAGTTCCAAAGGCTCTAGTTCTTACTCTATTTAAGTAGGTTCTAGCTTTTGTATCATTTGGAGAGCTGCTTCTATTAAAAGATTCTGCTGCCATGAGCAATACATCTGCAAAACGAATTGCTCTGTAATTATTTGGATTTGTAAGATTTAAATCTCCTGCGGCATCCGAACTTCTTTTTCTTGGTATGTATTTTCTGTTAAAAAAACCTGTATGTTCAAAACCGGTTGTAAATACAGCTCCAGTTGAGGAAGCCCATGCATTGATGTCTAAAATGGCAACATCTTTTCTATTGTCTCCGGCTTCAAATTGATCTACCATTTCTTGGGTAGGCACGTTAAAACTAAAACCTGAAGTAAATACATCTCCTTGATACCCTCTTACTCCTTGAAAACCAACGGCTACATTGCCTTCACTACATTGCAAACAACCAAAACCTGCACCTTGAATGTCTGTATATTGCACCTCAAAAACAGCACCTGTTCCATTTTCTCCAACAGCCTCAAAAATTGTATTATAATCAGATTCTAACACATAAGGGCCGTTCTGAATTAGGTTTTCTAAAACAGTAGATGCTTCCGAAAACTTATCTTGAAATAAGTACACTTTTCCTAATAGTGCTTGAGCAGAACCTTTGGTAGCTCTCCCTATTTGTGGCGCAGTATAGGTTAGATTGTTAATAGCATATTGCAAATCTTGCACTATCAAAGCGTAAACATCTGCTTTGGGAGCTCTTGGAATTGATTTTTCATCACCTAGAACAAAACGCCCTTCTGGTTTAATTGGAATGTCTCCAAACCATTTTACCAATTCAAAATTATAATAGGCTCTTAAAAAGCGAGCTTCAGCAATGATTACTTCTTTACCAGAAAAATCTGTTTTGTTTTCAAACTCTATAATATAAGCGGCTCTATTAACACCTCCAAACATCCAGCTCCAAAGGTTCTGAAGTTGTGCATTTACCGGTGTATGTGTCATATCATCAACTTGTTGATATCCTGGAACATCGGTAGCGCTTTCTCCGCCAGCTAAGGTATTATTAGATGCAATTTCTCCCATTAATACATTAATAAATGTAGATTGTAAGGGATCGTACGCTGCAACCAACGCATTGTAATAGTCTGTTTCTGAATTAAAGAAAGATTCAGAATCTTGAGCATAAATTTTTGAATTGTCTAAATAATCATCAGAACAAGAGTTTAAAACAATTAAACTTGCTACAAAGATGATTCCTAATTTTATTGTGTGATTGTATATTTTCATCTTTTTATATTTTAAAATTCAACATTTAAACCTAATAGAAACTGTCTAGCGGAAGGATATGTACCTCCATCTATTCCTGCTCCAATTGCACCTCCATTAACTGTTGGGTCAAACCCGGAGTATTCCGTTAGGGTAAAAACATTATTCACAGTAGTATATACTCTCAATTTAGAAATCCCGATTTTTTCTAGGGTCTCTGGAGATAGATTATACCCTATCTGAATATTTTGCATTCTTAAGAAAGAAGCATCTTCTACAAAAAAGTCTGAAAACAACTTATTATTAGTAGCATCATTGGTTAATCTTGGAACAGAGTTACTTGTACCTTCGCCAGTCCATCTATCTAAATAATAGGCTGGTTTGTTCACATTTGGTAAAAAACGTTCGTAATTTCTTACCATATCTTTTCCTATTTCTGCATATAAATACGTAGCAAAATCCCAGTTTTTATAGGTAGCAGAAATATTAAAGCCCATATAAAAGTCTGCTTGAGGTTTCCCTATATTAGTTCTATCATCAAAATTAATAACGCCATCTCCATTCACATCTTTATATCTAATATCTCCAGGAGAACTAGAACTAGCTCCAAGTGCTGTTTGTGATGGGTGTGCATTTACTTCTGCTTGATTTTGAAAAATACCATTGGTTTGCAATCCGTAGAAATATCCTATGGGTTGGCCAACTTCCATTCTTGAAACTGCTGGATTACCAATAGCAAAAGATCCTCCTTCAACAAAAGCGCCTCCTAAAACTTCTGTAACTCTATTTCTTACATAGGTTACATTATAGGCTAGGTTAATTGAAGCGTCATCAGATTCAAAAGCTTTATAAGTTATTGCTAATTCCCCTCCTGTATTTTTAGACGTACCTGCGTTTACTGTGGGGTTTGCACCTCCAGGCGCACCAGAACCTAAAAGACCAGATACTGGAAAGTTTTGAATTAATAAATCTTTTCTCGTTTCTTCAAAATAATCTGCAACAATTGTTAATTTATCATCAAATAGATTCATATCCAAACCAATATCTAATTTTTCTGCAGTTTCCCATGTTGCTATTGGGTTGGGTAAACCACCTTGCGTTGTACCGTCTACCAATACTCCATTAAAAACATATTCGCCTTCTCCGTTTAATAATGAGCGGTATAAATTGTCTCCAACTAAGTTTCCTAAAGTACCATAACTAGCTCTTAATTTTAAGAAGTTAATGGTTGTATTATCTTTCATAAAATCTTCATCAGAAATTTTCCAACCCGATGTTACAGACCAGAAATTATCAACTCTTTGATCGGCAGCAAATACTGAGGCACCATCTCTTCTAATTAAACCAGAGAATAAATATTTCCCTTTATAATCATATTGGGCTCTCGCAAAATACGCTGTTAATCTAACATCTCCATTACCTGTATTTAAGCTTCTTTGTTCACTTTGCGAATTGGTTAAACTGATGTCTGCAAATTCATAAGAATTATTTGGTACGTCAAAACCTGTAGCATAAATACCGTCAAACAAATCATTCTGAACACTTGTTCCTAGAGTGAATGTAGTATTATGATCTTCTCCAAAAGTTCTTTGATAGGTAGCAAAAGTTTCCCAATTTACCCGTGTTGATGTTGCTTTAAATTGATATACAGAACTCTGCGTTTTGTTATATACCTTACTCGCTCCATAATTTTGAATAGGCGTAAATGAACGTTGTTTTTCATTAAATATTTTGTACCCTAAACGTGTAGTAATTGTTAAACCTTCTATGGGCTTATAATTTAATTTAAAATTACCCTCAATTCCATTTCCATTATTTTCACCAAAGGTGTTTTTAAGTAATGATAACGGATTTACAACTTCTATTCCTAAAAAGTTATTTGTATCATCTTGGTCTGTTGCATACGTAGGTGCATAATTTAATCCATTGAAGAGTAATGAACCATCAAAACCCTGCGATGCCGTTGTAAAATAATTGGCAATTAAAGAAAAGTTTAACTTCTCATTAATATCAACGCCTAAATTTAGTTTTATATTATTTCTAATAAAATTAGATTTGTCTTTGGCTATAATACCATCTTGTTCTGTTCGAGAAGCACTTAAAAAATACCTAAAATTTTCTCCACCACCAGATAAACTAATGTTGTGGTTTGCAAGAAAGGCATTGTTAAATAACTGATCTTGCCAATCGGTTCCTTTTCCTAATGAACCTATATCTGTAAAGGGTAATGATTGCCCGCTTGCTGCATACCCTTCGTTTAGAACCAAAGCATATTCAGTAGCATTTAAGTAATCTAACCTTCTAGTAGTTTGCTGTATTGCCAAATAAGTATCGTACTTCACAGTAGGTGCTTTATTCTTTTTACCAATTTTGGTTGTTACTAGAACAACACCATTTGCACCTTTAATACCATAAATGGCAGCTTGTGCATCTTTTAAGATAGTGATAGATTCAATATCGTTTGGGTTGATGCTATTTAAATTCCCTTCATAACCATCTACTATCGTTAAAGGCTGATTATTGGTATTGGAACTTACACCTCTAATTAAAATATTAACTTTTGCTCCTGGAGCTCCAGAAGAAAGATTAACTGCAACACCAGAAGTGGTTCCTTGCAATGCACTTGTTGCATCGATTGGTCTTAATGCTTCTAAGGTTTCTTCTCCAATTAAAGAAACAGAACCCGTAACATCTTTACGCTTTTGCTTCCCATAACCAACAACTACAATTTCATCTAAGGCCTCTGCAGATTCTTCTAACAGCACATTTATTTCGGTAGTGTTTGCAACTACTTCCTTGGTTTTCATCCCTAAATAATTAAATACCAGAATGGCTCCTTTGTTAACATTTGACAGACTATAGAGACCATCAAAATCAGTTTCAGTTCCTGTTGTGGTACCTTTAATTATAACACTAACACCCGGCAACGTTTCGCCGGTAATTGCGTCTTTAACAACACCTTTAATGGTCATGGTTTGTGAATGAATACACATGCCAATAAACATAAAGAGTAATACTGTGATTTTTTTTCTCATAAAAAGAGTTTTAAATATTTCTTTAAAATTATTAGCTTTTATTGATAAAATCATATTTTTCACCCCAACAAAAAACATACATCATAAAATTTACCTCTTTTTTAAAGTAATAGCTGAATTTATAGCTATATTTTATTGGATGAAAATCACCTAAAAAAACAGTTGTTGTGGTAATGTATTGTAGTTTTAATAGAATGATTGGGTGTTATATTTCTAAAATATAAGTTGTTAAGTTTAAATCGTGAGATAAATTCATTTTTTTTCGAAGCCTATAGCGTTTTACCTCAACACTTCGAGGAGAAATATTAAGCAAAGGAGCAATTTCTTTGGAAGATAGGTTAAGCCTCAAATAGGCGCAAAGCCTAAGATCATTGGGTGTTAAGTCTGAATGCCTAGACTTCATCTTTTTTAAGAATTTTTTATCAGCATTATTAAAAGCTTCTTGAAACATTTTCCAATCGTCTGTATTGTTTAAGTTTGTATTGATAATTTTTATAACTTTAGTAAGGTTACTTTCCCCATCTTTAATTAGTTCATTTTTAATGCTATTTAAAAATTCATTTTTCTTAATTATATTCATTGTAGAGGTTGCCAACTCTCTATTCTTAGCATCAATATCGTTTCTTAACTTTTCATTATTAAGTTTCATTATTTCTTTAGAACTCTCTAATTCTTTTAATTCAGACTCTTTTTGTACTTTTTCTAAGAACTCTTCTCTTTGTTTTTTATAATACCTTTTGGAGCTAATATGAAGTAAGTAGAGCGTAAATAAAAACAGAAGCACATAAAAAACTATTAATAAATTAGATAAATACCAAGGTCTTTTAATTTTAAAGGCATAGGTAGCTATATTTTTACTAATTTTTTCACCTATAATACCCCGTACCTTAAAGATATAATCTCCATACGAAATACTTTTAAACAACATAGAATTAGAATAAGAAGGAACGCTCCATTGCTTACCCTGGCCTTCTAAATAAAATTGATATTTTGTAGTTGTTATTTTATCGAAATTTGGAATACCAAAACTAAATTCTATATTATTTTCTTCATATTTAAATACATTCTCTTCTTTTAAATCGATCTCTTTTTTTGCCTCACCCTGAACAAAATTAGAAACCTTATTAATACTTATATTAAAATCTTTTGGATTGCTGATGTAATTTAAATCTATGGTGATGTACCCTTTTGAGGCTCCTATTAAGTATTTTTTATTTTTTAGATGAATAATATTTTCAAAACCTGAGGCCCCTTTTCGAAGCGTTTCTGAAATAGAAACTCTCTTAACTTTTGGGCTATTACTTAATTTACCCGGTGTTAAAAATCGAATATTGTGTTTTGAGAAAGACCATAATTTATTATTGTCTTTATCATAAATTAATTTACCAGACGTAAAATCTTCTTCTGAGATTAATTTACTGTAAATAGAATCTGATTTAAATTTGTTGTTAATTTTATCATATTTAAAGACTCCGTTTTTATTGGCATAAAAAATATTATTTTGATGTTTTACGATACTAGAATGTGTGCCTTTATTTACGCCAAACTCTTTCTCTATTTTAATAATTTGTCTAAAATCATTGTCAACGGTTAACTTAAAAATATTTTTGTATTCATGATTTACAAATATGCTGTTAGCATCTAAAATCTCGAAATACCTGCTAGAATTCAAAAAACCACTAACTTTATTTCTCACCCTCCATTCACCCTTAGTCTTTTCTAAAACATACAACCCATCATAACAACCTTGCAGCAGCTTATTTTCTTTTAATTTTTTAACCCCCCAAGTTCCTTGAGTATTTGCAATTTTGGCAACTATTCCTTCATTAATTAGAAAGGTTCCAGAATCATGGCCACAAAATAGCTCACCATCAATTTCTACTAAACTCCAAGCTTGCCCTTTTGTTTTATTAATAAACTTAAAAAAATCATTGGTACCGTATTTTTTATAAAAAACACCTTGGTTGGTTCCTAAATACAACATCCCTTTATACAGGGCAGAGGTGTATATGGTTCCCCAAAAATTAGTTTGGTCTTTAAAAATTCTAAATGGAGATGTAATATTAATATAACTAATTCCATCATCCAAGCCCAACCAAACATTGTCATCAATATCTTCAAATATTGATAAGACAGTATTGTTGCCCAGACCAGAACTTTGGTTTATTTGATACTTTAAAGTACCATCATTTTTCACATAGTACAAACCGTTAGAAACAGTACCTAAAACAAAATCGTTGTTCCTTAACCGTTTGCCACTATATATTTTTTTAGTTAAAATATGTTTATTTGCGGGTATGTTCCACTTTTTAATTTTATTGTCTTGAATAAAATAAAAACCTTTTTCTTGCGTAAGAAAAAGTAAATTTCCATCTTTTTTAAAAACGCCTACAAGAATATTCTTTTTTAAAATTGGATCATCGGAAATTAACTTTGGAACCCCATTTTCTAGTTGAAACACCCCTTTGTTAATTTCTTGAAAATATAAAGTTTCATCAATCTTTGTGATTTTCTCAATTCTGCCTTCTGATTCAATTGTTTTTACAGATTTTGTACTTAAATGATACAAGTAAATTCTTTGTAAAGATTTAAAAATCATCCATCCATCCAATTCAACTATTTCCCAAATTTGCTCATCTTCAATTAACTGAATATTTTTTTCTTTCACAATGGAGGTATATTCTAAAACTCCTACATTGTTTTTAACCCAATACCCAAAATCCATATAAAAACCCGTAAAAACCTTGTTCTTTAAATGCTTTAACAGACCTCATAATAGTTTCATTTGGTGTTGAATACAGTTGCCAATTAGCACCATTAAACTCTAACAACCCTTTGTTATTAGCAACATACATGAATTTGTTTTCTGCTTGTGAAATGTTCCAGTTTTGGTTTTCTGCTCCATAGTCTTTTGTCGAAAAGTTTTTAATTGGAGGCAATTCTTGGGCCAAACTAAGGTACTGTATGGTTATGAATACAGATAACATCAAAAACTTAATTCTATGCATGTTTAAATAATATATTTGTTTGGTTACTAATCTACAACTATTAATCTATAGTTTATAAAAAACATTTAATGTATGGTTTATTTTAAGATGTAAATAGGTTTAAAACAAAGTAAACAAACTTCGTTTCAAGAAAAATAATATGGTATTAAAAAAAGAAAAAACGTAAAAAAGTTAACGCTCTCTTAATGTGAAAAAAATAAACATTTGGTTTCATACAACACCCAACCAAATCCGTTTACAAATAAAAAACACTTTTTAACACTATAAATAAGACTAGTTATAGACAAATAGTTGCAAATATTAATATCAAAAAGGTATCTTTGTTTTATCTGACTTCATTAATGTGTAGTTAAAAATGTTATTTATGAAAAAACCTCTTTGCACAGTTGTTGAATTTTGTTCAATTCAATACTTTTCAAAAAAAGAAATTAAAAATTTATCTTTATCTTTTTTGCTTTTATTTTTTTTAATTTTTCCTGCTACATTATTTTCACAAAGCATCCCTAGTACTGGAACTAGTGCAAATCCTTGTGGTGATTGTACACCTACTGGATGGTTTGATACTGGAGGTACACCAGACATTTCAAATAGATTCAATGCAGGAGGTCAAGGATATCTTGGAGGTGCTGCTACCTGGGTAGGTACTGCAGGATCCCCTGGTGTATTACCGCTTCCTCCTTCCGGTCAATTAACCTGGATTACGATAAGAGATGTAGGTACCACAACTAACACAAACAATCAAGAAGAAAGTGTAACAGCTAACATTACAGGTTTAATTGTAGATAATTTCTATGTAGCTACCTTGTATGCCATGTCTGCTTTAAGCAATCCAGATGGTGGTGATGATGGTAATGAATATTATTCTGGGACCTATCTAGATGCCTTTGATTATCAGTTAGAATATGGCGGCCAACCACCGTTTGCAAGACAAACAATACTTAACATTCCTCAAGAAAATTGGGCAACAATAAAATATTATTTTAAAGCGCCTGCAACCACCGTTCAAGTTACCTTTTTCCCAAGAACAGATGGGGGGTATAACGTTGGTAATAACACCAACTCTCAACTCCTAGAATCTGTAAACATTGCCATAGACGTAAATTCTGTAAATGAAATAGATACAGACGCAGATGGAGTTCCAGACTCTGTAGATATTGATGACGACAATGATGGGATTTTAGATACTGAAGAATTAACCACAATAGATGGAACAATCACTTATGACCCATTAGGAGATAATGATGGAGATGCCCTACCTAATTATTTAGACGTAAGAGACGACACGCTTAATGGTTCTACCGGCGACAACTCAGTTACAGATTACAACGATATTAATGGAGATGGAATCCCAAATGTGTATGATGTCGACAATGACGGAATCCCGAACCATTTAGATTTAGATAGCGATGGCGATGGTATTCCGGACAATATAGAAGCACAAACAACAACGGGTTATTTAGCTCCCTCAGGTATTGATTTAGATAGTGATGGTTTGGACGACATCTATGATGCGGATAATGGCAATACTGATTCACCGATTTCTATGGGATTAACTCCTGTTAATACAGATGGAGATACTATTTCAGATTATTTCGACCTAGACTCAGATGGTGATGGAATCAGTGATCAAATTGAAGCAAATTCAATTTTAACAGGTAATGTTGGAGAAAATGGTCTAGACAGCACCTATGACAATGGAGACGATTATTCAGATCCTAATGGTATTTTTGACATTACCCAATTAGACAACTTCCCAAACACAAGTTCAGCAGATGCTCCCGATGATGTGAACTGGAGAGATAACGGAACTGCACTCCAGAAAGACACAGATGGAGATGGTGTTCCAGACACTACGGATATAGACGACGATAACGACGGTATCCTAGATACTGAAGAGTGTACAACAGCAAATACTACCGGTAGTAATGCAGATTCAGTTGAAAGCCAAACAGGTGTTTCTGTTCCTAATAATGCAATTGGCTCTGATGATTTACTAGCAGGTTTGGATGCCGAAACCGACGTTTTAATTATAGATTTAGGACAAGTTGTCGGCACCAATACAATTATAGAGATAGAATCCAGAGTTACAGGCAGTATAGACAATATTATGAGTATAGAGCAATCTTTGGATGGCACAAACTTTAGCAATGAAGTCTTTTATACATGGACGGTTACAGATACTGATGAAGACAAACAATACACATTAACAACTAGCTCTCGATACATTAGGATTCAATTGGCAGTTGATGGTGGGAACGGGCAATTAGAAATAGACAACGTTAGTTATAATGGTTTTACAACAACTTGTGATAATGATGGTGATGGCATTCCAAATCAATTTGATTTAGATAGTGATGGAGATGGGATTCCAGACAATATAGAAGGTCAATCCACAGGAGGGTATATTGCCCCTACTGGAAGTGTTGGAGCAAATGGATTGTATGATGTTTATGAAAATAATGATTCTGCTAGTGCAACAAGTTTTACAGTAATCAATACAGACAATAGCGCAGATGCGATTCCAGATTATTTAGACACCGATTCAGATAATGATGGCACCTCAGACAGAGTGGAAGCCAATTTATCTTTAAGTGGTACTGTAGGGATCAATGGCTTAGATACCAACTATGATAATGGAGACAGCTATGTAGATGTGAATGGTAGTTTTGATACTGATCCGTATCCTGATTTTCCAAACTCAACAAATAGCGGTGACCCAGATTGGAGAGACGGCAATAGTGCATTTACAGACAATGACAATGATGGTATTCCGGATAGCGTTGATTTAGATGATGACAATGATGGAATTTTAGATACTGTTGAAGGTGCACCCTGTTCTGGAGATCCAGTTGCTGGGTTTGCAGCATACTATACCTACGAAGACACCACAGATGACATCTCTGGCAACAATAATAATCTTGTAGCTGTTGAAGGTACAGGCACAGCAAATTACTCAACTACAGCAAAAACGGGTGAGAAATCACTTAATTTAGATGGTACTTACTTTTTAAGGTACAATGATGGTACTTTTATGAACAAAGCAATTACAAACCTGTCCTACTCTATGTGGATAAATCCAGCTTCATTATCAGGAAACCAGCATTTAATAGACGAAGGGGGTGCAACAAATGGTGTAGCGGTTAGACTTGAAGGAAATGTGATAAAAGCTGCAGTAAGAGAAGGAAATACTCAATTAGATGTAATTAGTTCTAATTTACCCACACTAACAACTGGTGTTTGGTACCATGTTGTACTAGTCTATAACAATGGTAATGTTACCTTATATCTAGATGGCACTGCCTCTTCAACACTAGCCTCTGGTTTTGGAGAATTAGATTCTCATGGAGATGGGAGTGGTATTGGAGGCCGTTTTAACGATTCTGCCTTTGGTACTGGTGATGCTGCTAACGAATTTTTTATCGGTTTCATAGATGAAGTTGTATACTATCAAGATTCTTTTCTCACTCCAACAGATGTAAGTAATTTAGACATCAGTTGTACTTCTAGCGGTTTACCAACACCAGATACAGATGGAGATGGAATCCCTAATTACCTGGATTTAGATTCAGACAATGATGGTATTCCAGACAATATAGAAGCACAATCTACTACTGGGTATATCATACCCAATGGTGTTTTTGACGCTAATGGTTTAGACACAGCCTATACAGGAGGTATTACACCCCAAGATACAGACGGAGATTCAGCCGAA
The DNA here is from genome assembly GCA_964275545.1 of uncultured Polaribacter sp. Lineage (GTDB taxonomy): Bacteria > Bacteroidota > Bacteroidia > Flavobacteriales > Flavobacteriaceae > Polaribacter. The sequence continues at coordinate 19,391 of CAXYCO010000017.1, forward strand.
GATTACCTTGAAAATGATTCTGATAATGATGGTATTTTAGATAATATAGAGGCTGATTTGGTACTTTCAGGTATATATGGTACTAATGGATTGGATAACAATTATGATAATGGCGACAATTACACAGACGTAAATGGTAGTTTTAGCAATTCACCAGCTACTGATTTTCCAGATGACGATACTGATGTGTTTACAGGTGGAGATGTTGATTATAGAGATGGTAGTTTTACCTTTGATTCAGATGGAGATGGTGTAAACGACGAAATAGATTTAGATGATGATAATGATGGAATTTTAGATGCTGTAGAACAAGGAGATTGTTCAGCAAATAATGCCACTCTAGATTGGAGTTCAGAATTTGGAGGGAGCGGAGATCCTACTACAGTAAATTTTGGAGTTACCACCAACAGTTCAGTAGACATTACAGTAGAAAGAAGAGGAAATGTATCTTCTGATAGTACCTATGAAATAGGAAATACTGGTGTTTCTAACAACACTACTTCCTACATTTTTACTCAAAGAGCTTTATTTGGTGCGCAATCAAGACATGTTTTTACCTTTATAGCTCCTGTTAAAAATTTAGGGTTTACTATTTTTGATTTGGATGCAGATGAAGGTAATGGTGGAGTTACCATAGACAATGTTCAGATTATAATTACAAAACAAGATGGAACAAACTACACCTTAGTACCAGCAGATTATACTCTTGGTGGTATAGATAATGTAGCTTCAGCTATAAATACTTTTCAAAATGATGTAAATGATGGAAATACTAATGAAGATTTAATTATTAATTCAATACCCGTTTATATTACAAAAATACAAATTGTGTACTCTAATGAAGGATCTGGCTCCATAGACATTGCTGACACTCAAAATTTAGCCATAGGAAATTTCAGCTATTGTGCTCCTCTAGATTCCGATAGCGATGGGGTGTTCGATTATGTAGATTTAGATGCAGACAATGACGGAATACCAGACAATATAGAGGCACAAACTACTGCTGGTTATATTGCTCCTTCTGGTAGTTTTAGTATAACAGGTATCGATTTAGCTTATGGTAGCGGATTAACTGCAGTAAATACAGACAGTGATACAGACCCAGATTATTTAGATGTAGATTCAGATGAGGATGGTGTTTTTGATATTGTAGAATCTGGCTCTAGCCTACCAGATGCTGATACAGACGGAAGAACAGACAATGCTGTTGGTGTCAATGGTTTAGACAATACACTAGACAATGGAGATGATTATGCAGATGTAAATGGTTCTTTTGACGATACACAAGCTGATAACTTTACAGACACAGACGGAGATGTAAACATTGGGGGCGACCTAGACTATAGAGACAATGTTGTTGGTGTAGATACCGATGGAGATGGAATTGCAAACAGTGATGACATCGATGATGACAATGATGGAATTTTAGATACTCGAGAACTATGCACCCTTACAGTTCCACCAACGCCTATATTAGATGATTTTGCGAGTGTCGAAGGTGGTCCTCTTAACGAAGATCAAGTTATTGATGGAATCTTAACTTATAATAATGGGGCAAGGTTGAATAGACCAGGTGAATTTGTTCGTGTAGATTTTGGCAGCCTGTTACCTAGTGGTACAAGTATATTTGTATACCTTGCTATAAATAACGTAAATAACAAAACTATCGAAATTTATGAGACAGATACAGATGGCTCTACCCAAATAAATAAATTCACATTAACAGATACTCAACTTGATGTTTTGGCCGGTGGTACAAGCACTGTTTACATTCTTGATTATATTTTATCAGCAGATACACAATTTTTACAAGTATTTATGACTTCTAGAGGTGGTGGTAGATTTGAGGTAAATGAAATAGTACCTCAAAGTTACCAATCATGTGATGAAACTTTAGATACAGATGGAGATGGGATAATAGACTCTTTAGACATCGATTCAGACAATGATGGTATTCCAGACAATGTGGAAGCACAATTAACATTATCAAGCAACTATATTGCACCTTCTGGTATTGGATCTGGAATTACTGATGTAGACGACGATGGGTTGGACGACAATTATGATGCGGATGATACTAATATTGATTCAGCCGTCTCTTTAGGTTTAACTCCTGTTGAAACAATTCCAAGTTTAACAGCTCCAGATGGTATTCAAGATTATTTAAACCCAAATTCTGATAATGATGGAATTTTCGATATTGGAGAAAACCAAGTTCCTAACACCATCGATGTAATATTAGATGTAAACACAGGTTCTTCTTCAGATGGTATTCCGGATGGAATTTTAGATCCCTCTAATTTTGTAGATGCAGATGGAGATGGTTTGGCAGATGTTTTTGAAGGTGCAGATATTAATGATGGTTTTGATGTAAATGATGAAATTAATATTCCACAATCAGACTTACCAGATACAGATTCAGACGTATTAACCGGTGGTGATGTAGATTATAGAGATGATGTTGATGATGATGTCCCTGTAGATACGTCTGGCACAATACTATGGCTCAGAGCAGATAAAGGTGTAACAGAAACACCAACCATTACTTGGGAAGATCAATCAGGGCTTGATCATGACGCTACTGAAAGTACAACTGATCCAACCCCCCCGACATTTGTTGCTAATGCCGTAAACTTTAATCCGGCTTTTAATTTTGATGGTAATAATGACTTTTTAGAAATAGTGAACACTATCGGAGGGGTTGATGATAATGGTATTTTTGATTCAAATTCAACGTATCCAGATTTGGCAGCATACACCGTTTCTAAAGCAGGTGAACTAAAGAATTCTTATATATTTAGAGAAAATTTCGATAATACCAATAACACTTATTTTTTAATCACAATACCCTATGATGATGATAATAATTTTGATAATGGTCTTGTGTACTATGGTATTGAAGATAATAATGGAAATGCAGGCAACTCTTCTAACATAGAGCATCCTTGGACAGGAAATACTTCAACTTTTGATATTTACAACTTTTATGGATCTGAAGACACCACTAATTTAACATTAGATGGTTTTGATCAGGCACTCTATTTAAATGGTAAGGTAGTAGACACAAGTGATGGTTCTGGAGCTAATGGTAATTCTAGTAGTTTTGGTGATGAAAATGATCCTCAAGGAAACAGTGATGATAAGTTCTATATAGGTTCACGGGATGATGGTTTTGATTTTTTTAATGGACAAATCGCTGAAATTATCATTTTTGCAGACAACCAAACTTCAGTGGTGCAACAAAGCTACCAATCGTATTTAGCCATAAAATACGGTACTACTTTAGACTTTGAAACAGATGTGCAAATTGTTCCAGGCATTACACAAGGAGACTATAGATTAAGAGATGAAACAACCATAGTTTGGGACTATGCTGCAAATAGTGACTATCATAACGATGTTGCTGGTATTGGTAAAGATGATGCTTTAGATTTAGAACAAAAACAATCTAAATCAGAGAATTCAGATGCTGTAATAACAATTGGTCTGGGTTCTATTGCTGCTTCAAATGCTTCCAATTCAAATAGTTTTGTAAGCAATAAAGATTTTTTAATGTGGGGTAATAATAATGAAAGTGTTGCTGCAGCAGATGTTCTAGAAACAGAACTAATTTGTGCCCCAGAAAAAACCTTGGCTAGAACCTGGAAAATTGTAGAAAATGGTTCTGTAGGTAAAGTACAAGTTGCTATAGAACAAGCTACCATTGAAGGTGCTCTTACTACAGCAAATACCATTAAAGTTTTAAAAGTGGCAGACGATGCCGCATTTACCACAAATGTAGCATACATTCCAGTAACTTTAACAAACGCCTTATATGTAGCAGATTACAATTTTAACGGAACCAAATACTTTACCTACAGTGAGGTAAATGGTATTTTTTGGTTTGGTGAAAATAATGCTTGGACCGGGGGTAACAGTTCTCTTACTTCAGGAGCACCTAGTGAAAATATTGCTGATAAAGACAAAGTAATGGTAATAGATGCTAGTTCTAGTAATGGATTTGTAAACGCAACACTACCAGAAAATGCCATTGTAGAATGTGTTTGGATTAAAGAGGGTTCTAAATTAATGGTTCCGAATGATAACTATTTAGAATTTGACGAAGACTTTATTTTAGACGGAGAAATTAGATTAGTTGGAGACGGTCAGTTAGTACAAACACATGCAGGTTTATCTAACGTTCAAGGAAATGGTAAACTCTACAAAGACCAAGCTGCTGTAGTTCCAAGCAAATACAGATATCACTACTGGTCTTCTCCTGTTAGAGAGTTAAATTTAGACTCTTTTAGAGTCCAACAAGTTATGAAAGATGGGAACACCCCTACTTCTGAGGCCTCTACCATTAGAGAAATTACTTGGGAAGGTGTTGGTAATATATATGATGGAGCACCTTCATCTGGATCAGGCGCTCCAATAAACATTGCACCTTACTGGATATATTCATTTTTAAATGGAGTTGATAGAGATAGCTGGGAGCAAAAACTTGAAACTGGTGTTATACAAAGAGGTCAAGGCTATACCATGAAAAGTACAGGGCAAAATCCACAAAATTTCACTTTTGTGGGAACACCTAATGATGGCTCTATTACCTTTGATTTTTCTGCGAATAGAACAAGTCTTTTAGGAAATCCATACCCAAGTGCACTTGATGCCACAGATTTTATTAGCACAAATACAGATGCTATAAATGGTACATTGTATTTCTGGGAACATACAGGTGAAGATTCTGAAAATCCAGCTACTACTGAAGGTCATAATTTTTCTGGTTACCAAGGTGGATATTCACAAAGAAATATTGCTATGGGAATTGCCGCTAATAATGTTGTCGTTATTCCACTTATTTTTGATTGGGAAGATGCCCTAGCTAATAGCGGTATTGTTACTCAGACTTCAAATAATATTACTGCAACAGTGAGTACTGATATTGGAAATTTAACATTAGTTGATATTGGCACTCCCAATGATATGGTAATTAAAAATGCTTCTGGTGAAACTGCCCAGACAGTTACTTTTAACTTTAGTGGTGCAATAAATATTGCTTCTATTTTCTTATTAAATGATGATGTGTCTGGATCTGTAGATGTAACTATTACTAGCGGTGCGAATACTGTTACAGAAACACTAACAGGTTCTGTGGGGCAAGGAATAAATTTGGGGTGGCAAGACATTACATCCTTAACCATAGAAGGTTCAGTAGCCTACAACCTAATTATAGATCAAATAAAGTTTACAGATGCAGGTGGGCCTAGTCTTGGTGATGGAAATACTTATAAAGCTCCTGGCAGATATGTTGCTGTAGGACAAGGTTTTTTTGTTTCATCTTCTGCTTCTGGCGGAACAGTTCGGTTTGAAAATGCTCAAAGAGATTATAGAGACAATGACTTTGATAATGGAGGAACCTTTTTCTTTAAAGGAGGAACTGAAAAGAAAGAATCTCAAGATCCTGCAGATTTATTACCAATTATAAAACTAGGGTTTAATTATTTAGGTACAAATGAAGTAGAGCTACACAGACAAATTGGAATCTCTTTTAAAAATGGTAATAATTTTGAATACAATAATGGATTTGACAGTGAAGTATTTGACATTCAAGCCACTGACTTCTATTGGAATTTTACTGATTATTCACCAAAAAAATTAATTATTGCTGGGGTGGCTGAAATATCTAAAAACTTAGAAGTCCCTCTTACAATAGTAATGAGTAATAATGAGCCTATAACGATAGAGCTTGACGAGATTACAAATATTAATCAAGAAGTCTATATAGAAGATAAATTAACAGGAAATTACTACACATTAACAGAAGATACTGAGATAGAATTGAATCTAGAAGAAGGTACGTACAAAGATCGTTTCTTCCTTACTTTTTATCAAAGAGTTTTAAACCTAGAAGACGCCCCTACCCTTTTCAAAGAAGTACGTGTCTTTATGGATAATGATGCTAATGAACTTGTTATTAATAATAAAAATAATTTAGAAATTTCTAAAGTAGAATTGTTCAATATTTTGGGACAAAAAATTAAAGAATGGAAAAACATTGAAAATAAAACTGAAAACAGATTACAATTAAACAAACTGTCAGCTTCCATTTACATTGTTAAAATTCAATCACCCAAAGGAAAAGTTTCTAAGAAAATTATTATTGAATAACAGTATAGTTCGACTAATTATATAAAAAAGAGCAGATATTAAATCTGCTCTTTTTTTTTGTGAAAAAAATTAATATATTTACTTATATTTTTTATTAAAAATTAGTGTACCCCTAAACAAGCTACTAATGACCCCTAAATCTAGAAGTAAATGGTTTTTATTCCCATTTATGCTACTAATTATCAATTTCACTAGTACAGCACAAGATTGTACAACCTATCCTGATGCCCCTGTAGATGGTATTCTTAATTATGGTGGTGGTAATGGGATAAGTATGAATCAATTTCCTCTTATTAATGATACTGCACTAATTGCAGATCAAGGTATTGCTCTTAACAGAGCGGGAGAGTATCTTGTTGTAGATCTTGGAGGTGTTATTCCCACTGGAACTACCATTAGAGTTCACCTTTGGAAAAGTAGCAATAGTGGCAAAACAATTCGTTTTGCTCAACTTACAGACGATAACCCTGCATTAGATGGGGGTGCAAACGCTCAATTTGTAAGTGATACAGATATTACCAGTGTTACCGCTTATGATTATGTATTAAATGCGAATACCCAATACTTTCAGATTCAAATGACCTCTAGAAGTGGGGGTAGGATTGAAGTAATTGAGGCCACCGTTAAATCCTATACTGTTTGTGATAATGAGGATACAGACGGAGATGGTGTCCCAAACGATGAAGACATAGATGATGATAATGATGGTATTTTAGATACAGATGAAAACTGTATCATACCTGGTGCAGCACTTCCAACCGAAGACGCAGAGGACTGGTTAGATGGAGATTATAGCATTTTTGGAATTGGAAATAATACAAATGGATTTGGATACCAGGAATCTGGTTTCCAACAAGCTGCGTATAATAGAGGAATTCAATTAACTGTTTTAGACGATAGTGTTACGAATTTTGTAAGAGAAAACCCACCTTCTACCACCTCACCACTATCTACAAATGATAGGGTATATTTTGGTGAAAACCCCACCGCAAATTCTAATGATGGTGTGGTCTCTTTTACCACCTCATATTACGCACCAAATTACAATGCAGCAAATGATGTTGGTTGTCAAAATACCCCTTTAGGAAACAATTCAGAATTAAGAACCACCACCTCTAGTGAGTTTACATCTGGTGGTACTTCAACAGCTATCTATATAATTCCAGAAAGAGGTTCTGTAACGGGTGATTCTTACTCGGTTAACATTAATTTTACTTCTCCAGTATACGCATTTAGTTTTGACATTAACGATGTGTTTGATACCAGTGCATCTGATGATTTAGCTTATGAGTTAGAAGTTTTTGCAGACGGAAAATTATTGGCATTTATGAAAGCAGATAATTTTGGTAATGACATTACAGGAACCATGGAACTCTTCAGGGGAGACAAAACTACATTACAAAATGGAAGTGTAAATATTGGAAATCAAACGGAAGCTACAATTGGATTTATTTCATTTAACGGGGTAAGTACTGTAGAAATTAGAACCACCTTGGTTGCTGGAAGTACAGACCGATGTGCTAGAGATGCCCATGGAATCGATAACTTTGCATATGGTACTACAAGCCCTACTTGTTTGGCTGGAGACATAGATTTTGATGGAGATGGTATTAATAACGATAAAGACCTAGATTCTGATAATGACGGAATTCCTGATAATGTAGAAGCGCAAACAACCATAGACTATATTGCACCAAGTGGAAATTTTGGAAGTAATGGTCTTGACAGTGCTTATGAAAACAATGATACTTCTTCTGCAACTGGTTTAAATCCTGTTAATACAGATGGTAGTCCAGATAATTCAGATTTTACAGATTTAGATTCTGATAACGATACTCTGTTTGACACTTCAGAAGTTGGCTATTCAATAGATACTGATAATGACGGAAAATCTAATGGTAACATAGGTTCCAATGGAATGGACAATACCTTATCTGGAGATAGTTACACCGATGTGAATGCTTTAATAGATGACCCTACCCTATTACTAGATGAAGATTCAGACGTATTAACTGTTGGGGATGTTAATTTTAGAGATACAGAACTCTCTGGTATTCCAATGATAACCCAGATTCATCATTCTGCCACAGAAAAAATAATAGAAATTACCAATGTACACCCAACACATACAATTCAAGCCAACACTGTAAAACTTTCCTTATATACTAATAAAACTGGTGCACAAACAGATATAACTCCAGACGCAACCTACACCATAACATCATCCATAGCTCCGGGAGCATCGATATTGATAACAAAACCTGGTTCTGAATTCAGTGGAATTGAAAATGCACCCTTAACTAGTTTTGCAGATGCCAATGACGTGTTACTTTTAGCACATCCTAAAAGTGCTGCTTCAGGTATGAAAGATTGGAAAAATAGATATGATACAAATACTACTTTCAATAATAATACCTCCTACATAAGAACAGATGAAGTAAACTCTGTATCTAAAGATTTTGATTCGGATGAATGGGTCGCATTTGTAGATGATGGATTAAATCCCTACAG
>CAXYCO010000018.1:0-66101 GCA_964275545.1 uncultured Polaribacter sp.
ATAGGAATTGTAAACGTTATATTTTGAGCCTCTATTGAACCTGGATTTTGATTCCATGCAGAATTTGTACCATTGTATGCTTCATAATTTACGTGTCCTATACCCCAATACGGACTTTTATGATTTGGTAAATTTGTAGTGGTAAATGTTACAGTATTTCCACTTACGGAATAAGAAACAACTCCCGGGTTATCAAATTTTATCAAAATCGCTGAAATATCATAGTTCGTAGATATTGGAGTTGGGTCTTCTTCATCCGAAGAACTACAAGAAATGAGTATAAAAGCAATAAAAGTTAGCATAATAAATACTTTGATTTTTGAATTTTTTTTCATGATTATAGTTCGTTTATTTGTTTGCCTACTAATTTAAAAAACTACTTGTATAACATCTTCTTTGTATAGGACAAATTAGAGTTGGATAGAACAAAAGTTGTGTCTAAATTTTTATTGTTAGACTCAAACAATGATAGAAGGTTTAAACAAAATTCAAAAAAAAAACCAGATTTATATTTTGTAAATCTGGTTTTTTCTTTGAATAATAAATATTTATTCTTTATCAAACAATACTTTGTGTACCAGACCTGCTACAATTGCTCCTGCAATTGGTGCAACCCAAAACAACCAAGATTGTGTTAAGTATTCTCCTCCCGCAAAAATTGCTTGACTCATTGAACGAGCTGGGTTTACTGAAGTGTTGGTAATAGGAATACTAATTAAATGAATTAATGTTAACCCTAAACCAATTGCAATTGGTGCAAAACCTTTTGGCGCTCTTTCATTAGTACTTCCTAAAATAATTAATAAAAAGAATCCCGTTAATAAGAATTCTGCTACAAATGCAGAGGTCATATTATATCCGTCAGGTGATAATTCTGCATACCCATTTGCAGCAAAACCGCCAATAGATTCAAAATCAGATTTACCAGAAACAATAAAATACAAAGCACTAGCAGCTAAGATTGCTCCAATTAATTGAGATGCGATGTAAGGCAATAATTCTTTTGCAGAAAACTTACCTCCTGCCCAAAGACCAAAGGAAACTGCGGGATTAAAATGCCCGCCAGATATATGTCCAACAGCATACGCCATGGTTAATACGGTTAAACCAAACGCAAGAGAAACTCCTACGAAACCGATTCCTAATTCGGGATATCCAGCAGCAAAAATTGCGCTACCACACCCTCCAAAGACTAACCAAAAGGTTCCAAATAATTCAGCAAAATATTTTTTCATAATGTAAAAGGTTAATTAATATTTATTATTTCAATAAATATACAAAAAGTTACTTTAATCATAAATTGACCTATATTTCTTCTCTAAAAACAGAGAAACATGTATCTTTGTAATCTAAATATTTCAAATGAAATTAGCTTTAATTACAATCGGATTATTGGCCATTGGTTTTGCTGGAATTGCTATAAAAATTTGGGCAAAAAAAAATGGGGAATTTGCAGGAACTTGCGCTAGCCAAAATCCAATGTTAAATACAACTGGTGAATCTTGTGGGTTTTGCGGAAAAACTCCAGATCAGTTTGATAATTGTGCAGAACCTCAACATGAATAAAATTTTATTGCATAAATGATAATTACTGTACTTTTCTACATTTTCGTAGTCGCTACAGCCATACAAATTATCTATTACCTGTTCTACTCTACTTTTATTTTCCATTCTGATAATAAAGAAAACAAGTCTTTATCAATCCCTATTTCTGTTATTATTTGTGCAAAAAATGAAGCTGAAAATTTACATAAATTTTTACCTTCAGTAATTAATCAAAAATATACGAACTTTGAAATCATTCTGATTAATGACGCTTCTAGTGATAATACACTTGATGTTATGAAGCATTTTAAACAAGAAAACAATATTATAAAAATTGTTGACGTAAAAAATATTGAAGCTTTTTGGGGAAACAAAAAATACGCCCTTACATTGGGAATAAAAGCTGCAAATAATGAACATTTACTTTTTATTGATGCAGATTGCAAACCTATTTCAGATTATTGGATTCAAAAAATGAGCAATCAATTTTCAAAACAAAGAAGTATTATTTTAGGCTATGGAAAATATCAGTCAAAAAAACACTCTTTGGTAAACGTATTAGTTCGATTTGAAACATTACTTACTGCAATTCAATATTTTAGTTATGCAAAACTTAATTCTCCTTACATGGGAGTTGGCAGGAATCTAGCTTATAAAAAATCTGAGTTCTTCAATGTAAAAGGGTTTATAAATCATATAAATATACGCTCGGGTGACGATGATTTATTTATACAAGATGCTGCAAACAACTCGAACACAACTATTTGTACATCTTTAGAAAGCTTTACAATTTCTCAAGCTCCAAAAACTTTAAATGAGTGGTTTCGCCAAAAAAGAAGACATGTTTCAACAGCGAATTATTACAAAAAAAAACATCAATTTTTTCTAGGATTGTTTTACATATCTAAAGTTGTATTTTATATAACTGCAATTACTTTATTTTTCTTCTACCCTTGGAGGATTATGGTACCAATTGTCCTTTTATACTTTGCAATTCAATATCTAATTATTGGTATATCTGCAAAGAAATTAAAAGAAAAGCAATTAATTTATTTTTTGCCTTTTCTTGAAATACTTTTAATGTTGTTTCAATTTGCTATATTTATCGCTAACTCGGTTTCAAAACCTACGCATTGGAAATAAAAGAAAAACAACTTTATAATTACATTCAAAGAGCTAAAAATGGCAGTCAGTCTGCTTTTAATTTTTTACTAGATAACTACTGGGGAGAAGTCTATAATTATCAATTAAAGAGGACAAAAAATGACAATGATGCTGAAGATATTACCATACAAACTTTCTCAAAAGCATTTGATAAAATTGATTCTTTTAATACTAAATACAAATTTAAAACATGGTTAATTACCATTTCTAAAAATGTTCATATAGATTCATTACGAAAGAAAAATGCTTCTATTTTTATTGAAACTACCAAAGAACAAGAAGAAGAGGTTTATGCTGTTATAGACGATAATCCGACACCAGAAGATAAGATTATTACAGAACAAAATTTAGCAAAGCTTTTAAGAGACATAAAGCAACTTAAACCAAAATATCAAGAAATAATTAATCTACGTTATTTTCAAGAATTAAGCTATAAAGAAATTTCTGAACATATTAGTGAACCTATGAACAATGTAAAAGTAAAGCTTTTACGAGCTAAAAAATTATTGGCAGAAATTATTAAGAAGTCTTAAAAATGAATAAATCTATCTTTCAATCTTTAGGACCAGGTTTATTATTTGCAGGTGCAGCAATTGGTGTTTCTCATTTAGTTCAATCTACTAGAGCTGGAGCAGAATTCGGTTTTGGCTTATTGTGGGCATTATTATTGGTTCATTTGTTTAAATATCCATTCTTTCAATTTGGTCCTCGTTATGCTGCAGCAACTGGAGAAACACTCTTAGATGGTTATAGAAAATTAGGTAAAGGAGTTTTATTTACCTATTACATTCTTAATTTCGCAACCATGTTTACAATTCAAGCTGCTGTTACAATTGTAACTGCTGGTTTGGCCTCACAACTTTTTGGTTCTTTTAACGATTCTAATAATCTCATAATATGGTCTATTATTATAATTATTATAAGTCTTATCATTTTAGTAATTGGCAAGTATAAATTCTTAGACAATTTGATGAAATATATCATTATAATTTTGTCAATCAGTACAATTATTGCCGTTAATGTTGCTTTATTTAGTACAAAAGAAAGTTTCGATTTTCTTCAAATTATTCCATCTGGAACTATAGAAGTTACTTTTTTAATCGCTTTTTTAGGATGGATGCCTGCACCACTAGACATATCTATTTGGCATTCTATTTGGACCGTAGAAAAGGACAAAGTTACCTTTGAGAAAATTAAACCCAAAGAAGCAATTTTTGATTTTAACGTTGGCTATGTTGGCACACTCTTTTTAGGGGTTTGCTTTGTAATGCTAGGGGCATTAGTAATGTTCCATTCCGGTGAAATATTTTCTGACAAAGGAGGAGTTTTCGCATCACAACTAGTCCAATTATACACAAGAAACTTAGGAGAATTTTCTTATATATTTATTGCTGCTGCTGCATTTACAACCATGTTTAGTACAACAATTACTACCTTGGATGCATCGCCAAGAGCCATGACAAAAACAACTGATTTATTATTTAATAAAAAAACAAAATTTAATTATTGGTTTTGGATTTTCTTTTTAGGAATTGGCACATTTATCATCTTAAAATACTTTATGAGTAATATGGGAATGATGATAAAGGTTGCTACTATTTTATCATTTTTAACTGCTCCTTTTTATGCAATTTTAAATTATATTTTAATCACAGGAAAACATACCCCAAAAGAGCATCAACCTACTATTTATTTAAAAGTTTTAAGCTGGATTGGTATTGCGTTTCTATTCGGGTTTAGTGGTTGGTTTTTATGTAACCTATAAGAATTTTAAAAATACAGGAGTAGAAATCTTAATTTGATGCCCCGTATACATTAGTGTTCCTAATTTCTCATCTATTTTAAAAACAGTTACATTATTACCATGCTGATTGGCAACCAACAAAAATTTATTATCTTTTGATAATGCAAAATTTCTTGGCCAAGACCCCTTGGTATCTGTATGATTTACTAACGTTAGTTTTCCATTGGTAGCAATTGAAAAAACGGCTATAGAATTGTGTCCCCGATTAGAAGCATATAGAAATCTTCCGTCATTTGAAATGTGAATATCTGCTGCAAAACTTTCTTTCGCATAATTATCTGGCAGCGAACTAACTTTCTGAATGGTCGTTAAAACTCCGCTCTCCTCATCGATAGTCGCAATAATTATAGCATTAGTGAACTCTGAAATGAGGTATACAACATTGTTCGTGGGGTGAAAAGCTACATGTCTTAACCCATCTCCTTCACTTGTATTTAAAGCGATCTTACCTTCTCCTAAAACCCCCTTATCTATTGGATATGAAACCACCTTATCGATTCCTAAATCTACCACATATAAAAATTTATTTTTATAAAATTTTACTGAATGTACATGCGGACTTTCTTGTCTTGGTATAAGCGTACCTGAACCTTGATGTTGTTTTGTTTGAAATTGATCGTTAATTTTTCCGTTCTTTTCAATTTGATAAAAAGAAAGGTTTCCAGAAGAGTAATTTCCAGCAGCTAATAAATTTCCCTTATCGCCAAGCGAAACATAACAAGGATGCATTCCATTTGTAGTTGCACTAGATACCTCAATTAACTTCGTTGTATCTGCATTCCATTGATAAGAAAAAACCATCCCTTTTTCATTTTCTTGAACTGCATAAACATTTTTACCATCTTTAGATACATCTAAAAAAGAGGGATTCTCAACTTCAACAAGAAGTTCATTCTTGGTAATCTCACCACTTTTAGGGTTTAATGAGAGTTTATAAATTCCTTCACTTGTTTCATTTGTATAAGTTCCTACCAAAACTTCTAGGTCAGCGATTTTTGAATCCACTATCCTTTTACTTTTTAAACTTTGCTTGCAGCTTGTAGTTATAAATAATAGCAATAAAACTAGTATTTTAATGTCTTTTATATTTTTCATATTTATATTTATTAATCGACTAAAATACAAATTCATTTCTATTCCATTCCATAAAATATTGTAAGGTTTTCTTTGTAACTTTGCAATTCAATATTAAGTGAATGTCAGAAAATTCAGTAACATTTCCAGAAAGAGTAAAAAAACCAAAATGGTTGCGGGTAAAGCTACCTGTTGGTAAAAAATATACGGAATTAAGAGGTTTGGTAGATAAGTATAAATTGAATACTATTTGTACCAGCGGAAGCTGTCCAAACATGGGGGAATGCTGGGGAGAAGGAACTGCTACGTTTATGATTTTAGGAAATATTTGTACTCGTTCTTGTGGGTTCTGTGGTGTAAAAACTGGAAGGCCTGAAACTGTTGAATGGGATGAACCAGAAAAAGTTGCACGTTCTATAAAAATAATGAGCATAAAACATGCAGTTATTACTTCTGTAGATAGAGATGATTTAAAAGATGGAGGTTCAATTATTTGGGCGGAAACTGTCGATGCAATTCGCAGAGCAAATCCCAATACAACGTTAGAAACTTTAATTCCCGATTTTCAAGGAAATACAAAACAAATTGATAGGATTATTGAAGTAGCTCCTGAAGTAGTTTCTCATAATATGGAAACTGTTAGAAGATTGACTCGTGAAGTTAGAATTCAAGCAAAATACGACAGAAGCTTGGGTGTTTTAAAATACCTAAAAGAAAACGGAATGCGAACAAAAACTGGCTTAATGCTAGGTTTGGGCGAAAAGGAAGAGGAAGTTATACAAACAATGAAAGATTTGCGTGCCGTAAATTGTGATATTATTACCATTGGACAATACTTACAACCAACAAAAATGCACTTACCCCTTAAAGAATTTATTACACCAGAACAATTTAAAAAATATGAAACTTTAGGTTTAGAAATGGGCTTTATGTATGTAGAAAGTGGGCCATTAGTTCGCTCTTCTTACAAAGCACATAAGCACGCAAAATAACTGTTTTGTTAAGTTGATACGTTTTTCACTTAAAAGAATATTTATCACTAATAAATACTGATTAAAATTAACGATTCTCTAATGAGAATCGTTTTTTTGTTAAAAAAATACAAAAATCATACTTAATTAACATTTTTACCTATTAAAAACTATTATGGCACGATACTTGTTAATGATAATAGAAGAGACGTAGTAAACCTCTTCATTGTGTAAATTATTTGAATTAGTTGATTAAAAAAACCATCTCACTTGAGATGGTTTTTGTATTATATTAAGTTTAATTTTCTGAAAAAAAGTTGAAAACCTACAAAAAATTAAATGGCACTAATAATATCATATTTAGTAATTATATGGTGTTTCCCATTTTCCAAATCTACTAAAACAGCTTGATTTTCTTTTGTAATTAATTTAGAAATATCTTCTAATTTGGTAGATTTTTTTATAATGGGATAAGGTTTTCCCATAATATCTTTAATAGGTTTGTCTGCAATATTCTTATTTGAAATAAAATTTTGCAATAACACAGATTCATCTAAGGAGCCTACAAAACCACTAGAATCTTTTACAGGAATTTGCGATATTTTAAAATCGCGAATTCTATCTATTGCATGTGAAACTAATTCTTCTGTTTGGGCGGCAATTAAAGGTTTTTCAGCATGGTTTTTAATTAAATCGCCAGCAGTTTTAATCTCTTCTTCTAAAAAACCTCTATCACGCATCCAATCATCATTGAACATCTTACCAACATATCTAGTTCCATGATCATGAAACAATACAACCACAACATCATCCTTTGTAAAATGTTCTTTTAATTGTAAAATTCCTTTGATCGCTGAACCTGCAGAATTACCAACAAAAATCCCTTCTTCTTTGGCAATTTTCCTTGTGTAGACAGCAGCATCTTTATCGGTTACTTTTGTAAAACCATCAATTAAAGAAAAATCAACATTTTTTGGAAGGATATCTTCTCCGATACCTTCTGTAATGTATGGGTAAATTTCATTCTCGTCAAAAATACCAGTTTCGTGATATTTCTTAAAAACAGAACCATAGGTATCTATCCCCCAAATTTTAATATTCGGGTTCTGCTCTTTTAAGTATTTTGCAGTTCCAGAAATAGTACCACCAGTTCCGACTCCAACTACAAAATGTGTAATTTTCCCATCAGTTTGTTCCCAAATTTCTGGTCCAGTTTGCTCATAATGTGCAATTGCATTACTCGGATTATCATATTGATTTACGTACCAAGAATTAGGAGTTTCTTCACCTAAACGTTTAGAAACCGAATAATAAGACCTTGGATCATCTGGCTCTACATTGGTTGGACATACAATTACCTCCGCGCCAACAGCGCGTAAAATATCCATTTTTTCTTTAGACTGTTTGTCTGATATTACAAAAATACATTTGTAGCCTTTTATAATTGCAGCCAAAGCCAAACCCATTCCTGTATTTCCAGAAGTTCCTTCTATAATGGTTCCTCCTGGCTGTAAACGTCCATCTGCTTCTGCATCTTCAACCATTTTTAATGCCATTCTATCTTTTGTAGAGTTTCCAGGATTAAAGGTTTCTACCTTAGCCAACACCAAAGCATCAATTTCTTTGGTTACAGAATTTAACTGAACTAAAGGGGTATTACCTATCGTTTCTAAAATATTTTTTGCGTACTTCATGTCTTAATTTAAAGGTGCAAAATTAAGCAAATTTAATAGACTTTGATGGATGAATTTTAGTAATGATATAAGATGGAATTAGTAGCATTAGAATGCAAAGAAACAGGGTGCCAATATTGAGTAAGAAAACTATTAAAAAGCTGATGTAAACTGGAACTTCAGCTACATAATAAGTTTCTGGATTTAAGCTTATAATTCCAAAATACTTCTGAAGAAACAAGATAGCAAACCCAATAATATTTCCCCAGAAAAGTCCTTTTAAAATTAGATAAGAAGCATTGTATAAAAATATTTTTTGAATACTCTTATTATCGCTCCCTAAAGATTTTAAAATACCTATCATTTGAACACGTTCTAGAATTAAAACAAGTAAGGCGGTAATCATATTTATACCAGCAATTAAAATCATAATACCAATAATAAACCAAACATTATTATCGAAAAGATTTATCCATTCAAAAATATTAGGATAACTGTCTAAAATAGATTTACTATTTAATGTACTTCCAATTCGATTATAAATTTCATCATCTTTTTCTTTAATTTCATTAAAATTATCAATCAAAACTTCAAAACCACCAACTTCATTTTCTGTCCAGTTATTTAATCTTTGGACTTCTCTTAGATCGCCAATCATTATACTTTTATCAAATTCTGCAAAACCTGTATTATAAATCCCTACAATTGTATAATTTCTATTGGAGGGCAATTTACTTAAGGAAGTTTTTAAGAAAGTTGCTTTTATTGTATCGTTTAGTTTTAAGTTTAATCGATTAATTAAGGTTTTAGAAAGTAGAATTTCTTTCGTTCTTAACAAATCTAAATTGGGTGTCCGTCCTTCAACCAAATATTCTTCAAAAAAAGACCAATCATAACTTTTAGAGACACCTTTAAAAATAATTCCTTCAAAATCGTTGTCAGTTCTAATAATTCCAGCTTTATTAGCATACACTTGTACTTTTTTTATTCCATCTATATTTTTAAATTCTGGATAAAAATCTTGGTTCTTATTAATAGGAACAGTAGAGAGGTCGGAATTATTATTATCGTAGTTTACAATTTGAATATGCCCCTTAAAACCTGCCATTTTATCACGGATTTTAGTTTGAAAACCAGCACTTGTTGCTACTGCAATAAGCATAATAATAATTCCCAACGCAATTGCTGTGATTGCAATTTTTATTATTGGTGATGAAATGCTATTTTTATACTCTTTGCCAGCTATAATTCGTTTGGCTATAAATAACTCGTAATTCAAATTGATGATAAATTTTAAACCTTTCAAAAATACATATTTATTCTTATTTCTATTAATGAATTTTCAGTTGATTTCTTTTGCTCAAACTACAAAAACCAGCATTGTAAAAGTAATGAAAGAACAAACTGATTTAAAAACGGGTGCACAAAGAACAAGTACATATATTAATTTATTAAAAGGTAAAAATGTAGCAGTTGTTGCAAATCAAACATCTGTTATTCCTAAAATATTTAATTCGAATACTAAGAACGCTGGCAAGCATTCAGTAAGTAATACAAATGCCAAGAAAATATCGAAATTTAAATACACACACCTAGTAGATAGTTTACTCTCTATGGGAATACAGGTAAAAAAAGTATTTGCTCCAGAACACGGTTTTAGAGGAAAAGCAGATGCTGGAGAAATTGTAAGAGATGGTTTTGACACTAAAACAGGTTTACCCATTATCTCGCTTTATGGAAAGAACAAAAAACCATCAGCAAAACAGTTAGATGGAATTGATGTTGTTGTTTTTGATATTCAAGATGTTGGCGCTCGTTTTTATACCTATATCTCTTCTTTACACTATGTGATGGAAGCTTGTGCAGAAGCTGGGATTAAAGTAATTGTGCTAGACAGACCAAATCCAAATGGACATTATATAGATGGTCCAGTTTTAGAACTAGAACATAAAAGCTTTGTTGGAATGCATAAAGTACCTATTGTTTACGGAATGACAATTGGCGAATATGGACAAATGATTAATGGAGAAAAATGGCTAGAAAATGAAATTAAATGTGATTTAAAAGTAATTCCTTTAAAAAATTACACACATGATTATGCATACAGTTTGCCTATAAAACCATCTCCAAATTTACCAAATGACAAAAGTATAAACTTATACCCTAGCCTGTGTTTTTTTGAGGGAACAAATGTTTCTGCCGGGCGGGGAACAAAAATGCAATTTCAAATTTATGGTTCTCCTTTTTTAGTAAAAGGTGAGTTTACATTTACACCCCAACCAAATGAAGGTGCAACATATCCAAAACATGAAAATATAATTTGCTTTGGTGAGAATTTAACTGAAACTGACCACCTTAATAAATTAGATTTATCCTATTTAATAAAAGCTTATAAACAGAATACTTCTAATAAATTCTTTGTTCCTTTCTTTACCAAATTAGCAGGAACAAAAAAACTTCAAAAACAAATAGAACAAGGCGTCTCTGAACAAGAAATTAGAAATACTTGGAAGGATGATTTGGGAAATTTTATCAAAATTAGGGAACAATATTTGATATATGAGTAGAAAACACATGATATGAAAAAGTTGTTTCTTACTATGCCTTTTCTAAATTTAGTTTCCCATGAAGAAAAGATTTATTCTCAAAAACTTTGAAGAAAATTTATTCAATTAGAATATAAATAATTAAACCTCCTCAATTTCTGAGGGTTTTCTATACCCTTGGAAAGGTTGTTTTAATAATTCTTTCAAAGAAGAGTTTTTGGCTTCATCAGGAAAAGTATCAACTCCGTACACAATTTTATTTCTATCTAACTCCATATATGTTCCAAAAATTCTGTCCCAAATAGAAAAAATGTTTCCATAATTAGAATCTGTAAATGGTAACTTGTAGTGGTGATGTACCTTGTGCATGTCTGGAGATATAATAATATAACTCAATAATTTATCAAATTTAGGCGACATTTTAATATTTGCATGGGTAAATTGTGTTGATATTAAGGATAAAGATTGATACAACATTACAATTGCAATAGGCGCTCCAACTACAAAAACACCTATTAAAGTAAAAGAAAAACGAATAACACTTTCTATTGGATGATGTCTATTTGCAGTAGTTGTGTCTACCTTATGATCTGAATGGTGAACCAAATGCACCATCCATAGCATTTTTACTTTATGCTCTGTAAAATGCGCTAAATAAGCACCAAAAAAATCTAAAAACAAAATACCCAAAACAGCATACAAACCTATTGGCATGTCTGGTAACCAATTAATAAGGCCGAAGTTATTTACTTGAACCCAGTCTGCCGTTTTAAGTAATAAAAAAGCCAATGCAAAATTTATTATAATTGTTGTGAATGTTAAAAAAAGATTAGGAAATGCATGTTTCCATTTTTTATAATCAAATTTAAAAAGGGGAATTGCTCCTTCTAAAAGCCAGAAAAAAGTAATTCCTCCAACTAAAATCAAACTTCTGTGTGCGGAAGGAATTGTTTCAAAATAATTGATAATAGTTTCCAAATTAATAATTTTTGTCTAAAATAATCAAAAATAATTAAACGTTCTTACCTCCTAAAAACCTTCTTATTTCCAACTAAAGGTAAACGTTTTTTTAAATTTTCTACAATAGAATAAGCAGCAGGACAAACTGCAGTATTATCTATTGTTAAATCTGTAATACCAATAAATTTTTTACGGTTTGTATGAGGATATTCTGCACATGCCTTTGGTCTTACATTGTAAATAAAACACGAATTATCAGATTCATCAAAAAAAGAACATGGCGCAGTTTTTAAAACCATAAAATCATCTGAGTCTGTTTCTAAATATTTTTCTGTAAAAGCTGCAGCTTTCATTTTTAAAGACTTTGAAATACGATCTACATCTATATTTGTGAAAATAGGACTTGTAGTTTTACAACAATTACCACAGTCTAAACAATCAGTCTTTTTAAACTCTTCTTCATGCAATTCTTGCATTAAATAATCTAGCCTTTTTGGTGTCCGCTTTTTAAGTCTCGCAAAATATTTTTGACTTTCTTTTTTTGCTTCACCTGCTAATTTCGGAAGTTCTTTCAGACGTTTTTCCATCCTACAAAAATACAATTATTCTTGACCAAAAATCATTCAAAAAAACAAATAAAAATGTGTAATTTTGCTTTTCAATTTTATTTGATAAATGAATATTCAAAACACCTTAGAAACCAACGTTAAAGAAGGTTTTTTAACTTTATATAACATTCAAATACCAACGGTAGAATTTCAAGCAACTCGTAAAGAGTTCGAAGGAGATATTACTGTGGTTGTTTTCCCAATGTTGCGCTACAAAAAAGGGAATCCTATTCAAATTGGTGAAGATTTAGGTAAATACTTAGTTGATAATGTTACTGAAATAATCAATTTTAATGTAGTGAAAGGTTTTTTAAATCTAGTGATTGATGATAGCTTCTATACGAACTTCTTCAATGCTATTTATACCGATTCAAATTTTGGGTTTGTTTCGCCTTCCTTAGATAATTCCTCTAGAATGGTAGAGTACTCGTCACCAAATACAAACAAACCTTTACATCTTGGCCATGTTAGAAATGTCTTGTTAGGATATTCTGTTGCAGAGATTTTAAAAGCATCTGGTAAAAAAGTATACAAAACTCAAATTATTAACGATCGAGGTATTCATATTTGTAAATCGATGTTGGCTTGGGAAAAATTTGGAAAGGGAGAAACTCCAACATCTACTGGTTTAAAAGGTGATAAATTTGTTGGGAATTATTATGTAAGATTCAATACCGAATATAAAAAAGAAATAGCCAGCCTAGTTGCAGCTGGTATTTCTGAAGATGATGCAAAAAAACAAGCTCCTTTGTTTATTGAAGCACAAGAAATGTTACTAAAATGGGAATCTGGAGACGAACAAGTTGTTGCTCTTTGGGAAAAAATGAATTCTTGGGTTTACAAAGGTTTTGATGTTACATATAAAAATATTGGCGTTGATTTTGATAAATTATATTATGAGAGCAACACCTATCTTTTAGGAAAAGATATAATTGAAACAGGACTAAAGAATGGTGTGTTTTATAGAAAAGAAGACAGTTCAGTTTGGTGCGATCTAACGGATAGTGGTTTGGATGAAAAACTGGTATTACGTTCAGATGGAACGGCCGTTTATATGACGCAAGATATTGGTACCGCAATTCAACGTGCTAAAGATTTTAGTGATTTAGGAGGGATGGTATATACTGTTGGTAATGAGCAAGACCATCACTTTAAAGTGTTGTTTTTGATTCTAAAAAAGCTAGGTTATTCTTGGTCTGAAAGCTTGTATCATTTAAGCTACGGAATGGTCGATTTACCTTCCGGAAAGATGAAATCTCGTGAAGGCACTGTGGTAGATGCAGATGATTTAATGAATGAAATGACCGGAACAGCTAAAACTATTTCTCAAGAACTAGGAAAGTTAGAAGGGTATTCTGAAAATGAAAAAGAAGATTTATATAAGATCATTGGTTTAGGAGCTTTAAAATATTTTATATTAAAAGTAGACCCTAAAAAGAGAATTTTGTTTGACCCAAAAGCCTCGGTAGATTTTCAAGGGAACACGGGTCCTTTTATTCAATACACCTATGCTAGAATTCAATCTATTATTAGAAAAGCAGATTTTGATTATTCGAATTCTGTTTCTGTTGAATTACATACAAAAGAAAAAGAATTACTAAAACAATTAGAAATATATCCTGAAATAATTCAGCATGCAGCTGCAAACTATTCGCCTGCTTTAGTTGCAAATTACACCTATGATTTGGTTAAAGAGTTTAATTCTTTTTACCAAAATGTACATATTTTAGGAGAAGATGATCATGATAAAAAAGTGTTTAGAGTTCAGCTATCTAAAAAGGTTGCAGATACTATAAAATCAGCATTTAACTTATTGGGAATTGAAGTTCCTGAAAGAATGTAAGATTGTTTTCTAGAAGAGTAAAAATGTTAGTAAATTGACACATATAAAGGTTTAAAGTAGACATAAATATCTAAGAAAAAGAAAAGATATAAGCCCACTAAAAGGCCAAAATTAAAATAAAAAATAAGAGATAAAAATTACTATTATGAAATACGACATCATTATCATAGGAAGCGGACCCGGAGGATATGTAACAGGTATTAGAGCCTCTCAATTAGGCTTTAAAGTTGCCATTGTGGAAAAAGAATCTTTAGGTGGAGTTTGCTTAAATTGGGGATGTATCCCTACCAAGGCTTTATTAAAATCTGCTCAAGTTTATGACTATTTAAAGCACGTAGATCAATATGGACTTAAAGCGGAAGCAATTGACAAAGATTTTGAGGCTGTAATTAAACGAAGTCGTGGTGTTGCTAACGGAATGAGTAAAGGTGTTGCTTTCTTAATGAAGAAAAATAAAATTGATATCATTAACGGTTTTGGTAAAATTAAAACTGGTAAAAAAATTGATGTTACTGCTGAGAATGGGAAAGTAACAGAATACAGTGCTGACAACATTATTATTGCAACTGGCGCACATTCAAGGGAATTACCAAACTTACCACAAGATGGTAAAAAAGTAATTGGATACAGAAAAGCAATGACTCTTCCAAGTCAACCAAAATCAATGATTGTGGTAGGATCTGGAGCAATTGGTGTTGAATTTGCACATTTTTATAATTCAATGGGAACTGATGTAACTGTTGTTGAATTTATGCCCAATATTGTTCCGGTAGAAGACAAAGATGTTTCTAAACAAATGGAACGTTCTTTCAAAAAAGCAGGAATTAAAGTAATGACTAGTTCATCTGTAGAGTCTGTTGACATCTCTGGAGAAGGAGTTAAAGCAACTGTTAAAACAAAAAAAGGGAAACAAATTTTAGAAGCAGACATTCTTTTATCTGCAGTTGGAATTAAAACAAATATTGAAAATATTGGTCTAGAAGATGTTGGAATTATTACAGACAGAGATAAAATTTTAGTAAATAACTGGTATCAAACCAATATCCCTGGTTATTACGCAATTGGAGATGTAACTCCCGGACCTGCTTTGGCTCACGTAGCTTCTGCAGAAGGAATTACCTGTGTAGAGAAATTAGCTGGTATTCATACAGAAGCTATAGACTATGGAAATATACCTGGTTGTACTTATGCAAGTCCAGAAATTGCTTCTGTTGGTTACACAGAAGAAAAAGCAAGAGAAGCTGGTTACGAACTAAAAGTAGGTAAGTTTCCTTTTTCTGCTTCTGGGAAAGCTACAGCAGCTGGAACTCCTGATGGGTTTGTAAAAGTGATTTTTGATGCAAAATATGGTGAATGGTTAGGGTGCCACATGATTGGTGCTGGTGTAACTGATATGATTGCTGAAGCAGTTTTAGGAAGGAAATTAGAAACCACTGGACATGAGGTTTTAAAAACGATTCATCCACACCCAACAATGAGCGAGGCCGTTATGGAAGCTGTTGCAGACGCTTATGATGAAGTAATCCATTTGTAAACTTAAAGAATACAGACAATAAAAAAAAGACCTTGCCTAAGTTGGCAAGGTCTTTTTAAATTATTTAATGTGAATAAATCTCAATTTGATTGTGAATTTATGTTTTACTTAAAGAATAAAATATGAATTATGGATTTAAAATTATCAAGTAAATAATTGATTTATTATTTTTTAAAAACTATTTTTAGCATCGACAAAACAAAGATGATTAGCAACAAAAAAAGATTTTCACTCGAAATTTTAAAAGCAATTATAAAACTTATTATTGCAGGAGTTCTTATAGGAGTTTTAAAAAAACACGATGTTATTATTGCAAGTATTATAGTTCTTAAAATCGCTCACAATATTTACAAAGAGGTTATTGTTCCAAAAACAAATAAAAATTGGATTCTGATTATTGGAATGTTGCTGACTTGTTTTGGAGGAATTGTCGGCGAAACTTGGGGAGTCGCTAATGGGTATTGGGAATATCATGAGGTTACAAGAGAGTTACCACTTTGGTTACCTTTTGCTTGGATGTATGCATTTCATTATTT
This sequence comes from uncultured Polaribacter sp., assembly GCA_964275545.1. GTDB lineage: Bacteria > Bacteroidota > Bacteroidia > Flavobacteriales > Flavobacteriaceae > Polaribacter. The sequence goes on from CAXYCO010000018.1 coordinate 16,259, forward strand.
ATATAAATTAGAAAAAAACTTAATTCCGTTACTACAAAATCAGATCCAAAGAAATAAAATTATACTTGCTATTATTTTAGCTTTAGTTCTCCCTGCTTTTGGAGAAGTAATTACTATTTATTTAGGGGTTTGGACATATTATTGGCCTTATCAAATTTTGGGCGTCCCTTTATATGCGTTTATTTGTTTGGTATTTGTGCACATGCTAGTCTACACACTATTGCATTTTATTTGTAAAAAATATAAAATAAATGATATTGTCTTTAATTAAATTTCCAACAAACTAATCTAGTTACTTTATTCCCCTGAGTCATAGAAATTACTTTAAATTCTTTTACACCTAATTTCTTTGAAGATTTTCCTAAACTCTTTACATTTTCTTTTTTAGAAACCAAACTTGTAAACCATAGACTGCTATTTGGGAACAAAGAACTCTCGTATAAATAATTGTGTAAGAATGCTTTTTCACCACCAATAAACCATAACTCGTTGTTATTTCCTGAGAAATTTCTAATTGCACTATTGCCTAGATTTCTGTTTTTACGTTTGTTTGCACCTTGCGCTTCTTCTGCTGATTTATAAAATGGCGGATTACACATGACTGCAGAAAAAGAATCTTTGTCTTTTAAGACACCCTTTAATATTTGTTGTTCGTTTAATTGTTGACGTAATTCAATTTTACTTTCAAACTTATTGTCATCTATAATGTCTTGTGCTGTATCCAAAGAATCTAAGTCTATATCTGTAGCTACAAAATTCCAATTGTACTCTGCAACTCCTAAAAGTGGATATATACAGGTTGCTCCTGTTCCAATATCTAATATTTTAACATCTTTCTCCGAAGAAATTAAATCAGCTAAATAATGGATATAATCCAACCGACCCGGAATTGGCGGACATAAATTTTCATCAGGAAAATCCCATTTTGAAATTTTATCGAAAGAAAATAATAGAGCTTTGTTAAGCTCTTTTACAGCTTCTGGATTTGAAAAATCAATAGTTATTACACCGAACTCATTCTTTAAAACGAAGTCTTTTAACTTTGGATGTATTTTAATTAATATATCAAAATTATAACCTTTATTAAATTTATTTTTTGGGTGAAGATTTTTTTCTTTCATTAAATTTCTAAAATTGTAAACTCTAATTGTAAAGGTTTTAAAGCACCTTTTAAAACTGTAATAAATGATGAACCATGTGCCATATAATATTCAGAAAAATTACGCTGACGTTCTTCTAAACTTTGATTTGGTAACACCTGATTTTGTAGTTCTGTAATTCTTTCAACCAAATCTTTTTGTCTTCTTTTCTCTGCTTTTAACAAACGTTTTTCTAGGTTAACCAGGCCTTTTATCTGCTTTTTTTCCTGAGCATTTATTGCATTTTCAAAGGAGACATCTGTCTTTTTTGCAACAACTTTCAAATCAGAAAATTGTTTCTTAAGAAAATCTAATTTCTCTTTAAAATTAACTTCGATCTCTGAATTCTCTGTCACTTTTTTAGATACTAAATCATGCTGATTCAAAAATATATCTTCCAAAGAAATATTTAAATTATTCAGTTTCTTTTGCTGTTTGGTAGAAATTATTTGCACCGAATTCCTTAATAATAGAATAGGGAATGGAACATTTACTTTTTCAAAATATGCTTTTAACTCAAACCAATAGGCTATTTCTCCTCCCCCTCCAATATAACAAAGGTTTGGTAAGATTAATTCTTGATATAAAGGTCTCATTATTACATTTGGAGAAAAAGCTAATGGGTTTTGATCAGCTTCCCTTAAAATTTCTTCTTTTGTAAAAATAATATCTGTGTTGTTTATTTTATAACAACCATCTTCAAAAATAATCCGTTCTCGAATTTCATCCGTCAAATAAAATAAATTTATTTCTCTGGGATTCACTTGAATTTTATATTCTTTTTCTAATGCTATAATTGTTTTTGAAACTTCAGTAAATGAGGTGTTATTTTCTAGCTCACCTTTTACAATTGGTGAAAATATTCTTTTTAAATCTATGTCATCTCCATCAAGAATTACTAGTCCATATTTCCCAAACAACTCATTGGCAATATACCTAGTTGCATCTGCTAAATTAGAATGTTTCATGTACCCTTCAGAAAATAACTCTTTTAACTCTTTTGCATTTTTTGAGTTCCCTAAATGATTGGAAAATATTTTAAAAACATCTTCTAACCCTTTGGTTGAAAAACGTCCTACTGCACCACCGTCTTCTCTATTCCATTGTACTTTTTTCCCTTGAAAATTAAAGTAGTTTATCTCATCGAAATCATGATCTTCTGTGGCCATCCAATAGACAGGAACAAAATTTTGTTCTGGAAACTTCTCTGATAATTCTTCGCATAAGTTAATCGTAGAAATAATTTTATACAAGAAGTATAAAGGACCAGTAAATAAATTTAATTGATGACCTGTAGTAATCGTAAATGTATGCTGTTGCTTTAAAGTTTCAATATTTTCAGAAGTTTTTTCTGAAATATTCACTTCTTTGTATTGGTTTTTTAGGGCTTTAACCAATGTCAATCTAGATTGTAATCGAAACGTTTTTTGTTTCTCCTCTATTTGATTATAGAAACCAGAAATATCAGGAAAATTAGTATAGAATGGTTGAATCGATTCTTTTTTCTCTAAATAATCAATCATCGTTTTAGAGAAAAAATGAGTGTTTTTGAAAGGGATATGTGTTTTACAGTGAGTATCTGTCATGCACCAAAATTAGTGAATTCATTTCGACATAAAAAAGGATGCAATTCATTTTAACCTTTTGTTATGTTATTTTAAATTATGTAACACCATCGTATTCGTTCAATCCCACCTCTGAAAGTTTGCATTTCACCTCATATCTTGAACAGTTTTTATGTAAAACTCTAAAGTTATTCATAGTGATCTTACAATTTTTAACAGTTTCTAGGATTGGGCAATTAATAAAGTCCTACAATTGAGTTGCCGTTATTTATTCTACAGCTTCTAAAGGCAGCTCGATCCAAAGAAGCTTTTCTTTTCTAAATATAAAACTAGGCTATGGTACTTTTCTCCTAGATTTTAAATTTATTTTTCCTTTGGAATAGGGTATAAACGTATGGTCTTTCTCCTCCATAAGGATTTATAAAGGTAAACTTAAAACTTTTCTTGAGCACAAAATCTTCACCTAACTCTTTCTTTATCATGACTGTATCATATCTTTTTAAAGCTAAACCACAACATTTTTCTGCTCCGTCTTTTGCGAAAACAGCGATAATAACAAACCCATTTGGACTTAATACTTTTTTTAATAAATTAAAATAGGCAGTGACTTCTTCGTCTTTTAAAAAGAAATGTAGAACGGCTCTATCATTCCATAAATCTATATTTTTTAAGGTATTTAATTTTGATGGATTTAATATATCGTCAGCTAAAAACTGAATCGCGCTATTTTCTCCTACTCTACCTTTTAATATCTGTAAAGAGGCATCTGCTAAATCATTTGCAATAATATTAGAAAAACCCTCTTCCAATAAATCGTCAATCAAAGTAGATGTTCCAACCCCAATATTTAAAATATTTGCATCTTTTGGTAATTTAGTTTCCTTAATTAATTCTAAAGTTTGTGCTGATTTTTCTTCATACCAACCTAATTTTTCAGTTGAATTTTTAAGGTAAGCAGCATTCCAATGCTCTTTAAGGCTTATGCTTGTTTCTCTAGTTTTGTACTTCTTTTTAGGTGTTGCCATCTTTCAAAAATACTACTTTTATTTCTAGCACATTACCTAAAAACTCGACACCTAAAATTTAAACTTTTATCCTTAATCAATCAAAAAAGAGAAAAAAAATTCAGTACTTTTGAGGGATAAACAGATTCTTATGAAAATTAAATCACTCCTAATTATTGCGATATTCACCCTTGGAAGCCTCTGTGGGCAAAACATAAAATCTCCTTCAGAATTTTTAGGGTATGAAATTGGTTCTCGCTTTACAAGACATCACAGCGTAGTGGATTATTTCAAATATGTCCATGAAAATTTAACCAATGTAAAATTAGAGAAATATGGAGAATCTAATGAACACAGACCTTTATATGTCACTTATGTATCTTCTCAAAAAAATATTGATAATCTAGAGAACATCAGAAAAGATAATCTTACACAAACAGGAATTATAGATGGAAAATCAGATTCTAAAACGGCCATCGTTTGGTTGAGTTATAACGTTCATGGCAATGAGGCGTCTAGTACAGAAGCAGCCATGTTAACCCTGCACGAATTGGTTACCAATAAAAAAACATGGTTAGAAAATACTATAGTCATTATAGATCCATGTATAAACCCCGATGGAAGAGACAGGTATGTAAACTGGTACAATCAAGTAAAAAGCACACCTTATAATGTAGCACAGGATGCTAAAGAACATGATGAACCTTGGCCAGGAGGTAGGCCAAACCATTATTTATTTGATTTAAATAGAGATTGGGCTTGGGCTTCTCAGGTAGAATCGCAACAAAGAATTAAGGTGTATAATAAATGGATGCCACATATACACGTAGATTTTCATGAGCAAGGAATTAACAGTCCTTATTATTTTGCACCTGCTGCAGAACCTTTTCATGAGATCATTTCGGATTGGCAACGAGATTTCCAAACACAAATTGGTAAAAATCACGCTCGCTATTTTGACAAAGAAGGTTGGTTATACTTCACAAGAGAGAGTTTTGATCTTTTGTATCCAAGTTACGGAGATACCTACCCAACTTTTATGGGCGCCATTGGAATGACCTATGAACAAGCAGGTCACGGACGTGCAGGTCTTGGTATTAAAACAGACGAAGGAGAAATTCTAACTTTAAAAGATAGAGCAATTCATCATATGACAACTGGTTTATCTACGGTAGAAATTTCATCTAAAAATGCTCAAAAACTAAATAGTGAATTCAAAAAATTCTTCGATACAAAAAAATTAATGTATAAAAGTTACGTTCTAAGGAACGACAATGAAGACAAAATGAATCGTTTAAGGCGATTGTTAGACATTCATGAAATTACATATCAAAATGCAAAAAAAGGAACCGTAAAAGGATATGCTTACAACACTCAAAAAGAAAGTAAATTTAATACTTCCTCTAAAGATATAGTAATACACTCAAATCAGCCAAAAGGAAAAATGGTGAAAGTATTGTTTGAACCAAATGCAAAATTAACAGATTCTTTAACTTACGATATTACTGCGTGGTCTCTTCCTTATGCGCATGGTTTTAATGCTATTGCTTCAAAGACAAAATAAATTCTTTAACATATAGCAATACAAATTCCATATCAAATTCTGAAGACACATCTTCCTATGCATATATTTCTAAATGGAATAGTTTGGATGATGCTACATTCCTAGGTGATTTATTACAACAACATATTGTACCAAGATTTACCGAAAAAGCATTTACTATTGATGGAAAATCTTTTGATAGAGGAACACTCATTATTTTAAGAAACGACAATAGAAATGATGATTTTGATACTAAATTGGTGTCAATTGCCAACAAACATAGACGTTCGTTAACTTCAGTTTCTTCTGGCTTTGTGAATTCTGGAGTAGATTTTGGTTCTTACTCTGTAAAACCTATAAACAAACAAAAAATTGCAGTAGTATCGGGCAAAGGAACATCTTCTTTAAGTTTTGGAGAAATCTGGCATTTCTTTGAAACACAACTAAAATACCCAATAACTATTATTAATTCCGACAGGTTTGATTCTACAGATTTTTTAAATTATGACGTAATTATAGTACCAGACGGTTATTATAATGGAATTTTAAATAAACCTACTTTAGAAAAAGTAAAAAAATGGGTACGTTCTGGAGGCACATTAATCGCTATTGGAAATGCACTGAATAGTTTTTCTGACCAAAAAGGATATGCATTAAAAAAGAAAAAATCAAAAAAAGATTCTGTAAAAGCAAACCTAATACCCTATGCAAAAAGAGAACGTAAAAGCGTTGCCAATTTAATTACTGGTAGTGTTTTTAAAGGTAAAATAGATAATACGCATCCTTTAGGGTTTGGTTATGCTAATGAATATTTCTCCTTAAAATTAAGTGGAACATCTTATGAATATTTAAAAGACGGAAACAATGTTGCTTATTTTGATAAAAACACAAAAAATGTATCTGGATACGCTGGAAGCAAAGCCCTAGAAAATGTTCCAGAATCTTTATTATTTGGTGAAGAACAAATGGGAAGAGGAAGTATTATTTATATGGTAGATAATCCATTGTTTAGATCTTTCTGGGAAAACGGAAAACTTTTTGTTGCCAATGCTGTTTTCTTTTTAAATTCAGATACATTGAAATAATATACTTTTTGGAAAAAACCTATTCTAATAAACTATTTTATTAACTAATTTTCAAACCCTTTTTCTGATGAAAAGGCATTGGTTTTTCCAAAACTTTAATAGGTGTTCCATATAAATCGTAGTCACCGGCCTCATGAATTTTAATGTCAATAAACTCACCAATTTTAACATAATGCTCTGTGGCATCAACCAAAACGTCGTTATCTACATCTGGTGAATCAGACTCTGTTCTTCCATAAAAAAATTCACCATCTTTTCTATCGAATAAACAACGGAACGTTTTTCCTATTTTTTGTTGATTCAATTCCCAAGAAATTTGAGACTGAACTTCCATAATTTCATTTACTCTTTTAAATTTAATTTCAGAAGGAACATCATCTTCTAATACGTAGGCTCCAGTATTTTCTTCATGAGAGTATTCAAAAGCACCCAAACGTTCAAAACGCATTTCTTCTACCCAATCTTTTAATTCTTGAAACATTTCTTCTGTTTCTCCAGGATACCCAACAATTAAAGTAGTTCTTATAGCCATTTCAGGAACAGCCTGTCTAAACGTATGTATTAATGAAGTAGTTTTTTCATGAGTTGTTCCTCGCTTCATCGACTTTAACAAGGTTGTATTTATGTGTTGTAAAGGGATGTCTAAATAATTACACACTTTAGGTTCGCGTTTCATAACTTCCAAAACATCCATAGGAAATCCTGAAGGAAATGCATAATGCATTCGTATCCATTCAATTCCGTCTACTTTTACCAAAGCTTCTAGTAATTTAGCTAAAGCTCTTTTTTTGTAAATATCTAACCCGTAATACGTTAAATCTTGGGCAATTAACATAACTTCTTTAATTCCCTTTTCTGCTAGCTTTGTTGCTTCTGTAACAATATCTTCTATAGGAGTTGATCTATGTTTTCCTCGCATTAAAGGAATTGCGCAAAACGAACAAGGTCTATCACAACCTTCTGCAATTTTTAAATAGGCATAATGTTTTGGCGTTGTTGTTAAACGCTCACCTATTAATTCATGTTTATAATCAGCTTCTAAAACTTTTAACAAATTAGGTAAATCATGCGTACCAAAATACTGATCTACATTCGGAATTTCTTTTTGCAAATCTGGTTTGTACCGTTCACTTAAACAACCAGAGACAAAAACTTTGTCAATTTCACCTGCTTCTTTTCTTTTTGCATAATGCAAAATTGTATCTATAGATTCCTCTTTTGCCTTACCAATAAATCCACAAGTATTAATTACGACAATATTTCCATCATCTTCTGGATCTTCATGCACAACGTTTTTACCATTGGCTTTTAACTGTCCCATTAACACTTCACTATCATAAATGTTCTTTGAACAACCTAAAGTAACAACGTTAATCTTATTTTTTTTGATGGTTTTTGTACGCATATCATTTATTGAATTTGCAAATATACACCATAAAGAAATTTTATACCTAAAATTATTGATGAAAGGTCTTTCAAGGAAAGAATTATATACCAAGATCAATCTTTGAATACAACTTGTATCTTAATCAAATTGAAGCAAAGCTCTAGAAAGTAAAACTCTGGATAAAGGTTAAAAAAGTTCTGGATATTGTTTTTCTAAATAAGACTTCATAATAACAATATCTTCTTTTGTAGTTAAATCTGGAACATGTTCGCAAAAAGGAATTCCTTTCATATAATAAGAACCACTCCCACACATCGCTGAAATAGCAGTAGGCAATTCCTTTTCATTTCGTAAGGGATGTATGGAACATTTTTTCAAAAAAGGAAATATCTGTTCTCCTGTAAATTTAAAAACATTCATACTTACTCTTAATTTCCCTAAAGCATCTGAATAGTCTGCCACTCGATCGTTGGTAGGTTTCTCTATGAGGTCGATAATGTGTGAATTGGCATCTAAAAGCACCAATGCAAATCGTTCAATTTTCTCTATTGGATATTGTAACCCTTCTCGATCATAACTTATAAATGCATTGGCTGCAGAAGCATCGGCCAGAGCTTTTAATGCCTTTACCGAATATAAATTATCGCTATTGCAAACCGTAAAAGTTTGCTTTTGTAAATTTGGATATTGCTCCATCGCCTGTAAAACAGCATCAGCAGTACCTAATGGTTTTATTCTATCTTTTGGAATGTATTGCGTAGCATATGAAATACGAAGATTATTAAATTTGTTGTTGCGAGTTTCTTGTCCATAATAATCTTTAAAAGCTTCACCATCTTCACTAATTATAATGAAAACATTGGTATAGCCCGCTTTTTCAGCATTCAATAATAAAAAATCCAAAATGGGCCGATTATTTTTTCCAAAAGTCAATAAGGCTTTACTAGTGGTATTGGCATTCTTCACCTCTTCTACTGAAAGAGAAGTAGCACCCATAGATTTCTTCATTCTCGAGGAAGCACCTCCTGCTAGTAGTATTAAATTATGATGCATATGATTTTTTTATCCTTGTGTTTTTATCTATTGCCTTGATACACTTATGAAAATAATTCGCAAATAAGAGTCCTTTGTTGCTCATGCAACGAGTTCCTTTTACAGACAATTAAATTTATAGTTTAAATACTCCTTTGGCCACCAAAACTTCATACGCATCTTTAGCGCCTGCTTGTTTTATAGCTTCTATAATTTCTTTCTTTTTATCCTTCGGCGAAATAGCTACAATACAACCACCACCTCCAGAACCTACTATTTTAGCACCATAGGCGCCTGCGGCTTTGGCCGCTTCTATCATTGCATCTATTCTAGGAACCGTAATTTTTAAATGGTCTCTTAACATTGTATGATGTTCATTCATTAAGGCTCCAATTTTTTGAAGGTTTACTGGTTCCTTTCTTAATTCAGCCCTTGCTTTTTGAGTAATGCGATGATTCTGTATGGCTGCATAAAAATAAGGTTTTAAGGTTTCTGAAAGTAAATGAGAAGAAATCTCATAATCCCTCAAAGTTGCTGTTTCTATAGTAAATTCTGGACGCTTGTTTTGAATCACTTTAATTGCTTCTATGGCATTGGTTTTTGCACTGCTTAAAACTCCAAGGGTATCTTTTACAATTCCAGATTCTCCTAGAATTAATCCATCCATTTTGTTCCCAAGAATCTTATACGAAAAATGATTTCCAGTTTCCATAAAAATAATATTTCCAATCCCTATGGAATATTGATCCATTTTACCACCTGGAGAATTGTGTTCTAATACTTCGGCTTCATATGCTAATTGAGAAATAAATTCTGCTGTAATTTCTCGGTCGCAACCAAAAGTATCCAGCAAAAATAAAACCCAAGCGACAACAAGAGCAGAAGAACTAGAGACCCCAGCGTTTACTGGAATATTTCCTTGTATGGTAATCGAGTATCCTAAAGTAGGAATACAGCCATACTTTCTAACTCTTCGCAAAGCAGAACCAAAAAAATCTCCAGATTCAAGCATTGCAAAAGATGTATGAATAGAAAAACTCCTTTGAGATTGGATATCCGGTAAATTGAAAATAAATTCAAGACTTTTGTTGGGTTTTGCAATGAGAGTAATTTGCCTATTAATCGCACAGGCAATTACTGGAAGACCCAAATAATCTTGATGATCACCAAACAAACAAATTCTTGCAGGTGCTACAATTTTGAGGGTTGAGTTTAAATCTTTGTCTTCTGTCATAACATAACTCTATTTTTTAAAAAAAAATTAGAAGGAGTCCTTCATCCATTGGTATGGCTTTCTTTTTACCCAGTCTCCACGCGTAAAATCAGGGAAATCTTGAGGTTCTCCGTTGTTTGCGATAGACACTTCAGAAAGAGGAGTAATCGCACTCCAAGCAGCAGCATCATAAGCATCTAGAGGGGGAGCGATATTTTGTTTTGCTGATTCTACAAAAGAGTTCATTACAAAATAATCCATTCCACCATGACCTGCATCCGTGGCTTTTGTACCATATTTTTTCCAAAGAGGATGGTCATACTGATCTAGCCACTTTGTAGCATCATCCCAACGATGTGGTTTTTCGGATTTTCCTTCTATATAAATTCTATTTCCATCGACTTCCCAAATTCCTTCACTACCTTGAACTCTAAATCCTAGAGAGTAAGGACGAGGAGAATTACAATCGTGGGTTATAATAATAGTTTCTCCATTAGCAGTATCAATTGTTGAAGTAATAATATCACCTTGTTTAAATTTTAATTTGGCATTGGGATGATCTTCTCCACCGTGTTTTACAATATATTTATGCAATCCCACTCCTTTTGTGGCATGAGAGGTCATAGATACAAAACGATTTCCTCTATTAATATTGCACATTACAGCAATCGGACCCACACCATGGGTCGGATATACATCTGCATTCCGTAATAGCGAATGTTGGGTACGCCAAGCAGATTCAGAAATTCCTTTTTCTCCAAACTCAACACCTTTTCCATAGGCAGTTTTGCCATCGTTTAATTTCACAAAACGCAAATCGTGCTGATAACCACATCTGAAATGCAGTAACTCTCCAAATAAATTTTGTTTTACCATAGACAGCACAGCCAAAACATCTCTTCGGTAACATACATTTTCCAAAATCATAAGATGAGACCCCGTCTCCTCATGCACATTTACCAAATCCCAGCATTCTTCTAAAGTATTCGCAGCAGAAACCTCAAGGCCTGTATATTTACCAGCTTTCATAGCATCTTTTGCCATTTTGGTATGCCACAACCAGGGAGTAGAAATAATAACAGCATCTACCTCAGTAAGCGCTAAAAGGTTTCTATAATCATATTCATCTTTTGAAAAAACCTGGGCCTTATTTTGCCCATATTTTACAATCATTTCTTGAGCTATAGAGATTCTTCTTTGGTCGATATCGCAAATAGCAACCACTACAACATCGCCTCTGAGTAAGATATTATTTAAATGATTGGTACCTCTAAGCCCTACTCCAATGAAAGCTATATTTAACTTAGTACTTGAAGAGCTTGATTCATTTCCAAAAGATAGTTGGGGAACCAATGTAATTCCGGCAGTACCGAGAACTGACTTCTGTATAAAATTCCTTCTTGTACTCATTTGGTGTATATTTTGATAGTTAATAGTGTTCTTCAAACAAATTTAAAATAATTTTACTGTAAGAAGAATGTAAAGAGATAAATTATATCTCTTATACTGTAGAGTTCCATTTTATATCTGAAATTTAAAAAAATATTAAAGCAATTGACTGTGAAGTAAAATTACCTGAACCCAGATACATCCTGCAAAAAAATATGGCAGCCAACTAATCACATAAAAAATCAATTTACATCTAACAATTACAGTAAACAAAAAGAAAAAATGCCTCTTTTTTTCTTTTGTGTCTTCAACACACAACCTCCTGAAAATAATAAGTACACCTCTAGATCCCCATCGTATTGTCACTTGTCTTTCTGCCAAATTAAATTGAATTCAGTAACAAAGCTCAAAAATCAATCTCATTAGTTCCATCCATTAGATTGAGTATTGAAATCAAATTTCAAGATGAAAGTGTAATCAGAAATAAAGAATATTCAAAAGTTCTTTTAAATACACCTACAAAATTAGTGATTGAAATTCGATTTCGTAAAGTCAATTATTCTAATAGTTTATCGATAAATCAAGAAGTATTGATGGTCGTACTATTTACCTGATCTTCTGGATCTTCATGAACACCGTTTTAAACATTCACTTTTTATTTGTTCCATGAACACTTTACTATCATAAATGTTCTTTGAATAACCTAAAATAAAAAGTATCATTTATTTTTTTTGATGGTTTTTGTTCGCTTATCGTTTATTAAACGTGCAAATATGCATTATAAAGAAATTTTATTCCTAAGATTATTCTGTTTTTATATTTTTTTGTCTAATTTGGGTTTTATATTTTCTTATTAATTTTTAATACCTTAAAATTATATCATTTATAAGATGAAGAAAACCTCTTTAGCAAAACACATTAAAGAACTTCAAAGTAAAAGTATAGTTGATATTAACGAATTAAACGAGTATCTAAAAAAGTTTAAAGATTCAGGCAATGTAGGAATAAATTCTAATTTAATTTTTTACCTTTTAAACTTAAATACAATGCGTTATGAACATATAAATAATGCATGTCATAGTTTTACGGGTCTTCATCCTAAAGATTTTTATGAATTAGGTATAAATGTGCTCTCAAAAATCATAATTAAAGAAGATTTGAAGCTTTTATCTGAAAGTATTTTTCCAAAAATGAATAATTTTACAAAAAAACTATCTTCAGAAGAAAAAAGTAAAATTGTATTTGAAGTTTATTACAAAATGAAAAATGTTAATACTGGAGAAAAGATTCAAATTGTAGAATTTAGTTCATATTGTAAGTACGATAATAATGGAAATCCAATATTATCATCTGGTGTTTGCTGTGAGTCTAGTAAAGTCATTAAAGGCGTTAGAGGTATTGTAAGAATAAGAGAAGAAGATAATCAAAGAGTTTTGTTTGATGAAAGCTTGTCTAACTTAACAAATAAATTAACGAAAACTGAAAATGGAATTTCAAAACTATTAAAAAAAGGTTTTTCGAGAAAAGAAATTTCGATTCATAATAGTATATCAATTCATACTGTTAACACTCACATTAAAAATATTTATAAAAAACTAGGAATAAATAAAGTGTCAGAATTAAATAATTAGGATTTATTTTTTAATATTTTATTATAAACTATTCTATGCAAATTACTAATCATAATTTTTAGGTGTTTTTCTAACCTTTGTTAGTTGCTCAAAAGCATAGCCAATTTCTAATAGTTTTCTTTCAGAAAAAGGCCTACCCATAAACGTTAAACTTATAGGTTCTCCAGAACTTCTATATCCCATTGGTACTGTTAAAGTAGGGTGTTTTGCTACTGCAGCATAACCTGAATGGTAATTATTAATAGATAAAACAGCTTCTAAATCGTCATCTTTTAACGCTTGAAAATATTTTTGACCACTGTTCCTTAAATTCTTTTTTATAATTTCTAAGGCAGCTAAAGTAGTGGTATCTGATACAATACCATTAAATAACTGCTGTCCGTAGGGTGCTCTTAACAAACTGTCTTTTAAGTTAAAGGCAACAATGTCTTTTACAGTAGTTACTGCAACGCCTTTGTTTGCATAGGCTGCTAAGTATTTTGGCAGATCATTTTTCATGTCGATATTTAACAAAGTTAAAAAACCATTTAAAGCAATATCTGGCGGTGTAATTTCTATCAACACCGCTTCTGCTTTTCTTAATTTTTCTACCGTTGCTGCATAGATCGTATCTGTTAAAAGGGATTTTATAACTCCTAACCTCCTTCCTTTCAAACCTAGTTGAAATCCGTTTCTAAAATAATCTGTAGCTAGTTTTTGAGAAGCTACATCACTTTTATCAAAGCCCCGCATTGCATTCATAAAAATAGCATTGTCTATAATGTTCTTTGTCATTGGACCTGGAGTATCTAGTGTTATAGAAATTGGTACAATACCGGTCCTACTAAACACGCCAATAGTAGGCTTTAACCCCACTACAGAATTTAAACTAGCAGGCGAAGTAATAGAGCCCGAAGTTTCTGTACCTACCGCAGCCACTGCATAATTAACAGCAACTGAAACACCACTTCCTGCAGAACTCCCTCCTGTTTCAAACTCCCCTCTTCCGTAAGGGTTTAAAGTTTGACCACCAATTGCTGAATATCCTAAAGGACAACCAGAGCAGAAAAAATACGCCCATTCACTCAAGTTTACTTTTCCTAAAATCAATGCTCCGTTTTGTTTTAACCTTTCAACGATAAAAGCATCCTCTGTTGTTTTATTATCAACCAATGCAATTGCTCCGGCAGTAGTAGGCATATTGCGGGTATTAATATTGTCTTTTAATAAAATTGGCATTCCGTAAATAGTAGTCTCAGTAGCAGCTATTTTATTTTTATCTTTAGCTCTCGCTTCTACTAAAACATTAGGATTTAAACTAATAATACTGTTTAATGACAGTGCACTATCGCGCTCAAATTTCCGAATTCGATACAAATAGAATAAGGTTAGTTTCTCGTATGTTAGTGCTCCTTCTTTTATCCTTTTTTGAAGTGTGGGAATGTCTTGTTCTAAAATAAGTGGTCTTAATGCAGTATAATTGGCTTCAGAGAAGTATTCTAAATCTGTTTCAAAAGGTTTAAAAATTGCGTTCATATCTAAATGTTTGGATTGAAACAATTTAAATTGCATCCTACTTTTCTTATGATTTTGTTGCTTTTCTAATGCTGCAGTTTCATTATACTTTTTAAAAATGACTTTGGGTTGTTTGTCTTTATTAATTTGACAGCCTATTGCGGTTGCTATAAAAAGTAAAAGGATGATGGTTTTTTTCATAAAATGTCATTTTACTTACCAAATATACCAAACAAAAACTCCTTTTACAAATTTGCAAAAGGAGTTCTAAATGGGTTCTGAGTTTTGATGCTACTTAAAAAAAGAATCTACAAATTCATGTTTGTTAAAAACTTGTAAATCATCGATTCCTTCTCCTACTCCAATATATTTTACGGGAATTTTAAACTGATCTGAAATTCCAATAACAACACCACCTTTTGCTGTTCCGTCTAATTTAGTTACTACCAATGAGGTAACTTCTGTTGACAATGTAAATTGTTTTGCTTGTTGAAACGCATTTTGGCCTGTAGAACCGTCTATGACTAATAGAACTTCGTGTGGTGAATTATCAATTACTTTTTGCATTACACGTTTAATTTTAGTCAACTCATTCATTAAATTAACTTTATTATGTAACCTACCAGCTGTATCTATAATTACAACATCTGCATTTTGTGTAACCGCAGATTTTAAGGTATCGAATGCTACAGAAGCTGGATCAGAGCCCATTTCTTGGCGAATAATTGGCACATCTGTTCTGTCTGCCCAAACTTGTAATTGATCTATTGCAGCAGCTCTAAACGTATCTGCAGCACCTAGAACTACTTTCAAACCTTGCTTTTTAAACTGACTTGCTAACTTGCCAATTGTTGTTGTTTTTCCAACTCCGTTTACTCCAACAACCATTAACACATAAGGGGTTTTATTACCTTCTTTATTTACTGGTAAATCTGGAATAGTAAATTCTGTTTCATTACCAACATTAGTTTCTGATAAAAGATCCGCAATTTCTTCTCGAAGAATTTTATTAAGCTGCTCTGTACCAACATATTTATCTTTTGATACTCTTTCCTGAATTCTAGTAATAATTTTAAGTGTAGTCTTTACACCAACATCTGAAGCTACTAAAACTTCTTCTAAGTTGTCTAAAACATCATCATCTACTTTAGATTTTCCTGCAACTGCCTTAGAAAGCTTATCGAAAAAATTAGTTTTTGACTTCTCTAATCCTTTGTCTAATGTGTCTTTTTTTTCTTTTGAAAAAATATTTTTTAAAAAACTCATACCCTATTTTATGATCTAATTATTTTACTGTATAATTATGAAAACTACTGATAATAGTAAATTTTCAATAAGTTAACTTAAATTTAGAATTGGATCATTATCCTTTTCTATTACGTTAAAAAACTAAACTATGAAAAAAGAGTTAGAATAAAACCAGACATTTTTTTCAACAATGATCAAAAATACATAATTATAATTCATAAAAAAAACTACTTTCTAAAAATAGAAAGTAGTTTTTTTTATAAGTGGTACCTAATTACTTTTTAGCTAAAAAGCTATTTACTTTTGATGGATCCATAATTGACTCTACAAACATGTAAGCTCCTGATTTAGGTGATTTCACCATTTTTATAGCTTTTGTTAGTCTTTTTGCTCCTGTTTGTAAGGATGCTACTGATTTTTTTGCCATTGTATAAATGTTTTAAATCTATATGCTCTGTTCTGAGTTCTAGATATTTTAATTATTTAATTTCTTTGTGAACAGTCATTTTCTTTAAGATAGAATTAAATTTCTTAATTTCCATTCTATCTGGGGTATTCTTCTTGTTTTTAGTTGTAATGTAACGAGAAGTACCTGGCTTACCAGTTGCTTTGTGTTCTGTACATTCTAAAATTACTTGAACTCTATTTCCTTTTTTTGCCATCTGTATAAAATTTTAAATCGCTTGAGCTTATTTAGTTAAAAATCCGTTAGCTCTCGCTTCTTTTATAACCGAAAAAATTCCTTTCTTGTTAATGTTTTTTAATGCAGAAGCAGATACTTTTAAAGTAATCCATTTATCTTCTTCTGGTATAAAGAAACGCTTTGTCATTAGATTAGCGTTGAACTTTCTTTTTGTTCTATTTAAAGCGTGAGAAACATTGTTCCCAACCATTGCTTTTTTTCCTGTTAATTCACAAACTCTAGACATCTTCTTGACAGTTTTTTGTTGTTATCTCTAAACGAGGTGCAAATCTACAAATAATTATAATTTTGAACAAAACTATTTTATTAATTTTTTTGAATTTCTTTTTGTAAAATTTCTAATGATTTATTTACTGTTCTATTGATAACTTTTTCTCTAGGTTTACCAAAATTAAACTCTTCTACAATTACACCCTTAGGAGTTGCTATTGCTATAAATACCACACCTACACTTTTATCATTATTGTCTTTTGTTGGGCCAGCATTGCCAGTTACAGCAATTGAATAGTCCGTTTTCATTTTCATCCTTGCTGAAATTGCCATTTCTTGAGCAACTTCTTTACTTACAACGGAATATGTTTTTATAAGTTCTTTAGGAACATCTAATAAGCTAATTTTCGTTTCTGATGAATAACTTACAATACTTCCCTTAAAGTATGATGATGAACCTGATACTGAAACTAGTGTCGCAGCAATTTGTCCTCCAGTAACACTTTCGCCTGTACAAATAGTTTGATTTCTTTCTTTTAATAAATCACCCACTTTTTTTTCTATGGTTCCTTTCTCATCGATACCAGAAATTATATCTGGAATCAAAACATATAATTGTTCAATTAAGTTATTCAAAGTAGTTTCTAATATACTTTTATCTTTTCCTTTAGCACTTAATCGCAAACGAACTCTTCCGTAGTTTGGTAAATATGCTAATTTTATAAAGGAAGGTAAATTGTTTTCAAAAACCGCTATTCTGTTTGCAACAACGCTTTCACCTTGCCCATAGGTCATAATTGTTTTGTGAATGATAAATGGCAAACTAAATTCATTCTGAAGTTTCGGTAAAACATGATTGCGCATTAAATTTTTCATTTCATTAGGCACCCCCGGTAAAGAGACAAAAATAGTATTGTTTTCTTCAAACCACATTCCTGGAGCAGTGCCAATATCATTTTTAAGATATGTAGCTTTCTTAGGAATCATGCCTTGCAAACGATTCATTTCACTAAAAGGAATCTTATATTTTTTAAATAACTCCTTAATATGAGTTACTACATCTTCATTTAAAATTAAAGTATCGTTAAAATATTCTGCAATAGTGTGTTTTGTAATATCATCTTTTGTTGGACCTAACCCACCAGTAAGAATTACAATATCTGCTCTTTCTTGTGCTTCTTTTAATGCATTTAAAATATGCTGTTTATCGTCTTGAATAGAAGAAATCTGATAAACAGAAACTCCAATTTTATTTAATTCAGTTCCTATCCACTGTGAGTTTGTATCTACAATTTGGCCAATAAGAATTTCATCTCCTATTGTTATTATTTCTGCTTTCATTGGTTTCTAAGTTTCTTTACTTTTGATCTTATTCTTTGATAATTTTTTATATTATATTTCTGCCTTCTTTTTTCTTTATTAAATAATGATCATTGCAGTATGAATGAGTGATAAAAATAATACTAAAGAAATCGACACTATACTTGTTGGCCCTCAATTATTGTAATTTTAAAATAAATTTATTGAAAGAATAATTGTGAAAGTAAAATTTATAAATAATCAGACAACTATTATCTTTTATCACAATACTTAACAAGTATTTTTAGTAAAATAAAATCTCTCAAATTTTATTTACTTCACTCTAACTTTAAAAGCTTCTTTTTCTTCAATAACACCTGTTAAAACATCATTTTCTATAACCTTACCTACACCTGCTGGAGTTCCGGTAAAAATAATATCCCCTTTTTTTAGAGTAAAATATTGAGAAACATAAGAAATTAGTTCATCAATTGTCCACAACATTGCATTGGTATTTCCATCTTGGACTGTAACATTATTTTTAACTAATTGAAATTTTATTTTTTTTAAATCAAATTGTTCTTTTGCATAAAAGTTACCAATAACAGCACTTCCATCAAATCCTTTTGCTTTCTCCCAAGGCAACCCTTTTTCTTTACATTTAGCCTGTATATCTCTTGCCGTAAAATCGATTCCTAAACCGATTTCATCGTAATATTTATGAGCAAATTTTTCTGATATATGTTTGCCAACTTTATTAATTTTAACTAAAACCTCAACTTCGTAATGAACATCATTAGAAAATGGTGGAATAAAAAATGGATTTTTATTAGGTAAAATTGCAGAATCTGGTTTTAAAAAAATAATAGGGTTTTCCGGCCTTTCATTTGCAAGTTCTTCTATATGTTTCGCGTAATTACGCCCAATGCAGATTATTTTCATTTTACTTTAACGAGAAATTAAATTATTAAATAGATATCAATTAAAATTTATGGAATCCATACTTTAGGAAAATTCGGTTTTCTTTTTTCAAGAAAGGCGTCACGTCCCTCTTTAGCTTCCTCAGTCATATAAGCAAGTCTTGTTGCCTCTCCGGCAAAAACTTGTTGACCAACCATTCCGTCATCTGTTAAGTTCATTGCAAATTTGAGCATTTTAATAGACGTTGGTGATTTTTCTAAAATCTCTTGTGCCCATGCAAAAGCAGTATCTTCTAATTCATTATGAGGGATTACTGCATTTACCATTCCCATGTCATAAGCTTCTTGTGCAGAATAGTTTCTTCCTAAAAAGAAAATTTCTCTTGCTCTTTTTTGACCAACCATTTTTGCTAGATATGCAGAACCGTAACCACCGTCAAAAGAAGTAACATCTGCATCAGTTTGTTTAAAAATAGCGTGTTCTTTTGAAGCCAATGTTAAATCACACACTACATGTAAACTATGCCCACCACCAACTGCCCAACCAGGAACAACAGCAATTACTGCTTTTGGCATAAATCTAATTAAACGCTGAACTTCTAAAATGTTTAATCGATGATAACCATCATCACCAACATACCCTTGATGTCCACGGGCCTTTTGATCACCACCTGAGCAGAAGGAATATACACCATCTTTTGTACTAGGACCTTCTGCAGACAGAAGCACTACACCTATTGATGTATCCTCGCCTGCATCATAAAAAGCGTCGTATAACTCTTTTGTAGTTTTTGGACGAAAAGCATTTCTTACATTTGGTCTGTTAAACGCTATTCTTGCAACTCCATTACATTTCTTATAAGTAATATCTTCATATTCCTTGGCTATTTTCCAATCTGGTTGTATCATATTTTTGTATTTTGTGCGTTAATAAACAAAACGAAAGAAAGTATTTTTTACAAAAATAAGATATTCAAATTTATGATAAACAAATCGCTGATAGTATTATTAACACTTTTTAGTTTTTCTCTTTTGGCTCAAAAAACCATTAATAAAGAATATGATTCTCAAGTTTTAGAGAGCAATAGAAATTTTAAAATATACCTCCCAGAAGGTTATGAGGAAAACGAAAAGAAAAACTATCCACTGGCTATTGTTCTAAATGGTGATTACCTTTTTGATTTGTATGTAGGGAATTCTGTTTTGTTTTCAAAAAGAGATAAGGCTCCAAAACAAATTGTAATTGGTATCTCTATGGAAAAAACCAAAAGGAAAGATATTTCTTTTGACTCAAATTCAGGAAGGTTAACTGCAGATGCAAACAATTTTTATGAATTCTTAAGAGACGAAATGCTCTTTTACATAGAGAGTAATTATAGAACATCGCCATTTATTACCTTAGTTGCAGATGGATATTCAGCAAATTTCATTACTCATTTCTTAAAAGAAAAAACTGCTTTTATCAACTCTTTCGTATGTATAAATCCGAATTTTTCTGATTTTATTGGCAAAGAACTAGAGTCTTATCGACTAGAGAGACTTCAACAAGAAGATAATACTTTTTACTTTTATTCTAATAATTCATCTTCTTTTTCACCGAATAAACAAGTTAAAATAAGTAGACTCCAAAAAGGTTTGACAACTTTAGATATTAAAAATTTTAATATTGTAAACGATACTTTAAATACCTCCAGTTCTATTTCCGCAATTAGTGAAGCAATTCCAAGGGCTTTAACTAATGTTTTTGAAATTTATTCTAGCATTTCTAAAGAAGAATTTGAAAAGAATATTAAAGAACTTTCTCCACCAGATGCCATTGAATATTTAGAAAATAAATACCTAGAAATAGAGTTTCTTTTTGGTAGTAATTTAGGAATTCGGGAAAGAGATATTTATGCTATTGAAGATATTATTATTGATAAAGAAAACGGAGATTATTTAAGAGATTTTGGTGATATGATTTTAAAAATATTCCCTAGCTCTCCTTTGGGTGATTATTACATTGGGAGGTTTTATGAAACCGGAAAAATGTATAAAAAAGCATTAAAATATTACAAAATTGGTTATGGAAAGATGGATCCTTCAGATCCAAATTCAGACGCTTTTTATGAAAATATTTTAAGAATTGGCGGAAAGTAGTTATTTTAAATAATTTTTAATACGAACTATACAGTTGATAGATTCGCTAAAAAAATTATTGCAATTACAGGACTAATTTACCAATTCAATTCTATCTTCTTTAATTAAAATTATTTTTTGTTTATATAAATTACCAACTGCTTTTTTAAATGCTTTTTTACTCATTTTCATATGAAAACGAATAGAATCTGGAGAACTTTTATCTGTAATTAAAATAAAGCCTTCTTTGCTGTTTTTTAATCTGGTAAGTACTTTTTCTACATCAGAATCAATAACATTTCTAAAACCTTGTGGTCTTAAGGAAACATCAATCTTACCGTCTTCTCTAATATTTTTAATATAGCCAGTAACCTCCATATTCTCCTCTAATTCCTGAAAAACTTCGCTCCTAAAAAGCAAACCATCAAATTCTTCATTTATTAAAACAGTATACCCCAAACCTGTTTCAGTCTCAATTATCAATTGTACTTTATCACCTTCTTGCAAATTCATTTCTCCTTCTTGTAAGTCCTCTTGCGAATCCATTATTGTAAGTATTTAAAATATTCTTTTAAAATTAAATCATTTTTTTCACTTGCCGTGAAAATTTCTAATATTTTTGGCTTATCTGATGTTTTATAAAAACCATTCAGCTGTTCTTTTACTGTTTCGGTTGAAAATCCTTTTTGATATTCAAATCCGTACATTTTACACAAAGGTTCTGCTGTAAGACAATGTGGTGTCTCAAAATACTTTAAGGCATTCGTTGAGTTTGGTCCAGGTATAATTTTAAAAATTCCACCACCAGAATTGTTAATTATAATAATTCTAAAGCTTTTTGAAATATTTTTATTCCATAAACCATTACTATCATAAAAGAAGCTTAAATCTCCAGTTATAAAAACTGTCTGATTCTTATTTACATATGCAGCTCCAATTGCAGTACTTGTACTTCCATCGATGCCGCTTGTACCTCTATTACAAAAAACACTATTTGTTTCATCGATAGAAAACAATTGAGCATATCTAATAATTGAACTATTACTAATTTGCAACTGACTATTAACAGGAACACTCTCTAAAACTTGTTCAAAAACCTTGAAATCAGAATGTTCTGTGTTTAATAAATACTCTGCATGTTTTAATCTTTTTTCATTTCGTAATTGCAGCCATTTTGGTTGATAATTACTTTCCTTCTGAATGGTAACTTTATTAAATTCTAAAAAGAAATCTACAGGTTTTGTTTGAATAAATTCCGACAAACAGAAAAAAGTATTTGTTGCTTTTTTCTCGTCAATATTCCAATGATGTTTAGGTTGATAATTTCTTAAAAATTGTTTTATTTTTTTTGAAATAATCATTCCTCCAAAAGTAATTAATACTTCTGGTTGCAGCTCTTGGAATTGAGTTTCATCCAAAGAGAAAATTAACTGATCTATAGAATTTATAGCTTTATTATGATGTAAGTTAGATGTTGTTTCTGTTAATATTAAAACAGAATTATCATGGGTGTATAAATCAATTAATTGATGTAAATCTGAATCTGGATAATTTACACCCACCAAGATTATTTTTTTTGATGCTGAATTCCAAATTGTAGCGAGTGCATCATACTTAATATGAGAATTATCTAAAGAACTCATACTGATATGCGGAAAATGAAACGTTTTCATTTCCTCTACGGTTTCATACAAAGGTTCATCAAAAGGGATATTTATGTGAACAGGCCCTTTTTGTGAGACCGATATCTGTAAAGCTTCCCCGATTAATTGGGAGTTTCGAGTTTTAAACTTTTCATTTTCAATTAAATTTGCCGAAAATAAAATGTGATTTTCAAAAATATTTTCTTGACGTATTGTTTGCCCATCACCAATATCAATGAGATGTTTTGGTCTATCTGCAGAGAGTATAACTAAGGGAATATTACTATAAAAAGCTTCCGCAACTGCAGGATAATAATTTAACAAAGCAGAACCAGAAGTACACAAAACGGCCACTGGCTTTTTTGTTTGTTGTGCGATTCCTAAAGCAAAAAAAGCAGCACAGCGTTCATCAACAACACTTAACGTTTCTATCTCTGGATGATTAGAAAAGCCAATTGTTAATGGAGCGTTTCGCGAACCAGGTGAAATAACAACAGTCTCAATTTTAAATTGATGACAAGCTGAAATTACGATTTGAGCAAGTTCTTTTTTTGGGTACATTTTTGAATCTTAAAAAATGTCATCCTGAAATTTCAATTCAAGATGACATTTCATATAAAAACCATCGTATTGGTTTAGTTTCCTTTTTGGTAATCTGCTAAAAATTTAGCCAAACCACTATCCGTTAATGGATGTCTTAACAAACCTTCAATTGCACTTAAAGGGCCAGTCATTACGTCAGCACCTAATTTTGCACAATCTATAATATGCATAGTATGACGAACAGAAGCTGCTAAAATTTCAGTTTCAAAACCATAATTATCATAAATTAAACGAATTTCAGCAATTAAATTTAAACCATCTGTAGAAATATCATCCAAACGTCCAATAAATGGAGAAACATAGGTTGCTCCTGCTTTGGCAGCCAATAAAGCTTGACCTGCAGAAAACACTAAGGTTACGTTTGTTTTAATTCCTTTCGAGGAAAAATATTTACAGGCTTTTACACCATCTTTTATCATTGGTAGCTTTACCACAATTTGCGGATTTAAAGCAGCCAATGCTTCCCCTTCTTTTACCATGCCTTCATAATCTGTAGCAATTACTTCTGCAGAAACATCTCCTTCTACCAACTCACAAATCTCTTTGTAATGATTAATGATGTTTGCCGCTCCTGTAATTCCTTCTTTTGCCATTAAAGAAGGGTTTGTAGTTACTCCATCTAAAATACCTAAAGCTTGTGCTTCCTTAATTTGGGCTAAATTTGCAGTGTCAATAAAAAATTTCATATGTATATGTATTTAGTTGTACTATTATAATTTATAATGATTCATTAATAACTTTTCATAGGTTTTATCTGGTAAAATTCGTTTTAAAACTATGGAAAACTTTTCCATAAATCCACCAACTTTATAATGCACTTTTGGATTTTTAGTGTTTATAATTTTAAAAACCATTTTTGCCATTTCTACAGGATCCATTCCTCCATCTACATGCGCATCCATTAAATCAAGATTTGCTTGGTAGGTTTCTTTGTATGCAGAATTCTCGAAAACGGGTGTGTGATATCTTCCGGCAGCAATATTCGTAGCAAAATCTCCTGGAGCAACATTGACCACATGAACACCAAAGTTTTTTACTTCCATTCTAGTTGCTTCAGTAATAATTTCTAAAGCTCCTTTTGTTGCTGAGTAGACCCCTCTAAACGGCAACCCCATATAGCCCGCAATTGAAGTTACATTGATAATCGTTCCAGAATTTTGTTCTCGCATATGAGGTAAAACTGCTTTCATGACCTCTATAGCTCCAAAAAAATTTGTATTGAACACACTTTTCATTTCGATGGAAGGAGTCTCTTCTACAGGTCCTGTAATTCCCATTCCAGCATTGTTTATCAATACGTCAATTTTTCCTTCTTTTTTAAGTATTAAATCAACTGCAGTTTTAATAGTGTCTACTTTTAAAACGTCGAGAGCAATGCATTCAAAAGAAAATTTTTCGGTTTTTTTTGGATTTCTACTGGTGCCATACACTTTATATCCTTTTTCAGATAAAAAAAGAGCGATCGATTTTCCGATTCCTGAAGAAGCACCCGTAACTAAAACAACTTTAGACATTGATTATTAAATAATTAAAAGGTTGAAAATCAAATTTGAACTACTTCAATTTTTGAATTCTCTAAAAGTTAGGCAAATATCTTAAAAGTAAATGAAGAAATCTAAAAAAGGAGAGTAAATATAACTAAGAGTGTGCACTAAATTTAGGACAAAAAAAATGGCAAGCTATCTACATCACACTGCTACAACCTAATACCTTTGCTGCGTTCCCGCCCTGGAGGATTCAAAGGGAGCTAGTTGTGTAGGACTTGCCGCTGCAAATTTACAATCTATTTTTATCAAAACAATCAAAAAAATATGAAATTTTTGTAACATTTTTAATACTTTGATTACTAATAGTTTGTTTCGATAGTATAATAATACAAAAAAACAAATGCTATCTAAATGAAATGAATATATTTGTAATACTAACTAACAAAAAAATTAAATGGAAAATCAGGTAAGTAGTAAAAGTTTTATGGTAAATAATGGTGTTATATTAGGGGTAGTAAGTGTCATCCTTTTACTCGTAACCTATGCAACTGGGAATCACTTAAATCCGCATTGGTCTAAATCAATAATAGATGGTGTCGTTTTTATTGGAGTCATTTTTTACGGAATAAAACAATTTAAAGAAGCAAATGGAGGCTTTTTAACTTGGGGAGAAGGAGTGAAAATTGGTGTAGGAATAGCAGTTTTAGGTGGGGCAATTGTGGTGATTTACAATTACCTTTTTATGAGTTTTATAGAACCCGATTTCATGAATCAACTCATGGAAGTTCAAAATCAAATGCTAATAGACCAGGGGATGTCTGAAGAACAAATTGAAGCTGCAAATGAAATGTCTCAAGCGTTTCAATCTCCAGGAATTATGGCTGCTGGTGGTATTATTGCCTATGCAATTGGAGGTTTTATAGTTTCTGCAATTACTGCAGCAATCATGAAAAAGTCTGAAGAAGAACAATATTAGTAAACAGTATCAGTTTACAGTAAATATAGTAACTCTGAACTAAAAAGAATATGGATATTTCGGTAGTAATACCACTTCTTAACGAAGAAGAATCTTTACAAGAATTACACGATTGGATTGCAAAAGTTATGCAATCCAATCGTTATTTATATGAGATTATTTTTATTGATGATGGCAGTACAGATACCTCTTGGAATGTTATTGAAAAAATATCTCAAGAGAATACCGCTGTAAAAGGGATTCGTTTTCAAAAAAACTATGGAAAATCTCAAGCATTAGATGCTGGATTTGAACTAGCCAAAGGTAAAGTTGTTATTACTATGGATGCCGACTTACAGGACAATCCAGAAGAGATTCCTGAATTGTACGATTTAATAATTAAAGAAGATTACGATTTAATCTCTGGCTGGAAAAAGAAACGCTATGACAACGTTTTTACAAAAAATATTCCTTCAAAACTATTTAATGCTGCGGCCAGAAAAACATCTGGGCTCAAGTTACATGACTTTAACTGCGGATTAAAAGCCTATTCAAACGAGGTTATTAAATCTGTAAAAGTGAGTGGAGAAATGCACAGGTACATTCCGGTATTAGCTAAAAATGAAGGATTTACTAAAATTGGTGAAAAAGTAGTACAACACCAAGCCAGGAAATACGGAGAAACAAAGTTTGGAATGGATCGTTTTGTCAACGGTTTTTTAGATTTAATTACCATTTCGTTCTTATCGAAGTTTGGAAAAAGACCCATGCATTTTTTTGGTCTTTGGGGTACATTAATGTTCCTATTTGGTATTACCTCTGCCTTATACATTGGCATAATAAAATTATATAAAGTCTACAATGGTTCAAAAACAATATTAGTAACAGACAATCCTTGGTTCTATATTGCATTAACCTCGATGATCTTAGGAACTTTATTGTTTTTAGCTGGTTTTATTGGAGAACTGGTTATCAAATCAAATCACACTGAAAAACACTACAATATCAAAGAAAAACTCAATTTCTAATCTGTATATTTGTAACTTACTTAAAGAACTCTATGGATACTATTTTACTCAAAGCTAAACAATGGCTTTCTGATACTTTTGATACTCAAACTCAAGATGAAATTCAACAATTAATCAATACTAAATCTTCAGATTTAACAGAGAGGTTTTACAAGGATTTAGAATTTGGAACAGGTGGAATGCGAGGCGTTATGGGTGCAGGAACCAATCGTGTAAACAAATACACCTTAGGAAGAGCCACTCAAGGTTTGGCAAACTATTTAAATAAAAATAGTTCTAATAAAGAATTAAAAGTAGCCATTGCTTACGATTGCAGACATAATAGTAAAGAATTTTCAAAAATTGTTGCAAATGTATTATCTGCAAATAATATAAAAGTTTTTTTGTTCGATGATTTACGTGCAACACCAGAGCTTTCTTTTGCTGTAAGACATTTACACTGTGATGCAGGTATTGTGTTAACAGCATCTCATAATCCGCCAGAATATAACGGCTATAAGGTATACTGGGCAGATGGAGGACAAATAGTACCACCACAAGATCATGGTATTATTACCGAAGTAAAAGCCTTGGATTTTTCTGAAATTAATTTCAATGCCAATGAACATTTGATCGAAATTATTGGTAAAGAAATGGATGCGATTTTTGTAAAAGGAGCCGTCGCTAATGGAATACTACCATCATTAAAAAGCAGAAACGATTTAAAAATTGTATTTACCTCACTTCATGGAACTTCGATCATGTCGGTTCCACAAACCTTAAAAGAAGCTGGGTACACAGATGTACATATTGTTGAAGAGCAAAGAGTACCAGATGGAGATTTCCCAACGGTAAAATCGCCAAACCCAGAAGAACCCGAAGCTTTAAAAATGGCGACTGATTTAGCTGATAAAATTGGTGCAGATATTGTCATTGGTACAGATCCAGATTGCGATAGATTAGGAGTAGCTGTTAGAGATTTAGAAGGAAATATGAAGTTAATGAATGGTAATCAGACCATGAGTGTAATGACTGATTTCTTACTAAAAAAATGGCAAAACGAAGGGAGGATTAATGGAAATCAGTTTATTGGATCTACCATTGTAACCACAGAGTTAGTCGATGAAATAGCAAAAACGTACGGTGTTGAAACTAAAGTTGGCTTAACTGGTTTTAAATGGATTGCCAAAATGGTAAAAGATTTTCCGGAATTAGATTTTATTGGAGGCGGTGAAGAAAGTTTTGGATATATGGTTGGAGATTTTGTGAGAGATAAAGATGCGGTAACAGCTACTTTATTAGCCTGTGAAGTCGCTGGACTAGCCAAACAAAATGGAAGTTCTTTTTATGACGAGTTATTAGCTATTTATGTTAAACATAATTTTTACAAAGAGCATCTAATAGCAATCACCAAAAAAGGAATGGACGGTGCTGCAGAAATTCAGCAAATGTTAAGTGACATGCGCAACAGTCCCTTATCAGAAATTGATGGAGAACAAGTAGTATCGCTTAGCGATTACCAAGCATCCACAGTTAAAAACTTAATTACCGGCAAAGTAACAAACATCGATTTACCAAAGTCGAATGTGTTAATTTATCAAACAGAAAGTGGAACTAGAATTGCTGCAAGACCCAGTGGTACAGAACCGAAAATAAAGTTCTATTTTAGCGTGAACTCACCATTGGATTCCAAAAAAAATGCAAACAAAGTTGAGGCAGAGTTGGATGCTAAAATTCAACGAATTATTAAAGAAATGAAATTAAATTAATGAGTCATTTTAAAGACATTTTAAAATACGAGAAAAAGTATCGGAAATTTACTGTTTTAAATATTCTATTCAATATTTTCTATGCCATTTTTAATGTCTTATCTGTTTTGGCTTTTATTCCTGTATTGGGCATTCTTTTTGGAAAAGAACAGAAAATTACCACACAACCTACTTATGAGGGAATTACAAGTATTGGAACTTATTTACAAGAAAGTTTTTATCATTTTATTTCTCAAAAAATTGAAAATGACGGCGAAATAAGTACTCTGTTATTCATCTGTTTATTGGCCTTAACTTTATTCTTTCTAAAAAATATTTTCAGATACTTGGCCTCGTATGCAATTACTTTTTTAAGAACTGGTATTGTAAAAGATTTACGAGATAAATTGTATGATAAAATTGTAGCATTGCCTATTGCTTATT
Organism: uncultured Polaribacter sp.; assembly: GCA_964275545.1. GTDB lineage: Bacteria > Bacteroidota > Bacteroidia > Flavobacteriales > Flavobacteriaceae > Polaribacter. The sequence continues at coordinate 45,126 of CAXYCO010000018.1, forward strand.
TTTCAGAAAAAAGGAAAGGAGACATTATTGCACGCATGACTGCCGATGTACAAGAAGTAGAAGTATCTATACTAACCTCTATTGAAACCATTGTAAGAGAACCATTAACAGTAATTATTGCAATTTCAATAATGTTTTTCATGAGTATTAAGTTAACTTTATTTGTATTTGTTTTATTGCCAGTTTCTGGTTTTATTATTTCATCTATTAGTAAAAAACTGAAAGCTAATTCTATTAAAGCTCAAAAAGAAACAGGTAAATTTTTATCTTTTATTGAAGAAACTTTAACGGGTTTAAGAGTGATAAAAGGCTTTAATGCCGAAAGTATTATTAAAAATAAATTTAACAATTCAACATCAAAATTTAGAGATTTAACGACCAGTGTTTTTCACAGACAAACCTTAGCATCACCAATGAGTGAATTTTTAGGGTCAGCAACCATTATTGCAATACTTTGGTATGGAGGTAGTGAAGTTTTATCGAAAACTAGTTCCTTACAACCCGATGAGTTTTTTGGATACATTGTTCTATTTTATACAGTTTTAAATCCAATTAAACTAATTACAACCACCTATTATAACATACAAAAAGGTGAAGCTTCTGCAGAAAGGATTATGCAAGTTCTAAATACTAAAAACAGTATTAAAGACAGACCCAATGCTACAATTAAAGAAGATTTTATCAATAAAATTGAATTCAAAAACATCTCTTTTAAATATACAGATGAGTATGTTTTAAAAGACTTTTCGTTAACAGTTAATAAAGGAGAAACAGTTGCTTTAGTTGGGCAATCTGGAAGTGGAAAATCTACACTAGCCAATTTGATTACTCGCTTTTATGATGTAAATAAAGGCGACATTCTTATTGATAACAAAAACATAAAAGATGTTACTAAAAAATCTTTACGAGGTTTAATGGGTATTGTTACACAAGAATCCATTTTGTTTAATGATACTATATCAAGTAACATAAAATTAGGTACTGAAAAAGCGTCAGATTCTGAAATAAAAGAGGCTTCTGAAATTGCAAATGCGTATGAGTTTATAAAGCAACTACCTCAACAATTCGAAACAAATATTGGTGATAGTGGTAATACACTTTCTGGCGGACAAAAACAACGTTTATCTATTGCAAGAGCAGTTCTAAAAAACCCACCAATAATGATTTTAGATGAAGCTACTTCTGCTTTGGACACAGAATCTGAACAATTGGTTCAGGTTGCCCTAGAGAAAATGATGCAAAACAGAACTTCTTTAGTAATTGCACATAGACTTTCTACAATTCAAAAAGCTGATAAAATTATCGTTATGAAAAAAGGTAAGATAGTTGAACAAGGAAAACATGAAGAATTACTTTCTAAAAAAGGAGAGTACTTTAAATTGGTTTCAATGCAATCTATAAGCTAAAAGCGATGAATGCCATATTACAAAAAATATCTAATTTAAAAAACAATTCTTTTAATACCCCAAAAAGCATTTTCTTTTTTGGTTTATTTTTTGCTTTCGCTGTTACTTTAAAGGAGGTTAATAGTGAATCTTATAACAACTTTTTAATAATATTATATAGTACTATTGATTTTTGGCAAGGTGTAGATCCATATGCAAATTGGTATCATTTAGACCTGAAAGGAAATCCTTTAGGCGTCTTTATATACCTGCCACTTTTTTCAATCCTTTTTACTCCGTTTACTATATTTCCCGCCTGGCTTGGAACTTTTTTATGGAACTTTTTCACCTATACATTGTTTTATAAATCTATTTTTAATCTGCCTGAAAACTATAATTTTAAAGATAAAAAATTTATCTTTTTCATCTCTTGCTTACTGTTGTTTGCAACCATGTTAAGCATACAATTTAATCCAATTGTAGCTGCAATATTTTTATTTTCTTATTCGGCTTTAGAAAAGAAAAATTACTTTTTAGCTATTTTATTAATTTCAATTTCAGGACTGACAAAAGTGTATGGAATTATTCAGTTTTCTATGTTATTGTTTTATCCAAAATTTTGGAGAAATGCAATATATAGTTTGACTACTATGATACTTCTATTTGCTTTACCACTAATTAGGTATAATCTAATGGAATTGCTGTCATTATTAGAATCTTGGAAAGAGGCTATTTATCTTCATTCTACTAGACAAGGTAATTTTTACAGTATTTATAGACCTTTTTTTCAGTTTGATGATGTTATAGGAAAGTATGTAACATTAATTTCTGCTATTGTATTTTTACTTTTAATAGGAGTATTGATTATAAAATTAAAAGAATTTAAATCTTCTTTTTCAAAAAGAGCTCAATATTTGGGTGTTCTTATGAGTTGGGCAATTTTATTTAGTGTAGGTTCTGAATTACATACTTATGTAATTGCTATGATTGGTTATGCAATTTGGTATATTAACAGCTCAACCTCTAAAGTTGATTGTATACTACTTTGGACTAATTTTTTCTTGTTAGCCGTGTTTCCAATAGACATAATAGTTCCTACTTTTATATCAAAAGTTGTTCTTGGAGATTTACATCTTGGAATAATTGTATTTTCTGTTACTTGGTTTTTAATGGTTTACAAAACCTTTTTTTATGTGAATAAAAAATAAAATTGTTTATTATATTTTTTTTTAATTAAAAGCTTTGATTCCTTTTAACCAAGAATTTAAAAGCCCCATTTCTTCTTTACCTACTAGATTTAAATCGATTAGTTTTTGATAACACATAATCATATTGTTAGGAATATTTTGAATGCCATCCATTAACTCTAAATCATTTAAGGATTTCATAATTAACAAATTATTATTGTACCCTGAAATTTCATCTCTAAAATCGTTCATTAAATTGTGTTCATTTCGCTCTTGCCATACTGTACTTTGATGAAATAGAATAGACCAACCACAAGTCCATGAAATTCTTTGAGCTACAAATGAACGCCAAATATCAGTCATTCTGAAACTACAATATGATGGTAAATAGAGTAACGGGAAAGCTTCTTTAAACCAAGTCGTATTTTGGCTATTAAATGGACATATAGAATTTTTTCCCAAAGCAACACTATTCGATTTATTAAATGTTACTGGTAAAGGCAAAGTAAGTCTATATATAGCATCTACATCTGGATTTTCGTCTGCTAAACCCTGCTGAATTGGACTGTTAATTGCTACTTCACCCTCTAAAACTGGCAATTCATTTAAAAGATTTTCAAGTGCAAATCCTCTTGGCCAAATATGAATATCTGTAAAATACTTATAGACATTTACCCAACTTTTATCGTTCAATAAATGAGCATTTACTTGCCTTGTTCTAGGTTCCCAAAAACTATCTAAAGGTAAATTATCGTCGTCGGTTTCTATAATCGATTCTGCACCCTTTGAAATAGCTATCAGGTATCCTAAATTTTTACGAGCATAATGTTTTAAAGGTAAATTTTTAACCAATTCAAAATCTAGTGCTTCTTGTCTTTCTACTGAATAAAAATCACATCCTTCTATTTTAAAATTCTTCGGGCTTTTTGTATCGCCAATTACGATAAATGGTATATCTCTTTTTGATGTTTCTTGAGCAAATTGATTTAAAACTGGATGTTCTTGATTTGCAATTGATGTAATTATTAAAAATGTATTTTTCATAGGTTATTTTATATAGTTGGGGATTTAGATTTTAAACGAAGTGAAAAATAATGAAACAAAACATGAAATGAATTATAAATTGCTTTTTTAGACACACTTGGCGAAGGAGCTCTGTAATGAATAGGGATTTCTGCATACCGACTTTTACGTAATAAAAAACGCAGTTCCGTTTGATAAAAATGTGCTTCAGATAATAAACCACGTTCAAGAAATTTTGCAACTATGTGTGCGTGAAATCCTTGATATCCAGAAGTCATATCATACATTTTTGTTCCAAGAAGTACATTTGATAAAATAGTTCCAAATCTAGATAAGAAAGTTCGTTTCCAATTCGAATCCCATATCGAGCCACCATTTATAAATCGACTTCCAAAAGCACATTCATTCCCTTCATTTAAAACTCTTAAAAACATTGGTAAAGCATTCGGATCATGAGATAATCCTGCATCCATTTCTATTATGATATCGTGCTTGTTCTTTAAAGCCTCTTCATATCCTCTAAGATATGCATCCACTACGTTTTTATTTTCAGGCGCCCAAACTGTTACAAACCTATTGTCTTCACTCGATAGTTTTTCGCAAATTTTTAATGTATCGTCCGTTGAAACTTTATCTATAATAAAATAAACTTTCCCACAATTAAGCTGGTTTAATACTTTGGTTAAAGAGTTTTTAAATTCATGAAAATTTTCTTGTTCATTAGCCATTGGAATTACAACACCAAAATTAAATATCATTACGATTTTTTTTTATTGATTTCAAATATTACCAATAAAAACCGCAGCATTAATTGCATGATTTTTTATTGCTTATCCGGCAAATATATTATCTTTTTATTAAACTAATTTAAAAATTCTAAAAGAGATTTTAGTAAAGTTTCTTAGCTTAGTTGCAAAATCAAATCATCTGAATTAACCATTGTTCCTTCTTTTAAGACTATTTTTTTAATTGTTGTATTCTCTGTAGCTGTAATTGTAGTTTCCATTTTCATAGCTTCAATAATAAATAGTGGTTGATTTTTAATAATAACATCGCCCTTTTTTACTAAAACTTTAGACAACAACCCTTGTAAAGGGGCACCTATTTGTGATGCGTCGTTTTTATCTATTTTAATATTCTCTACAATGGTAACTTTAATAGATTCATCTTTAATTTGCACAGTTCTACCTTGACCGTTAACTCTAAAATAAACAGTAACCATTCCTTCCTTGTTCGGTTTCCCAATAGATTCCAGAGTAATTAATAAGGTTTTTCCTTTATCTAATTCAACCGCTATCTCCTCACCTCGTTCCATTCCATAAAAGAAATTTTTAGTAGGGAGATTGGTTAAATTATCATATTTTAAATGCTTATTGTAAGCATCTGTAAATACTTTTGGATACAATTTGTAAGATAAGAAATCTGTAAAATCAATATTTCTACTTAAATCATTTTCAAATATTTTTCTGAAATCTGCGTATTCTTTGTCAAAATCAACCGGAGGAATATGAGCATTTGGCCTTTCTGTATAGGGTTTTTGGTCTTTTAAAATTAGTTTTTGTAACTTCTTTGGAAAACCGTCAACTGGTTGACCTAAATCACCTTTAAAGAAACTAACAACAGATTGAGGGAAAGAGATAGTATCACCTCGTTCTAATACATCTTGTATACTTAAGTTATTACTGACTAAATACTGTGCCATATCACCAACAACTTTAGAACTAGGAGTAACTTTAACAATATTACCAAACAGTGTATTTACTTCTCCATACATTTTTGTTATCTCATGAAAACGATCTTCTAAACCTAAAGCTTGTGCTTGAGGTTTTAAATTCGAATATTGCCCACCAGGAATTTCGTGTTTAAATACTTCTCCAGATCCTGCTTTTAGTCCGGATTCAAATGGATAATAATACTCTCTTACTGTTTCCCAATAATTTGAATATTCATTTAACGATTTAATATTAATTGGGTTTTCACGCTCATTAAACCTCATCATTTCCACAATCGAATTAAAATTTGGTTGTGATGTTAATCCAGACAAACCACTTAACGCAACATCTACGACATCTACGCCAGCTTCTATAGCTTTTAAATAGGTGGCAGATTGTATAGAAGAAGTATCATGTGTATGTAAATGAAGTGGAATATTTAATTCAGATTTTAATGCTGAAATTAATTCAGACGCAGCATAAGGCTTTAATAAACCAGCCATGTCTTTAATCCCTAAAATATGTGCACCAGAGTTCTCTATTTCTTTTGCTAAATTAACATAGTATTTTAAATTATATTTAGTGTTTTTTACATCTAGAATATCACCCGTATAACAAATTGACCCCTCTGCCAATCCTTTTGTTTTTGTTCTAACATGCTCAATACAAGGTGCAATAGATTTCATCCAATTTAAAGAGTCAAAAACTCTAAATAAATCAACACCATTTTCCCAAGATTGTTCTACAAATTTCCCAATTAGATTATCTGAATACGCTGTATAACCAACACCATTAGACCCTCTTATTAACATTTGTAATAAAATATTAGGCATTTTTTTTCTTAACAATCGCAAGCGTTCCCAGGGGTTTTCTTGTAAAAACCGGAGACAAACATCAAAAGTTGCTCCACCCCAAACTTCCATGCTAAAAATATCTGAATGATTTTTCGCGTACCCTTCAGCCACCTTTAACATGTCAAAAGTTCTCATTCTTGTGGCTAATAAACTCTGATGCGCATCCCGCATCGTAGTGTCTGTAAAGTGAATTTTTTTCTCGTTTTTTAACCATTGAGAAAACTTTTCAGGTCCTAACTCAGTCAATAAATCTTTTGTCCCTTTTGGATATCTCGCGCTGATATCAAAACTTGGAACTTTGGGTTTAATAAATATTTTATTTGAATCTATTTTTTTAACATCCGGATTTCCGTTTACAGAAATATCACCTAAATAAGAAACAATTTTTGTAGCTCTATTTCTAGAAGCTTTAAATGAAAACAAATCAGGATTAGATTTGATGAAATTTACAGTAATTGCTCCTTTTTTAAAAGTATCATGTTGTAAAATATTATCTAAAAAAGACATATTTGTTTTAACCCCTCTAATTCTAAATTCTCTTAAAGCTCTCCTAACTTTTCTAGATGCACCATCTAAAGTTCTACTATTGGCAGTAACCTTTACTAACATTGAATCAAAAAATGGCGAAATAGTAACACCTTGATACACGCTACCCGCATCTAGACGAATTCCAAAACCAGAAGCACTTCTATAGGTAGAAATTGTGCCAAAATCTGGTTTAAAATCGTTTTGAGGATCTTCTGTTGTTATCCTACACTGCAAAGCGTATCCAGTAATTTTGATAGATTCTTGATTTGTAATTTTAATTTGTTGATCATCTAACTTATAACCTCCGGCTATAAATAATTGTGTTTTGACCAAGTCTATATTAGTGACAACCTCAGTAACAGTGTGCTCTACCTGAATCCTGGGGTTTACCTCAATAAAATATATAGATCCGTCCTCGTCCACTAGAAACTCTACAGTACCTATGTTGTTATAATCTACAGCTTTACAAATTTTAATTGCATAGTTATACAACGCATTTTTGGTTGCTTCTTTTAACCCATAAGAAGGAGCAAATTCTATGACTTTTTGATATCGACGTTGAACAGAACAATCTCTTTCATATAAATGAACTGTATTTCCATAATTATCTGCAACTATCTGGATTTCTATATGCTTTGGATTTTCTACAAATTTTTCTAAAAAGACGGTATCATCACCAAAAGCATTTAAAGCCTCTCTTTTACTTTCATTAAAAGATTTCTCTAATTCCTCCTCTTTTCTTATGACGCGCATTCCTCTTCCACCTCCACCAGAGGCGGCTTTTAACATTAAGGGATATCCAATTTTTTTGGCTTCAGAAAGAGCTATTTCTAGATTCCCTAAAGGTTTTTCATTACTTTTAATTATGGGAACATTATTAGCTAAAGCTACTTTTTTGGCAGTAATCTTATCTCCAAGGGATTTTAAAACAGATACTTTAGGACCCACAAAAATAATATTATTCTTTTCACACTTTTCAGCAAAATTTGCATTTTCAGATAAAAAGCCATAGCCTGGATGTATAGCATCTACATTATTTTCTAATGCTATTTTAATAATAGCATCAATATCTAAATATGGCTTTAAAGGCTGATTATCCTCACCTATTTGATAAGATTCATCTGCTTTATATCTATGTAAAGAATATCGATCTTCATGAGTATAAATACCCACAGTTTTTACATTTATTTCTGAACAAGCTCTAAATATTCTAATCGCTATTTCTCCTCTGTTTGCAATAAGTACCTTCTTAATTTTCATATTTTATATGTAAAAAATTTATTAGCGGATTTATGCCAATAATATACAAAACAAAAATAAAAAAGTGATTAATTTTAAAAAAAAATAAGAAAAAAATAGCGTTGCTATTCCAATAAAAATTCATCAAAACTTTAAATAATTTTGATATTTTTTAATTAGATATATTAAAATTCTAATAAAGGGTACTATACTTAATTAGGCTTTTTTCAAACCTAAAGACAATCCTTTTTCTATCATGAAATTATAAGACGCTTCTCTTTCATTAGGTATTTCACCATCTAATATTGCTTCTTTTATTGCTTCTTTTACCTGACCAATTTCTCTACAGGGTTTTAAGTTAAAAGCTTTCATAATTTCTTCACCGGTAACTGGTGGTTGAAAATTTCTGATTTTATCTCTTTCTTCAACTTCTTGAATCTTAGAGCGAACAAGCTCAAAATTTTTATGGTAACGTTTAAATTTCTTTGGATTTTTAGTCGTAATATCTGCTTCACAAAGTATCATTAGAGAATTTATATCATCTCCCGCATCAAATACCAAACGTCTTACGGCTGAGTCTGTTACTTCAGTTGCTAATACAATTGGACGCGAACTTAGTAAAACCATTTTTTGAACAAACTTCATTTTGTTATTCAGAGGCATTTTTAATCGTTTAAATATTTTATAGACCATTTTAGAACCTATAAATTCATGAGCATGAAACGTCCAACCTACTTTTTTACTAAATTTTTTAGTTGGTGCTTTTCCAATATCATGTAACAAAGCAGACCAGCGCAACCATAGATCATTTGTACTTTTAGAAATATTATCTACAACTTCTAATGTATGGTAAAAATTATCTTTGTGCTTTTGTCCATCTACCTCTTCTACTCCTTTTAAATCGATTAATTCAGGGAAGATTTGAGGCAACAAATCTGTTTGTTCTAGTAATAGAAAACCTATTGACGGTATTGTTGATGAAATAATTTTATTGATTTCATCAACAATTCTTTCTTTTGTAATTATTTTTAGTCTCTCAGAATTTTTGGTAATTGCTGCTAGAGAATATTCTTCAATTTCAAAATTTAATTGTGTTGCAAAACGAATTGCTCGCATCATTCTTAAAGGATCATCAGAATATGTGATATCCGGATTTAAGGGTGTCCTTATTATTCCATTCTCTAAATCCTCAATTCCTTTAAATGGGTCTAACAATTTACCAAAAGTATTTTCATTTAAACTTAAAGCCAAAGCATTTATAGTAAAATCTCTTCTGTTTTGGTCATCTTGCAGAGTTCCAGTAAAAACTTTTGGATTTCTACTCTCTTCAGAATATGATTCTTTTCTTGCTCCAACAAATTCAATTTCTACATCTTTATATCGCAACATTGCAGTTCCATAGGTTTTAAAAACTTGGACTTTTGGTTTGTTTGGTAATAAACTAGCCACTTTTTCAGCCAGTTCAATTCCATTTCCAACGGATACTATATCTATATCTTTTGCAGTTCCTCTTTTTAAAAAAAAGTCACGAACATAACCACCAATAACATAACTATCAATATCTAATAATTTTGATGCTTTTGAAATTACATTAAAAATTTCTGATGAAATTGCTTCTTTGAAGAATTGCTTTTGCATGAATTTACGCTCTTATAACTTGAATGGTATCGCCATCAATCTTTATGATAGTCGATGACTTTGTATTCATTGAATATTGCTGCAAATCTACTATATAATCTACGCTATCCAAAATAGTCGTACTTATTTCTGAAAATGATTTTGGGGTATCTTCTCCACTAATATTTGCAGATGTCGAAACTATTGGCCTCCCAAAACGTTTGATCAATTTTCTACAAAAATCATCTTCTATAATTCTTATGGCAATCGTATTGTCTGAAGCTATGGTATTTTTTGCAAATCCCTTGGGGTTTTGGTAAATAATAGTTGTTGGTTTGATAATATTATTGAGAATCTCTATCGCTTTTTGAGGCACAGAAACATATTTTTTCAACATATGCAAAGAACTTACCAAAACAATTAAACTTTTACTCTCTACCCTATTTTTTAGTTGATAAATTTTCTCAACTGATTTTGCATTCGTCGCATCACAACCCAATCCCCAAACGGTATCTGTAGGGTATAAAATTGTTTTACCTTTATTTAAAAACTGATTTGCAATTGAAATCTCTGATAACATTTGTACTTTTGCTTTGGACCAAAAATACTATATTTATTAAATTAAATAGCAACAATAATTATGTTTAGGATTCTTGATGGTTCAGAAAACAATATATTTTAATAGGTTCATACAAAATATACAAAAGGAACATCATCTAAAACTAACTATTTCTAAATTAAAAAAACGCACAATACATGTTTCATAAAATACCCAACTATATCAAATACATATTTACCAATGTTTTTGTTGTTTTTGTTTTTACACTTTTATTTAGAGGTATCTTTTATCTATTTTTTGCTGATTTAGAAAATATTCCTACCAAAGAAATACAAAAAGCTATTTTACTAGGACTCCGTTTTGATTTAAAATTAGCAGTTCTTACATTTTTCCCTCTTACTATATTGGTTTTAATTAAAAATTATGGTTTTTTTGAAAAGAATATATACAAAAAGATATCAAGTATTTACATTGTATTGTCTTTCCTAATCTTAACACTATTTTACGTATTCGATTTTGGGTATTACGAGTATTTAGCAATCCGCCTAGATGCCTCCTCCCTAAGGTTTTTAAGTAATTTTAAAATCTCTAGTCAGGTTTTAATGGAGAGTTACCCTGTTTACAAAGGCCTTTTCGGACTCATAATTTTATGCATACTCTTTTATAAATACTCTGTATTTGTTTTTCATGCATTCTCAAAACCTCAGCAAAAAATAATTAAAAAAACAAAAGCAGCATTCTTTGCTTCAACGATTTTAATCCTCTCATTTTTCATTTACAACAGCTTCAATTATTACCCTTTGCGATGGAGTGAAGCGTTTTTCTCTAAAAACAATAGTGTTAATCAGTTTGCTTTAAACCCTGTTTTATATTTCTTTGATAGTTTTGCTTTTAGGAGTGAAGGTGTAGATCTTGAAAAATTTAAAACCTACTACCCTGTTATTGCAAAACACCTAGATTTACCACTAGACACGATTAATTTTGAAAAGAAAATCATTTTTAAAGAGCCTCATAAAGAGCAACCCAATGTTATTTTTGTAATGCTAGAATCTGTCGGAACTGCCCCAATGAGTTACTATGGAAATCCGTTGAAGAGTTCTCCAAAAATGGACTCTATCATCAAAGAAAGTTTAAGCTTTTCAAAGTTCTATGTGCACAAGCCAGGAACTGCTGGTAGTGTTTTTTCAAGCATTACTGGATTACCAGATATTGAGGATGTAAAAACAGCCTCTAGGAACCCGATGATCATAGATCAACGTATTATTTTTGATCAATATAAAGGTTATGAAAAATTATATTTTATAGGTGGATCTGCAAATTGGGCTAATATTAGAGGTGTTTTTCAATCGAACATCAAAGACTTAAAAATCTATGAGGAAGGAAGTTTTGAAGAAGAAAACAGAGCTGATGTCTGGGGAATAGATGATTACGATTTGTTTAAAGAGTCTGATATAAAACTAAAAGAATTACACCAAAAAGGAAAACCTTTTGTTGCTTACATTCAAACGGCAACCAATCACATGCCTTTTACAGTACCCTCTCAAAAAGAGAGCTTTACCCCCATCTTAGAAAATGAAACTGATGAAGAAACACTTCTAAAAGGAGGCTTTAGATCTTTAGATCAATTAAACGGAATCCGTTATTTAGACTTTAATGTTGCTCGTTTTTTAAAAAGAGCCCAAGCATCTGGATATTATGACAATTCTATTTTTGTTTTTTTTGGAGACCATCGAGGAGGAATGAAAAAACTAAATTTCTTAAAAGACAATGAAGACGATCTAGGAATTCAATTACATCACGTACCCTTTTTTATTCATGCTCCGAAATACATAAAACCACAGGTAGTAGACACCTATGCAAAATTAGTAGATATTTTTCCAACAGCGACAAGTTTAGCTAGAATAGACCATACAAATTATACTTTAGGAAGAGATTTATTAGACAGTACAGCCTCAAATACTGCCGCTTTTGTATACTTACAAAGTAAAGGAGAAAAAGCAGTTGGTCTCATAAAAGATGGTTTTTTCTATGAAAAAACCAACATCTCCAAAAAAGCGAGCTTGTTCAGTTTACAATCCAATACATTAAAAGATCTGAAGCTAGACAAACCCAATATCACCCTAGAAATGGATAGCTTATTATCGGCCTATTATCACAGTACTAAATACTTATACTTTAATAATAAAAAGACTCAATAGGTTGCTTTTAAAATGAGTTACTCATATTTAGCTCGAAGCCAATACATTATATAACTCAACTTCTAATGTGGATACTGATTTAAGCTCTGCATGCAAAGAAAAAGTATATTTGCTTTTTTTCGATGCTATTTAAGTTTAATCTAATTCAAAAAAATAATTTCTCATGAAGACCTATAAAGTATACTATATAAATCTTGACAAAAGTATAGATCGTAAAGAATTCATGGAAAATCAATTTAAAGAACTGAACGTTCCTATTGAGAGAATTTCTGCTGTTTATGGAATAGAAGTGGACAAAACTATTTTAAAAAAAACCAAAAGAAAGCATAATATTTTAGCGCATTTCCCTTTACCAAATGATGGAGAAATTGGTATTTGTATGACACACTTTAAACTTTGGGATTATATTTCTAAGCAGCCTGAAGATTTTTCTATAGTTTTAGAGGATGATGCCATCGTTGATAAAGTTTTTTTTAAGGACTTAAATATTCTTTTAGAGGAAATTAATACTGGTACTTTTTTAGATATTTCAGGAAAGAAAGGTTTTTTATCGTTAAAAAAGACAGCACTATTAACTAAATATTTAATACCTCCTGTTTCAATGTTTGGTCAAATTATTGGAAAAACTGCAGCAAAAAAACTGACCGAAAATTTAAGTGATTATTACGCGCCAATAGATGTAATGAAGCAAGATGTTTATAAACATAAAGTAAAATTATATTCAACAAACAAGCAATATGTTCGTTCTGACGATAACAATCTGGGAGGTAGTACAATTCAAAAAAAGAATATAGTTATTTGGAAAAAGGTGCTTAGAGAAATTATTCGTCCTTTTTGGCAACTACTCACACTTTTTACATTTAAGCTGTACAGAGGTATTAGAAATTATATTTTTTACAAAACAGTAAAGTAGTCCTTAGTTTATTTAATTTCTTTATTCAACAACCACAGCTTTATATATCTAGACAAAACACCATAGGCGTGCACTTTAGCAAAAACAAAACCTGCAAACCCGTCTAAAAAGCCTCCTCTAATAAAATAATGAATGACAAACCGGGCTGGTGGTTTCACTAAAATATGAAAAAGATTCACTCTTTTCCCTATCTCGTGATATTGTTTCCCTCTGATAGCTGCATAATGATTCATTTTGGAAATATAATGGTCGTAACTTCGATAAGAAAAATGCTCAATTTTATGTTTAAAAAAACTCAACTCACCGTTGGCTGCAATAGTTTCATGAACCATATTACCATTATATCTACAAAATTCTTTTAAAAATAAACGTACAACTTTATCTCGCTGGCAACCTCCATATTTTATGTTTTTTCCCATAAAAAAAAAGTTTCTCCTCACATAAAAACCAACAAATTCTTTTGGATTTTTAACCGCTTCTAAAATTTCTTTTTGAACTTCTGGAGTTACTCTTTCATCAGCATCTAAAATATAAATCCACTTGTTCTTTGCCTGATCTATCGCAAAGTTTTTCTGTGAAGAAAAATCATCAAACTCTCGCATAATAATTCGAACATCATACTTCTTTGCAAGTTCTAAAGTTTTATCTGTACTGAAAGAATCTATAACAATAATTTCATCTGCGAAATCAAGACATTTGATCGCTTCTTCTATATGAATTTCTTCATTAAGAGTCGGAATTATTGCAGTAATTTTTGTCATAAAAATCTACTATTAAACAGCTACATCATATTCACGAAGCGCATCATTTAAAGATGTTTTTTTATTTGTACTTTCTTTTCTTTTTCCAATAATTAAGGCACAAGGAACATTGTATTCTCCAGCTGCAAATTTTTTGGTATAACTTCCAGGAATAACTACGGACCTTGCAGGAACTCGTCCTTTCATTTCAACAGGCTCTTTCCCAGTAACATCAATAATCTTTGTACTCATTGTTAGTACAACATTTGCTCCCAAAACAGCTTCTTTCTCTACTCTTACACCTTCAACAACAATACATCTAGAACCTATAAAAGCCCCATCTTCAATAATTACAGGAGCTGCTTGTAAAGGTTCTAAAACCCCACCAATCCCAACACCGCCAGAAAGATGAACATTCTTACCAATTTGAGCACAAGACCCTACTGTTGCCCAAGTATCTACCATGGTTCCTTCATCTACATAGGCCCCAATATTCACATAACTTGGCATCAATATAGTTCCAGCAGATATATAAGCTCCGTGTCTTGCAACTGCATTTGGCACCACTCTAATTCCTCTTTCTTTAAAATTTCTTTTTAAAGGAATTTTATCATGATACTCGAAAATACCAGCTTCTAAGGTTTCCATTTTCTGAATTGGAAAATACAAAACTACTGCTTTTTTAATCCACTCGTTTACCTGCCAACCATCATCGATTGGCTCTGCAACTCTTAACTCTCCTTTATCTAATAAATCAATTACTTTTCTAATAGTATTTATCGTATTTTCTTCTTTTAATAACTCACGATTTTCCCAAGCTGATTCTATAATATTTCTAATATCTTTCATTCTAAAATTTACTTTGTGCAAATATAAATGTATCTGTAAAAACGAATAGCGAATATACATTTTTTAAACAGAAAGCTTTCTTTTGTTTAAAACATAAACAGCAAATAAACTAACCCTATTAATTAGTATTTATTGGAAAAGGTAACTATAATTTCTGCAGAAAGATTTTAATACATTATTTTTACGTTAAAATATTTTATTTGGGAAGAATTTTAGCAATTGATTTTGGAAAAAAAAGAACTGGAATTGCAGTTACAGATGAAATGCAAATTATTGCATCGGGTCTAACTACCGTTAATACTAGTGAGTTAATTCCTTTCTTGAAAAAGTATATTTCTAAAGAAAAGGTGGAATTATTTTTAGTAGGAAAACCAAAGCAAATGGATAATTCTGACAGCCAGAGTGAAGCTTTAATTATTCCTTTCTTAAAAAAATTATCAAAAGAAATTCCACAAATATTAGTACATAGAGTTGATGAACGTTTTACTTCTAAAATGGCTTTTCAAACAATGATCGATAGTGGTTTAAAAAAGAACCAACGTAAAAACAAAGCTTTAGTAGATGAAATTAGTGCTACTATTATTTTACAATCATATTTATACAACAAATAGTTTTCTACAAAAAGCATTCTTTGTATTTTTGCAATCGTTTAAAAATTTATAGATGATATTACCAATAGTTGCTTACGGAGATCCTGTTTTAAGAAAGGTTGGAAAAGAAATTGATACTAATTATCCTGATTTAGAGACGTTGATTTCAAATATGAAAGAAACTATGTACAATGCCTCTGGAGTTGGCTTAGCTGCTCCGCAAATCGGTAAAGCAATTCGCATATTTATTATTGATGCTTCTCCTTTTGCAGAAGATGAAGGTTTGTCTGAAAAAGATAGAGAAACATTAAAAAACTTTAATCGTGTATTTATTAATGCAAAAATTATAGAAGAAGAAGGTGATGAATGGGTGTTTAACGAAGGATGTTTAAGTATACCTGATGTTAGAGAAGATGTTTTTCGTAAGCCTAAAATTACTATTGAATATCAAGATGAAGACTTTAAAATGCATACAGAGATTTTAGATGGATTGGCAGCTAGAGTTTTTCAACATGAATATGATCATATTGAAGGAGTTTTATTTACCGATAAACTTTCAACATTAAAGAAAAGAATTATCAAAAAGAAATTAGAAAATATTTCTAAAGGGAAAATAGATGCAGATTACAGAATGCGTTTTCCAAATTTAAAAAAGAAAAAATAAGTCTTTAAAGACTAAAAAACATACAAATGGAATTTAATAAAATTATATCAGTTACAGGTAAACCAGGTTTATTTCAAGTAATTTCTCAGTCTAAAAATGCAATTATTGTTGAATCTTTAATTGATCAAAAAAGATTAGCAATTAACTCTGCACAAAATGTTAGTTTATTAGAAAATATCGCAATTTATACTTACGAAGAGGAAGTTCCTTTATTAACGGTTTTTAAAACTATGTATGAAAAATCTGAAGGTAAAGAAGCTATTTCTCACAAGGAAAGTGGAAAAAAACTAACATCTTATTTTTCTGAAATCTTACCGGATTATGATGATGAACGTGTGTATACTTCTAATATTAAAAAAGTAATTCAGTGGTTTAATATTTTGGTAAATGCAGAAATGGATTTCTCTAAAATAGAAGCATCTTCAGAGGCGGAAACTGAAGAGAATACCAAACAAGCATAACATAAGTTTCATTTCGATATCTGGATAAGACTTTTAATAACAGTTTTTACTAAATTTTCTAACCCGTTCCGAAATGATATAATAAATACCATTTTGAATACTAGAAAAAAACAGTTAGACGCTTTTAGTCGTTTGTTAGATATTATGGATGAACTTCGTGAGAAGTGTCCTTGGGATAAAAAACAAACTTTAGAAAGCTTACGCCATCTTACCATAGAAGAAACCTATGAACTTGCCGATGCAATTCTAAACAATGATCTACAGGAAATAAAAAAAGAATTAGGCGACGTACTTTTACATATCGTTTTTTATTCAAAAATTGGAAGCGAGCAAAAAGCATTTGATATTGCTGATGTTGCCAATTCTATCTCTGATAAACTAATTCACAGACATCCTCATATTTATGGAGACGTTAAAGTTCTAAATGAAGAAGACGTAAAACGTAATTGGGAAGAATTAAAATTAAAAGAAGGTAAAACCTCCGTTTTAGAGGGAGTTCCTAAAAGTTTACCTGCTGTTGTAAAAGCTAGTAGAATTCAAGAAAAAGTTGCTGGAGTTGGCTTTGATTGGGAAAAACCCGAACAAGTTTGGGAGAAAGTTCAAGAAGAATTATCTGAATTGAACGAAGAAATAAAAACTGGAAACAAAGAAAATACCGAAAAAGAATTTGGAGATGTCTTATTTTCCATGATTAATTATGCTCGTTTTATTGGTGTAAACCCAGAAAATGCTCTAGAAAAAACGAATAAAAAATTCATAAATCGTTTTCAATATCTGGAACAAGCCGCTAAAGAAGAAGGAAAAGACATTGCAGATATGTCGCTCACGGAAATGGATGTTTATTGGGAAAAGTCTAAAGAATTCTTTCAATAATTTTTATTCTTAAATTTCATACATTTACTGTATGAACATTCTTATTATCACTGGTGGAAGCAAAGGAATTGGTAAAGCAATTGCAAAAAAATACGCTTCAAAGAACTATAAAGTCTACTCTCTATCTCGAAGCACAGTTGATTTAGAAAATATTACTCAGATCTCTGTTGATTTATCCAATTTAAAAGAAACCGAAAGTTCATTTAAAATGCTTTTAACCGAGTTTAACATCGAACAAATTTCTTCTATCACTTTAATTAATAATGCTGGTAGAATAGGTAAAATATCGTCTTTAGAAAATTTAAAAACGGCAGATATTGCAAAAACAATTCAACTAAACACAATTACTCCTCTTGTTTTATCGAGTTTGTTTATCAGTATTTTAGAAAAAACCAATTGTAAGAAGCAAATTATCAATATTTCTTCTGGTGCAGCAAAAACCCCCTACCAAGGTTGGAGCGTATATTGTACTTCTAAAGCTGGAGTTGATATGATGACAAAAACAATTGCTAATGAACAGATTGCTATTAAAAATAGTGTTAAATGTGTTTCAATTTACCCTGGGGTTGTAGATACCAATATGCAAACTGATATTAGAAATACACAGGAAAAAGATTTTAATAGCCTACAACGTTTCAAAGATTTAAAAGAAAATAATGAATTATATTCTACTGAATTTGTTGCTGAAAAAATTTATACAATAGATACTAAAAATCAATTAAAGAGTGGAGATATTGTTGATCTTAGAAGTTTTTAAATTAATTTTGTTTTATTCCTCAACCTGATATTTAATAATAAATCTATTAAAAGAATCCTTAAAAAAAGAATAAAGCCTCTCAAAATTGAGAGGCTTTATTTTATAATAACTTTTTTGCATTCTTAACTTTCTGCTTAGTGAGAGCAAGCTCTATTACTTCACTCATTTCAGAAACATAATGAAATTTCAAACCTTTTAAATAACTCTTTTTTATCTCAAGAATATCTTTTCTGTTTTCATCACACAAAATAATTTCTTTAAGATTTGCTCTTTTCGCTGCAAGAATTTTCTCTTTGATTCCACCAACAGGCAATACTTTTCCACGCAGTGTAATTTCGCCAGTCATAGCTAATTTACTTTTCACTTTACGTTGTGTAAAAGAAGAAATTAAAGATGTTAGCATCGTAATACCTGCACTTGGTCCATCTTTAGGAGTTGCACCTTCTGGTACGTGAACGTGTACATTATATTTTTGAAGTACTTCGGGGTGCACTCCAAATTCTTCAGCATTAGCTTTAATATACTCCATCGCAATGGTCGCAGATTCTTTCATTACTTTCCCAAGATTACCTGTAATAGATAAATTACCTTTTCCTTTAGAAAGAATAGATTCTATAAATAGAATATCTCCACCAACACTTGTCCAAGCTAAACCTGTTACCACTCCAGCAACGTCATTTGTTTCGTACTTATCACGTTCTAAACGAGCAACACCTAAAATCGTTTCTATCTCTTCAGTAGAAACATTAATATTGTATTCTTCTTTTAAAACGATAGATTTAGCTGCATAGCGAACCATTTTTGCGATTTGCTTTTCTAAGCCTCTAACACCAGATTCTCTAGTATACCCCTCTACAATCTTTTCAATTTGAGTTTTCCCTAACTTTAAATCTGCACTTGTTAAACCGTGTTCTTTTAATTGTTTTGGAAGTAAATGTCTTTTTGCAATTTCTACCTTTTCTTCAATTGTATATCCAGAAACGTTTATTAGTTCCATTCTATCTCGCAATGCCCAAGGAATCTGTCCTAGATTATTTGCAGTTGCAATAAAAAGAACTTTCGATAAATCGAAACCAACTTCTAAATAGTTATCATAAAATGATTCATTTTGTTCTGGGTCTAAAACCTCTAACATTGCAGATGATGGATCTCCTTGATTACTTTGTGCCAACTTATCAATCTCATCCAAAACAAAAACTGGATTGGATGTACCTGATTTTTTTAAATTTTGAATTAAACGACCTGGCATAGCACCAATATAAGTTTTTCTGTGTCCTCTAATCTCTGCTTCATCTCGCAAACCACCTAAAGACATACGTACGTATTTTCTACCCAGAGATTCTGCTACAGATTTCCCTAAAGATGTTTTACCAACTCCCGGAGGTCCGTATAAACAGATAATTGGAGATTTCATATCACCTTTTAACTTCAATACCGCTAAGTGTTCTATAATTCTATCTTTTACTTTTTCTAAACCGAAATGATCTCTGCCTAAGATTTTAGCAGCACGTTTTAAATCAAATTTATCTTCAGAAAATTCTCCCCAAGGCAATTCTAGCATCAACTCTAAATAATTACGTTGAACTCCATATTCTGCCATTTGTGGATTCATTCTCTTTAAACGAGATAATTCCTTATCAAAAGTCTCTCCTACTTCTTTATTCCACTTTTTTGTTTTAGATTTTAAACGCATTTCTTCTAACTCTTGATCGTTAGAAACACCTCCCAATTCGTCTTGAATTGTTTTTAATTGTTGATTCAAGTAATATTCACGCTGTTGTTGGTCTAAATCTTCTCTTGTCTTCGACTGAATGTCATTACGCAACTGTAATTTTTGAAGTTCTTTATTCAAATTTTTTAAAGCCAGCAATGCACGTTCTTTTAGATTATCTTTCTCTAAAATTAATTGTTTTTGTGCAACGCTTAAATCCATATTTGATGAAATAAAATTCACCAAAAAAGAGTCTGATTGAATATTTTTAATGGCAAATGAAGCTTCCGAGGGCAACATTGGATTCTCTTTTATAACCTCTAAAGCTTGTTCTTTTATAGAATCTATAATTGCAGAGAACTCTTTCTGATCATTAACTTCTCTGTCTTCAAGAGCTTCTTTTACTGTAGCTTTTAAATACGGTTCATCTTGAATTACTGCATCAATTTCAAATCGTTTTTTTCCTTGAATGATAACAGTTGTATTACCATCAGGCATTTTTAAAACACGTAAAATTTGTGCAACAACCCCCGTTGTATGAATATCCTTTAAGGCAGGTTCTTCAATATCTTCATTGCGTTGTGCAACAACACCAATTACCTTATCACCTTTATTGGCATCTTTGATTAGCTGTATAGATTTATCTCTTCCAGCAGTAATAGGAATTACAACACCAGGAAATAAAACTGTATTTCTTAAGGGTAGAATTGGTAAAATTTCTGGAACACTTTCTTTGTTTATTATTTCTTCATCCTCTGGCGTCATTAGAGGAATTAATTCTGAATCCTCATTCAACATGCTCTGCAAAGACAAATTGTCTATATGTAATACTTTTGGTTTGCTCATCTTCTATATATCTGTCATACTGACATTTAATTTGACATTAAAAAAAATAATGCCGATAATTTAATTTTTAAATAACTGATAATCATAATATTAGAAAATAATTAATGATTATCTAACTACATAAAAACAATTGTTGTGCCAAAGGAATGTATTGGTCAGAAAGTTCTTAATGAACTGAAAATATAAAGTTTAATAGGCCAAACCAATTGTCTCTCTCACAGTGTCTAGTAGGTGTATTAAATCTTTCGAAAACTCAAAAGTCATGAGATC
>CAXYCO010000019.1:0-111811 GCA_964275545.1 uncultured Polaribacter sp.
AGCTAATCTTTGTTTATTAAGTCTGCCCTCCAATTATTTTTATAAATAATTTTGATGAATTCTGTAATTATACTTTGACAATAATTTTTTCAACTATTAGAAGTTTAGCGTAAACTAGTTATTTTTAACATTAGTTAAAGGGGATAAATTTTTTAAATAAAGACATTATTTCTATAAAACGCCTCCACTACCTTGAGTTTCGTTTTTCTCTCTATATTTTCTATTTCGTTCTCTGTTTTTTCCACTTCCAAAATTATAAGAAAAACCTAGATAAACAGCATTGTATTCCAATGTATAATATCCTGTTTGAGGAAACGGATTTGTTGTGCTAAAATCTAATTTATAGCCATTAAAGATATCTGTACCTCTTAAGCTAAGAGAACCATTTCCATCAAAAACCGATACTCTTGCAGAGGCATTTACCATGAAATATGGTTTTACTTTAAACTGAACTCCTTCGCTTTCTCCTCGATAAGAACTGGACAACTGAAAGCGTATTTTTTTGGAAGCTTTGAAGCTATTACTAACCCTTGCTTTAAATAAAGTATTTTTTACCGTTTCTTGTATGTTGTTAATCAGTCCCTGACTATCTTGAATGTAGAGGCTAGAACTTGGTCTAAGGGTCCACCATTTTGTAAGTTTATAACTAGAAGAAAACTCGATACCATAACTATCTGCAGAATCATAATTAGCATATGAAATAAGTTGTCTATCTGGATTTAAAATATCTTTATTGATGATTCTTCCAATTTTATCCGAAGTTTTTCTGTAAAATGCTCCAAGGGTAAGGTAGCCTTTTGAAAGTTTTCTTGTGTAATTTACCTCAAAAGAATTGGTGAATTGTGGTTGTAGTGTTCTATTTCCAACAGAAATTATTAGTGGAGAATTCCATTCTTGTATTGGTGTTACTTGCTCGATTCCGGGTCTATCAACTCTTCGACTATAACCAAATTGAAATTCATTATTTTCTGAAGGATAAAAAGTTAAAAATGTTGAAGGATACACACTAAATATTTTGTCAGAATAAGGCTCTGTATTTGTTTGTTGTGTATTAGAAAATAATCCATTTACAGTAAATTGTTCAAAACGAAAACCTACTTGTAAAGCTACTTTTTTAAATTCTTTAGTGTAATTTATATAGGCAGAGTAGGTTTCTCTATCATATGTAAAACGTGTATTTCCTTTAGGTATAGTTCCTAGATTTTCTTCGGTTTCTATTGTTTGATTTGTAATTATAGAATTGAATGCTTTTTGAGTTCTTGCTTCTAGTCCTACTTCTAATTTACCTCCCTTTATAGGTTTTGTATAGTCTAAATTTGTTAAAAATATTGAATTATTATTCACGATTTTATTCGTGTAATTATAAAGACTTGATGAAGGGTTTATTAATTCTTTATACAAATCGTTTTGTGGGTTTCTACTTTTAGAATAGTTTATTTCTAGTTCAATATTTTGCCCTTTATCATCTAACTCTAATTTATAATCTACATTGTATGATGCTTCTTTTGTTTCTATAACCGATAGGTTAGGAGCATTAAAAATTAGATTTGAATTTTCAATAGTTTTTGTAAAAACGGTAAAGTCTGTATTAGCAAAACTTTGTGTTGTATAAAAAGATAAGGTGTTTTTTGTATTGAGATAGAAATCTACTCCTGCTTTGATGTAGTTAGAGGTTGTATTGTCATTATAATCTATAGTTTGCGTTAAGTCTTTATCTGTTCTATCAAAGAAAGCATTTGTTTCAAAATCTCCCCAATCGATATTGTAATTTCCATAAAAATTTACCTTACCAGTTCTATAATTTAAATCTAAAGAACCAGTTGGGCGAGAGTTTTTACTATGCTCTACGCCAACAGAAAAAGAACCATTAAAACCAATCGTTGTGTTCTTTTTTAGAATAATATTGATAATTCCGCTCATTCCTTCAGGATTGTATTTTGCAGAAGGATTCGTAATAATTTCTACACTTTTTACAGACGATGAGGGGATTTGCTTTAACAATTGAGAAGCAGATAAATTAGAAGGTTTTCCATCTACTAAAACGCGAACATTTTCATTTCCACGTAAATTAATATTCCCTGTTTGAAAATCTACACTTATAGACGGAATATTCTCTAACATTTGCAAAGAATTTGTGCCAGCAGAAGCTAAATCTTTATTAACGTTTACTACTTTTCTATCAATTTTTTGAGTAATGATAGAGCTTTCTGCTTGTATAACAATTTCGTTTAAATTGGTAGTGTCTTCTTTTAAAAATAACGTTCCTAAATTAATTTCTCGATTTTCTTTTGTTGGTAAAACGCTCTTTGTAAGAGTTTTGTATCCAATAAATTGAATATCAACAAAGACAGAATCTAAAGGTAAATCCACTATAGAGAAGGTTCCTTTGTTGTTCGTAATTCCGCCTGAGAGAATATTATTTTTATTGTTTTTACAAATAATGTTTACATAGGGTAAAAATTCTTTAGTTTTTGCATCTAAAATTTTACCAGTAATACTAAAAGTATTTTTGTTTATAGGTTCTTTAGTTTGAGAAAAAAGCAAAAAGGGTATTAGAATAAAAGGAATAATTAAATACTTTTTCATATTAATTGAGGTTTCAAGTATCTTTCATAGCAATAAAAAAGAATACTTCAACAATTTATAAATGTAGATAATTTTATGCTATAAAAACCTCAATTTTTTTTTAAATCTATGAATTTGAAATTTGATTTGATTTTGATAAAAGAGAAAATCACATTTAATCAGAGATACTTATTAATTAATTTCATCTATTAATTGACACTAAAAACCTTTCCAGGTTCAGCCAATTCTACATTTTTAAAAACAGTTTCAGCTTCCTTTTTAAAGGATGAAATTTCTTTATATCTACCTGAGTAATGGCCGATAATTAATTTTTTCACATTAGAATCTTTAGCAATTTGAGCTGCTTGTAAAGAGGTGGAGTGTTTTGTTTTTCTTGCTAAATCTTCTCTGTCTGAGAGAAAAGTAGCCTCATGGTATAGTAAATCTGAATTTTCAATGATAGGTATTATGTTTGGTTTGTAACTTGTATCACTACAAAAGGCATAACTTTTAGCTTTTGGAGGATCTATTGTTAATTCAGAATTTGATATAATTTCTCCTGTAGACAAAACAATGTCTTTCCCAGCTTTTATATTTAAGTAATCAGCTTTGTCAATTTCCTGGTATCCACTAATATTTAGCATATTAAGTTTCCTAGGTTTTTCTTTTTCTGTAAATAGATATCCGTTTGTATAAACACGATGATTTAAAGGTATAGTTCTTACAAGTACTTTTTCATCTTCAAAAATAAGCTCACTTTCTTTTGAGGATAATTCGTGAAAAATTATTGGATATTTTGCATGAGATTTAGATACTTTTAACTGTAAAAGAGTAACTTCTTTAATTCCTTTTGGACCGTATACATGCAAATCTTTTTCTCTACTCAAAATACCATATGTAGACAATAAACCAACCAAACCATAAAAATGATCTCCATGTAAATGTGAAATAAATATGTGATTTATTTTAGAAAAACCAACTTTATATTTTCTCATTTGACGCTGGGTACCTTCCCCGCAATCTATTAAAAAATGGTTGTTATTAATTTCTAGGTATTGGGATGTTGGGTGAGCGTTAACACGAGGAGTTGCAGAATGGCATCCTAAAATTGTTAGGTGAATGCTCATCTAATAACAAGACGTTTTGAAATAGTTTTCTTTTTATCTTGAACACTATATATGTACATTCCAGAAGATAAATCTTCTTTGTAAAAAAAGATAGAATTTTTTCCTAATTTGGTCTTAAAAACCTTTTTAAAAACAGTTTTACCTAATACGTTTTTTACACTTAAAATAATCGTAGAATTAGTGGTAGAGTTAAAGTTTATTTTTGTAAAGTGAGTAAAAGGATTTGGTATTGCAGACAAATTATCGATAGATTTTTTTTGAGAAAAACTTATCGTTGACAATAATATAATTGAAATAAAAAATATTTTTTTTATCATTTTTTAAAAACCTAATTCTCTCTCTATAGCTTCCATTTCTATGATGTCTTCAGCTTCTTCAATTGTGGGGACAATATTAAAAGTATCTGGAAAATCATCTACATTAACACTTCTAGAAATAATAACAAAAGATGTGCCATTTTCTTTTTTTGATTTTGCCTCATTCAAAAATAGGGATAAATCTTCCTTAGTAGTGTTAATAGTTTCAGAAATTTTAATAATAATGTTTTCTTTTTTAGTTTCTTCTTCTATACTTACAAACTCATTGTAAAAATCTATAAATGAATTTGTATTTGAAGTTAATAATCTGTAGTTAGATTTTTTTTCAATTTGCATTTAGCTATCTTTTTATCTGTTGTGCCAATAAATAAATAACAGCCATTCTAACAGCAACACCATTTTCAACTTGATTCAAAATTATGGATTGGTCTGCATCTGCAACATCACTCGTGATTTCTACACCACGATTTATAGGGCCTGGATGCATGATTACAATTTTCTTACCAAGATTGTCTAATATTGTTTTATTTATTCCGAAAAGTTGAGTGTATTCTCTTGTTGAAGGGAAATAATTAATATCCATTCTCTCGTGCTGAACACGTAAAACATTGGCTACATCACACCATTCTAAGGCTTTTTTTAGATTTGTTTCTACTTCTACACCCAAGCTAGAAATATATTTAGGAATTAGGGTTGTTGGTCCACAAACTTTAATTTTTGCACCTTGTAATTGAAGGGCAAAAATATTAGACAAAGCAACTCTAGAATGTAAAACATCACCAACAATAAGTACTTTTTTTCCTTTTACATTTCCTAATTTTTCTCTTATTGAATAAGAATCTAATAACGCTTGTGTTGGATGTTCATGCGTTCCATCTCCAGCATTTATAATTTTAGCATCTACATGTTTAGATAAGAAAACTCCAGCACCAACATTTGGATGTCTCATAACAACAATATCTACTTTCATAGATAAAATATTATTCACTGTATCTATTAAAGTCTCTCCTTTATTAACGGAGGATTGACTTGCTGAAAAATTTATGACATCAGCAGATAAACGCTTTTCAGCTAATTCAAAACTTAACTTTGTGCGTGTGCTGTTTTCAAAAAATAAATTAGCAATTGTTATATCTCTCAAAGAAGGAACTTTCTTAATCGGCCTATTAATTACTTCTTTAAAATGATCGGCAGTTTTAAAGATAAGATTAATATCTTCTGCATTTAGATACTTTATTCCCAATAAATGGTCTACACTTAATTCTGGCATATCAATTATTTTCTAGATAAACGGCGTCTTTTTTATGCGTTTCTTTCCAAGTTACTAAAACTTTTTCTTCGTTTATAGCATCAACTTGTCTTCCTTTGTAATTTGGTTGAATTGGTAAATGTCTGCTAAAACGTCTATCAATTAAAACTAACAACTCTATATTTTCGGGTCTCCCATAAGATTGGATTGCAGTTAATGCAGCTCTTATACTCCTGCCTGAAAATAAAACATCATCTATAAAAACCACTTTTTTATCTTCAATTATAAAATCTATTTCGGTTGAAGTTGCTGTTAAAGGCTGTTCCCTTCTTCTGAAATCATCTCTGTAAAATGTAATATCTAATAGACCTAACTTTAAGTCTTTTATGTGGTATCGATTTTTCAATAAATCAGCCAGTCTTTTTGCTAAAAAAGAACCTCTAGGCTGAAGACCTACTAAAACAGTATTAGAAAAATCGTTGTGGTTTTCGATAAGCTGACATGCCAATCGATGCAGAATAATTTCAATATCTTTTGAGTTAAGTAAGATTTTTTTGCTCATAAGAAGTCTGTCATATTTAAGTTGACAGTAATTGAAAATCAAAATTAGTACAAATAAACGTATAAGCAAAATTTATAGGAACTAATTAAGTAGTGACTTTTGTTAATTAAATTGTTGAAAACAAATAAGACCAAATTAAAAGCGATATAAGAGTTATAGTATCTTTATTTTACTAATTCAAATCTCATAGTTATGTCTCTATTAAAGTTTGAATCCATGCTTAAAACCAACAATATTTACTTTTTCGATTTGGAAGAGTTTGAAGAAATAATCATACATTATCTTGAAGTAGGAAAACATTCACTTGCAAAAAAAGCAGTGAAGTTAGGACTGGAACAACACCCAGCTTCTGTAGATTTAAAACTATTACAAGTAGAGTTATATATTTTTGAAGATGAGTTAGCCAAAGCATCTTTATTGCTAAAAAGAATTGAGCATTTAGAACCAAATAATGATGAGGTTTTTATTCAGAAAGCAACTATATACTCAAAAAAAGGATTCCATAAAGAAGCAATTTTAGACTTAAGAAAAGCATTGTCATTTACTGAAGATAAAGCTGATATTTGGTCTTTATTGGGTATGGAATATCTATATATTGATGATTTTGAAAATGCACGTGTAAGCTTTGCTAATTGTATAGAAATAGATTTGGAAGATTATTCTGCACTTTACAATGTTGTTTATTGTTTTGATATGGAAAAAAAACATGGGGAAGCCATAGAATATTTAAATTCGTACATAAATAAAAATCCATATAGTGAAGTTGCTTGGCATCAATTAGGTAGACAGTATTTTATTTTAGAACAACTTTAAAAAAGCATTAACCTCATTTGATTATGCTGTATTAATTGATGAGTTTTTTATTGGTGGTTATTTAGAAAAAGCAAAAACTTTAGAGGAATTAAAACAATATCAAGAAGCAATAGATAACTATTTAATAACTCTAGAATTAGATGATCCAACTGCTTTTGCATGTCTAAGGATTGGTGTTTGTTATCAAAAGTTAAATAAACCAGAAGCCGCAATTTCATATTATAAAAAAGCAGTTCACGAAGACCCCTTGTTAGATAAAGGTTGGTTGTTCTTAACCAATTTATATTATGAATTAGAGAACTACCAGAAAGCATCTTATTATATCATAAAGGCTTTAAAAATTGATGATGAAAACGTTCTTTATTGGAGAAGATTGTCAGAGATAAATTTAAAATTAAACTTTTTTCAAGAAGCAGTTTCTAGTTTTGAAAATTGTTTAATACTGGGTGACAACTCATTAGAAACATTCATTGGTTTAATAGATGTTTTATCTTTTTTAGGAGACTACAATAAAGCATTTACTATTTTGAATAAAGCACAAAAAGTATATAAAGGCTTCGCTGAAATAGAATATAGATTAGCAGGGTTGTTTTTTATTTTAAGCAAGGAAAAATACGGTTTTACACATTTAATTTGTGGAATGAAAATAGATTATGACTATCATACTATTTTTAACGAACTGTACCCAACATTTTTTGAAAATCTCAAAGTTCAAAAGCTAATTCTTAATTACAAGAAAGCGATGGAGTAGATGAACTTAATTCTCATATACCTAATCCTTTTTTGAAATTTATTACTAGAATAGGTCTTTATTCTAGTTCCAAAGTAGTTTATTAATTGTCATGTAGTTGAATTTATATAATTGCCATTCCTTTTCTATTCAGTGTTAATTTTTAATCAAATTTCACTAATTTAAATTTCAGGTTTTCCAGACCTTATTTTACTATATCAGACAAATTAAATTGAAAATCATTCTAACATTAATTATCAAATTTACTTTACCTTCGTTTTGTTAAAAATAAAACTTTAAAATGAGTAGAAAAATTAAAGATTTTGTAGTTATTGCCTTAAAAGGTATGGCTATGGGAGCAGCAGATGTGGTTCCTGGTGTCTCTGGCGGAACCATAGCTTTTATTTCTGGTATTTATGAAGAACTCTTAAGTTCTATAAGTAACGTGAATTTAGATTTGTTTAAAACATTAAAAACAGAAGGTTTTAAAGCAGCTTGGAAACAATTAAATGGTTATTTTTTATTGTCGCTTTTCATAGGGATTTTTATCAGTATAGTTTCACTTTCTAAAGTAATTAAGTATTTATTAGAAAATGAACCTATTTTATTGTGGTCTTTCTTTTTTGGTCTGGTGTTAGCCAGTATAATTTATATTGCTAAACAAATTACAAAATGGAATTTTGTTTCTTTTTTTGTATTGGTTATTGGAGCTTCTACAGCCTATTACATAACCACATTAAATCCGTTAGTTTCAGAAAGTTCTTCTTTATTATTCATGTTTCTAGCAGGTGCAATTGCAATTTGTGCAATGATTTTACCAGGAATTTCAGGAGCATTTATTTTAGTCTTATTAGGGGCATATAAACCTGTTTTAGCAGCAGTTAATGACAGGGATTTTAAAACAATAGCTGTAGTTGGTTTAGGAGCAATACTTGGTTTATTGTCATTTTCTAAAATATTAAAATGGTTGTTTGCTAATTATAAGAATTATACGTTGGCAGTTTTAACCGGTTTTATAATTGGTTCTTTAAATAAAATTTGGCCTTGGAAAGAAACGTTAACATGGCGAACAAATTCTCAAGGAATAAAAGTTCCTTTCAATCAGCAGAGTGTTTCTCCTTTTTCTTTTGATGGAGATTCACAGTTGGTTATTTCTGCCATACTAGCACTTGTTGGCTTTGGTTTCATTTTATTGATGGAAAAACTGGCCGTTAAAAAACAGTAAATGCAAAAAGAAAGAACTTTTTTACAGAAATTGAACCTTTTTTTAAAAGGTTTAGCTATGGGAGCTGCAAATAAAGTTCCTGGTGTATCTGGAGGAACCGTTTCTTTTGTTTTAGGTTTTTATGAAGAGTTAATCTATTCTTTTAGGAAAGTAAACATAAAGGCTTTTAAATTACTTCTAAATGGAAGGTTTAAAAGTTTATTAGAATATACTAATGCACAATTTTTACTTTTGATTATGGCTGGAAGTATGTTCAGTTACTTTAGTATTTCTTTAGTGTTAGATTATTTTTTAAAAAATTATGAACTCTTTGTTTGGAGTTGGTTTTTTGGGATGATTATTGGTTCAATTTATTATATAGGTAAAGATTTTGGCGAGTGGAACAAAAGAAATATTATTTCCTTAATTCTTGGAATTTCAGTAGGATTAGGGGTTAGTTTCCTAACGCCAGCAAGAGAGAATGATAATCTTTGGTTTGTTTTTATTTGCGGAATTATTGGAGTTTCTGGCATGACACTTCCCGGTCTTTCTGGGTCATTCATTTTAATTCTATTAGGCAATTATGTTTTGTTATTAGTAGACTCAGTAAATGTTTTTTTTAATGTGATGGTCAGTCTTTTAAAAGGTGATTTTGAAGTTTTATCGAACTCAGTAAATAGAAGGTATTTAAAGATTATAGCTGTTTTTACAGCGGGTTCTGCATTTGGTATGGTCTCTATTTCTCATGTTTTAGGCTATGTTTTAAAACGATATAAATCAATTGTAACGGCCATGATAATTGGTTTTATTACAGGTTCTTTGGGAATTGTTTGGCCATGGAAGAATACTGTTTATGTTAAAGAATACGGTGTTTTTAGTATAGATAAAAAAGGAAATAAAGTAGTAGAAAATTACCATCGATTTATGCCAGACTTCTCAAATTTAGAAACTTGGATAGCCATTTTATTTGTGTTCATTGGTATCGCTTTAATTTTAGTAATTGATTTTTATGGAAGAAAGAAAAAATAATATTTTTGGATTGTTAGGAAAAAACATATCGTATTCATTTTCTAGAGGTTATTTTACAGAGAAGTTTAATACATTAAACTTGAAAAATAACAAGTACTTAAATTTTGACATTCCTAGTATTCAAGATTTTCCCTCACTTCTAGAAGATAAAAGTATAAAAGGGTGTAACGTGACGATTCCTTATAAAGAAGAAATTATTCCCTTTTTAGATAAGCTAGATAAAACAGCTAAAAAAATTGGAGCTGTAAATACAATTAAAATTACAAAAAAAGGAAACTTAAAAGGGTATAATTCTGACGTTATAGGTTTTGAAAACTCCATAAAACCACTTTTAAAGAAGCGTCATAAGAGAGCGCTAATTTTAGGTACTGGAGGGGCTTCAAAAGCGGTTGCTTTCGCTCTCAAGAATAACAATATAAAATATAGGTTTGTGTCTAGAAAACCCAGTGCTAAAAAAGAGATTTCTTATGCAGATTTATCAGAAAAATGTATGAGTAAATATCAGGTGATTATTAATTGTACACCTATTGGAACTTCTCCGGATATTCATAAATCACCAAATATTCCATATCAATTCCTAACCAAAAATCATTTGTTATATGATTTGATTTACAATCCAGAAATGACTACTTTTTTATCCAAAGGAAAAGATAATGGAGCTGTAATAAAAAATGGTTACGAGATGCTAAAATTACAAGCAGAAGAATCTTGGCGAATATGGAATAATTAATTTATTTTTTAAAATAAGTATGACTTGTAGATTTTATAAGTAGTCTGTATCTTTATAGACTAAATAATTTGAACCTTAAACATTGTAGATATGTTAGAACAAAATGATGAACGTCTAGAGAAATCATCTGAAAACACCGAAGAAACAGTTAGTGGAAGCTTCCAAAATAGAAGAAATAGTAAGTGAAACTGCTGAGGAAAATGAAGTGCCAGAACAAAGTGAAACAATTTTAGTTGATGAAACGACTAAGGCTGTTCAAGAAATTGAAAAGTCTGTTGCTGAAGAAGCTGAAAAAGAATTAGAAAAAAAAGAGGAGGTTGCCGTAGTTGATTTTTCTATAATGTCTTTAGATGATTTAGTTTCAGAACTTAGTAAGGTAATATCTAGTAATCCTGTTCAAAAAATAAAATCACAGGTAGAGGCTGTGAAGAGTGAATTTAATCAAAAATTTGGGGCATTACTAGCAGAAAAAAAAGCAGCTTTTTTAGCAGAGGGAGGTAATTCTATAGATTTTCAATTTTCTAGTCCAATAAAATCAGAATATAATAAGTTGCTTTCAGATTACAAAAAGGAAAGGGATGCTTACTATGGTGATATTGAAAAGCAGCAAAAAGAAAATCTTGAAAAAAGACTTGTTGTAATAGAAAACTTAAAAGATTTAATACAAAATGCAGATAGCTCTACAATGTATAAAAACTTTAAAGTAATTCAAGATAATTGGCGTGCTATTGGGCCCGTTTCTAAAACTCGTTATAATGATACTTGGAAAACGTATCACCACCACGTAGAGCGTTTTTATGATTTATTACACCTAAGTAATGATTTCAGAGATCTGGATTTTAAGCATAATTTAGAAGAGAAAATAAAAATAATTGAAAAAGCTGAAGCCTTAGTAGAACTTAAAGATGTTAATGAATCTTTTAAAGAACTACAAGATTTACATAAAGTTTGGAAAGAGGATATCGGTCCTGTTTCAAAAGAAATGAGAGAGGATATTTGGCAAAAGTTTAGTGCTGCAACAAAAAAAATACATGATAAACGTCATGACCACTTTCGTCAAATGCGATCACAATACCAGGTTATCATTGATGAAAAATTATCAATAATAGAAGCTATAAATGTTTATGACACTTCTAAAAATTCTTCTCATAATGATTGGCAGAAAAGCATTAAAGATGTAGAAAGTTTAAGACAGCAATATTTTAATGCTGGCAAACTACCATATTCTAAAAGTGAAGAAGTTTGGCAGAAATTTAAAACAGTAACTAAGAAATTTAATAGTGCTAAAAATGTTTTTTATAAAGATGAAAAAAGTGACCAGCAGAATAATTTAAAAAAGAAGATAGCCTTAATTGAATTTGCAGAAACTTTAAAAGATAGTGAAGACTGGGAGTCAGCAACTAATGCCTTGAAAAAAGTACAGTCAGACTGGAAAAAAATAGGACATGTTCCCCGCAAGTTTTCAGATGATATATGGAAACGGTTTAAATCTGCTTGTAATCATTATTTTGATCGATATCACCAGCAAAAAAATTCAATAAGTCAAGTTCAACAACAGGTTGTAGATACTAAAAAAGAATTCTTAGAATCTTTAAAATCAATAGAAAGTTCTTCCAAAGAGATTGTCTTAGAAGCAATCAGTAAATGGAGGGGGTTAGGTAATTTGCCAAGAAATGCTAGGCACATAGATGGTAAGTTTAACAAACAAATAGATAAAATGTTAGAGGGTTTGTCTTTAGATAAGAAAGAAATATCTATGCTAAAGTTTACTAATGTTGTTGATGGTTATGCTTTAGATAACGATGTTAGAAAATTAGACTCAGAGCAAATGTTTGTCAGAAAAAAGATTGATGAGACTGTAAGAGAAATGCAGCAATTGGAAAACAACTTAGGTTTTTTCTCTAATGCTAAAGATGATAACCCTTTAGTTATGAATGTGAAGGCTAGAGTAAATGAATTTAAAGAAGATTTAGTACTTTGGAAAAGTAAACTAGCTTACATTAAAAATTTAGATTATTAAATTTTTAAATATAAATAGCACCAAATAAAAAACTCGAAGCCTAAGCTTCGAGTTTTTTTATACTTCAAGTTTAAAATTATGAAAATAATTTATCTATTTTAGTCTTTTCTTCAGCAGCTAAAGCAGCATCAACTAAAATACGTCCACTATATTCATCAATTGTAATTTTCTTTCTGTTTGCTATTTCTAATTGAACTTGTGGTGGAATTGTAAAATAAGATCCTCCAGAAGCTCCACGCTCAATGGCAACAACCGCTAAACCATTTTTTACTTTAGTTCTAATTTTATTATAGGCTGCATATAGATGAGCATCTAAAGATTTAGAAAACTCTTCAGATTTTTCTGCTAAAAGCTTTTCTTCTTTTTCAGTTTCTTTAAGGATAGTGTCTAATTCCCCTTTTTTATGACCTAAATGTTGTTCTTGTTTCTCTAATTTCTCTTTTGTAGAATCAATTACTTGGTTCTTTTGAGCAATTTTTGCTTTGAATTCAGAAATTCTTTTTTCAGCTAATTGAATTTCTAAATCTTGGTATTCAATTTCTTTTGTTATAGAATCGAACTCTCTATTATTACGAACCTTTTTTTGTTGCTCGTCATATTTTTTCATTAACGAATTAGACTCTTCAATAGCTAATTTCTTGTTGTTAATGTCTGTTTCTAAATTTGTAACATCCTCTGCTAAATTAGAAACACGAGTATTTAATCCGGCAACTTCATCTTCTAAATCTTCAACTTCTAGAGGCAATTCACCTCTAACGTTTCTTATTTCGTCAATTCTAGAGTCTATTAATTGTAAATCGTAAAGTGCTCTTAATTTTGCTTCAACTGAAACTTCTTTCTTTTTTGCCATGTTTATATATAATAAATTGGATTTGTACTTTTTTGTGATAAAACGATTGCAAAATTAGTGAATTTTTTTGTAAGATAATCAACCAAAAGGTTTTTTGTAAACTGTTCACTTTCATAATGACCAATATCGGCTAATAATATGCTGTTTTCTGCTTTAAAAAAATCATGGTATTTAAAATCTGCACTAACATACGCATCTGCTCCTGCTTTTATTGCATTGGAAATGGCAAAACTTCCAGAACCACCTAAAACTGCAATTTTT
Organism: uncultured Polaribacter sp.; assembly: GCA_964275545.1. GTDB lineage: Bacteria > Bacteroidota > Bacteroidia > Flavobacteriales > Flavobacteriaceae > Polaribacter. Next base: position 13,458 of record CAXYCO010000019.1, read on the forward strand.
TTAATTTTTTTATTGATGAACTTAGAGTGACGAATACAAGCTGTTTTCATAGTTTTCTTAAGAAATAGGAGAAAGGCTGTCTCATCCATCTCTGATGATAACTCACCAATCATACCCATACCAATATTTTGATGTACATTTTCTGTAGTAATCAGTTCATAAGCAACTTCTTCATATGGATGGTTTTTTTGAAGAGCTTTTAGCACCGCAGCTTTATTTTTACTTTCAAAAACAACACTAATTTGAGTTTCTTTTTCGGTATGAAGTTTTCCTTTTTCACCTATAACGGGATTAGAATCGTCATTCCCTCTAAAAGTTCCTTCTCCTTTGGTGTTAAAAGAACAATGATCATAGTTTCCAATATTTCCTGCACCAGCCTCAAAAAGCGAACTCCTTAATTCATTAGCATTTTCGAATGGAACATACGTTGATAATTTTTTTATGACTCCTTTTTGAGGAATCAGTATTTTGGTATTCTTCATCCCTAATACTTCACATATTTTAGCTGAAACTCCATTTTTTGAATTATCTAAAGCAGTATGAGTTGCATAAATTGCAATATCATTTTTTATCGCTTTAAGAACAACTCGTTCAACATAAGAATTGCCATTTAACTTTTTTAAACCGCTAAAAATAATAGGATGAAAGCTAATAATTAAATTACATTTTTTTGCAATCGCTTCATCTATTGTTTCCTCTAAAGTGTCTAAAGTAACTAAAACTCCAGTAATTTCTGTTTGATAATTGCCAACCAATAGGCCAACATTATCAAAATCTTCGGCATAATTTAGTGGAGCTAATTCCTCTAAATAATTTGTGATATCTTTTACAACCATAATTTTATAAAAACTCAAAGTTAAGAGTTTCCATTCATCAATTCATAAAAATGACCTATTTTCGTGTTAATGATATTTTTGCGTATTTTATTGTTTCCATTTGCCATTGTGTACGATTTGATTACTTCAATTCGTAATTTCTTTTTTGATGTTGGAATCTTAAAGCAAACCTCTTTTAAAATACCTGTAGTTGTAGTTGGTAATTTAAGTGTTGGTGGAACTGGTAAAACTCCTCAAATAGAATATCTAATTAGATTATTAAAAGATAACCACAAGCTAGCTGTTTTAAGTAGAGGTTATAATAGAAAAACGAAAGGCTTTGTATTATTGAATGAAAATCATTCTGCTGAAGCTGTTGGTGATGAACCTTTGCAGTATTTTAAAAAATTTAAAAATATAGATATTGCTGTAGATGCAAATAGAGTTGAAGGAATTAATACCTTATTAAAACAAAAATCTCCAGAGATTATTTTGTTAGATGATGCTTTTCAACACAGAAAAGTAAAAGGAAGTTTTTATATTTTACTCACTAAATTTGACGATTTATTTACCAATGATTTTCTACTTCCAACGGGTAACTTGAGGGAGAGTAGAAAAGGAGCTAATAGAGCAGATGTCATTTTGGTTACTAAATGTCCTGAGGACATAGATAAAATTCAGCAAGAAGCAATCCGAAAGAAGTTGAATGTTTACAAAAAAGAAGTTTTTTTTACTACGATTTCTTATGCAAGTAAACTATCAGGACATCTCGAAATTTCAATTAATGAATTAAAAAATTACGAAGTTTTACTAATAACGGGTATTGCAAACCCAAGTCCTTTATTAAATTTTTTAAATGAGAAACAAGTGAATTTCAAACATTTAAAATTCGCTGATCATCATCATTTTTCATCATCTGAGATAAATAATATTGAAAGAATTTTTGATGAAACCCCATCACAAAACAAAATAATTCTTACCACAGAAAAAGATTACACTCGACTTGTTCATCATTTAAAGAGCGTTTCTTTTATCGGAATAAAAACCGCCTTTTTAGAAAATAATAATGAACTATTTAATTCATTAATTACCTCTCATATATCAAAAAAAAGAGATTAAGAACACCAATTTTTTGTACGTTTATCTCCTTTAACTCCGAACTAATTCTAGAATTCTTTCCTGTTAAGAATTAGTTAATTGTTTTTTAGAACTATAACTTCTTTGTAATTTTATACTATGACAAAAGAACTATTATGTGTTTTGCTTATCTTTTTAGTATTTAATTCTTGTAAAAAGGAAGAAAAGAAACAAGATTTTAAGGCCATAACTAATGTAAAATCTTACACTTACAACGAGTTAAAACCTCTTTTAAATAGGAAAGATAACAAAACGTATGTGATTAATTTTTGGGCAACTTGGTGTGCACCTTGTGTAAAAGAATTGCCTGCTTTTGCGAAATTGAAAGAACAATACGCAGACAAGAATGTAGAAGTTCTTTTAGTGAGTTTAGATTTCCCAAAACAAAAAGAAAAGAAATTAATCCCTTTTATAAATAAGAAAAAAATACAATCTAAAGTTCTTCTTTTAGACGATGTAAACGAAGATTATTGGATTAAACAGATTGATGATCAGTGGTCTGGAGCAATTCCAGCAACTCTCATTTACAATGCAAATAGTAGAAAATTTTACGAACAATCATTTGATTATACAACACTAGAAAACGAATTAAAAACTTTTTTAAATCCATAATTATGAAAAAAATTAAATCAATTTTATTAGTAACAGTATTGCTAGCAACAACTGCTTTTACATTGAAAACCAATACAGGTTATGGAGTAGGGGATGCCATAGAAGATTTTTCTTTAAAGAATGTCGACGACACCATGGTTTCTTTATCCAATTTCAACAATGCAAAAGGATTTGTTTTGGTATTTACCTGCAATATGTGTCCTTATTCTGTAGCGAATGAAGATCGATTAATTGCATTGGATAAAAAATACAAGGAAAAAGGGTATCCTGTAATTGCAATTAATCCCAATGATCCAAAAGCATCCAAAGGAGATAGTTTTGAGGATATGAAAGTGCGTGCTAAAGAAAAGGGATTTACATTTCCTTATTTGTTTGATGAGGGACAAAAAGTGTACCCAAAGTTTGGAGCAACAAAAACACCTCATGTGTATATTGTCAATAAAAAAAATATGAAAATTGAATATATTGGGGCCATAGACAATAGTTCTAGAAACCCAGATGCAGTTTCAGAAAAATATGTAGAGAATGCTTTAGATGCACTACTAGCTAGTAAAAAAATAGAAAAAACCAATACTAGAGCAATTGGTTGTTCTATAAAGGTATTATAAAAATACAGTTAGAACTTTTCTTACTTATTTCAAAAAGCTCCAAATTTAAACTTGGAGTTTTTTGTTGGTGTATTGTGTCTTAGGTTTTTGATTGCAGTTTTTTTGAAGAAAAAAGCCTTCTTTTAAAGCTGTTTTTGTAGCAAGATTAAGGGATGATTTTTATCCTCATTTAAGAAAAATATTTTACCTAAAGCTTTTTCTTGGCTGTGCTTTATTTAAAATAAAACCATTATCGGTCTAAAAAATCTTGATATGAATTCTGACCAATCGATTTTCCAAGAGAATCTAAAATTTTTGTGTTTTTACCAGTTTCCAAAATTGGTTTTTCCCCAATATAATCATAAACAAAAACACCGTCTTTATTTAATATGCCGTAGCCTTTGTTAAACGTATAAAAAGCATATTGTTTGCTAGAAGTATTGAAGATGTTTTTACTAAAGGCAAAGGGGGCAGTATCTCCACCTAATAGATCTAATAAAGTGTAAGGAAAATCTACTTGACTAGAAAGTGTTTCTATTTCTTTAACTTCTTTGTTGATTGCACCTCCTAGCCATAGCATTGGAATTCTAAATTTTTTTGGAGAAAAATACGGCCCTTCGTGTTCTGGCAAACTATGTCCATGGTCAGACATAATAACAATTAGGGTGTTTTTGTACCATTCCTGTTTTTTTGCAAATTCAATAAAATTACCAATTACTTTATCTGTATAAGAGTGCGCACTTCTGAACAGGTTATCTTCAGTGTCTTTACCAAATTTATAGTCACCTTTTATGTCATAAGGTTCATGGCTAGACAAAGTAAGTGCAATTTTAAAAAATGGTTCCTCTTGTTTGTTTGATAAATCTTTTGCAAAACGTTTCATAAAAACATCATCATATGCACCCCATTTAGAGCTCCAATCTTTAGAGTCAAATTCACTTCCATCAACAATAGTATTAATTTCAGCATTTCGTAAATAGGTATTCATATTTCCAAAATTTAAATCTCCTCCATAATGAAAAGAAGTTTTGTAGCCTAATGCAGCCATTTTTTTTGGCAACATTGGTAAACTCCTTGTTTTGTTGGGCATTCTCATAATCCTTTTTACTGGTGCTGGATAATAACCGCTTAAAATTGCAGGAATTCCCTTGTCTGTTCTATCTCCATTAGCATAAAAATTAGTAAATAGAATTCCTTCTTTAGATAGTTTATTTAGATTAGGGGTAACATTGGGTTCGCCTCCTAAAGAACCTACAATTTTTGCAGGCAAACTTTCCCAGAGAATTAAAATGACATTGGGTTTTGAACTATTTAAAATTGTATCAGTATCAGAGAGTAATAAATTGCTTTTTGTTTTGTGAATGATTTTTAGAGCAGTTTCATCACTAAAATATTTGTATGGATTTTTGCCATCAGTTTTATGTGTTACGGTATTGAAAAAGTTCCATATAAAATTAATAGCTGCATGATTTGCAAACATTTTATCAGAAAAATACACATTACTTTGATTTACTGGAATGATTTGAAACCCTCCTCTTACGGGAATAATTAAAGCGGACGTAATTACTAAAAAAAGAGGAATTTCTAACCAACTTCCAATATTGAGCCTCTCACTATGTTTTTGATGGAGTTTTTTAAATAATTTGATAAATATATATGAAATCAAAAACCAGAAAAATATTCCGGAAACCAATTGTAATGAAGAGGTTGAAGAAATCATTAATTCTGGTGTATTTAAATAGGGAAGAAGAGAAGTGTCTAGTCTAACACCCCAAGCTTGATACAATCCAGCATCAATTAAAAGCATTAAATTGATGAAAATTAGTAGAGGTATTGTGTACCATTTTATAATTTCCTCTATTTTTTTTGGATTGATGAAAACTGAAAACAGGAGTAATATAAATGGAATTAAAGACAAATATGCTGAAAAAGATGCATCTAGTTGTATTCCATAAAAAAATGTTTTTAATGTGATTAAAAAACCTAATTCTTGCGTTTTATCAAAATAATAAAGTAGAAAAAATAAGCGAGCAAAAACAAAATAAACAATCCAAAAAAGAAAGTAAAAAATAGTATAAAAGAGTCTGGTTTTTAAGTTTTTCACTTGATTTAAAATTCTATTAGTATAATTTTTAAAGAAAAGTTTTTTTGTAATAACTTTTAAGAGGTTTCTGTAACTTTTAATCTTGCTTTTGCTGTAACAGAAATATCAGAATAATCAGCATTTAAATATTTTAAATACCCAGTAATGGCAATCATTGCAGCATTGTCTGTAGTATATTCGAATTTAGGAATATAACTAGTCCACCCAAAATGTTTTTCTGCCATTAGTAAACGGCTTCTAATTTCTGAATTTGCAGAAACTCCACCAGCAATTGCAATATTTTTTATACCTGTTTGTTTAACTGCATTTTTTAATTTATCCATTAATATTTCTACAATTGTAAATTGGATAGAAGCACAAATATCATTTAAGTTCTCTTCTATAAAATTCGGATTTTCTTTAACTTGTTTTTGGATAAAATATAGAATTGCTGTTTTTAAGCCACTAAAACTGAAATCTAAATCCCCTACTTTAGGTTTGGTAAATTTAAAAGCTTTTGAATTTCCTAATTTTGCATATTTATCAATTAAAGGTCCGCCAGGATAGGCCAATCCTAAAATTTTTGCAGATTTATCAAAAGCTTCACCAACGGCATCATCGATTGTCTCTCCCAAAATATCCATTTCAAAATGATTGGTAACTTTAATAATCTGTGTGTGTCCACCACTTATAGTCAAACAAATAAAGGGGAATGAAGGAATTTTACTGCCTTTTTCATCGATAAAATGTGCTAAAATATGAGCTTGCATATGGTTTACATCAAGTAAAGGAATCTGTAGACCTAAAGCCAATGATTTTGCAAAAGAAGTTCCAACTAACAAGGATCCCATAAGACCTGGTCCTCGAGTAAAAGCGATTGCAGATAATTGTCTTTTATCAATATTAGCTTGTTGTAAAGCTTGTTGAACTACAGGAACAATATTTTGTTGATGTGCTCTTGAAGCTAATTCTGGAACAACACCACCATATTTAGAATGAACCTCTTGGTTGGCAACTATATTGCTCAATACTTTTCCATTGTAAATTACGGATGCACTTGTGTCATCACAAGAAGATTCTATGCCTAAAATGTAAATTGATTCTCGCATCGAAAAATAATTTGAGTAACAAAATTAACTATAATTTTAACGAACCATCACTTTTTTAAGAATAGAAATTTATTTGTTTGTTAAATTTGCACGTTCTTTGTAATAAACAGCGCTTTTTCTAATTATATATTTTAGAATTTACATTTACTATAAAACATAATAATCATCAAGAAAGTTGGAAATAAAATACTAAAATTGTTTGGGTACATTGTACTCTTTCTTTTGCTAATTAGTCTTTTACTCTCTATTCCAGCCGTTCAAACCCAACTTGCTAAATATGCTACGACTAAAATTAATGATGAATTTAATGTTAACTTAGTAATAAAAAATGTTGATTTATCCCTTTTGGGAAGTATTCAATTGAATGGGATAGAAATTAGAGACCATCATAAAGACACCTTGATATTTGTAGAAAGTTTAAAAACATCACTTTTAAATGTAAAAAAAGTAGTTGACGGTGATGTAAAACTAAAAGATATTTATCTTTCTGGAGCAGATTATCACATGAAAACATACAAAGGAGAAGATACAGATAACATGTCTGTTTTTATTGATAGTTTTGGTGAAAAATCATCTAAAGACTCAATTTCAAAACCATTTATTTTAGAGGCATCTAGTGTCTATATTAACGATTTAAATTTCATTTTGACCAATGAAAATGATAAAAGCCCACTGATGTTTAGTGCGGAGAATATTGGGGGTAGTTTAGAACAATTTTCAATAGTTGGACCTGATGTGTTTTTAAATACAAGAGGATTATATTTTACAGATAATAGAGGTTTAGAGGTTACAAACTTAACGACAGATTTCACCTATTCTCGAACTGCAATGCATTTTAAGAATACAAGGTTACAGACTTTAAATTCAGATGTTAGAGGAAATATAGATTTTACCTACAAAAGAGAAGATTTAATAGATTTTAATAATAAGGTAAATATAAAAGCAGATTTTACTAAAAGTAAAATTTCTGTAAAAGACTTAAAAAAGTTTTACAACGAATTAAACGGAAATGACATATTAAATTTTACTGGAAAAATTTATGGGAAATTAAATAATTTTAAAGCAAAGAGTTTAAACTTATATTCAAAAAGGGGCTTAAAGATTTCTGGTGACTTATCTTTTTTTAATGCAGTAAATAGAAAAGGGGGATTTGTTTTTGATGGAAATCTAAAAAATGTAACAGCTACTTACAAAGAGTTAAAAAATATCCTCCCAAATGTTTTAGGGAAAACGTTGCCCTCAGAATTTGATAAATTTGGTCGTTTCTCTTTATCTGGTTTGGTTAAAGTGACACCAGAACAAATGGACGCTACCTTAAATGTAAATTCAGAAATTGGTTCTATCATTTCAGACTTACAAATCACAAATATTGATAACATAGATGATGCAGCCTACAGCGGCGAAATTGAATTAAAATACTTTGATTTTGGTGTTTTTTTAAATAATCCGTTATTTGGTGAAGTTTCTTTAAATGGAGATGTAAATGGAAGAGGTTTTAAGCAGGATAATATCAATACTTCTTTCATAGGAAATATATCTACTTTTGGATTTAAAGGATATGACTATAAAAATATTTCTGTAAACGGTCAATACCAAAATAATAAATTCGATGGGGATCTAATAATTAATGATGATAGTTTTAAAATGGCGTTTAATGGTTTGGCAGACCTATCGCAAAAGACTCATAAGTTTGACTTTAAATCAAACATAACATATTTAGACCTTAGAAAAACAAATCTTTACTCAAGAGATAGTATTTCCAGAATTAAAGGAAATATTGAGTTAGACCTAGAAGGAAATACTTTAGATGATATTTTAGGGATAGCTACTTTTAACAACATAACGTATACCAATCAAAAAAAAGAATATTTATTTAAAGAATTTAAGGTGTCATCTTCTTTTAAAGATACTGTAAAAACCATAAAAGTTAACTCTAAAGATATTGCAAACGGATATTTAAAAGGGAATTTTACATTTTCAGAACTATTGCCAATTGCCCAAAATGCATTAGGAAGTATTTATTCAAACTATTCACCTTATATGGTTGAACCAAATCAATTTTTAAATTTTAACTTTACGTTATATAATCAAGTCGTAAATTTATTTTTTCCAGACATTTATATTGATGATAAGACAAAAGTTAAAGGTTTAATTAAATCTAATAAAAATCAATTAAAACTAAGTCTTTCTTCTCCAAAAATTATCGCGTATAACAACACCATAGAGAACTTATTACTAGACACCAATAATAAAAGAAAACTTTATGACACCTCAATTAGCGCCTCAAATGTTAAAACTCCGTATTATCAATTTTCTAAGCTCCTACTTTATAATAAAACTATAAACGATACGCTTTATTTCAAATCAATCTTTAAAGGAGGAAAGAAAAAGGAAGAAAACTTTAATTTAGATTTTTTCTATACATTTAATTCTGAGGGTAAATCTGTAATTGGTTTTGAAAAATCTTCTTTTGATTATAAAGAAAATATTTGGGAAATTAACCCTGACAATAAAAATACAGACAAAATTACTTTTGATTTAAAGAAGAATGAATATGATTTTAGTCAGTTTAAATTAGTTTCAGGAGAACAAAAAATTGAATTTACAGGGAGTTTAAAAGGAGATGAAGAAAAAGTTTTATTAGCCGATTTCACAAAATTAAATATAGAAAGTTTTTTGCCAGAAATAGACAGTTTAGCTTTAAAAGGTCAGATTTCTGGAAACTTAGATTTTATTCAAAAAAATGCAAGCTACAGTCCAGAAGCTAGTTTAGTTATTAAAGATTTTCAAGTAAATAATTTTAAACAAGGCGATTTGAAACTTTATGTTAAAGGAGAAGATTCATATGAAAAATACAGTGTTAATTTAGCCTTAGATAATGAAAAAGTTAAAAGTATAGCTGCTATTGGTACTCTGGACTTTTCTTCAAAAAGACCCTTAATAAATTTAAATGTGTTTGTAGAAGATTTTGGGTTAGATGCTTTTAGCCCGTTGGGTCAGGATGTTCTTTCTTCTTTAAGAGGAAAGGCAAATGGTGATTTTACTTTGAAAGGATTTTTAAGAAACCCTGATATGGAGGGGACTTTAAGATTAAATGGGTCAGGTTTGAAATTTCCGTTTTTAAATGTTGATTATGATTTTGAAGGGGAATCTATTATTACTCTAAAGGAGCAATCTTTCTTTTTAGAGGATCTTAAGTTAAAGGACACTAAAAATGATACAAAAGCAAGACTTAAAGGAAGCATCTCTCATTTAGATTTTAAATTTTGGGACTTAGACATAAATATTGACACTGAAAACTTATTAGTTTTAGATACGAAAGATTCAGAAAAAGCTCTTTATTATGGTACTGCTTTTTTAAATGGAAATGCAAGTATAAAAGGTTTAACAGATCAACTATCAATAGATGTTAATGGGAGTACAGAGCCAGGAACTATTTTTGTAGTTCCTTTAAAGGATGTACAAACTGTAAATAATTATAAATTAATATATTTTAAATCTGATACAATAGCAGTAAAGGATATACAAAAAGAATTAGCACAAGAAGCGTTAAAAGGCTTATCATTAAATATCAATTTAGAAGTTACAAAAGACGCTACGGCAAGGGTTGTTATTGACGAAGTTTACGGAAGTCAATTATCTGGAAATGGAAATGGAAATCTAGATATTAGAATTAACACTCGTGGTACATTTCAAATGTTTGGAGATTATACAATAGAGGAAGGTTTTTATGATTTTAAATATGGAGGCATCTTAAACAAAGCATTTGCTATTCAAAAAGGAAGTTCAGTTTCTTGGAACGGAAGTCCATATGAAGCTAATTTAAATGTTACTGCAATTTACAAAGCAAAAGCAAATCCAGGTGTTTTACTAGAAAATTTTAATTCAAATAGAAATATAGAAATAGATTTAGTTACTAAAATTACAGGAGGTTTATTTAGTTCTAAGCAAGATTTAGATATTCAATTACCAAATGTAGATCCTTCAATTGCAAGTGAATTAGAATTCCTTTTAAATGATAATAATGAAAACGAGAAAACAAAACAATTTGTAAATCTACTAGCGTTTGGTAGTTTTGCAAGTCCAGATAGAGTTAGGTTTGATGCAAATAATGCCATAACGAGTACAGCCTCTAATGCTATTGCGTCAGCATTTTCTAGTATAATTAATAATCCAGATAGTAAATTTCAATTTGATATCGGTTACAAAACTGGACAAACTATTACAGATTTAGATCAAATAGATGCAGATAACCAATTCGATATTAATTTGAGTACAAAGGTTAGTGATCGGGTAATCATTAACGGGAAAGTAGGGGTTCCAGTTGGTGTTAAAACTCAATCTAGTGTAGTTGGGGAGGTAAAGGTTGAAGTAGTGCTTAACAAAGAAGGAAATTTTAGAGGTGTTATTTTTAATCGTCAAAATGAAATTCAATATTCAACAGAAGAAGAGGGATATACTCAAGGATTTGGATTATCATATCAAGTAAATTTTAATACACTCTCTGATTTACTAACAAAAATAGGTCTCAAAAAGAGGAAGAATAAAACAAAAAAACAACCATCAAAAAAAAATTCTAAAAAACCTAAAAATAAAGAGTTAATAAATTTTAAAGGAAATTAATTTTATTCTTTTTATGAAAAGATGCGTTTCCAAATACGCATCAATTTCTTATTTTTATAGAGGTAAAAAACAATACATTAACGAAATCGTTTTCGGTAAAAATTATTGTTTTCTTCAATAAAAACAAGGGTTTAGTCTAAAACGATTTCGTAGTTTTTTTCTTTAAAATCAGATATAATAACTAATTTTACATCACAAATTTATGGCAAAAATTAAGAAAATAGCAGTAATGACATCTGGAGGAGATTCTCCAGGAATGAACGCAGCAATTAGATCTGTGGTTAGAGCTTGTGCTTATTACAGAACAAGTTGTGTAGGTATTTATAGAGGTTATGAAGGGTTGATTGATGGAGATTTTGTTGAGTTAACTGCAAGAAGTGTTAATAATATTATTAACAAAGGAGGAACTATTTTAAAATCTGCTAGATCAAAAGAATTCAGAACTAAAGAAGGAAGAGCAAAAGCATACAAACATTTAAAAGAAAACAACATCGATTCTATGGTTGTAATAGGTGGAGATGGATCTTTTACGGGAGCTGTAGTTTTTAACGACGAATATAATTTTCCAGTAATTGGAATTCCAGGAACTATTGATAATGATATTTTCGGGACATCACACACTTTAGGGTATGACACTGCTCTAAATACAGCAGTTGAAGCAATTGATAAAATTAGAGACACAGCATCATCTCATAATAGGTTGTTTTTTGTTGAAGTAATGGGTAGAGATGCAGGCTTTATTGCACTAAATGCAGGAGTTGGTGCAGGTGCAGAAGAAATTTTAATTCCAGAAGAAGACTTAGGATTAGATAGAATGTTAGAGTCTCTTAAAAAGAGTAGAAGGGCAGGAAAGTCATCAAGCATTGTAGTGGTTGCTGAAGGAGATAAGTCTGGAAAAAATGTATACGAATTAGCTGAATATGTTGAAGAAAATTTACCAGAATATGAAGTAAGAGTCTCTATTTTAGGGCATATGCAACGTGGAGGTTCACCATCTTGCTTCGATAGAGTTTTAGCAAGTAGGTTAGGAGTGAAATCGGTAGAACTTTTATTAGATGGTCAAACAAATTTAATGGTAGGTCTAAAAAATAACGAAGTAATAACAACAAAAATAAGTGAAGCCATAAAAGGAGGTCACACTATAAATACGGAACTATTAAGAGTCTCCGATATAATGACAACATAAAATAAATAAAGTATGATTAAAATTGGAATTAATGGTTTTGGTAGAATAGGTAGATTAGCATTTAGATCTTCTATAAAGAGAGAGGGTGTTCAAGTAGTTGCAATTAACGATTTATTAGATGTAGATTATCTAGCATATATGTTAAAATATGATTCGGTTCATGGCGCATTTGACGGAACTGTTGAAGTAAAAGACGGGGTTTTATTTGTAAACGGAGATAAAATTAGAATTACTGCAGAAAGAGATCCTTCAAAGTTAAAGTGGGATGAGGTTGAAGCAGAATACGTTATTGAATCTACAGGCTTTTTCTTAACTGAAGAAACCGCTGGAAAGCATTTAGAAGCAGGAGCAAAAAAAGTTGTTTTATCTGCACCATCTAAAGATCATACACCTATGTTTGTTATGGGGGTTAATAACACGGAATTAAAAGCAGAACAAAATATTTTTTCTAATGCATCTTGTACTACGAATTGTTTAGCGCCAATCGCTAAAGTTTTAAATGACAACTTTGGTATTGTTGAAGGTTTAATGACTACTGTGCATGCTGCTACTGCAACTCAAAAAACTGTTGATGGTCCTTCTATGAAAGATTGGAGAGGTGGTCGTTCTGGAATTGGTAATGTTATACCTTCAAGCACAGGAGCTGCAAAAGCAGTAGGAAAAGTAATTCCTGCAATGGACGGTAAATTAACAGGTATGGCATTTAGAATACCAACAATGGATGTTTCTGTAGTAGATTTAACTGTAAAATTAGAGAAAGCTGCTTCTTATAAAGAAATTTGTGCTGCAATGAAATCTGCTTCAGAAAGCGGATCAATGAAAGGTGTTTTAGGATATACAGATGATTTAGTCGTTTCTCAAGATTTTGTTGGTGATACAAGAACATCAATTTTTGATTCTAATGCAGGAGTTGCTTTAAATGATAACTTTGTAAAAGTTGTTTCTTGGTACGATAACGAAATGGGATATTCTACTAAAATTGTAGATTTAATCGAATATGCTGCTACATTGTAGTTCTTAATCTTAACTCTTTTCACAGCAGAGACTACCTTAGTCTTTAATAATTATTTGAATTGGAAAACCTGATTGTTTTAAAACAATCAGGTTTTTTGTTTCAATAAGTTTTATATTTGTAGTGTGTACGTTTTTATTAAAAACTAGCTGTAGATCTAGATTTTTAAACTTTATAAAGTAAAAACTTACCCCAAAAATTTAAGAAAATGATTAAAATAGGGATAAACGGTTTTGGTAGAATAGGACGATTGGCATTTCGTTCAGCAATCGAGAGAGACACGATGCAAATAGTAGCTATTAATGATTTGTTGGATGTAGATTATTTAGCGTATTTGTTAAAATACGATTCTGTTCATGGTCGTTTTAACGGAACTGTTGAGGTCATAGACGGTAACTTACTTGTTAACGGCAATACCATTAGAATTACAGCGGATAGAAATCCAGAGAATTTACAATGGAATAATGTTGATGTAGATTATGTAATCGAGTCAACGGGTTTTTTTACAACGAAAGAAAAGGCAGCCTTACATATACAAGGTGGAGCAAAAAAAGTAATTATTTCTGCACCCTCTAAAGATGCAAAAATGTATGTAATGGGGGTTAATAATGATCAGCTAACAAAACAAGAATTAATTATTTCAAATGCATCTTGTACTACAAATTGTCTGGCCCCAATAGTTAAAATTATTGATGATAACTTCGGGCTTTCCGAAGGATTAATGACAACAATTCATGCAGCAACATCGACACAAAATACTGTTGACGGGCCCAATAAAAAATGGAGAAGAGGACGTTCTGTAGTTAATAATATTATACCAACTTCTACCGGTGCTGCTGAAGCAGTAACTAAAGTTATTCCCAAAATGGAAGGGAAGTTAACAGGTATGGCAGTTAGAGTTCCAGTTGCAGATGTTTCTTTGGTAGATCTCACTTTCAAAACTGAAAAAGACACTAGTTTAAAGGAGATATTAGCAACTTTTAAATCGGCTTCAGAAAATGAATTTAAGGGGATTGTTGGGTATACCGAAGATGAAGTCGTTTCTCAAGATTTTGTCTCGGAAACTAGAACTTCTGTGATAGATGCAGATGCAAGTATAGAACTGAATAAAAACTTTTTCAAGATAATATCTTGGTACGATAACGAGTTTGGGTATGCGACTAAAATTGTAGACTTAATACAATATTCAGCATCATTATAAAAGTGTTTAGAGAATACCTTTAACTATTCTCTAAATACTTCTACAAAAAGAGTTAAAGTATAGCGATCATACTAATTTCTACATTTACAAACTTAGGCAAATTTGCTACTTCTACAGTTTCTCTAGCAGGTGCAGTTTCTTCATTAAAATAGTCGCTATATACGGCGTTTATTTCTGAAAAATTATTCATGTCAGAAATAAAAATTGAAGTTTTTACCACATTTTCGAAAGTCATTTTAGCTGCAGCTAAAACTGTCTTTCATATTTTCCATCACTTGTTTTGTTTCAATAGCAATAGAATCTAAAATCAATTCTCCTGTTAATGGATCTAATGCAATCTGGCCAGAAGTATATAAGGTGTTGCCACTTAAAATAGCTTGGTTGTAAGGGCCAATTGGAGCTGGTGCTTTTGTTGTTGTAATTATTTTTTTCATTTTTTTTTTTATGCTTAAGAGTCGTCGTATTCATTGTCGTATTCTTGGTCAAAGATCATTAAAATAACCTTCTGTCTGGTGGCTTATTTTTATCCCATTTTAAATCACTTAAAATAGAAGACTTCACTCCAATAAAGAAAGTGTAAGAAGAATTTGTTCCAAAGGGAACCCAGTTAAAATTAAATCTCCAACTATCTAAATCTCTAGAAAAATTAAATCGAGAGAAGGTAAAGGCTCCTCCTTTAATATCATACCCAGAAGAATAGCCCACTTTCCATTTAGGAGATAACTCTATATCTCCACTAAACATTAAGGTGTGAATACCAATTTCGCCACCATTATTTCCATAGTTTGTATAATTTGTTGCGTAGGCTAAATTAATGGTCCAAGGTACATTAGCCCTATAAAGCTTGGTTTCTTTGGTTTCATTATCTTCAGTGTTGTTATTATTTATAGTAGTACCATTTTGTGCAAATCTATTTGTGGGATTTATATTCGCGCCAATAACATCAGGAGTATTTTGAGCACCATTCCCGCTAGTACTGCTTTTATTTTCATCATCCTTATTGCTTCCAAAGTCTTTACTAGAAATAGAGTAATTGGCCGTTAAACTGGCATTTGTTAATCTAAGGATATTAGGATTAAACTTATTAATTCTGGTCCCAGCATCGTTCACTTGGTAGGGATCTAAAGAGCCACTTAAATTAATAGCAAGTTTGTCTTTAAATAACCTTGTACCAGCAGAAAAACTTACAGGAGACCAGCGCAGACTATCTGCAGCCATATTATAAGAACTGGTAAAGTTTAAATTGTTTAATAGAGTTATCTTTTCATCTTCCTCATCACTATCTGGATCTTTAGGGGCTACTTTTGCTTCTAAAACATTGTTTAATGTAATTCCTATAGAGTTGCTTATTCCAGAACCAGGTCTGCCATAAATTCCATTTTCGAAAGGAGAGTAGGTTAGCAAATCTGTTACATCTGAACTTTGTTGTACTTGTTGGTTGTACTTGTCTGCAAAATCGGGTCTGTAAGAGTAAGATATAGAAGGTCTAAATGTATGACGAATCGCTTTTAATCGTCCTTTTTTAAATTTAAAAGTACCATAAATGTTGGTAGATAAACCTACACCCGTATTGTATTCTCTAAAGGTTTTAAAGCCTCTTAAAGTGTCTGTAACTACTACATTTTCAGTTGGATCATATGATTTTTTTACGTAATCAAAATTCCAAACTTCTTTATAATTTACGTTAGGAGATAGCGTTAAATGTTTCAACACTTTAATATTTGTACTTGTACCCGTTCTTTGTTGTATCCCAGATTTAGCAGTTTCAAACATCTTTTTTGTAAAAAATTCGTCGTCTGTAGTATTTATTCTATACTCTCCTTGCATGGTATAATTGAAACCCATTTTCTGAATGGGTGTTTTTTGAATCCCCCCTTTTCCTGCAAACGGGAAAATTTTATTCATATTTACAGTTAATGAGGGTAAAGTCATCGTTATTTGCTGGGTATTTGTATTCTGAGAATGTGTGGCAGTTGCACTCATATTAAAAGGAGTGCCCACAAACGTTTTGCTATAATTTACTGATGAACTTAATGTGTTTGTTAAAAATTGAGAAGTATTAAGTTCATTCAAAGATTCTCTATAAAACTTACTACTTCCAAGATTTACAGAGGCAGAAAAGCGAGCATTTGGATTTGCTTTTGAATCTTGACTATGATTCCATCGAATATTAAAATTTGTTGATTTGCTGTAAAGATCAAAACCTCTAATTCCTTGAATTAAGTTTTCATAACTAAAACTAAAAGCCCCATTATATCTATATCTTTTTCTGTAGTTTGACGAGGTTCGTAAACCCCAACTACCATTGGAATAGGCATCGCCAAGAACAGTTAAATCTAAATAATCACTTATTGCAAAGTAGTATCCTCCGTTTTGAAATCCAATACCTCTATCGCTACTTCCCGTATCGAATGCAGGAATTAAAAATCCAGAAACTTGTGTGTCAGTTAAAGGAAAATAGGCAAATGGAAGAAAAATAGGGGTAGGAACATCTGCCAATACTAAATAACTTACGCCAACAATTATTTTTTTACTAGGAACTAATTTTGCTTTGTTGGTTGCAATATAATAATCTTGTTTTTCTGAAGTTGTAAACCGAATTTTTCTAACATAAATGGTAGAATCATTCACCTGTTTCGTTTTTTCCCCAAACGTAAACATTTCTCCTTGCTTGCTTTTTAAACCATATATTAAAGCTCGCTTACTTTTAAAATTATACAACATAGAATCTTGTTCAGATTCTTGACCACCTTGCTTAAAAACGGGTCTTTGTTTGTACCCTGTACTATCTTTAATTCCTTTAGCGAAAATTGTGTTTTTTTTATAATTAATAACAATAATTCCAGCTTTTAAATCAATGTCTGTATACACAATTTGGGCTTGGTTATAAAGAGTAACTATTTTGTCTTTTGCATTTTGTTCTGTATAGCCTTCAGCAACATGAGTTATTATACCGTCTATAGATTCTTTTGGTTTTATGGTATCTAAAGAGATACTATCTTTTTCCTTTAAAGTTATAGAGTCTTTCTTATAATTAAATAACGAATCTTTTTTCTTTGGATTTATAGTATCTTTTGTAAGTATGGGAATCTTTTTTTTAATTTTAGGCTTGATGTCTTGTGCAAAACCTATCTCAATGAAAAAGAGACAGAAAAATAAAAGTATGTATGATAGGTTTGATTGCAATGCTTTAAATGCTATTTTTGTGTATTAGTAAAAATATGGTTCAATATTTGAAGCACCAAATTTATGTTGCCAAAATTAGTTAAATTTTATTGATGAGATTCCAACAAAACAACAAATTTAATGCCAGAAAGAAATTAAAATATATATTTTTAATTCCTTTTATTTTTTTGGTTTTTCAACCTAACTTAAACGCTCAAAAAAAATATACTGTAGTCCTAGATGCAGGCCATGGGGGTAAAGATCCTGGGAATTTAGGAAATGGTTATGAAGAAAAGAACATTGCTTTAAAAATTGCTTTATTAGTTGGAAATAATTTAAAAAAAAATAAAGATTTTAGACTGAAATATACCAGAACTAAAGATGTTTTTATTGACTTATGGAAAAGAGGTGATATTGCTAATGAAGAAAAAGCAGATTTGTTTGTATCTATTCACTGCGATTCTCACACCTCAAATGCATATGGAGCTGGAACTTTCGTTCTTGGCTTAAGGGGCAATAAAAAAAACTTGGAAATTGCCAAAAGAGAGAATGCAGTAATTCTTAAAGAGGATAATTTTAAGGAAAGATATAAAGGATTCGATTCAAATTCAGTTGAATCTACTATCGGACTATCTCTACTTCAAGAGGAAAACTTAGATAAGAGTCTTCAAATAGCCAGTTTAATTCAAAATAATTTTTCTAAGAAATTAAAAAGGTTAGATAGAAAAGTAAAGCAGGATAATTTTCAGGTTTTGAGAGAAACGATAATGCCAAGTGTATTGGTTGAGCTTGGTTTTTTAACAAATAAAAAAGAAGGAAGATATTTAAATTCCAAAAAAGGACAAAAGGAAATGGCAAATGCTATTTCTACAGCAATAGAAAAATATATTAATCAATTAAAATTAAATACTGTTGTAGAGTTTTCTTCAGACAAACCAAGGGTTGAATATAAAGTTCAAATAGCTTCTGGTAAAAATAAAATAGCAACTAAATCCTATAATTTTAAAGGATTAAATAATATTGAAAGAGTAAAAGTAGGACCTCTTTTTAAGTATTATTATGGTAATACCTTGAAATACGATGAAGCCAAAAAATCTTTAAAAACTGCAATAGAAAAAGGATTTCCTACTGCATATTTAGTGGCTTTTAAAAATGGAGAAAAAATCTCAATAAAAGAAGCTAAGAAAATCAACTAAATTAAGGGGGTATCTCCAAAAAATTATTAGTAATTTTGTGCCAATAAATTTTCAACTTTATGTCTAAAGAATTAAAAACAGGAATTGTTGTTTTATTAATTATTGCAGTGTTTTTTTGGGGATATAATTTCTTAAAAGGTCAAAATATTCTTGAATCTAATTCTCGTCAATTCTTTATAGAATATAATAATATTCAAGGGTTAAAAAAATCGAGTCCAGTTTCAATTAATGGTCTAGAAGTTGGTAAGGTTTCAGATATTCGATTTAATCAAAGAGAAGGAAAAAAAGGGAGTTTAGTTGTTGAAATCATTTTAGATAATAGCTTTCCTTTTTCTAAAAATAGTGTAGCAAAAATATACTCATCTAGTTTATTAGGTGGACAGTCTCTAGCTATAATTCCTAATTATGAAGGAGCTTTAGCAGTTTCAAAAGATACATTAAAAGGAGAAGTAGAGTCAGATATATTTTCTACAGTTGGTGAAAAGCTAAATCCGTTACAAGCAAAACTAGAAAATGTAATAGTTAGTGCAGATTCTCTTTTTTTAGGTGTTAATCAGGTTTTAAATAAGAAAACTAGGGAGAGTTTAAATATTTCAGTAAAAAATTTAGAATACACAATTTTAGCTGTTAAAAATACGGTACGTTCTGTAAATAGTCTGCTAGATTCTACATCCATTGATTTGAAAGAAACTATTAGAAATTCAAAATATATTTCAGAGAATTTATCGAAAGTTTCCGATACATTATTAAATGCTAATATTGGAGGTATAATAAAGAAAGCCGAACATACGCTGGTTTCTGTGAACTTATTATTAGATGGTGTTGAGAAAGGTAAAGGATCTTTAGGTAAATTTATAAATGACGACGCGATGTACAATAACTTAACGAATGTCTCAAAAGAATTAGAAGAATTATTGCGTGAAATGAAGCTAAACCCTAAGCGATTTGTTCACTTTTCTTTATTTGGAAAAAAAGAAAAATCTTATGATTCTAATAAAAATAGTTTAAATATTTCAAATGAATAATTTTTTTGTTCCTGATTAATTTTACAATTAAAAGGTGAAAATAAAATCTAATTTTAGGTTTATTTATTTTTTGGAACAAAGTAATTAGTGTTATTTATTTTTTTAAAAAAAAAGTAAATTCTTTATTATAATAACTTAACAATTTTGATGTTTTTTTTAAAAACTATCATTAAATAAAAAATTAACAAAACAAAAATAATGGAATACTTACCAAACTTGTTTTTTGCACTTTTATTAATCGCAGGAATCGGATTTTTTGTAATGAATGTTCGTAAGCTATTTAGAAATATAAAATTAGGAAAAGACCTAAATAGAAGTGATAATAAATCTGCTCGTTGGAAAAATATGGCTAAAATTGCTTTGGGACAATACAAAATGGTGCGTCGTCCAATTTCTGGAATTTTACATGTTGTAGTTTATTTAGGTTTTATCATTATTAATATTGAAGTCTTAGAAATTATTATTGATGGATTATTTGGGACACATAGAGTTTTTTATGGTGTTTTGAGTAATGGACTTTATGGATTTTTAATCGGTACCTTCGAAATTTTTGCAGCCTTAGTTTTTGTTGCTATAATTGTATTTTGGTGTAGAAGAAATGTTATTAAAATTAAACGTTTCTTGAGTAAAGAAATGAAAGGTTGGCCAAAAAGTGATGGAAATATCATTTTGTATTTCGAATTGGTTTTAATGTCACTGTTTATTATTATGAATGCTACAGATGTTCCTTTTCAAGAAGCTGGAATAGGAAATCCAATCAGTCAATTTGTATTTCCATGGTTTTCAGGTTTTTCTCCAGAGTCATTACATGTCATAGAAAAAACATCATGGTGGATTCACATTGCAGGAATTTTAGTGTTCTTAAACTATTTATACTATTCTAAACATTTGCATATTTTATTGGCATTTCCAAATACATTTTTCGCGAATTTAAATCCAAAAGGGCAGTTGAGTAATTTAGAATCTGTGACCAAAGAAGTGAAAATGATGATGGATCCAGATGCTGACCCTTATGCAATGCCAGCGGAAGGAGAAGAAGAGGTTCCAGAAAAGTTTGGAGCATCTGATGTTACAGATTTAAATTGGGTACAATTAATGAACGCATATACCTGTACAGAATGCGGACGATGTACCTCTGCTTGTCCAGCAAATTTAACAGGAAAAGAATTATCGCCACGAAAAATAATGATGGATACTCGTGATCGTCTAGAAGAGATTGGTAGAAATATTGATACAAACGGAGGGACTTTTAAAGACGATGGGAAGCAATTATTAAACGATTATATTTCTCCAGAAGAATTATGGGCTTGTACAAGTTGTAATGCTTGTGTTCAAGAATGCCCTATAAATATAGATCCTTTATCCATTATTATGGATATGAGAAGGTATTTGGTCATGGAAGAATCTGCAGCTCCGCAGGAATTAAATATGATGATGACAAACATAGAAAATAACGGAGCACCTTGGCAATACAATCAGCAAGATAGATTAAACTGGAAAGACGAAGAATAAACAAACTTAAAGTAAAGATTATGAACGTACCAACAATGGCAGAAATGATGGCTCAAGGAAAACAACCAGAAGTGTTATTTTGGGTTGGAGCTGCAGGAAGTTATGATGACAGAGCTAAGAAAATATCTCGTGCTTTTGTAAAGATTTTACATCAAGCAAATGTAGATTTTGCAGTGCTAGGTACCGAAGAAAGTTCTACAGGAGATGCTGCAAAGAGGGCTGGAAACGAGTTTTTGTTTCAAATGCAAGCAGTTACCAATATTGAGGTTTTAAATGCTTATGAGGTTAAAACAATTGTTACATGTGATCCGCATTCATTCAATACATTAAAGAACGAATACCCTTCTTTAGGAGGTAAGTACAAAGTTTTTCATCATACAGAGTTCATTCAAAACTTAATTTCTGAAGGACGTTTGAAAATTGATGATGCTACCTTAAAAGGAAAAAGAGTTACATTTCATGATCCATGTTACTTAGGAAGAGCCAATGATGTTTACGAATCTCCAAGAGATTTAATTAAACGTTTGGGAGTTAACTTAACAGAAATGAAACGAAGCAAATCTACTGCACTGTGTTGTGGGGCTGGTGGAGCTCAGATGTTTAAAGATGCAGAAAAAGGGGATAAAGAAATTAATATTTTAAGAACAGAAGATGCCTTAGAAACCAAACCACAAATTATTGCAACAGGCTGTCCTTATTGTAATACGATGATGACTGATGGGATTAAATTTAAAGAAAAAGAGGATCAAGTTAAAGTTCAAGATATTGCAGAGTTGATTGCAGAAGCAAACAACTTATAGAAATAAAGAATTTCATGCTTTTTATAATAATATTTTTTATTAGTTCTCCTAGTTTCTTTTAAAAGCGGAATAAATGAATTCAATCTTTTTTGATGATTAAAAACTATATAAAAGCCGCTCGACTGAGGACTCTGCCTTTATCGATTTCAGGAATTATTATTGGTAGCTATTTAGGAAACGAATTGTATTATCAAAATACAATTTTAAAATCTCCAATTTTTTGGTTGGCGATATTCACTACAATCGGTTTTCAGGTTTTATCAAATTTCGCAAATGATTATGGAGATGGAATAAGAGGAACTGATGATCATCGAAAGGGAGAAGAAAGAATGGTTTCTTCTGGTGCTATTACTCCAAAGCAAATGAAATCTGCTATGATAATTACAACCATTACCACTTTGATTATTGCTTTATTTTTGATTTATATCTCTTTCGGAAAAGAAAATTTCGGATATTCAGTATTGTTCTTCTTATTAGGAATCGCTTCCATTGCTGCAGCAATAAAATATACAGTTGGCAATTCTGCCTATGGTTATAGTGGTTTGGGAGACGTTTTTGTTTTTGTTTTTTTTGGTTTGTTAAGTGTAGTCGGAAGTTATTTCTTATATACAAAACAATTAAATTTTCAAATTTTCTTACCAGCTATTTCTATTGGTTTTTTAAGCACTGCAGTTTTGAACCTGAATAATATGAGGGATCAAATAGAAGATAAAAAGTCTAATAAAAATACTTTGGTAGTAAAAATAGGAAGTGCAAAAGCAAAAATTTATCATTATCTGTTAATTATTGGAGCTTTAATTTCGTCGGTTACTTATGTTCAATTTAATTATCATTCACTACTACAATATTTATTTTTAGTGGCTTTTATTCCTTTACTTATAAATGTAACTGTGGTTGCTAAAAATATTATTTTTTCAGAATTAGATAATGAGTTAAAAAAAGTAGCATTAAGTACATTTCTATTTGCAATCCTTTTCGTTTTAGGTCAAGTTTTGTAACTTTAAAACACTAATAATTTTTAATACAATGAAAGCAATACGAATAATTTTAATAATTGTAACATTAATAGCGTTAGTGTTTTTTGCAACAGGATTAGTAGTTAAAGAAGTTAATTATTCTGTGGAAGTAGATATTGACAAACCAATCGAAGAGGTCTTTACTTTTTTTACAGCACCAGAAACTTTAAAAAAATGGATGCCTGAAGTAAAGTCTTTAGAACCAATAAACTTAAAAGAAGGTAAAGTTGGAAGTACCTATAAAATGGTTATAGAAAACCAAGGGCAAGAAATGATAATGACAGAAAAAATACTGGCATATATTTCAAACAAAAAAATTACTTTTCGTTTTGATTCTGATGAAATGATAAAAATTGACGACTTTATTTTTATCAAGAAAGGGAGTAAAACTAAAATGATACAAAACTGTTCGGTAAATAGTAAATCCTATATAACAGCTTGCTTATTCCCATATTTTAAGGGCACATTTACAGCAGCTAGTCAAGAATATATGGATAGATTTAAGATGTTAGTAGAATAATATCATCTTAAGAAGAAAGATTGAAATTATGTCTTCGTTTTACTTAAATGAGTTTGAGTAAATGAATTAAGTTCTAACAAAACTATTTTTAAACGTTAGTTTTTACCTAAATAATTTAGATGCTTTAAATAGAATAATGATTGTAGCAAAATATCATAGATACATCCTTAATTTTAAAAATCCAAGTGGAACATCAAGAGGGGTTTTAAAAACAAAGGAAACATGGTTTATTATTTTAGAGGAAAATAATAAAATTGGAATTGGAGAAACAGGGCTATTTAGAGGGTTAAGTGCAGACGATGTTCTTAATTACGAAGAAAAGTTAATTTGGGCTTGTAAAAATATTAATGAAGGTTTAGAATTTCTAATAGAGTCTCTTTTTAATTTTCCTTCCATTCAATTTGGTTTAGAGCAGGCATTTTTATCATTAGAAAGTGAAAATGAATTTGAATTATTTCCATCAAAATTCACAAAAGGAAAACAATCTATACCAATAAATGGTTTGGTTTGGATGGGGGATAAGGAGTTTATGAAAACTCAAATTAAAGAAAAACTTAAAACAGGATTTACTTGTATCAAAATGAAAATTGGTGCAATAAACTTTGATGTAGAAATTGAGTTGTTAAAATCTATAAGAAAAGAATTTTCATCTAAAGAAATAGAAGTAAGAGTAGATGCAAATGGAGCTTTTGAACCAAACAAAGCGTTAGAGAAATTAAAAGTATTGTCTGAGTTAGAATTGCATTCTATAGAGCAACCTATCAAACAAGGTCAAGTTCAAGAAATGGCAAATCTGTGTAGCAAAACACCTTTGCCTATTGCTCTAGATGAAGAATTAATTGGTGTGTTTTCATTCGCCGAAAAAAGGAAATTGTTAAAAACTATAAAACCACAATATATTATATTGAAACCAAGTTTAGTCGGTGGGTTTTCAGGAACTAAAGAATGGATTAGTATCGCAGAGCAAGATACTATTTCTTGGTGGATAACATCTGCATTAGAGAGTAATGTTGGATTAAATGCCATAGCGCAATTTACATATACCTTAAAAAGTAACATGCCTCAAGGCTTGGGGACTGGTGGTTTATTTACGAATAATTTTCAAAGTTCTCTTGAAGTAAAAAATGGAACATTACATTATAATAATTCTAAAAAATGGAATTTTACTATTTAAAAAATGGACTATTTTAAGCAAGCATTCAAAGGTAAAAATGATTGGTATTATTGGGTAATTACGATTGTACTTACCCTTTTTGGATGGCAGGTTTTAGGTGTTATTCCCTTATTCATTGTTGCATTTTTCCATTCTACAGATATGAATGAATTATCAAGGTCAGCTCAAGACAGTTTTATGAGTTTAGGAATCAATAGTAATTTATTTTTATTTTTAATGATTTTAATGTTTGCCATTGGTTTATTATTTCTAATAATTGGCGTTAAATGTATTCATAAAAGAACCGTAAAATCGCTAGTGACTAGTAGAAATAAAATAGATTGGAAACGTTTTTGGTTTGGTTTTATAACTTGGGGAATTATAGCGATTGTTGTTATTGGAGTTGGAATTTTAATTTCACCAGATATTTATACTTATAATTTTAAGGCAAAACCTTTTTTTATTTTAATATTAGTTTCCTTCTTTTTTTTACCATTACAAACAAGTTTTGAAGAATTGCTATTTAGAGGTTATTTTATGCAAGGTTTAGGGGGTTTACTCAAAAATAGATGGATGCCTTTAATCATAACATCTGTTAGTTTTGGTTTGTTGCATGGTGCAAATCCAGAAGTAGAGAAATTAGGATATATTTCTATGGTTTTTTATATTGGTACAGGTTTATTTTATGGGATAACAACCTTAATGGATGAAGGAGTCGAACTTGCTTTAGGTTTGCATGCCATTAATAATATTATAGCGGCAGTCTTAGTAACCTCAGATTGGACAGTGTTTAAAACTGATGCCTTATTTTTAGATACTTCAGAACCTTCTGTTGGTTGGGAAATGTTTTTTCCGGTGTTCGTTTTATACCCATTAATGTTATTGCTGTTTTCTAAAAAATACGGTTGGACAAATTGGAAAGATAAATTATTTTGTACAATAGAAAAACCAGTCAAAGTCAATTATAAAGAAGATTATAAATGATTTTCAACCAGTCCACTTTTCATAAAGACTTTCAATTAAATGGGATTTCATTTTCTTCAGTAAATGAGTTGTTAAGTTATTCTTTATCACTTTCTAAGAGTACTCAACAGTTTTTTAAAAAATGGTTTTCTAATGATGATTTTATAATTGTTAAAACTTCAGGATCTACAGGCACGCCAAAATCTATTAAATTAAAAAAAGAGTTAATAATAAATTCAGCTTTTGCAACTGGAGAGTATTTTAGTTTGCAAGAAAACACAACAGCTTTATTGTGTTTGCCTACAGAATATATTGCGGGTAAAATGATGCTGGTTCGTGCAATAATTTTAGGATGGCATTTAGATATTATAAAGTCAGATTCACATCCCTTAAAACGCATTGTAAAAACCTATGACTTCTCTGCAATGGTTCCATTACAATTGGAAAACTCAATTGAAAAGTTATCCAAAATAAAAAAAATAATAGTTGGAGGTGGAGTCGTTTCTAATCAGCTTCAAAATAATTTACAACATCTATCTACAGAAGTTTTTGCAACCTATGGAATGACAGAAACTATTACCCATATTGCTATTAAAAAACTAAATAATTATAAGAATAGTACTTCTAGTGTTTCCTCTTTATCTTACACAACTAGTATTCAAAATTCTTTTTATACAACCTTACCAAACATCACTATTTATAAAGATATTAGAAATTGTTTGACAATTAATGCTCCAAAAGTTTCAGATGAAATTATCTTTACAAATGATGTTATTCAATTAATTTCTGACACTCAATTTATATGGCTTGGTCGTTTTGATAATGTAATTAACTCTGGTGGGATTAAGTTACATCCAGAAAAAATAGAAGTAAAACTGTCTAAAATCATAAAGAACCGTTTTTTCGTTGCTGGAATTCCTGATAAAATATTAGGAGAAAAATTAGTCTTACTTATAGAGGGTAATGAGCATAATATGATTTTTAACAAAGTTAAAAACTGTAAACTACTCTCTAAATTTGAGATTCCAAAAGAAATTTATTTTGTTAATGAATTTTTAGAAACCGAAACAAAAAAAATCCAACGTAAAAAAACATTGGATCTAATAAATTTATAACTAAAAAATTACATTTCCATAGAATGATATACATTCTGTACATCATCATCTTCCTCTAGTTTTTCTAAAAGCTTTTCTACATCGGCCTGATGTTCTTCTGAAAGTTTAGTAGTTGTGGTAGGAATTCTCTCAAAACCAGAAGATATAATTTCTACTTTATTTTCTTCAAAGAATGTTTGTATTGCGCCAAATTGTTCAAACGGAGCATAAATGATAATCCCATCTTCATCATCAAAAACTTCTTCAACCTCAAAATCTATCAATTCTAATTCTAGTTCTTCCAAGTCAATAGTAATATCTTCTTTTTTGATAGTGAACGTACAGACATGGTCAAACATAAAAATAACAGAACCAGAAGTGCCTAAATTCCCATCACATTTATTAAATGCAGATCTAACATTGGCAACTGTTCTATTATTGTTATCTGTAGCTGTTTCTAAGACAAGTGCTATTCCATGAGGTGCATAGCCCTCAAAAAGTGCCTCTTTATAGTTGGCTGTATCTTTATCAGTAGCTTTCTTTATAGCGCGTTCAACATTTTCTTTAGGCATGTTTGCAGCTTTTGCATTCTGCATTACAGCTCTCAAACGCGAGTTTGAATCTGGATTTGGACCACCATCTTTAATAGCCATAACAATATCTTTACCAATTCTTGTAAAGGTTTTTGCCATAGCTGACCAACGTTTCATTTTACGACCCTTTCTTAGTTCAAATGCTCTTCCCATTTCTAATTGATTGTTTTGTTGAAAATTAATCTAACTACGCAAATGTAAAAATTTGAACGTTGGTTTACAATTAATTTAAAAGATGTATTTATTATGTTTTAAAACTTATTTTATTAATTGATAACTCTGTTTGGCAATTTCTATTTCCTCATTTGTAGGAATCACTAGTATTTTAACTTTAGAAGTTAAAGATTGAATTTCTTTAATGCCGCTACTTCGAATTTTATTTTTCCCTACATCTAAATCAATACCTAAAAAGGATAGGTTTTTACAAGACAATTCTCTCATCAAACTTGAGTTTTCACCAATTCCTGCTGTAAAAATAATGGCATCTAATCCGTTTAAAATGGCGGTATAACTGCCAATATATTTACGAATTCGATATCCTGCCAAGTTTAATCCGTTTTGACATTTATCATCTCCATTTAATGCTTTTTCTGTAATTTCTCTTAAATCAGAAAACCCAGTCAACCCTAACATTCCAGATTCTTTTTGTAATAAATTACTAACTTCTTCAATAGATTTATTCAATTTTTTCATCAAAAAGAAAATAACTGATTGATCTATATCTCCTGAGCGAGTTCCCATTATTAATCCATTCATAGGACCAAAACCTAAAGAATTTTCAATGCTTTTTCCATTTTTTATAGCAGACATACTACAGCCATTTCCTAAATGAATTGTAATTATTTTTTTTGAACACTCTTTGCCCAAATAATCAATTGCTTTTTTAGATACATATTTATGACTTGTGCCATGAAACCCATAAGCTCTGATTTTATTTTCTTTTAAATAAGAGGTATTAATAGCGTATTGATATGCTTCTTTTGGTATTGTTTGATGAAATGCAGTATCAAAAATTGCAATTTGTTTTGCATTTGTAAAAATTGTTTCAGCAATTTCTATTCCTGTTAAATTTGCAGGATTATGAAGTAGAGCCAAATCAAATAAACTACGGATATTATTTTTTACTTCTTTATTTATAATTGTTGGTTCACTAAATTTACTTCCACCATGAACGACTCTATGACCAACAACATCAATTTCATTAAATGAATTTACTACGCCGTTTTTTGCATTTAATAAAGTTTCAGCTATTTTTTTTAAACCAATTTCATGATTTAAAATGGGTAAAGTTTTAGAGTATTTCTCGTTCTTTTTTTTGTGTGTAAAAACTGCATGTTTCGTTCCAATTCTTTCAATTATACCAGTGCACTTAATATTCTGACTTGGCATTTCTATGACTTGATATTTCAATGAAGATGAGCCTGCATTTATTACTAAAATATTCATATTATTCCTGATGAGCTTGAATCGATGTTAGTAGTACAGTATTAAAGATGTCATCTACGGTACATCCTCTACTTAAATCATTTACGGGTTTATTTAAGCCCTGTAAC
Organism: uncultured Polaribacter sp.; assembly: GCA_964275545.1. Classification (GTDB taxonomy): domain Bacteria; phylum Bacteroidota; class Bacteroidia; order Flavobacteriales; family Flavobacteriaceae; genus Polaribacter. Next base: position 42,413 of record CAXYCO010000019.1, read on the forward strand.
ATGGGGCCTATTGCCAGTGCTCCTGTTTCTCTTTGAATAGCCTTATAGGTGTTGTTTCCTGTATTTAAATCAGGAAATATTAATACAGAGGCTTGTCCTGCAACATCTGAATCTGGCATTTTTGTTTTTGCAACAGACATGTCAACAGCTGCATCATATTGTATTGGTCCTTCAATTTTTAAATCTGGTTTTTTTGTTCTTGCTAATTCAGTCGCTCTTCTAACTTTTTCTACTTCTTCACCTTTGCCTGAACTTCCTGAAGAATAAGATAACATTGCAACTTTGGCTTCGATACCAAAATATTCTGCAGATTGAGCAGAAGAAATTGCAATCTCAGAAAGTTGTTCTGCATTTGGATTTGGATTTACAGCACAATCTCCCATTACAGAAACTCTATCTGACAAGCACATAAAAAATACTGATGAAACGACAGAAACTCCTGGTTTTGTTTTTATAAGCTGTAATGCAGGTTTTATGGTGTGCATTGTTGTATGCACAGCACCAGAAACCATTCCGTCTGCCAAACCATTTAAAATCATTAAAGTTCCAAAATAAGATACATCTTTGGTTAAATCTCTCGCTGTGGTCACTGTCATTCCCTTGTGTTTTCTAGCCTCAAAAAGGGTAGTTGCAAAGCTTTCGTTGTGAATAGAATCCTCAGGATTTATAATATTTATCTTCTCTAAATCTATTTGCAACCCTATCTGGTTACATTTTTGTTGAATGTTTTTTTTGTCGCCTAAAAGAGTTAAATCTACAATATTAAGTATTTGTAAACGAGCAGCAGCTTGTATAATTCTTTCATCATTCCCTTCAGGCAAAACAATATGTTTTCTGTGCATTTTTGCTTTTTGAAGCAAACTGTATTGAAACATACTTGGCGAAACTTTATTTGAACTGTAAGAAGTTAAAATATTAGTTAACCCTTCTGTATTTACATAAGTGTCAAAAGTATCTAATGATAAGAGTATTTTTTTGCTGTGCGTTGCGTATATTTTTGGTTTAACTGCACCAATTTTATTAGAGATTCCAAAGGTGCCGCCTTCAACAGAAATAATAGGAACGGTTGCTTGCACGCCTTCAATTAATTTGATAATTGATTCTTCAGGTATTATGTTTCCTGTTAAAACTATTCCTGCAATTTTTGGGTAATTAATAGATGCATTAGCTTGTAATGCGCCTAAAATAATATCGGCTCTATCCCCTGGTGTAATTACTAATGCATTTTCATTAATTCGAGTTAAGTAATTTCGTAATTGCATGGCACCAGTGCTGTAGCTTCCTATCGCATTTTCTAAAAATTGTGTTCCAAAAATAATTTTTCCATCTAAACTATCTACTATTTCTTTAACGGTTGGGTATGCTAAAAAATCTATTTTTGGAATTACATCAACTTGAACTTCTTTAGGGATTATTTTTTTTAGTTCTTCAGTAATAAAATCGATCTCATCAGCTTCTGTTTTATTGGCAATGACTCCAATAACATCAACTTCTTTATCTATAAAAGATTTGTAGGATAATTGCATGGTGTTGATGAAATCCTTTTTTGTTTTATCATTTCCAGCACCAATAATTAAAGCAGGAATTCCTAAGTTTTTTACAATCATTAGATTTACATCTAATTCGGTAAAACCACCTTCACCAGAAAAATCTGTTCCTTCAACTAAAACATAATCATATTTATTTTCTAGTTTTTTATATTTTTTGATCACATTATGAATTACTTCATCTTCTTTGCCCTCACTTAATAATTCTACAACTTCACTTTGTTCATATGCGAAACAATCACTGTATTCAATATCTAAATTAAAGAACTTAATAGCAGTATTTGTATGATTGTCATAAACACTATTTTTATCTTTACTAATAATAGGTCTGAAATAACCAACTTTAGAAGATTTGGTTAACATCATTCTTAAAATACCCAATGATATTAATGATTTCCCACTGTTTGCTTCTATTGTTGCAATGTAGATAGCTTTGCTCATTTATACTAAATTATCTCACAAAAATAAGGTGTCAAAAAATGACTAATCATTTTATTATTTGTGAATTTATAAATATTTTTTTTAAAGCAACTGTCTTTAAACTTGTAACACACCCATGTTAAACTTTTTCTCAATAGGTGCATGGTCAGCAGCTTCAATTCCCATAGAAATCCATGTTCGAGTCTCTAAAGGATTAATAACTGCATCCGTCCAGATTCTTGCAGCGGCATAATATGGAGAAATTTGCTTATCATATCTTGACTTTATCTTGTCAAACAATTCAGCTTCTTTTTCTGGAGTAATTTCTTCTCCACGTTTTTTAAGTGAAGCCGTTTCTATTTGTAATAAAACTTTTGCTGCAGAATTCCCACTCATAACTGCTAGTTCAGCACTTGGCCATGCAACAATTAATCTAGGGTCATATGCTTTACCGCACATCGCATAATTTCCTGCTCCGTATGAATTACCAATAATAATGGTAAATTTAGGAACCACAGAATTACTAACTGCATTCACCATTTTAGCGCCATCTTTTATAATACCACCATGCTCAGATTTTGAACCGACCATAAAACCAGTAACATCTTGTAAAAATACTAATGGAATTTTTTTCTGATTACAATTGGCAATAAAACGAGTAGATTTATCAGCAGAGTCGTTATAAATTACTCCACCAAACTGCATTTCTCCTTTTTTTGTTTTCACTAATTTACGTTGATTGGCAACTATACCAACTGCCCAACCATCTATTCTCGCGTAGCCTGTTAGAATAGTTTGACCGTACCCTTCTTTATATTGTTCAAATTCAGAATTATCCACTAAACGCTTAATAATCTCTAACATGTCGTATTGAGCATTTCGTTCTTTGGGTAAAATCCCAAAAATATCATCTTCGTTTTCTTTTGGCGGAAAAGATTCACTTTTGCTAAATCCAGCTTTATCATAATCACCAATTTTATCAACAATAAATTTTATTTTATCGAGTGCATCTTTGTCGTCTTTTGCCTTGTAATCTGTTACTCCAGAAATTTCACAATGCGTTGTTGCACCACCTAAGGTTTCATTATCGATAGATTCTCCAATAGCAGCCTTTACTAAATAACTTCCAGCAAGAAAAATACTAGCAGTTTTATCAACAATTAACGCTTCATCACTCATAATTGGTAAATATGCTCCGCCAGCAACACAACTACCCATAACAGCAGAAATTTGCGTAATTCCCATGCTGCTCATTACAGCATTATTTCTGAAAATTCTCCCAAAATGTTCTTTGTCGGGGAAAATCTCATCTTGCATTGGTAAATAAACTCCAGCAGAATCTACTAAATAGATGATTGGTATTTTGTTTTCTATGGATATTTCTTGAGCGCGTAAATTCTTTTTTCCAGTGATTGGAAACCAAGCACCAGCTTTCACTGTAGCATCATTGGCAACTACAATACATTGTTTACCTTTTACATAGCCCATTTTTACAACAACTCCACCAGAAGGGCATCCTCCGTGTTCTGTGTACATACCTTCACCAGCAAATGTTCCAATTTCTATAGATGTAGCATTCCTGTCTAAAAGGTAGTCAACTCTTTCTCTAGCAGTCATTTTGCCCTTTTCATGTTGCTTATCTATACGTTTTTGTCCGCCTCCTAATTTTACTTTGGCAAAACGTTTTTTTAAATCTGAAACTAGAAGCTTATTGTAATCTTCGTTTTTATTGAAGTTGATGTCCATAAAAATGTTTGTTTTTTCAGATGCTAAAATAAGGAAATTTTAACTGTAAGAGTTCATAATATTAGCAACTGTATCAGCAATTTCGCTGTATTTTTTTTGTTTTTCTAATCGCAGTGGTTCAGCAACTCTTTCTTTACAACTTTTAATAGAACAAGTCTCACAAGTTACACCAACCGATTTTTTATTAAATGTATTCTCATCAAAAAAGTTAAGTTTCTTTTTTAGTTGTGGAGATAACAACATACCAATACTAACACTCCTATATATTTCTTTTTTAAAAGGGTCTGTGGTGGCAGATGATAAAACTAAATATTCATTTTTCTGATTCTCATAAGACGAAACTTGAATTCCAAAAGTAGATCTATCTCCTGTAGATTTTTCTAAATTTTGAATCGTTTTTATAGAAGTCCAACGCCTGCAATAGTGCTCATTATTTCTGTTAGCGTGCGGTGCTTGCTGTTGTGTAATATGCAGCTCTTTACTTAGTTTGAATTCAGACGAGTTCTCTTTATGAGTAAATCGTAAAAAAAACAAATTCTTTATGTTGAAGTGTTTTGGTAAAATATTTGTTAATCGCTGATAAAATGTTTCTTGAGAACAATTAAAATGATTAATTATTTGATGTAGTTTTAGCGAATTCCATTCTTCTAAAGCAAATAAATTTTTCAATTTTTCTACAAGAGTTTTTTTAGGGATTACCAATGCTCCGGCAAAATATGAGGCAATAAAGTTATTTAAAACTTGATCAAATTTATCAAATTTTATCCATGGGAAGGTAAATAGTCTATCCTTTATATTTAAATAATTGTACGCTAATTCTTTGGCATAAATAAATGTTTTTTGTGCTTCTGAAATATTTTTATCGATCAGTAATGTTTTGTTATTTGGTACAAAAATATTTCTTAATTCGTCAAGATTTTTGTGTTTAGAAAGTTCTTCATTGTCAATTTTATAACCAAACTCTTCAATTAAAATATCTTCTAAATCACTGGCGATTATTCTTTTTGATAAATCTATATGATATAGCTTGGCAAACTTTTCTACATGCTCTTCAATTTCCTCAAAATAATTACTGTGTGCTTCTTGATAAGATCTTACAGAGGCTAAAAAGAAACTTTCTCTTGTTAAATTATAGTTTTGAGAAATTTTAATAATGGTGCTTATGAAGGCGTTTACCTTTGCAGGGGCATTTGCAACTATATCAATTAGCTTATTTTCTTTTATTCCAAATAATTCTAATGGAATTTCTTTCAATATTTTAGATTGAAGAATTTCACCAATTGGAGCAAGGTTTTTGTTTAATTTTAAAGAAACTAAATAGTCATAAGAAACTTCTAATTTTTCCGACAGTATAATAATCTTGTCGGTCTTTGGATATTTTTTTCCTTTTTCTATTTCGTTCAAATAAGATTTTGACAACCCTGTTAACTTTGACAAACCAAAAAGTGAAAGATTTTTTTCTGTTCTTATTTGATTCAGCTTTAGGCCAAAAATCAATCGTATGTATTCGTCTTCTATCATCATAAAATCAAATGTAATACTATTTAGCGAACTCGATGCATAAAAATTATTTTATAATTTAGCGAACGTTCGCTTGCGGCGTTAAAAAATTATTATTATAATTGTAGTGTGGAAATTAAAATATTCTAATTATGCAAGAAAGTATTACAACAAAAGGAATTGATTTTAAAGGATTTAAAATTGATGATTATCAAGAGATCCTAACAAATGAAGCAATAGTGTTTTTGATGAAATTACACGAAAATTTTAATCAGAAAAGATTAAAACTACTTAAAGATAGGGAGATTGATCAAGCTTATTATGATTCTGGTAATCTTCCTTCTTTCCCAAAAGAAACAAAAAATATTAGAGAAGCTGATTGGGTCTGCGCTGAATTACCAGAAGATTTATTAGACAGAAGAGTCGAGATTACAGGTCCTGTAGATAGAAAAATGGTAATTAATGCTTTGAACTCTGGGGCAAAAACGTTTATGGCAGATTTTGAGGATAGTAATTCTCCAAATATTAATAATAATTTAGGTGGTCAGATAAATTTAAGAGATGCCATAAATAAAACGATCTCATATTATAATAGTAAAAAAGATAAAACATATTCCTTAAATAATAAAACAGCTACTTTATTAGTTCGTCCCAGAGGTTTACATTTAAACGAGAAGCATTTTGTTATTAACGGAGAAGAGATGTCTGGTTCTTTAGTAGATTTTGGGCTATTCTTTTTTCACAATATCAAAACATTACAGGAACAAGGTTCTGCAACGTATTTTTATTTACCAAAATTAGAACATTATTTAGAAGCGCGCTTATGGAACGATATTTTTGTATTTGCTCAGAACTACTTATTAATTCCGCAAAAAACAATAAAAGCTACAGTTCTAATTGAAACTATTACTGCTAGTTTCCAACTAGATGAGATTATTTATGAATTAAGAAATCATATGGCTGGATTAAATTGTGGTCGTTGGGATTATATTTTTTCTTACATAAAAAAATTTAGAAATCATAGTGGTTTTATGGTTCCAAATAGAGATCAAGTCACCATGAATACTCCATTTATGAGAGCATATTCTTTATTAGTAATAAAAAAATGCCACAAAAGAAAAGTACATGCAATGGGAGGTATGGCTGCTCAAATTCCGATTAAAAATGATCCAGTTGCTAACGATTTAGCTTTTTCTAAAGTTATTGCTGATAAAGAACAAGAAGTGAAAAATGGCCATGACGGAACATGGGTTGCTCATCCAGGATTAGTGGCTGTTGCCATGGATGTATTTAATGAAAATATGATAACTAAAAATCAAATTTATGTTTCTCGAGAAGATGTTCAGGTTTCGGAATCAGATTTAGTTGAATTGCCAAAAGGAACAATTAGTGAGTTAGGAATCAGAAAAAATATAAATGTTGGTATTTTATATATAGAAAGTTGGTTACGTGGAATTGGTGCTGCAGCGATTTATAATTTAATGGAAGACGCTGCTACTGCAGAAATTTCAAGGACACAAATTTGGATATGGCTACATAACAATGTGCATATTGAAGATGGTAGGAATTTTAATTTAGCAATGTATCAACTATTAAAAAGAGAAGAATTAGAAAAAATTAAAAGTTTAGTAGGTGAAAGTAATTTTACAAACGGGAAATTTAAATTAGCTATTGAGTTATTTGATGAATTAGTTTTATCAAAAGAATACAAAGAGTTTTTAACACTTTCAGCGTATAAGTATATATAAAAAATGTCTCGCAACTACTGCAAATAGTTCGCGAGACTAAACCATTAAAATCTAGAAATCTTAATAATTAAAAATCAAAATTATGAAAAATTTAGCACAAAGTAATTATAATTCAGCATTAGAAACTGTTAGAAACTTAAAAGCAAAGTATGGCTCTTCTTGGAATGCTATAAATTCTGAAAGTGCAGCAAGAATGGTTATTCAAAATCGGTTTAAAACCGGTTTAGATATCGCTAAATATACTGCTGCTATTATGAGAAATGATATGGCTGAGTATGATAAAGACACCTCTAATTATACAAAATCTTTAGGTTGCTGGCACGGGTTTGTTGCACAGCAAAAAATGATAGCTTTAAAAAAACATCACAAAACAACGAGCAAAAGCTATTTGTATTTATCTGGCTGGATGGTTGCAGCTTTGCGTTCTGAGTTTGGACCATTACCAGATCAATCAATGCACGAAAAAACAGTTGTTCCGTCTTTAATTACTGAAATTTATGATTTTTTACGTCAAGCTGACTCAATTGAATTAAATGATTTGTTTAGAAGAAAAGAAAACGGTGAAGATGTTCAGGATCTTATAGATAACTTTGAAACACATATCGTTCCAATTATTGCTGATATTGATGCAGGTTTCGGTAATGAAGAAGCAACCTACATATTAACCAAAAAAATGATTGAAGCAGGAGCTTGTGCCATTCAGATTGAAAATCAAGTTTCAGATGCTAAACAATGTGGACATCAAGATGGAAAAGTAACGGTTCCTCACGAAGATTTTATTGCAAAACTAAATGCAATTAGATATGCATTTTTAGAATTAGGTGTAAATGATGGTGTTATCGTTGCTAGGACAGATTCAGAAGGAGCTGGTTTAACCCAGAAATTACCTGTAAGTCAAGAAGAAGGTGATTTAGCATCACAGTATTTATCTTTTGTAGAAGCAGAAGAGATTAACATTACAGATGCTAATGAAGATGATGTTTTATTAAAAAGAAATGGTAAATTGGTTCGTCCGGTTAGATTGGCAAATGGTCTTTATAGATTTAAAGAGGGGTCTAATATTGATAGAGTCGTGTTAGATTGTATTACGAGTTTACAAAATGGTGCAGATTTACTTTGGATTGAAACTCCGACTCCAAACGTTCAGCAAATTGCTAAGATGGTGAATAGGGTTAAAGAGGTTGTTCCGAATGCGAAGTTGGTGTATAATAATTCTCCTTCTTTTAATTGGACACTAAATTTCCGAAATCAAGTGTATCATGAAATGCTTGCTGAAGGAGAAAATATGACGGGGTATGATAGGAATAATTTAATGGATGCTCAATATGATGGTTCTGAATTGTGTCATCGTGCAGATCAAAAAATTAGAACGTTTCAAATAGACGGTGCAAGAGAGGCTGGAATTTTTCATCATTTAATTACGTTACCAACCTATCATACAACAGCATTACATATGAATGATTTAACTGAAAGTTATTTTGGTAAAGAAGGTATGCTGGCCTATGTAAAAGGAGTTCAAAGGCAAGAAATTAGAAAAGGAGTTTCTTGTGTGAAACATCAAAGAATGGCCGGCTCAGATCTTGGGGATGATCATAAATCTTTTTTTGCAGGTGATAAAGCTTTAAAAGCCGGGGGAGAGAACAATACTTCAAATCAATTTGAAGTTCCTAAAACATTACATAATGTTATAGATAAAATTACAAAGGTAGCTTAGTGAAAGGTTATTGATAAATTTAAAACCTCTTTGAAGTATTTTCGAAGAGGTTTTCAAGTTTATTTACTTATTTTCTAAGAAGCGAGAAGTTCCCTTTTTTATTGATTGGTGATTTACTCTCATCCGCTGGTATGAGTTGTATATTAAACCAATAATCATCAGAAGGAAGTATTTTTCCATTGTACATTCCGTTCCATCCTTGGCTGTCAATAGGCACTTGTGCGACTAATTTTCCAAAACGATTAAAGATATTAATACTGCTGTTTGGATAAAAGGTTTTATTGGCTCCTTTTACCACCCACGTATCATTTTTCCCATCGCCGTTAGGAGTAAAGAATTTAGGGAACTGAATCACAGAAATAGTGAATATTTCGTCTTGTACACATCCATTTTTATCATTTACAATCACTGTATAGACACCACCTTCTAGATTTTCGAAAAGGGGTTCCTCTTGGAATCCTATTGAAGGGATTCTAGTAGTGTCGTCGGTATTAAAAATGGCAAACTGATAGTCTCCTTTTCCTAAAACTCCATTTTCGGTGTCAATTGCAATAGAGATATTATTTTCCGATCCAATAGCATTTGATTCATCTATAATGGTAATAAGGCTTTCTTGTAGAGTGGCCTTTTCAGATTCTTTGACAAAGATGGTTCTTTGTCTCTGGCAGGTAGTTGTAATATCAGTTGCTTTAATGGTGTATTCACCACCAGCAGAAATAATTAAAGACTGGTCAGTTCCTATGATGTTTCCAGTACTATCTGTCCATTGATAGGTATAGTCACCAGCAGGATCTTCTGCCTCTACAGTGTATGGTGTTGTATAGTTTAAACATAGTATTTGTGGATTATCAGGGTCTTCTCCAGTAACAGAAAAACGAGGCAATTCTTTAACAATAAGAAGGAATGTTAGATCATCGTTCACACAGCCTGTAGCTTTGTTTTCAATGCGCACAAAAATGGTTTCTTCTCTTGTAGTATTGGAATAGGGTGTTGGTAAGGGATTTGCTCCATCAGTTGCATCTGTTTGATTTAGGTGAAAGGATACATTAAAGTCATCAGGATCTTGTGTTGCTCCTAAAATAGTTGGAATTTGAATGTTAAAATCAATATTTTCAACCAACCCATTCATGTCATCTCCATCAAGATCAGTATCACACAACGATAAATTAGAAAGTGTATTGTCTGGATTTGCTAGTGGTTCTGCATTAACAATAACATCAAAATTAGAGATTCCATTCGTACATTGATTTGTTTGATTAAAGACCCGTATAAAGATTGTTTGTCTGTTTGGAATGGTATTCGAAAATGGGCTTAATAACCTTCTTGTATCTGTTTGTGCATCGTCAAGAGAAGCATGATAACTAACAGAAAATAGAGTAGGGTCTTGGTCTCCAAGAATATCAACAGTTCTGCTTTGTAAATCTATATTTTGAGAGAATCCATTTCTAGCAGAACCATCAAGATTGTCATCACAGACTTCAATATCTTCGGCAAAATTTGCAATAGGAAGCGGATTTACAATAATATTAAAAGAAGTATGATCTGTAAAACACTCTGTTGTATTATTGGTTACTCTTACAAAGATGGTTTGAGCATCTCTAGTTGTATTTGTATACGGAGAAGTAAGAGGATCTGTTGCAGAATTTGCATTTTCAGCAGAGTCATAATAGGTAACAGTGAACTCTGTTGGGTTTTGAGTTCCAAGAATAGCAGGTGTTTGTTCTTCTAAGTTAAAAGATTGAATAATTCCATTTATGCCACTACCATCGTCTGAGTTATCACATTCTTCAAGATTTTGAATGGTCTGAGCGGTTGGAACAGGATTTACATTTAGAGTAATGTGAGTTCCAAAGCCAAGACAATCATTGTCTAAATTACTATCCACTCGGATGTATATTTCTTGTGAATTTGGATAGCCAATATTTCTATAATTACGAATGTCAGTAATGGTATTAATTTCAGCAAGGGCATCAGCTTGGTTTCTGTAATAGGTAACAGTTAATTGTTGCCCGGCAGGGAAGAGTGCAATTACTTCAGGAGTAACAGAACTAAAGTCAAAGGAGGAAACACCATCAATATCAGAATTATCAGAAGTATCATTTCCATTAAGATCTAAAAAGTCATCACATTGAGTGAATACTCTTTGAAAAGTATCAGGAATTCCAGTGGTAGATACAGTAAGGGTTACTTCAGAAACTCGGTAACACCCAAAAGTGGTGGTAGCACGTGCCCAAACTGTATCTGTATTAACAGTTCTATTAGAGAAGGTGAGTGCTATAGGATCAGAAAAGGCATTGGAATTAGCATTCGCATCCGCAAGAGTGGGGAAGAACGTAAATGTTTCATTGAGATAATCTGGGGAGATGTCTGAAGCAGCCTCGTTCAAATTAAAATTAGAGAAACCATCAGTATCATTATCACATTGTTTAAGTTCTACTGAAGAGCTTATTATTGGGAGTGGGTTTACAGTTAGTGCAATGGGATTTGAAGTAAAGCCGCACGTATTTCCAATTTTATTAAGAACAACTCGATATTGTTGGTTATTTAAAGATTGTTGAATATTAATGAGTTCTAAAGTAGTTGAAGTTTCACCGTTATAAGATGCATTACTTAGAATGTTTGTCCAGTTTGTTCCATCGGAACTTTCTTGCCATTGAAAAGAATCTGCATTAGTATCTATGCTTATTGAATTTGTTGAAGCTTCACAAAAATTTACATCTAGAAAAGGAGTGTTCAAAGAAATAGGTGCTCCAATAATATAATTTTGATTTGGAGAGGTATATCCATCAACAGCATTTAAAACAAGGCCATTAGCATCTATTTGAACAGGTAAAACTCCTAATAATCCATCATTATTTACATCTGTAAAGCCAGCATCTATAACATCGTTACAAGTATCATTATCTGAATCTAATTCTACAAAGTTAAAATCCGTATCATTATCTGTATTTGCTATGGAATAGTTTAGAGAAAGTATTTTTGCATCTGCTAATGTTTCTAAACTATCCGCTAAACCATTAATTCCAATAATTAGATTTACATTATCTACCAATCCATCAAAATTAGTGTCTAAATTATGGCCAGATTCTGTTGAGTCATAAATTCCATCATTGTCAGAGTCAAGATCTAAATAGTTTAAGATTCCATCATTGTCAGAGTCAATATTTATGGATGATGTAAAGATATCATCCAAACCGTCTAAATTCGTATCTGTATTAGAAATGCTAATTGGTTGTGCGAAAGCTTCACTAATGTCAGGGATACCATCATTATCGGAATCTAAATCAAAGGCATCTTCAATGCCATCATTGTCAGAATCTCTAGCAAAGCAGGTTAAAGAAACTGTTCCGTTGAAAGTTGATGTTGAAGCAAGGTTGTTAGAGTTGTGTTCAAAACTTATTTGGTCTACTTGGTTTGCTAAAAACTGAAAAGCAGTTGTTCCAGTAGCTTCAGTATTGTATGTAAAATGTATTTCTGATGCCGAAATGTTTGTTATTCCAGTTTCGAAAATCCCATCAAAGTTAGTGTCAATTAGCAGTTGGTCATCTGGGTCTAAAAGTGTTATATTTTTATTGTTAGGTCCAATTTTTATAATAAAAAATTCACCATTTGCACTTGTATGGGGTGTTCCAATACTCTGTATAAATTTAAAATTAATAGCTTCAGTAAAATCTAGCACGTATTTTAAATTAGAAATATTTCCTTGATTTATTGTTGAAGTAAAGTTTCCATCTGTTTGACCTGTAAATGTATTTGTAGTTCCATCTGAATTTGTTTGAGAAAATGTACTCGATATAATTGCAGCATTGGTAGATGTATCTTGAAATGTAATACTTGGTGAGTTTATGTTTGCAATATTTATTGTTGCGTCTCCATTAGATTCATCACAATTTAAAATTCCGTCATTATCAATGTCTATATCAAGATTGTCAATAACCAAATCACCGTCAAAATCGTCCGGACACAAACTTACTGGTACTTCTATAGATTCAAAAGTATCTCCAGAACAATTTATGAGCCCCACAAGTTTGTATCTTCCTGGTAAGCTTGGGCTGTAACTTGGGCTTGTTACACCTGTTGAAATAAAACCACCTCCGGTTTCATTGTCAAAAAACCATTCGAAACTATCAAATAAATCTGTGTTTGCAGCTTCTAAAGTTACGTTAGGAATGCAGTTTCCTAAAGTTTGCACAGTAGTATCAAAATTAATTTCTGGAGCAGATGGAAATCCAGAATAAAAACTACCTGAAGTTGCAAAACCATCATAATTGAAGTAGGCACAATATAATTCTTCAGAACTCTTTACAGCTACGTTTCCATTTAAATCAGACACTCTATAAGTCTCATAATTAGTGTTTCCATCAACATCAAATGGGCCAGCAGTATTGAAGTCTGTAATTGGAGAACCATTTACTGTGACTGTTGCTCCTTTGTTTGTTACTATTGTTACTCCACCTTGAAAAGTGTCGCTGCCAATAGCATCAATATTTGCAATATTATTTACATCTCCTCTATTTTCGCAACTAAGTGGAGGTACAAAAAACATTCCCTGATTAGCTAAACTGGGAGCTCCATTATTTAAGCCTCCAACACCTTGGTAAGCAAAAGTGGGTTTAGAGGTTGCTATAAACATGTTTCCATTTGCATTGTAATTGTTCCCTTCAGCAACAAAGTATTCTCCACTATTTATGGTGGATACAACGGTTCCTCCATTAATTCTTACTTCTGTATTATCTTCATGTGCAATAATTAAAGCATTTTCCCATTCATCATCACCATCTCCACGAACAAAAATATATTCTGTACCAATTTTACTAGCATCAACAATTTGATCAACACCATAATCTCTACCTCCTCCAACATGAAAACTACCTGTTGCAGAACCAGAGTTTACCACAATTGGTTTATCAGATTTTATTAATGTACCAATTAAATCATTCGTTGTACCTCCAGTATTTACTGAAACAGAAACAATGTAGGTTTCGTCCTCATTTAAGATAATGTTCACAGGTAAAGTACCAGTATAATTGTTAATTACAATTCCTGCGGGTAAATCATCAAAAGTAACATTGGTGTTGTTTTCAGTAGCCATAACTGAAATAAAATTTAAGTAGCCTCCAGCTTGACCATCGTTTGCAAAACCACCCATTCTAAAATCTGTGCCTAAAGCAGAATTTCCTTTACTTACTATAGCTCCAGCCTGAAAACCGTTTTGAGACCTCATTCTTACGGAAACATAAATAACATCATCAGCTTCAATAATATATCCTCTGTCATTAGTAATAACACTCGTTGTATTAGAACTTTGGAATAATTGTATACCAACTGCTGTAGCGCTAGTAGAAAATGGCGTTGAATTTGAAACAGTACCTGATATTTCTGCTGAAGTAGGTTGTCCAATAGGTTTTATCGTAAAAGATATGTTTTGATCTTTTGGTGTTGATATATAAATATATTGATTAGCAATTGGGTCATCACTTGTAATTGGTGGTAAATAATGCTTTTTGCTTAATTGGGCTTGTATGCTTATTGAGCAAACTAAAACTAAAAAAACAGAAGCTAAATATTGAAATTTAATATTGAGCATAAATTTTGTTGATAAATTTGATTAAACGATAAAAGTAGAAAGAAATTAAATAAATTTTTAAAATTGTTGGACTTATTTAAAAATAAGTTTTTTCAACAAAATATAACTATTATTGGCTGAGTTAAATTCTTGATTAATTTATTTATTATAAAATTTAAATTAAAAATTGCCTAGAAAATATATTCCATGGAATATATTTTTTTTTTTTGTAACTTTGTAAAGAATATAAAGAATACAAAAAACAAATCCTTTACCTATGAAAAAAATATTAGTTTTTGCTGGGAGTAATAGTAAAAAATCAATTAATAAACAATTAGCAACGTACACTTCAACTTTATTAGATGATATTGAATCAACAATTCTAGACTTAAATGATTTTATGCCACCATTATATGGAGTTGACGAAGAAATAGAAAATGGGATACCAGAGAATTCACACAAGTTTATTAAGTTGATTAAAAAATCAGATGGAATTATTTTATCTCTAGCGGAGCATAATGGTAATTTCTCTGTCGCATTTAAAAATATATTTGATTGGATTTCTCGTATTGAAAAAAAACCTTGGAATAATAAACCTATGCTGTTAATGTCAACTTCTCCAGGAGGAAGAGGAGGAGCATCTGTCCTATCAATTGCTAAAAATGGATTTCCACATATGGGAGGAAATATAGTAGCAGATTTTTCACTACCAAGTTTTTATGATAATTTTAAAGAGGAAACTATTGTAAATGAAGAATTAAAAAGTCAGTTAGAAGCATTGGTATCTATTTTTGAAAAAGAATTGTAAAAAACTATAGTTTAGTTTGTATAGCCAGATCGATAGTTAACAGGATTTAATTTTATTTACAGAACACTAAGTTATGGGAGACATTTCAAAAGATATTAATTCTAAATTTCCAAATAATAAACTGAAAGCGTTACTAAATATTAAATATACAGCAAATTGGTTAAGTAGTATTGAAATTGAGTTTTTCAAACCTTACGGAATATCTCCACAGCAGTACAATATCTTAAGAATATTAAGAGGAGCAGGAGGTCCAACTAAAGTTCAAATTATTAAAGATAGAATGATAGAACGAGCTCCCAATGCAACTCGATTAATGGATAAATTATGCGATAAGAAACTGATAGAAAGAGTTCGTTGTAAGCATGATAGACGAGTTGTTTATAGTAGTATTTCTAAATATGGATTAGAACTATTAAAAACGATAGACATATCTGTCAGTTTTGATTTTTTAGAAAACTTAACGGAAGTAGAAGCAAAACAATTAAGTAATTTATTAGATAAAATTAGATGAGTATATAATCAACTTACCTTTAAAATAGCACATACTCAAATAATACATAAATGTTAGTTTGTATAATTCTGAATTTTATCTGAAATATCCGGGAGGCTTATATGTTATATGAAACATGAAAAAATCTAAAACAATACAGCATAAAGTAGCAAGTCCTTTGGTAAATATGGGGGCAATAAAATTACGTCAACCTTTACCAACAAAAGGAATAGAAAATGTAGATCCTTTTTTATTATTACATCATTACGGACCTTATGCTATCAGCGAATTTAACAATCCGTTTGATTTAGGACCTCATCCGCATAGAGGATTCGAGCCGATAACTTTATTATTTAAAGGAGAACAATTACACAGAGATTCTCTAGGAAATGAAATGTTGATAAAAGCTGGAGATGTTCAATGGACAACAGCAGGAAGAGGGATTGTTCATGCGGAAGGCCCTTCAAAAGAATTTGTGAAAAAAGGAGGAGAATTAGAAGGCATCCAATTGTGGTTAAATCTACCCGCTGAAAACAAAATGATGCCAGCTAATTACCAGCATGTAAAATGCGAAGAAATAAAATATATTAAAAATGATGATGAAACTATCGCTTTAAAAATTATAGCAGGTGAACAAAAGGGTGTTTTTGGATCTGTAAAAACTCAAACTGCAGTAAATGTATTTACTATTGAAGCAAATAATAATGGAAGTATAGAAATAGATTTACCAAAAAGTCATCAATCTTTAATCTATTTATTAAATGGAGAAGTCTTAATAAATGACGAAGCAGTTTTGAAAAAAGGAGCAACTCAAATGGTAACATTTAACCAAGATGGAATTTTAGTTGAAATTGAAGCAAAAGAAAAAAGTACCTTATTAGTGCTCTCTGGAGAGCCAATTAAAGAAAAAATTACTCAATATGGACCTTATGTTATGAATACACAAACAGAAATTATGGAAGCGATGCGTGATTTTCAACAAGGAAAAATGGGATATTTATATTAAAATTATGAACTGATTTAATAGCACACTAAATAAGTTTATGTTGTTTACTATATCTTTTCATAAAAAATGAAAAGGAGGTTATTTAAAAAACTCAAGCCTTTCATGACTTGAGTTTTTTCTTTTCATAAAATAAACATATATTGCTTATTATTATGCATGCATAATAAATATAACTTCAATATTATGAAATATAAGCACATTTTTGAGCCATTAAATTTAGGGTTTACAACCTTAAAAAATAGAATTATTATGGGTTCTATGCATACAGGTTTGGAAGAAGAGAAAAATGGAATAGATAAAATAGCAACCTATTATGCAGAAAGAGCAAAAGGTGGAGTAGGTTTAATTGTAACAGGTGGAATTGCTCCTAATGTTCAAGGTTGGACAGGTCCTTTTTCTGCAAGAATGTCTTCTAAAAAACATGCAGAGCATCATAAAAAAATAACAGATGCTGTTCATAAAGAAGGAGGTAAAATTTGTATGCAAATTTTACATGCAGGACGTTATGGTTATCATCCTTTTAATGTTGCACCCTCAAAAATAAAATCGCCAATAACTCCATTTAAACCTTTTAAATTAACTCAATCTGGTATCAAAAGAACTATTCGTGATTTTGTAAACAGTGCAAAACTCTCCAAATTAGCGGGGTATGATGGGGTTGAGATTATGGGTTCAGAAGGATATTTAATTAATCAATTTATTGCAAAAAGAACAAATAAAAGAACTGATAATTATGGTGGTGATTATGAAAATAGAATGCGTTTACCAATTGAATTGGTAAAACAAACTAGAGAAGCTGTAGGTAAAGAGTTTATTATTATTTACAGGTTGTCTATGTTAGACCTTGTAGAAAATGGAAGTACTTGGGAAGAAGTGGTTCAACTAGGAAAAGAAATCGAAAATGCTGGAGCTACTATAATAAATACAGGAATTGGTTGGCATGAATCTAGAATTCCAACAATTGCAACATCTGTGCCAAGAGCAGCATTTACCTGGGTTACAAAAAAGATGAAAGAAGAAATCTCTATTCCATTAGTAACTTCAAATAGAATAAACATGCCGGAAACTGCTGAAAAAATATTATCTGAAGGAGATGCTGATATGATTTCCATGGCACGACCTTTTTTGGCAGACCCTGAATGGGTGAACAAAGCAAAAGCTGATAAAAGTGATGAAATTAATACTTGTATTGGATGTAATCAAGCATGTTTAGATCATGTTTTTAAACAGAAAGTTGCTAGTTGTTTGGTAAATCCAAGAGCATGTCACGAAACAGAATTGAATTATTATCCAACTGAAAATAAAAAGAAAATAGCAGTAATTGGCGCTGGCCCAGCAGGGTTGGCAGTATCAACAATAGCTGCTCAAAGAGGTCATAATGTTACATTATTTGATGCTGATAAAGAAATTGGAGGTCAATTTAATATGGCGAAAAAAATTCCAGGAAAAGAGGAGTTTTATGAAACGTTACGATATTTTAATAAGCAAATCGAGCTTCACAATGTAGGTGTAAAATTAAACACGAAAGTTTCTACAGACGATTTAATAAAATCAGACTTTGATGAAATAATTATCGCGACAGGAATTACACCAAGAGAATTGAAAATTGAAGGAATTGAACACGAAAAAGTATTGAGCTACATTGATGTATTAAAACACAAAAAAATAGTAGGAAAACGTGTAGCTGTTATTGGAGCAGGAGGAATTGGCTTTGATGTTTCAGAATATTTATCTCATACAGGGGAATCATCTTCATTAAATATAGATACTTGGTTAAAAGAATGGGGGATTGATAAAGAGATGAATGCCAGAAGTGGAATAGAGGGAGTTAAAGCAGAATTTAATCCTTCTCCAAGAGAAATTTTTATGTTTAAACGTAGTAAGGGTAAGTTTGGTGGGAATCTCGGAAAAACCACCGGTTGGATACATAGAACAACTTTGAAAAAGAAAAAAGTACAATTTATTGGCGAAGTTTCCTATACAAAAATCGATGATGATGGTTTGCATTATATACAAAATGAAGAAGAAAAAATTTTGGAAGTAGACAACATTGTTATCTGTGCGGGTCAAACACCTTTCAAAGAATTATACCTTCCTTTGTTAGATGCAAATAAGAAAGTTCATGTTATTGGTGGCGCAGACTTTGCATCAGAATTAGATGCCAAAAGAGCGATTAATCAAGGAGCTAGATTGGCTGCTAAATTATAGTTTGTTAAATTGGTTTTTAGATATCAAATAATCGATTTTTATAGAATAATATTTTTAATCAAAATTTAAAACCCATTTATGAAATTATTTACTGTAGAAGAAATAGCATCACTTGTAAACGGTGATCAAATTGGAAATTGTGACGATAAAATTTATGCTCCAGAACAAATTGAAAATGCAGTTAAGGGGAATGTTACTTTTATAGGTAATTCTAAATATACGCGTCTTTGGCAAACTTCAAATGCAAGTATAGCCATTGTATATGACGGAATAAATATTTCTCCAGAAGAAGGTAAGGCATTTGTAAAAGTTAAAAATCCAGATTTAGCAATGGCAATCATACTTGATGCTTTTGAAACAGAACCACCTTATTTCGAAATTGATATTCATCCTACTGCCGTAATTGATAAAACTGCCAAATTAGGAAAAGGGTGTAAAGTTGGTGCACATTCTTATGTTGGTAAAAATGTAATACTAGGAGATGATGTAATCATTTATCCGAATGTTTCCGTTTTTGATGATAGTTCAATTGGAAATCAGACCGTTATTTGGTCTGGCACAGTAATTCGAGAACGTAGTAAAATAGGAAGTCAATGTATTTTTCATTCAAATGTTAGTATCGGAGCTGATGGATTTGGATACAGACCATCTAATGATGGTAGAGGTTTAATAAAAATAAAACATATTGGTAATGTTATTATTGGAAACGCTGTAGAAATTGGTGCAAATTCTTGTGTAGATAGAGGTAAATTTAGTTCTACTATTTTAGGTGATGGCTGCAAAATTGATAATTTGGTACAAATAGGTCATAATTCTGTTTTGGGAAAATACTGCATAATGTGCGGTAATAGTGGTTTGGCAGGTTCTGTAACTTTAGGAGACGGCGTTATTATAGGAGGAAGTGCCTCTGTTAAAGATCATGTTACAATTCATTCAGGTGCAAAAGTAGGAGCTGGTTCTGGTGTTATTAGCAATGTAGAAGCTGGGAAAACAGTTATTGGTTATCCTGCATGCGATTCTAGAGAAAAAATGAAACAATGGGTGGCTCTTCGTAAATTAGCAAGAAACTAAATGTTAATTCTTTACTACTTTTAAATCTTTCAATTTTTAAGACTGTTTTTATAAAACCTATAATTTGGCAGGACCAAATAAATAACGATATTTGCTTCTAAACTAATTTAAATTAACTGATAATGGGAATGAATAAAAATACTGTCCTTGGTTGGGCAACATTTATAATGATATTGGTAGGTCTTGGTTTGATAGCTTTGGGAGCATTTAGATACAGAGAAGTTTCAGGTTGGGGATTTGCGGCTGTTGGTGTTGGTTTCTTTTCTGTGGCTTGGGTATTTAATGCTTTGAAAGGAAGGGTTTAAAATACGTTTAGAGTTTCTCTAAAAAGTTGATTTTTTTTAAAAAATAATATAAAAAATATGAGTGACGATAAAAAAGTAATTTTCTCGATGAATAAGGTTTCTAAAACCTATCAATCAACTGGAAAACAGGTTTTAAAAGATATTTATTTAAGTTTTTTTTACGGTGCAAAAATTGGGATTCTTGGTTTAAATGGGTCGGGTAAATCTACTTTATTAAAAATAATTGCTGGTGTGGAAAATAATTTCCAGGGAGATGTAACTTTTTCTCCAGGCTATAAAGTTGGGTATCTAGAACAAGAACCTAAACTAGATGACGATAAAACTGTTATAGAGGTTGTTAGAGAAGGAGTTGCAGAAACAGTTGCTATTCTAGATGAATACAACAAAATAAATGACATGTTTGGTTTAGAAGAGGTCTACTCAGATTCTGATAAAATGGACAAGTTAATGGCACAGCAAGCAGAATTACAAGATAAAATAGATGCTTCTAATGCTTGGGAACTTGATACCAAATTAGAAATTGCGATGGACGCTTTAAGAACTCCGGATGGAGATACTCCGATAAAAAATTTATCAGGTGGTGAAAGAAGACGAGTTGCATTGTGTAGATTGCTTTTACAAGAGCCAGAAATTTTACTATTAGATGAGCCAACAAACCATTTAGATGCAGAATCTGTTCATTGGTTAGAGCATCATTTAGCTCAATATAAAGGAACTGTAATTGCAGTAACCCACGACAGGTACTTTTTAGACAATGTTGCGGGTTGGATTCTTGAATTAGATCGGGGAGAGGGTATTCCTTGGAAAGGAAATTATTCTTCATGGCTAGATCAGAAGTCTCAAAGAATGGCAAAAGAAAGCAAAACTGCTTCCAAACGTCAAAAAACTTTAGAGCGAGAATTAGAATGGGTTCGTCAGGGAGCAAAAGGTCGTCAAACAAAGCAGAAAGCTCGTTTGAAAAACTATGATAAGTTGATGAGCCAAGACCAAAAACAAGTTGATGAAAAACTTGAAATATACATTCCAAATGGTCCGCGTTTAGGAAATAATGTTATTGAAGCAGTTGGAGTTTCAAAAGCTTTTGGAGATAAATTGTTATATGAAAATTTAGAGTTTAATCTACCACAAGCAGGAATCGTTGGAATTATAGGCCCAAATGGTGCTGGGAAAACAACTATTTTTAAAATGATAATGGGTGAAGAGAAATCTGATACTGGTAACTTTAAAGTTGGTGAGACTGCAAAAATTGCATATGTAGATCAAGCCCATTCTAACATAAATCCAGAGAAGTCTATTTGGGATAACTTTTCTGAAGGACAAGATCTAGTAATGATGGGAGGAAAACAAGTTAATTCTAGAGCTTATTTAAGTCGTTTTAATTTCTCTGGAAGTGAGCAAAATAAAAAGGTTTCTACATTGTCTGGAGGAGAAAGAAATAGACTTCATTTAGCAATGACCTTAAAAGAGGAAGGAAATGTTTTGCTTTTAGATGAACCAACAAATGATTTAGATGTAAATACCTTAAGAGCTTTAGAAGAGGGCTTAGAAAATTTTGCTGGTTGTGCAGTTATTATTAGTCACGACAGATGGTTTCTAGATAGAGTATGTACTCATATTTTAGCTTTTGAAGGCAATAGTGAAGTTTATTTCTTTGAAGGTTCTTTTTCTGATTATGAACAAAATAAAAAGAAACGTTTAGGGGGAGATTTAATGCCCAAACGAATTAAATATAAAAAATTAATTAGATAAATAATTTAAAAAACCCACATTCGTTTGAGTGTGGGTTTTAATTTCAACAGTTGTTATTACAAATAACTAATCAAATAATTTTACTTGTTCAAATATAAAAAATGATTCTTGTTCACAAATAAGTACAAATACTTATTTTTACTAGAGTGTTTTATAAACCATTGAAGAACAAACTTTTTATTATTCCGTCTGCTAAGCCAATTTTTGGTACATATATTTTTCTTGCTCCACTCCATTTCATAGCAGATAAATAAATTTTTGTGGCTGGTACAATAACATCAGCTCTGTCTGGATTTAAACTTAATTCTGAGATTCTTTCTTGATAGCTCATTTTTTTTAAGAACTGATATTGAGCATTAAGATAAATTAGTGAAATGGGTTTTCCTTCAGTTCTGCCTGACATTTTAAATAGCTTATTTATATTGCCTCCAGAACCAATTAAAGAAAGTCTTTTTAAATCTTTAGTATTTTTTTTAATCCATTTCTCGACATCATTAAAAATTTCTTTATTGATTGATTTTTTATTGTTTAACAGACGAACGGTTCCCATTTTAAAAGACTTTGAGGTAATTATTTTACCTTCAGAAAAAATGGTAAATTCTGTACTTCCACCACCTACATCTACATATAAATAAGAATTATCTCCTTCTATTAATTTGTTTAAATCTGTTGAAGATATAATTAATGCTTCTTCTTTTCCTTCTATGATATCAATTTTAATCCCCGTTTTTTTTAATATTTCATCAACAATAACTTCACCATTTTCTGCTTCTCTCATGGCAGAAGTTGCACAAGCTTTATAATTTGTAACCTGGTATATTTTCATCAATAATTTAAAAGCTTCAATTGCATCAATCATTCTAGCGGTATTTTCTTCACTAATTTTTCCTGAAACAAAAGCATCTTCTCCTAAACGAATAGGCACACGAACAAGTGAAGCTTTTTTAAATTGGGGTTCTTTATTTTCTTCTACAATAACGTTAGATATTAAAAGTCTTATTGCATTAGAACCAATATCTATAGCACCATATTTTTTTATTTCTAACAAACTAAATTATTTACGGTTTTTAGGAAATTCAGCTAAAATAGTTTTCCCTTTCTTAATGTTTTTCCAATGTTTTTCATCAAACCTAATAGCTATTATACCACAGGTACTAACATGCTTTATAGATTTACTCCCAAATTTATTTACAAAAGTATTTATTCCATGATCATGGCTAAAAATAATTGCAGAACTAAAGCTATCATCTAAGGCTTTTACTGTTTTTACTAGATATCCATCACTAAAACTGTATAATTGACGTCTGATTTTAAGATTAGATAAAGGATAATCGAAGTTTTCACAAAAAATAACAGCAGTATGTAAAGCTCTATTTGCACTGCTGGAGACAAAAACATCGGGTTTTGAAACTTGTGTGGATAAGAACTTAGACATTAAATGTGCATCTTTAATTCCCCGTTTTTTTAGAGGTCTATCAATATCTTCAATACCTTCATATTCCCAGGAAGATTTTGCATGACGGACAATGTAGAGTGTTTTCATTCAATTTATTATTGATATGTAAATATAAAAATTAAGGAGCTAATCGTTCTAATTTCCAAGAAAAATCTTTTTCTAAAGTATATCTTATTCTATCGTGCATTCTGTTAGGTCTTCCTTGCCAAAATTCTATAGAAATAGGTTTTACTGTATAACCACCCCAATGTTTCGGTCTTAAAATTTCTTTTCCTTCAAACTTTTTTTCAACGACTGATAAGTTTTCATCTAATTCTTTTCTAGATTTTACAACTGAACTTTGTTCAGAAGCCCAAGCACCTAATTTACTACCATCTGGTCTTGATTCAAAATATCTGTCAGATAAATTTTCGGGAAGTTTTTCTGCCTTTCCTTTTATAATTATTTGTTGCTCTAGACCTGCCCAAAAAAAGGAGATACAAATATTATTATTATCCTCGATTGCCTTTCCTTTTTCTGAATGATAATTGGTATAAAAGATGAAGCCTTCGTCCGTGTACTTTTTTAATAGTACCACTCTATTTTTTGGGAATCCATCTGTGCCGATTGAAGAAATTGTCATGGCATTGGTTTCTTCAACCATGTTTGAAGCGTCGGCTATTAAGAACCATTTTTGGAATAGTTCTAAGGGGTTTTTTGGGCAATTGCTTTCTAAAAGTTCTTGCTTTTTATAATTTTTTCTGTGATTGCTTAAATCTTGTGACATTAGTTAAATATATAAGGTATTCCTATTGAATTTCTATTTCCAGAAGCATCTGTACCTTCAGAAAAATGATAGGCGCTTTCTAGCACTAAACCAATTTTTTTTACTTCTTTAAATGGGGTAATCTCAATTTGTAATGGTAAATAAAGACTTTCTAAAAACTTTATATTTTTGGAGTGAAAAGGAAAAGTAGAAATACCCATTCCAAAATTCACATTGTAATCCTTTTTTGAGATGAATGTATACAACAGACTTAATTCTGTATTAAATTCTATTCCCAAATTATCGTGAACTCTTGCTTCTATTTGAAAATTATCTGAAAACTCATAAGTTAGACCAATTTCAGTATTAAAATAACCAGTTATTTTAAATTGACAAAAAGAGGATAGTGATGTTAGAATTATTAGGATGAATAGTATGTTTTTCACATCAAAGTTCTTTCATTCAAATATAATTCAATAAAATTTATGAACCCTTTTAAAATAAGAAAAAAATAAAATTTGCAGTCAAATTTAGCCTTGCTAAAGTATTTTTAATTGATTGTATTTAAATGTCTTGCTAAAAAAACACCCGAACTTGCGCAAGCTTGTAGGAGGTAGCCTCCTGTTGGAGCATCCCAATCTAGCATTTCGCCAATACAATATTGATTTGAAATTTTATGCAATTGAAAGTGATTGTCGACTGCTTTTAAATCAATTCCACCCACTGTAGAAATAGCTTCATCTAAAACACCTAAATCGGTAATTTCTAATTTAAAATTTTTGATATTTTTTGATAATAATGTTGTTTCTAAATAAGTTTTTTTAGAAAGATTTATTTTTAATAAATTGATTTGTGAATTGCTTAACTTCAATTCTTTCTTTAAAATTTGAGTGGTATTTTTAAAGGTAGAATTTATTATTTTTGAAGTAATATCCTCTAGTGTTAATGTAGGCTTAAAATCGATATATATAATTGCTTTTTTTTTGGATTTTAATTGCTTTCTAATTTGTGGACTTAGGCCGTAAATAGCATTTCCTTCCAAGCCAAACTTTGTAATTACAACTTCACCTTTCTGTGTTTTGTCAGAACAAGAAATAATAATGTTTTTTAGTGGATTTCCTTCGTTATTTTTAATAAATTCTAGATTCCAATTAATTTTACAAACGCAATTTGAAGCTTCAAAAGGAAGCGTTCCTATTCCTTTTTTTTTAAATGTATCTAGCCATTTTCCATTAGAGCCTGTAATTTTCCAACTTCCGCCACCTAAAGAGAATACAGTGTAGTCAGAGGAAATAGTTTTGCTATTTATTATAGGGTTGTTTTTAGGATCCCAACCAGAAAATGTGTGTTTGTATTTAAGGGTGATGCCTTTTTCTTTTAAATGATCTAAAATGGTGTTTAAAACTGTTATTGGCTTTATTCCTTTTACTGGATAGATTCTTTTACTACTTCCAATAAAAGTTGGAATTCCAATTGATTTTAACCAATCTCTAAAATCAGTATTTGTAAAATTTAATAAAGGTTCTTTTAAAAAACTATTTGGAGTATAATGTTTTATAAAATCAAGAATTGGTTCTGAATATGTTAGGTTAAAACCGCCTTTACCTGCCACCAAAAACTTTCTACCAGCGGTTTTGTTTTTTTCAAAAATAGTAACATTAAATTTTTTAAGATCTATAAAAGCGGCTAAAAGTAAAGAGGAAGGTCCGCCACCAATAATAGAAATTGTTTTTTTCATCTTATTTCTTTCTGAATAAAAACAATCCAACAAAGGTAATGAATCCATTCAGTATTAAAAGTGAAAACCCGAAGTCGAAGTTCAGTGTTTCCAAAGCTATATAATTTACAAAATAGGTTATAAACGGAGAAGCTAAGCAAATGAAAGGAACCATTGTATCTTTCACTTTTGTTTTGGTAAACAACCCGAAAGCATATAAACCTAATAACGGACCATAGGTGTAATTTGCGAAGGTAAATATCTTTGCAATGACACTTGCATCTGCAATGAAATATTTAAAAATAAGAATGGTTGCAATCAAAATAAACGAGAAAAGAACGTGGATTTGCTTTCTGGTTTTAATTTGTTCTTTTTCATTCTTCTTCTTATCAATTTCTAAAATATCAATACTAAAAGATGTAGTTAATGAAGTTAAGGCAGAATCTGCACTAGAATACGCAGCGGCAATTAGACCCAGTAAGAAAAAGATTGCTGTAGCCAAACCTAAAGTTCCTTCGGTTGCTATAATTGGAAAGAGTTCATCTTTATGAGCATCGATTCCGTTTTGCTGAGCGTAATCTGTAAGTAAAACTCCTAACGCTAAAAAGAAGAAGTTTACGATGACCAAAACAACGGTAAACCAGAACATGTTTTTTTGTGCATCTTTTAAGTTTCTACAGGTTAGGTTCTTTTGCATCATATCTTGGTCTAAACCAGTCATAACGATGGCTACAAAAGCCCCAGCAAGAAAACGTTTCCAGAAATAATTTCCGGCGTTTACATCCTCAAAAAAGAACGTTTTAGAAAGTTCATTGTTTGCAACATAGGAGAATATATTCTTTATTTCCATTTCATTAGAAATGGTATAAATACAAACACCCACAGCAACCAACATAAATAAAGTTTGCAGTGTATCAGTCCAGACAATTGTTTTAATTCCTCCTTTAAATGTGTATAACCAAATTAATAAAATAGTAATGGTTACGGTTACCCAAAACGGAATACCATATGCGTCAAACAATAATAGTTGCAAAACATTTGCGACTAAAAACAATCTAAAAGCGGCTCCAATTGTTCTGGAAAGTAAAAAGAAACTTGCTCCAGTTTTGTATGAGTATGTACCGAACCTGTCTTCTAGATACGTATAAATTGAGGTTAAATTTAATTTATAGTAGAGTGGAAGTAAAACCAAACCAATAACAGCATAACCAACAATGTAGCCTAAAACCATTTGAAAGTAACTCATGTTTTGTCCTTCTACCCAGCCCGGAACAGAGATAAAAGTTACACCAGATAGTGAGGCGCCAATCATACCAAAAGCAACTAAATACCATGGTGAAGAACTATTGGCTTTAAAAAACGTTTTGTTATCTGCAGATTTTCCTGTGATGTATGAAATAAATATTAACACAGAGAAATACCCAACAATTAATAGGATGATATATTCTGATTTCATTTAAGCTGTAATTAGGATTACGAATATATGTTTTTTAGAAGTCTTTTCTCTTTTTTCTTGATTCTTTTCTCTTTAATAAGTTAAATTTGCAGCTATGGATTTTTCATCAAAATTATTAGAAAATGCTGTCAATGAAGTTTCGCGTTTGCCAGGAATTGGAAAACGTACTGCATTGCGTCTGGTATTGCATTTACTTAAACAACCGTCAGAAAACACAAAGTATTTGTCTGAAGCTTTGATGCATTTGAGAAACGATGTAAAAACCTGTGAAAAATGCCATAATATTTCAGATACAATTTTATGTGATATTTGCAATAATGTAAAAAGGAATCCAGAAATAGTTTGTGTAGTTGAAGACATTAGAGATGTAATGGCCATAGAAAGTACGTCTCAATTTAGTGGACTTTATCATGTTTTAGGTGGGAAAATTTCACCTATAGAAGGTATTGGTCCACAAAACCTTCAAATAGAATCCTTGGTTACTAAGGTTAAAAATGGAGAGGTTAAAGAGCTTATTTTTGCATTAAGTTCAACCATGGAGGGAGATACAACGAACTTTTATATTTATAAACAAATCGAAAAATTTGAAATTACAACATCTACAATTGCGCGTGGAATTTCTGTAGGGGATGAATTAGAATATGCAGATGAAGTTACACTTGGTAGGTCTATTGTAAATAGAATACCTTTTGAGCAGAGTATTAAGAGCTAGGCTTTGTTTTTATTTTCATATTTTACAGAAAATTAATCACTTAACCTGAGTTTTTAAATTATTTTAAGTACTCTTTAGTAAACCTTCTTTGATTAATATAAAAAGTTATACTTAAAGGATTCTCTAATTTTTTTTATCTTTATTAGTAAATTCTTTTTCTAATTTATCCCAAGATTTTCTCTCTCTTATTTTTTTGTATAGTTTAATACTCATCATTATAAGAATTCCAAAAAGGACAATTCCAATAACTCCCCAAATCCAATTAATAGCACTTTTTAAGGTTACCAAAAAAACTACTGCAAAAAGAATAATAGTAGGTATTTCATTTAAAATTCTAAGCTTAAAGGTAGAGTATTTAATGATATCCTTTTGGAGATTACTGTATATGTTCTGACATAAACCATGATAAAAATAAAGAGCTAAAACAAAGGCTAATTTTACGAGCATCCATGGTTCTTGTAGATAATATGGACTTTGATATACCATCCAAAAGGCAAATATACTAGCTAAAATTGCAGAAGGCCAGGTAATAATATACCACAATCTTTTACTCATTAGTTTATATTGAGTTTGTAGAATTTTTTTTGCAGGCTCCTCTTTTTTTTCTGCCTCCGCTTGATAAATAAACAACCGAACAATGTAAAATAAACCTGCAAACCAAGTTACCACGAATATAATATGCAATGCTTTTATGTATAAGAAATCCATGATATTTTAGTTATTGGTGAAACTTAATTACTGTTCTTTATTTTTCCAATCATTAATCCAAGAAACCATAACGTTTACCCAGTCTTCATTATCATTCATACAAGGTATGTGTTTGTAATGTGTTCCGCCAGCCTCTAAAAAATCTTCTTTTCCTTCCATTGCAATTTCCTCTAAAGTTTCTAGGCAATCAGAAACAAAAGCGGGTGTAATCACAGCAACTTTTTTCTTACCCATTTTAGGAAATTTCTCCAATTCAAAATCTGTATACGGTTTTAACCAAGGATCCTTTAGTAAACGAGACTGAAAAGAATTACTATGGTTTGTTTCATCAAAACCTAAGTGTTTTGCAATTCCTTTTGTGGTCTCAAAGCATTGATGTCTGTAACATGTGTAATGAGCTACAGAATTACGTTCACAGCAAGAACCGTCTAATTTACAATGACTTTTTGTTGGGTCAGATTTTTTAATATGACGTTCCGGAATTCCATGATAAGAAAACAATACATGATCGTACTCAAAACCTTTTAAGTTATTTGCAATATTATCGCTCATTGCTTTTATATAGTCTGGTTTGTTATAAAAAGGAGGAAGAGTGTCTAGTATTACTTCAGGGTATTTGGCTGCCAAAATTTCTTCAGCTTGTGTAACAACAGTCTCGTAAGAAGACATTGCGTAATGAGGATATAAAGGAATTAATAGAATTTCAGTTACCCCTTTGTCTGTTAATTCTTTGATACCTTTTTCCATAGACATAGAGCCATAACGCATTGCCAAAGTAACAGGGATGTCCATTTTTGCTATTACTTTTTCTGTAAAGCGTTTAGAGATAACAACCAAAGGAGAACCCTCTTTCCACCAAATTTTTTTGTACGCTGCACCAGATTTTTTTGGTCTAATTTGTAAAATAATTCCTTTAATTAGAATCCAGCGTTTCCAGAACGGAATATCAATTACTCGTTCG
Organism: uncultured Polaribacter sp.; assembly: GCA_964275545.1. Lineage (GTDB taxonomy): Bacteria > Bacteroidota > Bacteroidia > Flavobacteriales > Flavobacteriaceae > Polaribacter. The sequence continues at coordinate 72,046 of CAXYCO010000019.1, forward strand.
TCCATTAAAAATTCGCCAAGATATTTTTTTACATCTTTTGTTTCTGTAGAATCTGGAGATCCTAAATTGTTTAATAAAATTCCTTTCATTATGTATTGAACTTGTTTTTTAACTGATTTGTAACTTCATATAGGGTAATTGCTAAACTATGAATCACATTCATGCTAGAATTTCTACCGTACATTGGTATTGCAATTGTTTTGTCTACTAATTTTATATTTTTAATTCCATTTCTTTCGCTACCTAAAATTAGCACAATTTTTTTTTTAAAATCAAAATTAAAATCTTGAATATTAATACTTTTATCAGTAATTTCTATGCCTATAATTACATTTTCTTCCGCTTTTAATCTTTCAATAATTTCGCTAAAATTAGCATATGTATCGTATTTAATTTGATTTTCTGTATTTCTTGCAGTTTTCTTAACTATTCTATTCTGTACAGTTGGAGAATTCTCATGAAAATAAATCTTTTCAACACCAAAACTTTCAGAAATACGAAAACACATTCCTATATTTTCTGGAGTTCTTATTGCATCGCAAACAATAGTTATTGGAAACTGTTTTTGCTTATTTTTTATATTGTAATGTGTTAATTGTTCCAAATTATTGGTGATTGATTCTGTTTTTAAATCTATTTATTTAAACTCATTACATATTGTTTTGGAGTTGTTCCAAACTTCTTCTTAAAAGCGGCAATAAAGTGGCTTGCAGTACTATAACCAACCTGTAAACCAACTTCATTAACATTGTACTTATTACTTTCTAGTAACCTTCTAGAATGTTCCATTTTATAATCAAACAAAAAGCTATACACAGTGTCACCATAAATTTGTTTAAAACCTTCTTTTAATTTTTTAATATTCAAACCAATTTCCGTTGCTAATTCTTGTAAACTTGGTGGTTCAGACATTCTAGAAATAATAATTTCTTTTGCTTTTCTAATTTTTAAAACATTTTGTTCGTCCACCAAGAAAGGGCAATATTCTGCATCCGTATTTTCTTCTTTCTGAAAATGCAAACTCAATAGTTCGTATACTTTTCCCTTAACATATAGCTCCCTTATAGAACTGTTAATATTAGAATTGATTATTTGTTGTAATACAATAGAAACTGTCGGTTTTATTTCTGTGTCATCATAAAATTTACGGTTGCTGTTTTCATCACTTAAAAAAGGAATATAACCAGATTCTTTAGAGAATAAGGAGTGAAATTTTCCAATAGAAATTAATAAGGAAACTAAGGTTGTTTTTGGTTGTATTTCTAAATTTATAGGCAATATCCTTTGTGGGTTGTATAATAAAATTGATCTATTATCCAAAACATCAAAAGAATAAGAACCATTGTTAAATAAGAATTTAGAATTGCCGCGCAAACAAAAATGCATTTGTATAAAGGAGCTGTCAATTTCTCTTTCAAAATTTTGAACTTCCTTACTTTCGTTCTGAAAATGAAGTACATAAAACCCTTTTTCTAAATTGATTTCATCTAAAGAACTTTCTCCGACATTTTTAAACATAAATTATTGAATTTTTAAAGATTCTTTTATTTAGAATCATTCTATATAAAAAGATTCCAAAACCTCCTTGACTCAACAAAAATAAGGGTTTTTTATAAATTTTCACAAAAAATAACATCTAAAAAACATAGAACGTTATTAAAAGTACTTTGAGCGATATTTTTATCTTAATGAAGTTTTTACTTTTGCACTATCGTTAAGAATTTATGAAAGAACTAGTACAAGAGCACTTTTACAATATTGGAGTAAGTTACAAAAAAGCTGATGCAAAAACACGTGGTAAATTTTCTGTGTCAAAAGAAAATCAAGCTGTTCTTTTAAACGCTGCTAAAGAAAAAGGTATCACTTCCATTTTTATAGTTTCTACATGTAATAGAACTGAAATTTTCGGTTTTGTAAATAATGCTTGTTCATTAATAGAATTACTATGTGATTTTTCTGAGGGAACAGTAGAAGAGTTTAATGCTATTTGTAATATCCATAAAGATCAAGAGGCGGTTAACCATTTGTTTAAAATTGGTACAGGCTTAGAAAGCCAGATTTTAGGCGATTATGAAATTGTTGGTCAACTAAGACAATCTTTTAAGTTGGCAAAACAATTAAATACTACAAACTCTTTCATAGAGCGTTTGGTGAATTCTGTTTTGCAGGCTAGTAAGCGGGTTAAAAATGATACTAAATTAAGTTCAGGGACTACCTCTGTCTCCTATGCAGCTATTCAATATATTATTAAAAACTTACCAGATTACAATTCTAAAAATATTTTAGTTTTTGGTTTGGGTAAAATGGGGAAGCATACCTGTAAGAATTTAGCAGAATACACCCAGAATAAACAGGTTTGTCTAATTAATAGAACAGAAGAAAAAGCAATTCAGTTTGTAAAAGAGCACAATTCTATTAGGAAATCTGTCATAGAAAAGTTAAAAGAAGAGGTTTCTATTGCAGATGTTTTAATCCTTTCTACTGGTGCAGACAAACCAACAATTACAAAGGAACATATTGCTGATAATAAAGAAATTTTAATCCTAGATTTATCAATGCCTGAAAATGTGGCAAAAGATGTAACAGATATAAATGGAGTTTCCTTAATTAATATTGACGAACTTTCCAAAATTACAGACGAAACTCTAGCCATTCGTCAGAAAGAAATTCCAATGGCAGAAAAAATTATAGAAACACATAAAGAAGAATTCAATAGTTGGTTAAATCACAGACGGTTTACACCTGCAATTGCTGCTTTAAAAGAATCTTTAGAGATTATTAAAAAAGACGAAATTAATTTTCAGAAAAAGAAAATTTCGAATTTTGATGAAAATCAAGCAGAAATATTAACTTCTCGTTTCATTCAAAAAATTACTACGCAGTTTGTAAAACATTTAAAGGACGAAAAAACTTCTGTTTCAGAAAGTATAGAAGTTCTTCAGAAAGTGTTTCAATCTTAACACAAGAGAAATGCAAAAAATAATAAGGATAGGAACTCGCGATAGCCAGTTAGCGCTTTGGCAAGCTAATAAAGTACGTGAAGAATTAAAAGATTTAGGTTACGAATCGGTATTAGTTCCTATAAAATCTACAGGAGATATTATTTTAGACACTCCTTTGTATGAAATGGGTATTACTGGAATTTTTACAAAGAATTTAGATGTTGCAATGGTAAATAAAGAGATAGATATTGCCGTTCATTCATTTAAAGATGTACCTACAGTTTTACCAAAAGGGATTCGACAAGCAGCTGTTTTAAGACGTGATGATTATTCAGATATTTTAGTATTAAAAGGTACAGAAGAATTTTTTGGACAACCAAATGGAACTATTGCCACTGGAAGCTTGAGAAGAAAAGCAATGTGGTTAAATAGATACCCTACTCATACAGTAGTTGGTTTGCGAGGTAATGTAAATACACGTTTAGAAAAACTAGAAAATAATGATTGGGATGGAGCTGTTTTTGCTGCAGCGGGCTTGTACCGCATAGGGAAAAAACCTGCAACAGCTATTAATCTTTCTTGGATGATTCCTGCACCAGCACAAGGTGCAATTATGATTACATGTTTAAAAGATGACGAGTATTCTTTAGATGCTTGCGAACAGATAAATCATAGAGAAACAGAGATTTGTACAACCATAGAACGTGAGTTTTTAAACCTTTTAGAAGGAGGTTGTTCGGCACCAATTGGTGCTTTAGCTTATATTGATGCAAAAACTGAAGAGATAAATTTTAAGGGCGTCTTATTAAAAAATGATGGTTCTAAAAAAATTACTGTTAACAAAACGGCAAAAGTAGGAAGCCATAAATACTTGGCCAAAGATTGTGCAGATTATATAATTAACAAAGGGGGTAAAGAATTGATGTTAGAAGACCATGCATTGGCAACAATTGTTCATTCTATATACTCTACAAAGAAACTTTCTGAACTTCAAAAAGAAACTTTATCACATACAATCGGAGTAAAAGACAGTGATTTTATTAAAATTCGTTTTAATAGAATCCCACCGAAAGAAGTTAAAAGAGAACTAGAAAATGTTGTTATTACAAGTCAAAATGGTGTAGAAGCAGTGTTAAATAGTTTTAGCAAAGAAGAACTTAATTTTAAAAACATTTTTTGTGTCGGTAGAAGGACCAAAAAATTAATAGAAAATAGAATTGGAAAGGTTACTCATGTTTCTAAAAATGCTTTAAAATTAGCTGAATATATTTCAAAAGAAACAGAAATTAAAGAAGTAACGTATTTCTGTAGTAATGTAAGGTTAGATACTTTATCCTCATTCTTGCAAGCAAATGATATTGTTGTTCATGAAGTAGAGGCCTACAAGACAATGTTGAGTCCGGTAAAAGTTGATGATTCAGTTGCTGGTGTTTTGTTTTATAGCCCTTCAGGAATCCATAGTTATCTAGAAGAAAATAATACGAATAAAACTGCATTTTGTATTGGTGAAACTACGGCAGTTGAAGCAAGAAAACATTTCAATACAGTAGAAGTAGCAAATACGCCAAGTGTAGAGAATGTTTTAGAATTGGTAAATACTTATTTTTCAAAGTAATAAATATGTCTTGTTGAATTTTTTTTAGCATATAATATTATAATTATGTTTAGAACTCGCAGATTAAGAAAGTCAGAAGGAATTAGAAGATTAGTTAGAGAAACAAAATTATCTGTAGATGATTTTGTTTATCCTTTATTTATTGAAGAAGGAGAAAATATTGAAACAGAAATTGTTTCAATGCCGGGAATTAAACGCTTTTCATTGGATCGCATTACTAAAGAGTTAGAAGAGGTAGTTTCTTTAAATATTCCTGCAGTTTTATTATTTGGAATTCCATCTAAAAAAGATGATGTAGGTACAGAAACGTGGAATGAGAACGGAATTATGCAACAAGCAATTCGTTTTATTAAGAAAAATCACCCTAGTTTATACGTAATTACAGATGTTTGTTTTTGTGAATATACTTCTCATGGACATTGTGGAATTATCCACAATAATGATGTAGATAATGATGCAACTTTAGTAAATCTTGCCAAACAAGTAATTTCCCACGCAAAAGCAGGTGTAGACATGGTTGCTCCGTCAGGAATGATGGATGGTACAATAGATATGGTGCGTCAATCTTTAGACAATTCAGGTTTTGTAAGCTTGCCAATTATGGCATACTCTGTAAAATATGCATCTGCTTTTTATGGTCCTTTTAGAGATGCAGCAGATTCAGCGCCAACTTTTGGTGATAGAAAAACCTATCAAATGGATCCTGCTAACAGAGATGAAGGAATGCGTGAAGCTACTTTTGATGACCAAGAAGGTGCCGATATTTTAATGGTAAAACCAGCACTATCTTATTTAGATATTATTAGAGATTTAAAAAATAATTTTGATAGACCTATTGCATGTTACAATGTAAGTGGAGAATATGCAATGATAAATGCCGCTGCAGAAAAAGGTTGGATAGATGGCGAAAAAGTAATGATGGAGAGTTTACTCTCTATGAAAAGAGCAGGAGCAGATATTATTATTACTTATTTTGCTAAAGAAGCGGCTAGAATACTAAATAAATAATAGTTCCTTTAATGTTTTTGGCAATCTGCTGAGGGCAAAAAACGAATTTGAAAAAGCTTAAAGAATGAAATTCAAAAACTCAAATAAATTATACAAAAAAGGGTTGGTAAATCTTGTTGGAGCAGTAAATTCTCCTGTAAGAGCATTTTCATCTGTTGGTGGAAATCCTTTGTTTATAAAAAAAGCGAAAGGAAGTAAAATTACTGATGTCGATGGAAATGAATATGTAGATTTAGTGCTTTCCTACGGGCCGATGATATTAGGGCATCGTCATAAAAAAGTGCAAAAAGGAGTAACCAAATCTTTAAAAAATGGTTATTCTTTTGGAGCATCTACAGAAAATGAAATCAAACTTGCAAAAATAGTATGTGATGCTTTTCCAGAAATGGATAAAGTGCGTTTTGTAAATTCTGGGACAGAGGCTGTTTTAAGTGCAGTTCGTTTGGCAAGAGCTTATACAGGAAAAGATAAAATTATAAAGTTTGCAGGTTGCTACCACGGTCATCAAGACTCTTTATTAGTAGCAGCTGGCTCTGGATTAGCAACATTAAGTTTGCCTGGATCTAAGGGAGTTCCCGAAGGAGCTGTAAAGAATACCTTAATTTCTACCTATAATGATTTAGAGAGTGTAAAAAAACATTTTGAACAGCACGATGATATTGCTGGTGTAATTATTGAGCCAATTTGTGGTAATATGGGAGTTGCCATTCCGCAAAATGGTTTTTTAGTAGCGTTAAAAGCCTATTTAGAAGAAAAAGGAGCGCTTTTAATTGCAGATGAAGTAATGACAGGATTCCGCTCTAAATTTGGTGGAGCACAAGAATTATTAGGAGTTACCGCAGATATTACCTGTTTAGGAAAGGTAATAGGTGGTGGTTTTCCTGTTGGAGCTTACGGTGCAAGGAATGAAATCATGCATGAGGTTGCACCATTGGGAGGGATGTACCAAGCAGGAACATTAAGCGGTAATCCAATTGCAATGTCTGGAGGTATTGCAACGTTAACCGAACTTAAAAAACAGAATCCATATAAAAAATTTGAAGAAATAGGAAGTATTATTGAAGTCATCTTATTAGAGACTGCAAAGAAATATAATGTTGATTTGGTGGTAAACAGATTTGGTTCAATGATGAATCCATTTTTCACAAAAGTAAAAGTGACTAATTTTGATGAATCACAAACTTCCGACACTAAAAAGTTTGCAGTGTTTTTTTGGGAGATGATAAAAAATGGTGTGTTTTTACCTCCGAGTCAGTTTGAAGCGTGGTTTTTATCATCAGCAATATCAAATAAAGATATTAAAATAATAGCTGAAGCAACTGATAAAGCTATGTTAGCAGTATCAAAAATGTAAATCATGAAACTATTTATCACAATTATTTTTAGTTTGTTATTCATAGGGTGTCCAAAAAATGAACAAGGAGGGTTTACATCTCTTTCGAAAGGAAATTTATTTGGAGCAGGAGAAGAAGGTTTTAAAAAAGAGAATATTATTATTTCATCTAAAGAAGAATGGAAATCTTTTTTATTAAAAATTGATACTACAAATAAAGTCTCTGAAACTTTTGAAAATGCAATCGATTTTTCACAAGATATGATTATTGTATGTATTGATAAGGTTAGGAATACTGGTGGATTTTCAATAGAGGTTATTGACATTGTAAACGAAGGAGATACCTTTTTAGTTAAGGTAAAATCTATGGGACCCAAGCCAATGGATATGGTAACTTCAGCTATTATGCAACCTTATCATATTGTAAAAATTAGTACTACAAGTAAGGAAATAAATTTTATAGAGTTATAAATTATGATTAAAAACGATTTATTTTTAAGAGCTTTAAAAGGAGAAACTGTAGATAGACCTCCAGTTTGGATGATGCGACAGGCAGGAAGATATTTACCAGAATTTCAGGTAATCAAGAAGAAATACGATTTTTTCACACGTTGCCAAACTCCAGAATTGGCCTCAGAAATTACAGTTCAGCCTATTAGAAGATATGGAATGGATGCCGCTATTCTATTTTCAGATATTTTGGTTATTCCACAGGCAATGAATATTGAAGTACAAATGAAGCCAGACTTTGGCCCTTATTTACCACATCCAATTCGTACTCATAAAGATTTAGATCGTGTAATTATTCCAGATATTCAGCAATCTTTGGGTTATGTAATGGATGCAATAAAAGCCACCAAAGAAAAGTTAAATGATGAGGTTCCTTTAATTGGTTTTGCTGGTTCACCTTGGACGATTTTATGTTATTGTGTTCAGGGACAGGGTTCTAAAAACTTTGACAAAGCCAAAGAGTTTTGTTTTACAAACCCCATAGCAGCTCATCAATTATTACAGAAAATTACAGATACAACAATAGCCTACTTAAAAGCAAAAGTGGTGGCTGGAGTTAATGCCGTTCAAGTTTTTGATTCTTGGGGAGGAATGCTTTCTCCAGTAGATTATCAAGAGTTCTCATGGCAATATATTCAGCAAATAATAAATGCTTTAAAAGATGAGATTCCAGTAATTGCTTTTGGTAAAGGTTGTTGGTTTGCTTTAAACGAGATGTCAAAATCAGGAGCTGCTGCTTTGGGTGTAGATTGGACCTGCTCTGCAAGAAATGCACGTTATTTATCTGGAGGAAATATTACTTTACAAGGTAATTTCGATCCAACTAGATTGTTTTCTCCACCCGCCGAAATCAAGAAAATGGTGCATCAAATGATTAATGAATTTGGTAAAGACAAATATATTGTGAATTTGGGGCATGGAATTCTACCAAACATTCCTTTAGACAATGCAAAAGCATTTATTGATGCTGTAAAAGAATATAAACTAGATTAAACGCTATATTTTTCTAGATTGAGATCCTTTTAGAAATTAAACCTATCTATAAAGTTCATAAATCTGCTGGTTTATAGTTTATTGATGTATTTTGAGACTTATAAAAAGTATCTTATCCTAATCAAATAATTGTTTAAAAATGTTGAAAAACATAATTTTAGGTTTGAAAGCTTATTTTGGGGGTTTTGAATTAATTTCAAAATTAAAACTCTGGAAATACTTTATAATACCAATGATAATAAGTGTTTTATTAGCAATTATTATTGGTTTTTCTTCTTATGTATTATCTGATAACATCGGTGGGTTTATAGCAGAAATTTGGATTTGGGATTTTGGTAAAGAAACTTTTAATTCGATTAGTAATTTTATTGGTGGAATCCTCATACTAATTTTAGGTTTAATTGTGTATAAGCATGTTATTATGGCTTTATCTGCGCCCTTTATGAGTCCTGTTTCAGAAAGGATAGAAATTCATATCAATGGAAGTTTAAGCCATACTCATAGAAAAACGAGTTTCCAAGAGCAATTATGGAGAGGGATTAAAATCAACTTTAGAAACTTGATAAAAGAACTGATAATTACAATTCCGATTTTGTTATTGAAATTTATTCCTCTAGTCAATATATTTTCTACTATTTTATTATTTTTAGTACAAGCCTATTATGCAGGTTTTGGAAATATGGATTATACCTTAGAACGTCATTTAAATTATAAAGAAAGTATAAAATTCGTTCAGAACCACAAAGGTTTTGCAATTGGAAATGGAATTGTCTTTATGTTTTTTTTATTAATTCCAGTGGTGGGTGTTATTTTGGTTTTACCACTATCAGTAACGGCTGCTTCAAAACAAACGATTCAGTTTTTACATGAAGATAAAAAACTTAATTATGAAAAATAAATTCTACAAATACATAGAAAACTTACAAGACCAAATTACTTCTAAAATAGAAGCGTTGGATGGTCTTGCAACCTTCGAAGAAGATATATGGAAAAGAGAAGAAGGTGGAGGGGGGAGAACACGTGTAATTGAAAATGGTGCTATTTTTGAAAAAGGAGGCGTAAATATTTCTGCGGTTTATGGAGAATTGCCAGATGTTTTAAGAAATCAGTTTAAAGTAAAAGAAGGGAATTTCTTTGCTTGTGGTTTGAGTTTGGTTTTACATCCAACCAATCCTTTTGTGCCGACGGTGCACGCAAATTGGCGTTATTTTGAAATGTATGATTCCCAAGGTAATATTGTAACACAATGGTTTGGTGGAGGTCAAGATTTAACTCCCTATTATTTATTTAACGAAGATGCAGTTCACTTTCATCAAACGTGTAAAAATGCCTGTGACAAACATGATTTGGGATTTTATCCTAAGTTTAAGAAAACTTGTGACGCGTATTTTTGGAATTCTCACAGAAATGAAGCGCGAGGAATTGGAGGCTTGTTTTTCGATTATTTAAAAGAAACTGAAGACTTTTCAATTGAAGATAGATTCAGTTTTGTGACACAAGTCGGCGATAGTTTTTTAGAGAGTTATGTTCCAATTGTTGACAAAAGAAAACATACTGAATATGGAGATGAACACAAGGATTGGCAAGAAGTAAGAAGAGGACGTTATGTGGAATTTAATTTAGTACATGATAGAGGGACGCTTTTTGGTTTAAAAACGAATGGACGAATAGAAAGTATTTTAATGAGTTTACCACCAAAGGTTCAATGGAAATACAACCATCATCCAGAAAAAAAATCTGAAGAAGAAAGATTAATACAAGTATTAAAAAGTCCTAGAGATTGGATTAATAAATAATACTAAACAGATAGCAATTATTAATTCAATAATTTTTAAGTGATAAATTCATGTATATTGAATATAATGTGTTTTTTTCTTTTTTTACTAAGAATAGTTTAATAATAATTATTTTTAATGATTATTTTTCATCAAAAATAGTCGTTACAAATCATCAGTTTTTAGTATTTTTGCATTCTGTAAAATGAAATAGAAATGGCAAGATTTGAATTGAAGTTACCAAAAATGGGAGAAAGTGTTGCAGAAGCAACCATTACATCTTGGTTAAAAGAAGTAGGTGATACTATTGAGTTAGATGAAGCTGTTGTAGAAATAGCAACAGATAAAGTAGATTCTGAAGTGCCAAGTGAAGTAGAGGGAACACTTGTTGAAGTTCTGTTTGAAAAAGATTCAGTAGTTAATGTTGGAGACACCATTGCGTCATAGAAACTGAGGGAGGAGAAGGTGTTACTTCTGAAGCTGTTATTTCAAGCACAATTGAGAACTCACAAATTGCAGAAGTAGAAAAAACAGTCGAAGCTGCTCAAGAAATTGTTTCTCAACCGATTTCTAAAACATCAGATTCAGGTAAGTTTTATTCGCCATTAGTAAGAAACATTGCACAAACAGAGGGCATTTCTATGCAAGAGTTGGAAGCTATTTCTGGAACTGGTAAAGACGGAAGAGTTACAAAATCAGATATTTTATCATTTATAGAAAATAAAGATTCACAACCAATACCTGTAGTTGAGCAACCTAAAGTAGTTGCACCAAAACCACAAGTTAAAAAAGAAGCTGCAAAAGCTGTTCCGGTCTCTGTAAATGGAGAAGACGAAGTAATTGAAATGAGTAGAATGGGCAAATTGATTGCCAAGCACATGGTAGATTCTGTTCAGACTTCTGCACATGTCCAGTCATTCATAGAAATTGATGTGACCAACATTGTAAAATGGCGAACGAAAGTAAAAGATGCATTTTTTGCAAGAGAAGGAGAGAAGCTTACGTTTACTCCAATTTTAATGCAAGCGGTGGCAACGACTATTAAAAAATTTCCGATGATAAATATTGCTGTAAATGGTGATACTATAATCAAAAAGAAACACATAAATTTAGGAATGGCAGCTGCTTTACCAGATGGAAATTTAATTGTTCCTGTTATTAAAAATGCAGATCAATTAAACCTTGTTGGAATGACCAGGTCTGTTAATGATTTGGCAGGGAGAGCTAGAAATAATCAGCTAAAACCAGACGAAATTCAAGGAGGAACCTACACCGTTACCAATGTTGGTGGTTTTGGTTCTGTAATGGGAACACCCATTATAAACCAACCACAAGTAGCAATTTTAGCTTTAGGGGCTATTCGTAAAGTCCCTGCTGTAATTGAAACTCCTGATGGAGATTTTATTGGAATCAGACAAAAAATGTTTGTATCTCACTCTTATGATCACAGAGTTGTGAATGGTGCTCTAGGAGGGATGTTTATAAAAACCTTAAAAGATACTCTAGAGTCTTGGGATGTAAATCAAGAATTTTAAAAATAAAATATAAATAGATTTAAAAAACGCTTGGCAATTCCAAGCGTTTTTTTGTTAATATTTTTATATTCGTAAATCATAAAATTAAATATTCAAATTCAAAAAAAATGAAAAAATTATTAATCTTATTTTTAGTTATTTATGCAAATATTTCTGTTGCTCAAGAGTCTGTATTACTTCGGTTAAATTACGAAAAAGGAGCAACTTATGATGTTTCTATGAAAATGACTCAAAATATGGGAGCTATTATGTCTACTGGCATATCTATTAATATGGATATAAAAATTTTAGATGTAAAAGAGGATACTTATGATAGTGAAATGAAATTCACTAAAATGTCTATGAATGTTTTACAGGGTGGAAATGTAATGAGTTTTGATTCAACAAAAAATGAGGATGAGTTGAATGATACCGATAAAATGATGAAAGCTCAGATGGGGCCAATGTTAGAGGCTGTCGTTTTTGCTAAAGGAAATAACTTAGGAGAAGTGTTAGAAGTATCAGTAAACCCAAATGTTCCAGGAATGGAAGATATAGCAAATCAATCTAGTAATGTCGTTTATCCTAAAGAGGCAGTTAAGGTTGGAAGTACTTGGACTATGACCAGAGACGATAAAGGAATGAAAATGGACTTTATATATAAAGTAAAATCTATCTTAAAAGATAAGCTAATATTAGATCTTTCTGGAGATGTTTCAGGTATGGCATCTGGAAAGATTAATGGTAATATGGATATTAACAGAAAATCTGGAATTCCCTTAAACACCAGTATAAATATGATCTTATCTGTTAGCGGACAAGAATTGAAATCGAATGTTACAATGACAATGAGTAAAAAGTAACTTTAAATTTTCAAAGAAAAAAAGCCTTGAGATTTCTCAAGGCTTTTTTTTTAAATATAATTTTTTAAACTATGCCAACATCGTTACTGGATTTTCTATAAACGTTTTTAAAGTTTGTAAAAATTGAGCACCAATAGCACCATCTACAGTTCGATGATCGCAAGCTAAGGTTAATTTCATCGTATTCCCAACAACAATTTGTCCTTCTTTAACCACTGGTTTTTCAAGTATTGCACCCACAGATAAAATGGCTGAATTGGGTTGATTAATGATAGAGGTAAAGCTTTCTATACCAAACATCCCTAAATTAGAAACGGTAAAAGTACTTCCCTGCATTTCCTCTACTTTAATCTTTTTATCTCTTGCTTTTCCTGCTAAGTCTCTAACAGTTGCACCAATTTGTGTTAAACTTAATTGATTTGTGTGTTTTATAACGGGTACTAACAAACCTTCAGATACGGCAACAGCAACTCCAACATGAATATGACTATGGAAAACAGTGTTATTGTCTGTCCAAGAAGTATTTACTTGTGGATGTTTTTGTAAGGCCATAGCACAGGCTTTTACAACCATATCATTAAAAGATACTTTTGTCTCCGGTATTGCATTAATTGTTTTTCTAGAAGCCATTGCATTACTCATATCAACTTCTATATTTAAATAGTAGTGTGGTGCCGTAAATTTAGAGTTGCCTAAAGATTTTGCAATTGCTTTACGCATTTGAGAATTCTTAACTTCTTCAGATTTTTCTTCGCCAGCAGTAACAAAACTCATTATAGGTTGAGAAGATTCTGATTGTGAAGTTTCCACTGGAGTAACAGCTGCTGCAGAAGGAATATAGTTTTCTACATCTTTTTTAATGATTCTCCCGTTTTCACCGGAACCATTTATATCAGCCAAATTAATGCCTTTATCAGCAGCAATTTTCTTAGCCAACGGAGATGCAAAAATACGTCTACCAGAATTATTGGTAGCATTATGCAGTGTTGATGATTTTGTTTCTTCAACAACTTTTTCTTCTTTTGTTTCTGTTGATGCAGCTTTTTCGTTAGAAGAACTAGCACCTCCATTAGCAATAATTGCAGAAACATCTGATCCTTCTGGCCCAATAATAGTTAATAAACTATCTACAGGAGCAGTCTCACCTTCTTGAACCCCAATGTATAAAATTGTTCCTTCATAGAAGCATTCAAACTCCATAGTAGCTTTATCAGTTTCAATTTCAGCTAAAATGTCTCCTTCTTCAACCTTGTCTCCAACATTTTTTAACCAAGTAGCAACAGTTCCTTCTTCCATTGTATCACTTAAACGTGGCATAGAGATTACTTCAACTCCATCAGGAATAGAAGTTTCAGAAGTTCTTGTTTGTTCAGTTTTAGCTTCTGTACTCGTTTTGGCTAGTTCTTCTACTTTTGTTTCAGAAACTCCGCTTATAATTTTGGTAATATCTTCTCCTTCTTCACCAATTATAGCTAAAAGAACATCTACAGGAGATGTTTCTCCTTCTTGAACACCAATATGTAATAACGTACCTTCATGGAATGATTCAAACTCCATAGTCGCTTTGTCAGTTTCAATTTCAGCTAAAATATCTCCTTCTTCAATTTTATCTCCAACATTTTTCAACCATTTTGCCACAACACCTTCTTCCATGGTGTCGCTTAGTCTAGGCATATTAATTATAGTAGCCATATTTTAACTTATAAAAGGATAATCTTCTTGTTCATAAACCATATCATATAATTGTTGGGTTTCTGGGTATGGAGAATCTTCAGCGAATTTCTCACATTCATTTACCAACTTTTTCACACCTTTATTAATAGCATCAATTTCATCTTCAGTAGCATATTTTTTTTCTTTAATGATGTCTAAAACTTGTGTGATTGGGTCTATTTTTTTGTATTCAGATACTTCGTCTTTTGTTCTGTAATGTTGTGCATCAGACATAGAATGACCTCTGTATCGATAAGTTTTCATTTCTAAGAAAGTTGGTCCATCTCCTCTTCTGGCTCTTTGTATAGCTTCATCTACAGCTTCTGCAACTTTAATGGGATTCATTCCATCAACAGGTCCACAAGGCATTTCATATCCTAGACCAAGCTTCCATATATCTGTATGGTTTGCTGTTCTCTCTACTGATGTTCCCATTGCATATCCATTGTTTTCAACAATAAATACAACTGGTAATTTCCAATTCATAGCCATGTTAAAAGTTTCGTGCAAAGATCCTTGTCTTGCAGCACCATCTCCAAAGTAAGTAAGTGTAACGGCATCGTTTCCTTTATATTTGTCTCCAAATGCAAGTCCTGCTCCTAAAGGAATTTGACCACCTACAATTCCATGACCACCATAAAAACGATGTTCTTTAGAAAAAATATGCATAGAGCCACCCATTCCTTGTGAGGTTCCTGTGACTTTACCATACAATTCTGCCATAACACGTTTAGGATCCTCTCCCATACCTATGGGTTGAACATGGTTCCTGTAAGCTGTAATCATTTTATCTTTAGATAGGTCCATTGCATGCAATGCGCCAGCCAGAACAGCTTCTTGACCATTGTACAAATGTAAAAAACCTCTTACTTTCTGTTGTATGTATACAGATGCTAATTTATCTTCAAACTTCCGCCAAAAGAGCATGTCTTTATACCAATCTAAATAGGTTTGTTTGGTTACTTTTTTCATTCTAATTATTATTGTTGTTTTATTGATTGATTTAACAATCTTAAGCACAAAAATAACTTTTTTAAATAGAATAAAAAAAAGTGATTTAGGGTAATTTAACGAGAACGATTTCGAGAAGTTTTTTATTTGTCTTTTGCGATAACCAGAGTGGCTTTTGCGCCTGTTGCTAAATTCCATTCATTAGAAGAAATAAGCATACCTGAATCATTATACACTTTAAATCCAGCAGTATTTGGACCCGAGGTTCCTTGATTTAGAGCTCTAAAAGCAATTTTATTAATTCCAACATCTAAAGGAATGCTAAACTTTTGATAACTCTGTTTTAAAAGAATGTTTACAATTACTGGTATGTCATTAACATAAATAGTAACTCTATCTCCATCTGGATATTGAAAATCTCTACAGATGATATTTACACTTGCAGAATTTGTTCTAAAACTCCCTAAATCTTGGTCTATTTTTGGATATTGATATTGACCATTTATTTTTTTAAAGGCTTTTAAAAAACGTTCTTCACTTATTTTGGCTTGCGTAAGAATTCCTTTGTTATTAAAATCTTGTTCTTTTTGTTTTCTTTTTAATTCTTCTTGTTCTTTCTTATATGCTTTTTTGAAGCCATTTATTCCATCCACTTTTATAGATTTTGGCTTATTAACTACTTTTCCTTTAGCGGTAATAATAGTTTTTGTTTTTCCCTTTTCAGTATTAGAATTATCTAATTGGGCTTTAGTTTGAAGTGATAAAAATGCGACGTAAAGATAAAGTAGGGTGCTTAAAGTTGGTTTCATATAATTTTTTAATTTATCTGAATTCTCACAAATATAATGCCGATTTAGACCAAGTAGTCTAATAATTTACTAAAATTTCGTTATAAGTTTTTAATTCGTAGTTTTACAATGCAAAAAATTAATATAATGATAAAAAAATTTAGTTACTTTTTTTTACTTATTTTTTTTACTGTTTCACAGAGTTCTTCTGGGCAAGATTTTGCTATTGATGGAATTACTGGGATCAGTTTTAGTGAGTCAGACCAAGATTACACTGCTCAAATTACAGATGATTTTACAGCCTACGGATTAGAAATTGCTCCTGAAAACCTTTCGTTAAGCTATAGCAATTCAGAAAATAGTTTTAGTATTTCTGGAGCGGTAAGTGTATCGATTGAGGGTGATTTAGTTAGTTCCAATATTGATTTTAACATTATTAATAAAATTGTAGATCATATTTTATTTGATGTTAGTTCAGATTTTACTCTAAAAGGCTTACAAATTGAACCTATTAATTTAGGTTTTGAATGGGATACTTCTAACGATTACTTTAAAATGTATGGAACCTTAAATAGTACTTTAGAAACGAACGCCATTAATTTATCATTAGGAAGTTCTGATGTTCCTGGATTGACTATAAGTAATGGTGTCTTAAACTCTATTGAAACAACGGTTACCGCAGACTTTTCGTTTGCAGATATTACTTTTACCCCAACAGATTTAACCTTCCTATATAACAAATCTAGTGATCTCTTCGAAATGTATGGAGGGGCAGATACTTCTTTTGATGGAGAGTCTATATCAGTATCTTTAGGAGCCTCAGATACACCAGGGTTAGAATATAAGGATAATGTAGTAGATAAAATTAATATGGGCGTTAGCTCAGATTTTACCATAAAAGATTTAGAAATTGAACCTACTGATTTAACCTTCGAATATGATAAATCTGCTACTAGTTATAAAATATATGGTTCCTTAAAGAGTTCATTAGAAGGGAATGAAATTGAGCTACAATTAGGAGATGCTACTACCCCAGGTTTGGTCATTGAAAATGGAGATGTAAAGAAAGTTGAAACAACGGTTACCGCAGACTTTTCATTTTCGGGCATTACTTTTACCCCAACAGATTTAACCTTCCTATATAATGAATCTAGTAATCTCTTCGAAATGTATGGAGGGGCAGATACTTCTTTTGATGGAGAGTCTATATCAGTATCCTTAGGAACTTCAGACTCACCGGGTTTAGAATATAAGAACAGTGTCGTAGATAAAATTAACATGGGCGTTAGCTCAGATTTTACCATAAAAGATCTAGAAATTGAACCCAAAAATTTAACCTTCGAATATGATAAATCAGACAGTAGGTATAAAATGCATGGTTCCCTAAAGAGTAAACTAGAAGGCAATGAGATTGAACTTAAATTAGGGAATTCTACTGAGCCTGGTTTAGTGATAAAAAATGGAGATGTAAAGAAAGTTGAAACATCGGTTACTGCAGATTTTTCGTTTGCGGACATTACTTTTACTCCAACAGATTTAACCTTCCTTTATAATGAATCTAGTGACCTCTTCGAAATGTATGGAGGGGCAGATACTTCTTTTGATGGAGAGTCTATAAAAGTATCCTTAGGAACTTCAGATTCACCAGGTTTAGAATATAAGGACAGTGTAGTAGATAAAATTAACATGGGCGTTAGCTCAGATTTTACCATAAAGGATTTAGAAATTGAACCCAAAGATTTAACATTTGAGTATGATAAATCAGCGACTAGTTATAAAATGCACGGTTCCTTAAAGAGTAGAGTAGAGGGCAATGAGCTTGAACTTAAATTAGGGAATTCTACTACCCCTGGTTTGGTGATTGATAAAGGAGTTGTAAAGAAAATAAAAACTGAGGTTACCGCAGACTTTAAATTTTCAGAAATGACATTTGAGCCCAAAGAGCTTACATTTCTTTACAATGAGTCTAATGATCTTTTTGAAATGTACGGAGAATTGCATGTTACTTTTGATGGTGAGCGTCTTTTTGCAAAGCTAGGAAATGAAACTACACCAGGTTTTGAATATAAAAATAAAAAGGTTCAGAAAATTGACGTTGGAGTCACTTCCGATTTTAAATTAAAAGAACTAGAAATTAAACCGACAGATCTAACTTTTATGTATAGTAGGTCTGGAGAGAAATATGAAATGTACGGAGATATTACTTTTAAGGTTGGCGATGATGAAATTGAGGCAATCCTCGGAGATGCCTCAGATCCTGGAATGATTTTAAAAAATAATAAAATAAAGCAGGTAAATATTGGAGTTTCCACAACCTTTAAGATTTCGGGATTAAAAATTAAGGCAACGGATGTTGGTGTAGATTGGAAAGTTGGTTCTTTTTATCATTTCTATGGGGATGCAGATTTGAGTATTGCAAATGATGATATTGATGCCGATTTTGGAACTTTTTTAGATCCTGGAGTTAAGATAGAAAAAGGAAAACTACACTCTTTAGAGGTAGATATTAATAGCGATTTAAAGTTAGGGAATCTCGAAGTTGAAACCAAAGACCTAGATGTTCAATACACAAGTAATAAGTTTGAAGTGAAAGGGAAGCTTTTAGTCAAAGAGGTGTTTTCTTTATCGGTAACTTTAGGAAGTGGAAACCAAGGTGGTTTAGAAATAGATGTCAGTGGAAACGAACCGAAATTTAAATTAGAGGATTTTACCATAGATATTGAACACGCAAACCTGGGAGCCATAGACATTAAACAAATTAAATTAGAATTTAATAACGATGGTATTGTAGAATCTGATGTAAAAGTTGTGTTTCCTGAAGGCTGGGAAGTAGATGCCATCATGAAATTTAAGGATGTAAGGGGCATAGCAGAACTTGATGAAATTAAAATAGATTACAGAGCCAATAATATTTCAGATGCCATTGAAATGTTTGAAGGGGTGCAATTAACCTATTTGGAGGGAGACGTTAAAAATTTAACACAGCCTTCGAGTCTTATAGTAGCTGCTAGTATATCGACTATTTATGGGGGGGGATTTACTTTAGATAATAAATCGGCCACTTTCTTACAAGCTGGCGCAGATGTTGGAATAAGCAAGTACTCATTTATTGTTCAGGGGGAAGCAAATATCGGGGCTTATCGATCAGGATCAAACTCTTGGAATGCCATTCTTGGAGATGGTGGAGTTGCTCTAATAGCTCATTTTGGTCATTATATAAAGGTAGTTAGCGATATAAAATACCCTGGAGACCCTCTTATTCAGGCAAAAGTAAATGCCTACACTGACTATCATGGTGATTTTGACGGATTAATAGATGTAGAGTTTATTGTACCTCATTGGGTTCCTTTTATTGGAGGGAAACATTATGGAAGCGTTGATGGTGCGGTGCGGTATAAAAAAGGAGATTTAGATGGAAGTTTTGGAGCTGCTTGGGTTAAAATTAAGACTTTTTGGCACACTTACCATGAAGGAGCTAAATACAATTTTGGAAAGAGGAAGATAAGTTCAATAGGAAGTGGTTCTATTAGTAGTATTGAGAGCACCATAAAACACGATGAGGAAAGAGGAAATTCAAAAAATTCTTCCAGTAACGAAAGTAAAGTTTTTGAATTCGACATAACTGATACTGCTCCCAATGCCATGCTAATAGACATCGATTGGAAAGGAGAGGTGGACAAAGCCTTGATAAATGTTGTAGGTCCGGAAGGAACTTATGAATTAACTAAGGCAGTTATTGTCAATGAAAATGCAATAGATCAGACACCTACAATGTCTTATGAAGAAAATATGACTTTGGTAGAAAAAGATACGGTAACTACATTCATATTTAAAACGCCTTCTGCTTTTAGTGAAGAAGAGGTGGTTCATTCGAATTTATTACATGGAAGGTATCATTTAGTAGTTTCATTTCCAGATACAACAACTGAAATAGATTCTATTCAGTTTAATCCAATTTGGCAAGACCCTCAATCGATGATTAATGTTACGGAAACCACCGATAATAAATTTGACTTGTCTATTGATTATTGGAGTGCAAAACCAGATTCAACCCTAATATCTTTTTATGTAAACAATATAAATTCATACAAAGAAGGAAGACTAATTCAGCACGTGAAAGCTGATAATTACAATGAACTAGGCTATGGCTCCGAGAATATTACCTATACTCCAAAACCTTTTGAAGGAGATACTTCAGAGCTTTATTTTTATGCTGTAATTGAAGACGGTGTTGGTCCCCCGTTAAAATCTGAAATAAGTTCATTGTATTCTCATAATTCAGATGTTTATGGTACAATTAACTTAGCAACAAATACTATTATTACGAGTGATGGACTTCGGGTTTTTCTAGATTTGGATAATGATGGGAGCTATGATACAAATTCTACAGGGGGTATAGAACCCTCTATAATATCTAATGATAATGACTCTTATGTATTTAGAAATCTGTCTATTGGAACCTATAATTTAAGAGTAGTCTTACCCGAAGGGTTTAGAATTGTGGGAGGTGTCGATAATTTTTCTTCCATTCCAATTACTTTTAATGGAACCCCGTTGAATATTGATATTAATATTGAAACTTATTAAAAAGATGAAGAATAAAAAATTTATAGTTACGTTATTTTTGACATTAATAAGTGTTGTTTATGTTGGTCAAAATTCAGTTGAATTTGATAAAACACCTGCCGTTAAAAATGCGCTTAAAGGCTTCTCTTCTGATATTTCGGAGAGTTGGGCAATTGTTGGTTCTCCACAAAGAGACCTCAATAATAAAAAAAGTGTTGGAGGAGTTTTATTCTATCGATTAGCTGAAGGGAAATGGAATTTATTCCAAGAAATTTATCCGGAAGATTTGAAAGCGCTAAACAGTTTTGGAACCAAAGTTTCCATCGATGGAAACACTGCAGTTATTTCCTCTATTGGAGACCATGAAAAAGGTCTTTTCTCTGGAGCCGTTTATGTGTATGAGTTTAATTATGATGATCAAACTTGGGAAAGAAAAGTTAAATTAAAAAGTTCAGATACCACTTTAGGAGATAAATTTGGTCAATCCGTTGAAATAAAAGATGGGCTGATTGTTGTTGGAGCTTTAAATAGTAACGGGGCTAATTTAAAAACGGGAGCTGCTTATGTTTTTGAGAAAATAAACAACCAATGGATTGAAACAAGCAAAATTTTTGCCGATACAGGTAAGTCAAATAGTTTTTTTGGTTTTAGCCTTTCTATATTAGATAGCAGTCATATTGCTGTTGGTGCTTATAATGATGATGGAAACAATGAAAGATCTGGGGTGGTTTATCTTTTTAAGAAAAATACAAATACCTGGAATCAATCCGCGAAAATTTATGATGAAAATGGATCATCGAGTGATTTGTTTGGTTACAGCCTAACTTCGATGCCAAGTCTTTCTCTAAACAACGATTCCTCAAAATTTGAAGGAATTTTATACGTAGGAGCTCCAGGGACCAATGAGAATGATTTAAAAACAGGAGCCGTCTATTTTTATAAAGAAACAACTTCTGGTTGGGAAAAAGGGTTGAAATTAATTGAAAGCGATAGTGATCATAATGATCATTTTGGAGTTTCTGTTTCCTCAAATGAATACGGTAAATTAATTGTCGGAGCCAGTAGAGTAAATACAGGTTCTAAATTAAATGCAGGTAAAGTATATATGTATGATACTTTTGAAGGACAAGGGAATGCTGTTGCCAATAGTATAGAGCTTACTAAAGAGGCAGAAATAGCCTATAATTATTATGGAGCAAAAGTGGTTATTGATGAAGAGAATATTTTAATTAGTTCTCCGTATTCTAATCAGAATTCTTTAAGTAATTCGGGAGAAATACATTTTTATAAGCTAGATATCGAATATAATACATCATCCAATGAAGACTTGTTTAGTTTGAAACAAAATATTCCGAATTCTTTCATAAATTCAACAACTTTAGAGTATTCATTAAAATTAAAGGCCCACGTAAAAATCGAAATATTTGATGTCAACGGAAGGTTGGTGCAAATTTTGGTAGATGAGGTCAAAGATTTTGGTGTTTACAACCAAAAATTTAATTCACCATCAAGTGGATTATATGTTTGTAAAATAACGATTGGATCTTTTACTAAGACTATAAAAATGCTTTCTATGTAAGGGTTTATTCCACAGCGAAATTAAAGTATGTTTCTGGATAAGGTTCTTTGTTGAGTGTAAAGTGCCACCATTCATTTTCATAAGGTTTAAAACTATTTTTCAGCATCATTTTTCTTAGTAGCATTCTATTTGATTTTTGTTCTTCTGTAATATTTTTATAAAAGGGGTGAGACTGCTCACCAAAAAAATCATAAGGGCTCCCCATGTCTAATTCCTGCCTTGTTTTAGTATCAACAATCGTTAAATCTACCGTGCTCCCCCTTGTATGTCCAGATTTTGATGCAATGTACCCTCTTTTAAATAACTCTTTTTTTGCAACGTTTGGATAGAATTGACTCTTCATTAAAGTGTCATTTAAAACTTTTGCCCATTTTACAAAATGGTCAACAGATTGTTGGGGTCTGTATGAATCAAATATTTTTAAACTATACCCTTGTTTTATTAAATTTTGTTGAACTAATTTCAATGCTTTTGCAGTCTCCTTAGTAACAATAACAACATTGTTTTTATATCCATCTATTGGTTTTCCAATAAAGTTATTACTTGTATAATACCTTAAGTCAGCTTGTATTGTTGTGTCTATTTTTGATAAATAAACAAAACCTTTAGGTAGTTTTTGACAAGCAGTTGAATAACTGATTAGCAATAGAAATAGAATATTAATATTTTTCATCTCTCAAAAGTAAATAAAAAACCGAGCAAATTGCCCGGTTTTTATTTATTATGTGTGAAAATAGTTATTTTTTTTCTTTTTCTTTTAGTTCATTAACATAGTTCTGAAAGCGTTTTCCATAAAAAGATTTTTTTACTTTCTCTGTCATAGAATTATTTACGGTATCTAACATTTTTAAACTTGCATCATACATTTCAGTTAAACCAATATAGGGTGAAGCTTCATAATCTGAATTCGATATTGCAAAATTGGTTGTGAATAAAACTCTTCTTTTTTGCATTTTTTGGTATTCTAATTCTAATTGTTGAATTAAGGAATCATTATTGTCTTTTCGAGCTTCAAAATCCTTTTTTATATAATCTAATCGATCGTTTTGAAATCTTTTAATATACGCAGCAAACTTGTTTAAAATATCTTGATTTTTAGATCCTAAGATTTCTGGATTAAATCCAAACCCCTCTAATTTATCATTGATGGTGATTGAGCCCTCTTCTCCAAAAAATAAAATTCTTCTATTGGTTGTATTTCCATCAAACGTTAAGTAATACATTTCTGGTGAGCCTATATGATCCTTTAAAATAAAAGTATCGGTACCTAATAAAGAAATAGAATCTACAGAAACTAATACAGTGTCTTGCATCTTTTGAAGATATAAAGTTCCTTTCTTTAATCCTTTAATGGTTCCTTGAACTGTCATGTTTTCTTCTTTGTTAGAAGAACATGAGACTACTAAAATAGAAAAAGCTAAAACAGCAATAATTTTTTTCATTGAATCTAAATATTTCGAATGCAAATATGCTGATTTTTATTTAAAGTGATGCGGATAATTCTAATAAAATAGTACATAAAATTGCGCCAACTGTACCTATTGCATAACCAAATACGGCTAATAAAACACCAACAGTTGCTAAAGATGGGTGAAAAGCTTGTGCAACAATTGGAGCAGAAGCTGCGCCACCAACATTTGCTTGGCTACCTACCGCTAAAAAGAAGTAAGGAGCTTTTATTAATTTTGCTACTAAAATTAATAAACCTGCGTGTATAGACATCCAAACAACACCAATTGCTATTAACCCTAAATTATCAAAAATCATTGCTAAATCCATTTTCATTCCAATGGTTGCCACTAAAATGTAAATAAATACGCTTCCTAATTTACTAGCACCTGCACCTTCGTAATTTTTTGCCTTTGTGAAGGATAAAAGAATGGCAATAACGGTAGAAATACTAATTAACCAAAAGAAGCTAGAACCTAAAAAGGTGAAGATATTTCTCCATGTTTCTGAATCAATTTCAGCAACGAAATCATTAAAAAAAGAACTTAAATAAGAGGATGCAAAATGTCCAAAACCAACGGTTCCAAATGCAATTGCCAACATAATCATTAAATCAGATAGCGAAGGATTTCTTTTTGTCTTTTGAGAAAATTTTGAAACTTTTTCTTTCAATTCTTCAATGGCAGAAGTGTCTGCTCCAAGCCATCTGTCAATTTTATCTTTTTTACCAATACCTATTAATAAGATGGCCATCCAAACATTGGCAATAACAATGTCAACAAACACCATACCTCCATATTTCTGAGGATTGTATTGATAAATTTCTAACATAGCAGTTTGATTAGCGCCACCACCAATCCAACTTCCTGCCAATGTAGAGAGTCCTCGCCAAACAGCGTCAAAATCTGCACCACCAACAGTTTCTGGAGAAAAAATAGATATGATTAAAATGGCAATTGGACCCCCAATTATAATACCAACAGTCCCTGTAAAAAACATGATTAGTGCTTTAGATCCTAAATTGAAAATGGCTCTTAAATCGATGCTTAATGTCATTAAAACCAAAGCTGCAGGTAATAAGAATCTACTGGCAACATAATACAACTGAGATTTCCCTTTGATCATTTCTCCTACTACATTTTTAGATTCCCACTCCGTAGCAATAATACCAGCTGTGGTAAATAGTGCAGGAATAAAATAGGCCATAAATAGACCCGGAACAATTTTATAGAATTTTGGCCAAAAACCGTTAGTCTTACTTTCTGTGTAAAAAACGAATCCGAGAGAAATCATTAAAATACCAAAAACAATGGCATCATTTGTAAAAATTGGTTCAGTCATAATTAGTTAGTTTCTGCTAAAGTAACTTATTTCTTAGTACGATGATCTGTTGAAAGAACGATTCCTAGTAAAAGACGATCAAAATCAGTATTATTATTTAGAGAGATCTTTTGATAACCAAACTTTAATTTTACCTTATTAGAAGTTTTGTAAGAAAAGCCAAAACCTAACCAATTCTGATTGAATGCTTCCCCGTCAAAATCAAAGAAAATTTCATCATACACATAGGTAGACCATCGGTCTGAAATAGGGTAGCTTAGACTTAATTGATATCGAATGAAATGGCCAGTTGTAGCGTTGAAAAAACGTTGTTCTGCTCTCAATCGATGCGCAAAACCTAGTTGAGATACCTTGTGTTTTATGTTGAAATCCTCATAAATCCTATGCTCATTAAAATCACCTCCATCAACACCAAATGTAGCATCGGTATTTAAAAAAGCATAGCCCAATGTTGCACTCATGTATTGGTTAATTTTATAGTTTCCACCGATACGTCCAATAAATTGTTGCATATCATTACCCAAATCAAAAAAGCGAAAATGTGCCATAGATTTTAATGAAAACGAATCTGAAAGTGTATGGCTTCCATTATACATATACCAAGCTCCCAATTGGTTTTCAGGATTTTTTTGAGCAAAATTGCTTATTGATAATAATATTAATATTGTGATAAGTACTTTTTTCATAAAACTAAAATTAGAATAATTTATAATTCATTCTTTTTTAAAGGTTCTTCTTTCTTTAGATATGTATCTAAAAATTTTAAAATTCTACTATTAGATTCAATTTGATTCTTCTTTTTCACAAAACCATGGCCTTCATCATCAAATAAAACATATTCTACAGGAACTCCATTACTTCTAACTCCAGCAACTATCTCATCACTTTCTACTTGTAAAACTCTTGGATCTTTAGACCCTTGTAAAACTATTAAAGGTTTGGTTACTTTATCTGTATGAAATAATGGTGAAATCTTTCTTAAACGCAAGGAGTCTGAAGAATATGGGTTTCCTAATTCTTTATATAAAGATGTTCTAAAAGATTCCCAATAAGGAGGAATACTTTTTAACGTACGCATCCAATTTGTAACACCAAAAAGATTTACACCAACAGCAAATTCTTCTGGAGTATATGTTAATGCAGCCATTGTCATATAGCCTCCATATGAACCTCCAATAATTCCTATTTTATTTCCATCAATTACAGATTGTTTGGCTAACCAATTTTTGCCTTCTACACAGTCTTGTAAATCTTTTTCTCCATGATTTAAATCATCCATTTGATAAAATGTTTTTCCATAACCACTACTTCCTCTATTATTTACAGCTAGAACAGCATAACCATGATTTACTAAATATTGAATTGTTGACGAATAATTTTGACGAGTTTGACCACCTGGCCCTCCATGAACCCACACCAAAGCAGGAACCTTATTGTCTAATGATGCTTGAAGAGGTTGATAGTAAATTGCAGGAATTGTAACACCATCAAAAGAGGGATAGCGTATTACTTTTGCATTTACTAAATGCAAAGCTTCTATTTCTTTATTTAAAACATCAGATAATTGTGTTTGTTTTTTTGACTCTAAATCATAGATATATAAATTCGATGGAGTATGAGAGCCACCAGCATAAAAACGCATTTTAGTTTCATCTCTAGAAAAACCAACATTGGTAATACTTTTTCCATCTAAATTTGGTAATTCTATATTTTTATTATTTGCTACATCTAAAACTTCGATAACATTTTTTGCATCTTCGTTAATATAGGTAACTCTGTATTTTTCATTGTTAGTAAAATAACTTCCAGAAACATCCCATTCTTTTTGTAAAACTTTTTCATGTTCTCCATTTTTAATATTGTATTTCATTAAACTAGAAAATTCACCACTAGCATCTGTTGTATAATAAAATTCAGAATCATTTAAAGAAAAATCAGATGCAGAATTTCTACTTTGTATTTTGTTAATTTTTGTTGTCTTTTTAGTTGTTCTATCAAATAAAAACAAATCGCTATCATTTGTATTTATTGTTTTACTTAATGCGAATAAATTTTTATCATTTGAAATTCCAGAGACATCATATCCTTCTTTATTTTCATAAATCATTTTAAAAGTAAAATTCTCAATTTCCATTTCATACAAATCCATAAAACGTTTATCTCTTTTATTAGATACATAAAAGAAACTTTTATTATCTCTCGACCATCCATAAAAGCTTGTCCTTGAACCTTTATCAGGTGTTAGTTCTTTTATACTTCCATCTAAATTTTTTACAAAAAGATGATCAAGTTCGTCTCCATTATTATCCATATTAAACAGTATTCTATCATCTTTTGGGAAATAGGAAGTTGCCTGAATAGATGAACTATCAGATGCAGAAATTGGAGTAAAAGTTCCATCTAAAGTAGATACAGTATACATGTTGTAAATACCGGAACGATTACTAGTTACTAATAATTTTGATTTGTCTGAGGAAAAACTTCCTCCAAAAACACTCTCATTATCCAACATTTGTTCAATAGAATATTGTTTTAATGTTTTTACAAGATCTATTGATTTTTTTTCATTATTCTTACAGCCAAAAGTTATACTTACTATTGATAGCAGTACTAGTAGTTTTTTCATAAGTAGTTACTTTAAAATTGTTTAATTTTTTTAAAAGGAGAAATTTTAATTTTTTCAACAGACAATTTATAGTCTACCCAATCATTATTAAAGAATGTATTTGTTTCACTGATCACTTTATTATATTGCTCTTTAAATTGATCTATTAACACTTTTTCTGTAGTCGTTTGTTCTCCAAAACGAGAGCGAACGTATCTGCTTGCTTGACCAAATCTCTGATTCACGGTCACCTCAGGATTTCTTGTAATTCCTTGTCTCTTATCAACAGTTCCCAAATACTTAGCAAGTAGACTATCTATTTTTTTGATGATTTGTGAGGAGGATTTAATTTCTGTTTTATACTTTTCTTTGTCTTCTTTGGTCAATGTAGATTTTAAAGAAGTTGCTGTATTTTTACTTTCAACCAATTGCTTTACCACAGCTGCAATTTTTTCTTGATAGCTTTCTAATTCTTTGCTGGCATCATATTTTTGATTGATGGCAGATTGAGATATTTGTAACCTTGGATCAAATTCAACCTTTATATTCTGTTCAGAAACTTCCTCTCCATAGGTCATTTTTAATCGATAGGTTCCTGGTTTTACGGAAACTCCTCCTGGTTCTGAACTAGATTTACGAATTCTTCTAGAAGCTCTAGCCACCCCTTTTTCTCTTAAATACCAACTCGTTTTATGAATGCCACTTTCTTTTGGAGTTTTAAATTTTAAAGTTCGTATTTGTCTTGCTCCATCAAAAATTTCTAATTGAATGGAATCGTATTTAACGGTGTTTTCATCTTCCTTTGAGTCTAGCTCCTCGTTCTTTGTCGATTCTTTTTTCTTCTTTTCTAAAGGTTTGTTGATGTAATAAGAAATCATAGCACCTCTTTTTCTATTCTCTCCTTGGTACATTGCATCTGCACCAAATCTACTTCCTGTTGGTTGTTGATTTGCAGCTTGATATGCTGTTGGAGGAGCAAATAAGACTAGTTTTTTAGAAGCTATTTTTCCGTTTGCGATTGCTCTTAGTGGGCGAATATCGTCTAAAACCCAGGCAGCTCTTCCAAAAGTTCCAATAATTAAATCATGTTCTCTGGGTTGAATGACCAAATCTTTTACAGGAACTGTAGGAAACCCTTCAGTCCATTTTGTCCATTTTTTGCCTGTATTTGTAGAAATATACAATCCGTCATCAGTTCCTAAAAATAATAGGTTTGCATTTTCTGGATCTTCAACAATACACAACGCATAACTTTGTACATCATTTTCATCGACAATGCGTTCCCAAGATTTTCCATAATTTTTTGTTCTGTACGCATAAGGAGTGTAATTAAAGCGTCTATAATCGTTGGCAACTAACAGTGCTTCCCCTTTGTTTTTATTAGAGGCTTTTATTTGCGTAATCCAACTATATTCGGGTAAGCCTTTTATGTTTTTGGCAACGTTTGTCCAGGTTGCACCTCCATTTTGGGTAATATGCACTTGACCATCGTCTGTTGCCGCCCAAAGAACATCTTTTTCTAAAGCGGTAGGTTCAATCACTAAAATGGTACAATGATTTTCTGCACCTGTTGCATCCATGGTTAGACCACCACTTTCTGCTTGTTTTAATTTCTCTGGGTCATTGGTAGATAAATCCGGTGAAATAACAGTCCAAGTTAATCCTTTATCTGTCGATTTGTGCACAAACTGACTTCCGAAATACAAGGTAGAATTATTAAAAGGATCAATGTTAATGGCAGCATTCCAGTTGAAACGTAACTTCACATTTGCGTCTTTATGAGTTGGTTTTACGCCATAATTATTTCCGGTTTTATAATCATACCTGCTCACAAAACCCTGCTGACTCATAGACCAACCATAGCGAGAGTCGTCTTTGTCTGGAACGACATCAAAACCATCACCAAAACTAATTTCTTGCCAATAAGAATTTCGAATTCCCTGTGCTTTCCATACATAGGCAGGTCCTCTCCAAGAACCATTATCTTGCATTCCGCCATATACATTGTAAGGAAATTCATTGTCTACATTGATGTGATAAAATTGTGCCACTGGAATATTACCAACAAATCGCCATGTTTTTCCACCATCTTTGGTAATGTTCAATCCACCGTCATTTCCATCGATCATAAATTTTCCGTTTTTTGGATGAATCCACCATGCATGATGATCTGGGTGAACACCGTTATTTGCGTTGTAAGCGGGCATTAATTGTTTAAAATTTTTACCGCCATCCTGTGAAACGTTTACATAGGTAAAAACGGTATATACTCTATTTTCATTCTGGGGATCTACATATATTTCTGAGTAGTAAAAAGGACGATTTCCAATGCCCGGCTTGTCATTTATTTTCTTCCATTTAAATCCACCATCCTCGCTTTTGTAAAGTGCATTCTTTTTTGCTTCGACCAAGGCATACACTACATTTGGATTATTAGGAGCAATGGCTATTCCAATTCTACCTAATTCGCCTTTTGGGAATCCTTCTTTTTCAGTAATTTGTTTCCAGTTTTCTCCACCATCATGGGTAATATATAGACCACTTCCAGCGCCACCAGATTTAAAAAACCAAGGGTCGCGTTTGTGTTCCCACATTGCGGCAATTATTTTATTTGGATTTGAGGGGTCCATAATTAAATCTGCTGTTCCAGATCGTATGTTTGTAAATAAAATTTGTTTCCACGTCTTTCCACCGTCTGTAGTTTTATACACTCCACGTTCTTTATGTTCTCCCCAAGGAGAACCAATTGCGCCTGCATAGACTACGTCTGAATTTGTTGGATCTATAAGTATTCTATGAATGTGACGTGTTTTTTCTAAACCCATTGCTTTCCATGTCTTTCCTGCATCTAAAGATTTATAGATTCCAAATCCACCATTTAAACTATTTCTTGGGTTTCCTTCACCTGTTCCTGCCCAAATTATGCTTGGGTTTGATTGTTGTATTGCGATTGCTCCAATGGAAGCTGTAAGTTCTTTTTCGAAAATTGGTTCCCAAGTAACACCACCAGAGGTAGATTTCCAAATTCCTCCAGAGGCAGTACCTACATACATGATTTCTGGATTAGTTTCTACCACATCTATAGAGGTTACTCGACCAGACATTCCGCCAGGGCCAATATTTCTTGGTTTCATATTTTTCACTAAATCCATAGAGAATTCTTGTGAAAATAGGAGGGTAGTAATTAATAAAAATACAAGTGGAAGTAATTTTTTCATCATGGTTTTTTAATTATGACCTACAATTTACAAAATAGAAAAACACCCAATATTTATTGAGTGTTTTTTAACATTTTATTAAGAAAATAGACATGCTATTCTTCTTTTTCTTTAGGGTTGCGTTTCGCATCTTTTAAGGCCTGCATTAGCATCCATTCTATTTGCCCATTAGTAGAACGAAACTCATCTGAAGCCCATTTTTCAATGGCTTTTATCATGTCTTCATTAACTCGCAAAGCGAAAGCTTTTTTCTTAGCCATGTTACTTTTTTACAAATGAAACAATTGTCTTAATTAGTTTTTCTGATACCGGATATTCTGATGCGTAGTACGATTTTAAATTGTCTTCCTCTTTTTGAATGTCTTTTAAAACATGATTCATGTTTTCTATAATAAGCAATTCTGATTTTGAATTTGCCACATGTAGTTTTTTTGCATTGTCAATTTTTACTTGTAAATCCTTAGTGCCATTAATAATTAAAATAGGTTTTTTTATTTTTTTTATTTCTTTAATAGGGTCTAGCGCCAACCAAGAAGCCCAGAAAGATTGGTTCGGTTTTGCAAAAATAGAAAGTAAGTTAGGGTTTACATTTGCTACTTTACCTGTTTCTTTGAGTTCTTTAAAATGATTCGCTGCAATTTTTCCGAACTCGGCACTTTGTTCTGTAATTTGCTTTACAATTGTTTGATCTATGGTTTCTCCTGCGCCAGCAATAGAAATATATTTATCTGCTTTTTCTGCTGACAACATTGCAACCAACGAACCTTGACTGTGACCCACTAAAATGATTTGAGGAAAATTTCTATTATTTTTAAAATGATTGATCACCTCATTTGCATCCAAAGCAAAATCTTTAATGTGTGTACCTTGTAAAAAAGCGGTGTTTTTTATATTTGCTGTTCTTTTGTCGTAACTAAAAAAAGCAATATTCTCTTTGTTAACAGCATCTCTAAATTGTTTAATATAATTTGCTTTTACATTTACGGTTGGCTGGTTTCCATTTCTATCTATTTGTCCAGAACCATGAACCCATATAATTAAAGGTTGTTTTTCTGAAGATAAAGTTAAGGTGCCAGGCAATTGAATTGCTTGGTTGTGTATTGTTATTTCTTCAGATTTTATTTGTGCTAATGAAAGTGAAATTCCAAATACAAAAACAATTATATAGACAATGATTCTGATCATATTTTTTTTGTATTGTATGTTTTTAAAACTTGAGTTGCTTCCTCTTTTTTCTGAGTTCCTATTAAAAGTTTTTTCCCATCTTTAAAGACTAGTTGAATGCCAATGTCTCCAGAGATATTCATACATTTCCCCTTAGATTTATCCCAAAAGAGTCCTCCTTTTATTCCCCAGCCTCCATACTCTCCTATAGGATCATAAGTTCTTACTGTTGCTGTATTTATTTCTTTCCAGTGAATTGTTTTCATAGAGAGATGAAAAGGAAAAAATTGATAATGAATTCCGAACTCATCAATTCTTGTTTTTAGTTGAAAAAAAAAGATAAACGTTACAGAAACTATTATTCCTCCTAGAGTCAATATAAATTCATTGTTACTCATGGTTGTGTTTTTATCTAAGTATTCATTTATAATAATTACAATAGGAACAATAACACTGATGGCTAATAAGACTATTAACCAAGCTTGTGTAAAACGTTGCTCTTCTTTAAAAATTTTCATTATCTATTTTTGTCTCTTTCGAATAAAATCCCATTAGTATGATGGAATATGGTCTTTACAACCCAGCCCTCTCTTGCGTATTGGTTTAAAATATCTTCATATTTTTGAGTTCTATTTTTAAAACCTAATTTAGGTGTTACTATTTTATATTCTTTCATCTCTTATAATAAATATACTATTGCGTTTTTTTAAGTATTCTATGAAGTTTTGATAGTCATTTTCTGTTTTTCTGAAAGTGATGCCAATACTACTAAATCTACCTTTAAGTTCAACTTCTATATTTCTTGGTGTGTCTTCATCTAAACTAACTATAAGTCTCGATAGATTTTCAATTTTAATTTTATTAGACCAAATTGTTTTAATCCAATTTAAATATATTAATATTAGTAAAGCTAAAGCTAGAACCCCGTATAAGATGCAAATAAAAATAAGGTGTCCTAAAGTTTGTTCATTTTCAATTTGAAGACTAATTCTATCATACAAATAAAACCCTCCAACTAAAGTTATAACCATTCCTTTTATCTTATCCCAAGTAGAATTTTTATCAGTAATTATATACTCATTATCCACTGATACTTTTCCTTTAGTAAGATGAAATGTTTTCATATTTTATATTAATTCTATTTTTAATCTTGTATTCCTTTTCTTTAACTCTTCTAAAAAGGGAGCTATTTGGTTTTCTAAATTTCTAAAACTGAGGTCAAATTCTCTCTTACTAGAAAAAACAAGAGATACATTTGTTTCAAATTCTTGTTTGTCAAGTTCAATTTTTATAATGTCGTTTATCATTAAATTATTTTTCGACTTTCTTAAAAATAGCAAATACATAAAGATTAAAATAATAGTAACAACACCTAAAAATTGAAATCCAATACTAAAATAATCAGATACTTTATCGAAAACTTCTTCTTCACTAAAATCTAAAAAAAGTTTTAAGGTTAAAAATGATAATAGTATTCCTAGCCACCCGCCTCTATTTTTAATGTCTTTTTTTGTAGTATTAAGTTCAACATGGAGCTGTTTGGTATCCATAGAAACATATCCGTCTGTTAAAACAAATTTTTTCATAGTTCGTTGTGGTTAATGACTTAAAGTTCCGGTATTTACAACAGGAGAAGCTTCTTTGTCTCCACATAAAATAACTAATAAATTACTTACCATGGCAGCCTTGCGCTCTTCGTCTAGCACTACAATTTCTTTTTTATTCAACTCTTCTAAGGCCATTTCTACCATTTCTACAGCACCTTGTACAATTTTATGTCTTGCTGCAACAATTGCCGTAGCCTGTTGTCTTTTTAACATGGCAGAAGCAATTTCTTGAGCGTAGGCTAAATATCCAATTCTTGCTTCTAAAACTTCGATACCAGCAATAGATAAACGTTCATCAATTTCTTTTTCTAATGCCTCTGAAACTTCATTTACACTAGATCGTAAGGTAATATCTTCATCATGCCCCTCATCTGCAAAATTATCGTACGGATACATACTTGCTAATTTTCTCACTGCAGCATCTGTTTGTACACGAACAAAATTCTCATAATTATCTACATCAAAGGCGGCCTTGTAGGTGTCTGTAACACGCCAAACTAAAATGGTAGAAATCATAATAGGATTTCCTAATTTATCATTTACTTTTAAACGCTCACTATCAAAATTACTAGCTCTTAAAGAAATGGTTTTCTTTTTATAAAATGGATTTGCCCAATACAATCCGTTGTCTTTTATAGTACCAACATATTTTCCAAAAAGTAAAACAACTTTGGAGGTGTTCGGATTCACCAATATAAAGCCAAAGAAACCTATAAAACCTATAAATATTAGAGGTAGATACATTTCCGTTTCCTGAATTATAGATAGGGTAATTCCACCAAAGAATAATGCTAAAACAATGAATAACATTAAATAACCATTTGCGGGTTTTATTATTTTTTCTACTTTCATTTGTGTTGTATTTATTATGATATTAAAATGATATCACAAATATATCAAATTTTATTATTGCTTTCCAAATAATTTGATATTTATTTTTTATAACTTCGCAAAAAATATATCAAAATTTAAAGATGAAACTTATCGTATTCACATTCATATCCTTCTTTTTATTAGGAAATCCTGCTAGAGAAGAAGTTGTTTTTTGGGGACAAAATGGACACAGAGCAACAGGTAAAATTGCTGAAAACCATTTAGATAGAAGAGCAAAGAAGAAAATAGATAAATTATTGAAAGGACAAAGTTTAGCCTTTGTGTCTACATTTGCAGATGAAATAAAGTCAGACAGAGCTTACAGTAAGTATTATTCTTGGCATTATATTAATATGGACTTGGGTGAATCTTATGATACTGCAGAAAAAAACCCTAAAGGAGATTTAGTTACGGGAATTCAGAAATGTATTCAAGTTTTAAAAGATGAGAATAGCTCCGATGAAGACAAGTCTTTTCACCTAAAAATGTTAGTCCATTTTGTTGGAGACCTTCACCAACCTATGCACATTGGGCAAAGAGAAGATAAAGGAGGAAATACAGTACAGGTTCAATGGTTTGGAAAAGGAACCAATTTGCATGCTGTTTGGGATACAAAAATGATTGAAGCTTGGAATATGGGTTATTTAGAATTAGCAGACAATGCTAAAGATTTAACGAATAAACAAATTGAAACAATTGAAGAAGGAACTGTTGTCGATTGGGTGCATGAAGTACATGAACTAACTAAAAAAGTATATGCATCTGCCAAAATGGGTGATAAGCTTCGGTATCGATATTCCTATGACCATTTTGGAACTGTAAGAGATCAATTACAAAAAGGAGGCATTCGATTGGCAAAAATATTGAACGATATTTTTGGCTAGAAATAATAAAGTTTATAAAAAAAAACCGCCATTTGGCGGTTTTTTTTATCCTATCCTCTTTCTCTAACCTTTAGTTCTTTTTCTACCTTCACCCTCTTTATTTGCATCTTGTTTTTTGTAAGAATTATTAGCGTTTCTTTTGTTTCTTTTTGGGCGTAACTTTCTAGTAACCTGTTTTCTTCTTTTTAATATTTTACTACGTTTTCCAATGCTAGTATTCGGTTTTGCTTTATAGTAATAGAAGTTAGTGTCTTCTCTAACCTTAACATAGTTATTTCTAAAATCATTTCTGTAAAAATAAGCATCATTATAATCGAAAATATCTCTAATGTGAATATTATAATTAAACCCAACATCATTATAATAGAAATTATTATTTTTTACCTGTCCAAAAAATCTTGGATTACCCCATTGATTGTAGGCTATTTTTAAACCTCCAACTTTTGTTAAGTTTCCATGCCTGTATTGCATAAAAACATTTCCAATTCGACTCACATTTCCTCTATAGTCATAGTTGATAAAAACAGTCCCTATTTGTTTAATTTGACCATTAAAATCTCTTTTTATTCTGATTCTAGTTCTTTTTATTCTCTTAGCGTTATAGTCGAAATATCGATCTCCGTGCCTTGTATTAAAATCAAAACCTCCATTTAAAAATAGGTGAAATTTAATCCCTCTTTCAACAAAACTTACCGTGTTATTATCGCTGTAACTTCCCTCGATATTTTTTGGTTGTAATTTGCCTTTTTTGGCTTCGATGTTAGAAATCACCATAAACACTCCTAATACTACAAGTATATATTTTTTCATAATATATCGTTTTAAAGGTTTTGCCTACTCTAAATCGTTTTTCGGCTGTCACGTTTAAATTTATATTTTCAAATAACGTGCCAAAAATAAATAGATGTTTATTATAGAACTCAATACAATGAATAAAGTTTAGTGAAAGAAGTCTGTAATTAATTTTTAGAGTATTGTGTTATTTTTTTCTTGTGCGCTCTTAATTCAAACATTTCATTTATGAATTTGTGAGCGCTTTTGTATGGAACATCATTCATTTTATGATTTGTAGTAGCTATCTCATACAAAGATTTCCAATGCGTTCTAATAGCTTTTAATGCTTGAAAATAGGTGTAGTTTTCTGTATCATACATATGAGTGGGTTCTGCTAGAATTCCGTTAATCTCCAGGATTTTAAAATTCTCACCATTTTCAAGCTCTTCAAAAGAATTATACTTTATATCAATTCGACCGTAATACCAACCAGAAATAGTATTGCTTAGTTCGTCGAAAGTTTGTTCTAATTTTTTTGAAATTAAATTATTACCACAGATAAATTGTGTTCCTTTAGAGTGATTTCCAATAACAGAAAGTTCTATTTTTTCTTTGTTTTTAGGAACGCTTTGTAGCTTATTTTGATGAATTTCTAACAACAAATTTAAATACAATTTTGCTCTACTATTTTTACTTATAAGTTCTTTTAAAGTAGATTCTCCATCTCCAGCCACTGTTAAAAACTTCTTTAAAGTTATTGATGATATTTTTCCTTTTTTTTCATTTGGATTTCTGTGGTAGAAAATTCCGCATTCATTTTTAAATTCTAAAAACTCTTCAATAATAATATCTATGGGGTATTTTTTTAAATAATTTTTTAATTCGATTTCTGAATTAATTTTTTTCACTAATAAACCTCTATAGCCAATATCTGGTTTAGCTATTAAAGGAAATTGTATATGCTCTTTTTTAATAGCATTTAAAGTAGATGAAATACAGTGTGTAGCTTTGTGTAAAACACTTATTGGTCTATACTTTATTGGAACTAATTCCATCGTTCTTGACTTGCTCTCTGTTCCGTTTCCAGAACTTTTTATAGAGGGATTTGCTGCACTGAAAAAAGTAGAATGCTTCGCTTTTGCGGCCAGATAAAAAGCAAATGGGATGTTAGGAACATAAAAAAAGGCAGCGGGCCAATGTTCCCAATTTAAAGCTTTATGTAGCTTGTTGTTATTCAAATTTAGTTGCTATTAAAAAATGCATTAAGCAAGTTTTTAAATGTTTTAAAAGCAAAAAATATTGTAAATATTATCAATGAAATCCCAATAAATATAATTCCATATGCTATAAATTTTTGTGGACTTTCAGTAAACTTTTTTAAAGCTTTAAACCCCATTGTTAATGAAATAGGGGATATTATCAAAAGAAAAATTAGAATTCCTAATTGCCTTAATCCTTTTCCTAATAAATTTACATCTGTACTCATTTTTTATAATTTTGGATTGCATTTCTAACACTTCCAAATTGTCGCAATAAATTACTTGCAGTTTTTTGGTCGATATTTAATTCATTTACTAACATTTTTTCACCTCTTTCTAATAACTTATTATTAGATAGTTGCATGTCTACCATTTTATTTCCCTTTATCTTTCCAAGAAGAATCATTGTTGCTGAAGACAGCATGTTTAAAACTAATTTTTGAGCAGTTCCAGCTTTCATTCTAGAGCTTCCAGTAATAAATTCTGGACCCACAATTACCTCAATGGGGTACTTAGAAACTTCTGCTAAAGGGCTTTCTTTGTTACATGTAATACAGCCCGTAGTAATATTATTTTCATTGCATTTTTCTAAAGCTGAAATTACATAAGGAGTAGAGCCAGAAGCAGCTATACCCACAACAATGTCCTTATCTGAAATTTGATAATTTTCTAAATCTAACCATCCTTGGTTTGTAGAGTCTTCTGCAAATTCAACCGCTTTTCTTATGGCAATATCTCCACCAGCAATTAAACCAACTACTAATTCGTGGGGAACACCAAATGTGGGTGGGCACTCTGAAGCATCTAAAATACCTAAACGACCACTAGTGCCTGCTCCAATATAAAATAACCTTCCTCCAAGTTTTAGTTTATCTACCACTTGTTGTGTTAGCTTTTCTATTTGAGGTAAAGATTTTTGAACACTTATTGCCACAGATTTGTCTTCATTATTAATATTAATTAATAAATTAGACAGTGACATTTTTTCTAAATGGTTGTATTTGGAATCTTGTTCTGTAGTTTTTATAAAATTCATCTCTCAAAAATACAGTTTTTCTGGTATTCTTAATTGATGTTTCTAACAACTTATTTAATCTTTTTCAATTAAGTCTAATTTATAAGTGTCTGTTTCTGAAATATGAAAATACCCTAAAGGAAAATTAGCTTCGTTAGTGGTATTAATAATATTACCTAATAAAGAGGATGGTACACTTTGAAAAGGACCCCCAGAATTCTGCCCACTTTGATTAATTAAAATTCTAAAGTAAGTAAAGTATTCTTTGGTAATACCTGACATCTTAACATTTACAGTTGTTGGTAACTCTATTTCGTCTTCTTGATAAAAGAAGGAAAAATTATAGTCTGTACCATTAAAAAAACGATCTTCTATAGATAAAAATGAATTGTTTGTGAAATCAAATAAATAATAGTTTTCTTCAGAAGCATTATCTGCAAATGAAACTTTAACTTCTGTTTCTTTCCCGGAAAACAGTGTTTCATCACCTTGTTCTACGGTTATAAATTGTGATGATTTTATTTTTGTAGCTTTTCCTATATAGGTCTCATTATCATAGATAACTGTTAATTCATATTGAATATCATCAACAGGAATAAAAGGTGTGATTGGTTCATAATTTCCATCTGCATTTGCATCAGAAAAGTTAGTAACACTATTGTCGGTTAAGTTTGTTATAAAGACAGTAGCATCTGTAACCGTTGGGATAACATCATCAAAATAATCTGCAGACAACCGAAGTTTTACAAGTGTATTTGCAGTAACAGGTGTTTCATCAAATAAAACTTCAAAAGAAGCATCTACAATTAATTTTGGTTCAATTGAAGGAACATCAACATCTATTACTTTTTCACAATTTGAAAAAATTAGTAATAATAAAACAGGAAGTAATTTTATCTTTTTCATAAAAATAAGTGATATTAAATCTCTCTAGGAGTGATTTTTATTGTTTCAAAATTTAAAATTATAAGTAACAGATGGTGTTATGCTAAAAATAGAAGTCTGTATTGCTTCATTTTTAAAGGTTTCTCTATTCTGAGCAAAGTTTATAGAGGCTGCATTTTCTCTGCCATATAGGTTGTAAATTCCGAAAACCCATTCTCCTTTCCATTTTCTATTCTTATTTTTTCGTGGAGTTAATGTTGCTGAAACATCTAACCTGTGATAGGCAGGAAGCCTGTCTGCATTTCTTCTATTGTCGTCATAAATTGGCACATTTAAACCTTGAACTTCGTATTGACCAACTGGGTAATTTGTTGGTTGACCCGTTTGAAAAACAAAATTCGTATTAAATGTCCATTTTTTATTTAGTTCATAACTTGCATTAATAGAAAAATCGTGTGTTTTGTCAAAAGGTGTACTGTACCAATTTCCTTGGTTTATACCTGGCTCATTGGGTGTTCTTCCTTCAGTTAATTGTTCTGATC